>JAQSXJ010000002.1 GCA_029256725.1 Anaerocolumna sp. | reverse complement strand
TCTTTATAAGTTCAACTCCCTGAGGGCTTTCCACCATCTGTGTGGTGGGATGGTATTTTCCACCAGAAAATATCAGGGTCAACTTCTCTTTTAACCTTAGGGAACTAAGTATATTTGCGTTATAACAAAGAATGGTAGCCTCTAAATCATCCGGGATATTTTCTGCCAGCATTTCTGTAGTAGAGCCGGTGTCAATCACTACAATGTCACCGTTATTTATATAAGAAGCAGCAAAAGCACCAATGCTTTTCTTTTCTGTATCCTGCGTGCTTTTTGCATGGTTTAATTCATATAGAGAATTGTTTTCCTTAAATGGATTGCTTTCTTTCATAGAAATGTTCCCATTCTGAAAAGTGTTGTTTTTTGGGGAAATGTTACCCTTGTGAAATATAAATTTCTCTTGTGAAGCAACATCCTTTAAAGAATCGCTACCCTTTAGAAATGTAGTTCCTTTCAAAGCGGTGCTCTCCATTTGAGAAGAGGGAACCGTTTGAGAAAAAAGCTCCTTCTGAGAAGAGTTTTCAGTCTGAGAAGAGCTTACCTTCAAAGAAGTGGGTTCCTCCTGAGAAGAGAGTTGCTTCTGAGAAGTGAATTGCTTCTGAGGTGTGAATTGCTTCTGAGAAGTGAAATTCTTCTCATGCTCCTTCTGAATAAGACTATCATAAGAAGGATTGTAAATAGCTGCACCATATACATTATTAACAATAGAATTTTGTTCTAACACTGCGAGATCTCTACGGATCGTCATCTCAGATACGTCTAAAAGGGAAGCAAGTTCTTTAACGGTAGCTCCATTTTTGGTCTTGATAATATCAATAAGCCGGCTGAGCCGGTCCGTCTTCTTGCTCATAGTTACTCCCCTTTGACTTTTAATAATTTATGTTAGTATTATAACATTTTGTGGATATATATTCAATATAATTCTTAACACCTTAAGTTTTGCTCTAAGTATCACAATTTCTGATATAAAATGTGAGAAGTGTCACAAAATTTTGTTGACCAGTGCAGGGAAAAGTGATAGTATAGAGGTAAGGAAACAGATAGTATATACGATGCAAAACACCCTCACTTACAAAAGATAATAGTGATAATGCTGTATATGGGCAACTGTTTCATATTCTGCTGCTTATCTTTATATTACATAATCTCATTTTAGCTGCAAGACATTACTGAATCTATGTTTTAAATTTGTAAAAAACCATATACTAACCGTAATTTCTTTCGGTATCATGGTTTTATATTTATGCATAAAACACAGTTCTCTGTAGAAATATGAAATGAATAATATTTAGGGTGTGTTTGAAAACTGCTAATGAAGTAAGAAATGCAGTGGCTATATAGTTTCCTGGTCACCAAATACTCAATAATTCAAGGAAGGTTTGGGAAAGAGGCTGTTATGAAAGAATTAGAAATGCTGCGTTATGTTGACCATACCCAATTAAAAGCTGTGGCAACCTGGGAAGCTATAAAAGTATTATGTGATGAAGCTTTGGAATATGGTACTGCATCTGTATGCGTGCCACCCAGCTATATCGGACGTATTAAAGCAGAATACGGCGATAAGATCAATATTTGTACTGTTATCGGATTTCCATTAGGCTACAACACTGCAGAGACCAAGGCATTTGAGTGCAGGCAGGCACTTGAAGACGGTGCTTCTGAAATTGATATGGTCATCAATATAACGGATGTAAAAAACGGTGCTTACAAAAAAGTAGAAGAAGAAATCGCTCTACTGAAACAGACAACCGGTGATAAAATCCTTAAGGTTATTATTGAAACCTGCTATCTGACCAAAGAGGAAAAGATTGCAATGTGTCATGCAGTTACTAATGCGGGAGCCGATTTTATTAAGACTTCCACAGGTTTTGGTACCGGCGGAGCTACTCTTGAAGATGTAACCCTTTTTAAGGAGCATATCGGACCGGATGTGAAAATTAAAGCTGCCGGCAGAGTAAAGAGCCTGGAGGATCTGAAAGCCTTTATAGATGCTGGATGTGCAAGAATAGGCACAAGTTCTGCCGTTAATTTTGTAAAGGGATTAAAGACAGAAGGTTATTAATGCGTTGACTGACTGTAAAAGAAGTGGGTTTGTTAATGATTGAATGGCAGTAAACTTATTTATATTAGTTGTTTTATCAATTTATTTAAGAAAATTAAGTAAAAGCAGCTTTATTCATTCAAAAACGCAGTATCGCCCAGTTCGAATGTTTACAATAGACAGATTGTGTACAATGATTTAAAATATGCAAAGAGGAGGAACACTATGAGTACACCTACACCGCATATCGCGGCAGGGAAGGGCGATTTCGCAAAAACCGTATTGATGCCCGGAGATCCCTTAAGAGCTAAATTCGTAGCTGATAATTACCTTGAAAATGCTGTATTAGTAAATCCTGTAAGAGGAGTGAACGGATATACCGGAACCTATAAGGGCAAGAAGGTATCCGTTATGGCAAGCGGAATGGGAATGCCATCCATTGGAATTTATTCCTATGAACTATTTCATTTTTATGATGTGGACAACATTATCCGCATCGGAACTGCCGGTTCCATGCATAAGGACTTAAAGATCAGAGATGTAGCCTTTGCAATGGGTGCCTGCACCAATTCAGCCTTCGGCAGTCAGTTTGAACTGCCCGGCACTTTCGCGCCAATCGCATCCTATGAACTTCTTTCCAAAGCAATCAAAGTGACAGAAGATATGGGAATTCACTATATGGCGGGTAATTTCTTATCCTCAGATACTTTTTATGATGATTCCCAGGGCACTATGAAATGGGCTAAAATGGGAGTTCTCTGCGTGGAGATGGAAGCGGCGGCTCTATACATGAACGCTGCAAGAGCCGGCAAGAATGCCTTGGCTATCTGTACCATTTCCGACTCTATCGTTACAGGAGAAGCAACAACAGCAGAAGAACGCCAGGAAAGCTTCCATGACATGATGAAGATTGCGCTGGAAATTGCGTAAGCTGATCATAAAAGTAGAATCGCTGTAAAGAAATGAAACTGCGGTTTGGAGTTAATGTCTGTAAAGCGGTCGCTCGGTGCGGCTGATTTAAGAAAAAGTTATTAAAACATATTTTTAGGGAGGAATGAAAAAATGAAATTATTTAAAAAAGCATTAAGTATTGCTTTAGCCATGACTTTAGTATTCTCATTAGCAGCATGTGGCTCAAAGAACAACAACAATGGTACTAACACTGGTTCTACCGGAGAAGCTACAGCTACTCCTGAAGCTACAGCAACACCTGAAGCAACTGACAATTCCGGTTCTGACACTTATGAAATCGCTCTGATTACCGATATCGGTACAATCGATGATAAGTCCTTTAACCAGGGATCCTGGGAAGGTGTTGAAGCTTATGCAAAAGAAAACAACAAAACTTACAAATACTACAAACCTACTGAGAAATCCGATGAAGCTTACCTGACAAGCATTGACCTTGCAGTAAAAGCTGGTGCAAAACTTATCGTTTGCCCTGGATACCTTTTCGAAGTACCTGTTCATACCGCTCAGACAAAATATCCTGATGTAAAATTCATTATCTTAGATGGTGTTCCTCACGCTGGTGACTATGTAGCTGATATTGCTGCTAACTCCTACTCCATTTTCTATGCGGAGCAGGAAGCTGGTTTCCTTGCTGGTTATGCAATCGTTAAAGAAGGCAACACGAAGTTAGGTTTCATGGGTGGTATCGCTGTTCCCGCTGTTATCCGTTATGGTTACGGATTTGTACAGGGTGCTGAGTATGCAGCAAAAGAGTTAGGCCTTGCTGCTGGCAGCGTTGATGTAAAATACACTTATGTTGGTAACTTTGATGCTACACCTGACAATCAGGCAAAAGCAGCTTCCTGGTATAATGAAGGAACTGAAGTAATCTTTGCTTGCGGTGGTGCTGTTGGTAACTCCGTTATGAAAGCTGCTGAAGCTGCTGGAGCAAAAGTAATCGGTGTTGACGTTGACCAGTCTTCTGAGTCTGATACAGTTATCACTTCTTCTATGAAGAACTTAAAGAAATCCGTATACGATGCTTTAGCAACATATTACGGAGATGCATTCCCCGGCGGAACTTCTGTAACACTTGATGCTACAACAGAAGGCGTTGAGCTTCCTATGGAAACTTCCAAGTTTACTAAGTTCACAGCTGAAGATTATGCAGCAATCTATGATAAAGTTGTTAAGAAAGAAGTTACTATCTTAAATGACACAACAGCAGTTGATTCTGAAGGTGCAGCTATTAAAGATGCAAGCGGTCTTCCTGTTGAAAGTGTAAAGGTTGATGTAGTTAAGTAATTAACGAATAAAGACTATATATAAGCTGTTATAAGTTTTTAACCGAAGAAAACTAAAGTTCAACTTATATAACAATGAGGGTACCTATTAGTTTAAGTACCCTCATTTTTAAAGAAAGCTTAGGAGGACTGTATGGAATATGTCATTGAAATGAATCATATCACAAAAGAGTTCGGTAATTTCAAAGCTCTTGATGATGTAACGCTGCGAGTTAAAAAAGGAGAAGTTCATGCTCTTCTTGGCGAGAACGGAGCAGGAAAATCTACATTAATGAGCGTTTTATTTGGTTTATATCAAGCGGAGCAGGGAGAGATTAAAATAAACGGCAAAACCGTTAAGATTAACAATCCCAATGATGCCAATAATCTTAATATCGGCATGGTGCATCAGCATTTTAAACTGGTGCATAATTTCACAGTCCTGGAAAGTATCGTTTTAGGCCGGGAGACCGTAAAGGGCGGCTTCCTTAAGATGGATGAGGCCAAAAAAAAGATAGTAGAGTTAAGTGAACATTATAAACTAAAAATTGACCCCGATTCTTATATCTCAGATATTACTGTAGGTATGCAGCAAAGAGTAGAGATTCTTAAGATGCTCTACTTGGATAATGAAATTTTGATTTTCGATGAGCCAACCGCTGTATTAACTCCTCAGGAAATCGATGAATTAATGAAGATAATGAAGAATTTAGTAGACGAAGGCAAATCTATTATATTCATTTCACATAAATTAAATGAAATCAAAGCAGTAGCCAATCGCTGTTCTGTATTGCGTAAAGGCAAATACATCGGAACCATCGATGTAGAAACTGCCACCAAAGAGACCATGTCTGAAATGATGGTTGGTCGCAAGCTTAGTTTCAATCTTGAAAAAGCGGAAGAGAAATTAGGGAATGTAACTTTAAAAGTAGAAGGTCTTTCTGTCAGCTCAAAAAGCTCACATAAGAAAGTTGTTAATGACGTTTCCTTTGAGGTAAAAAGAGGTGAGATCGTTTGTATTGCCGGAATTGATGGTAATGGACAGTCTGAACTTGTATACGGTATCACTGGACTTATGCCCATACAATCCGGTAAAGTATCTATAAACGGTAAGGATATCACAAAGGATTCCATAAGAAAAAGATGCCTTGCTGGTATGGCACATATACCAGAAGACAGACACAAACATGGATTGGTGCTTGACTATACTCTTCAGCAGAATGCAGTGCTTCAGACTTACTTCGAGCCCAAATTTCAAAAAGCCGGATTTGTTCGCTTTGATGCTATAAGAGAATATGCCAGAAAACTGATTAAGCAATATGATATCAGAAGTTCTCAGGACGAAGACTCTGTTACCAGAGGCATGTCAGGCGGTAACCAGCAAAAGATTATTATTGCCAGAGAACTTGACAGAGATCCGGATATTGTACTTGCTGTACAACCTACCAGAGGTCTTGATATCGGTGCTACAGAGTATATACACAAACAGCTGATTAAACAAAGAGATAATGGGAAAGCAGTGCTTTTAGTTTCTCTTGAATTAGATGAAGTAATGGACGTCAGTGATCGTATTCTTGTAATGTATGAAGGAGAAATTGTTGCTGATCTTAATCCCAAAGAGGTAACTGTACAAGAGCTTGGCCTTTATATGTCGGGTTCAAAAAGAAAAATAGCAAATGAAAGGCCGGGAGCTTAATTCTTTTCAGATACAGTGATAAAGATTTATGCCAAGAGCAGGAAAGAGGATATATATGAAGAAGCGGAAATTTATGTTAAGCAAGGGCGGCAAGGATTTTATTGCATCCATTATTGCAATTGCTGCCGGACTTCTTATCGGATTGATCATATTGCTTTTTAGTAATTCCAGGCAGGCTTTCCCGGCTTTCGGAATGATACTAAAGGGAGGATTTACCGATGGACTGGTGGGCATTGCACAGGTATTTTATCTGTCTACACCCATTATATTAACCGGTTTATCCGTAGGCTTTGCCTTTAAAACAGGACTGTTTAATATAGGTTCCTCCGGTCAGTTTACCTGCGGAGCTTTTGCGGCAGTTTACATTGGTGTAAAATGGACCTTTTTACCTGGTGAGATACATTGGGTGGTAGCACTTATCGGAGCTCTGATAGCCGGAGCTTTATGGGGAATGGTTCCCGGAATCTTAAAGGCTGTTGCGAATGTTAATGAAGTAATTACCTCCATTATGATGAATTATATTGGTATGTATCTGGTGAACATCTTAATCGTTAAGTTTGTATACGACCCTATCAAGAGCCAGTCCGTACCCGTAGCCAAGTCCGCCATAATACCAAAAGCCGGACTGGATAAGTTATTCCAATCAAATAACATAAATATTAGTATATTTATAGCCATATTAGCTGTTATTATTATTTATATTGTCTTAAATAAGACAACCTTTGGTTTCGAGCTGAAAGCCTGCGGATTAAGTCCTGATGCCAGCCGTTATGCCGGAATCAATGCAAAGCGAAATATTATCTTATCTATGACCATTGCCGGAGCTTTATCCGGACTTGGCGGCGGTCTTCTCTACCTTGCAGGTTCCGGTAAGTATATGCAGGTACTGGATGTACTGGCTCCCCAGGGCTTTAATGGTATATCAGTTGCGCTCCTTGGTATGTCCAATCCGATCGGTATACTCTTTGCAGGACTCTTTATCGGACACATTACGGTAGGCGGAAACAATATTCAGCTCTACAATTTCGTGCCTGAAATCGTAGATATAATTATTTCTACTATCATATACTTTGGTGCCTTTGCGCTGTTAATCAAGAGTATCATCGGCAAAATAAGAAGAAAGCCTTCTGAGACAGCCGCTGTAAAGGAGGAAAAATAATGGATATTTTATATTTTATCGTACAGCAGACCATGTTTTTTGCAATTCCTCTCTTAATCGTGGCATTAGGAGGAATGTTTTCCGAACGAAGCGGTGTTGTTAACATAGCCTTAGAAGGTATCATGGTTATGGGTGGGTTCTTTGGTATCGGCTTCATCCATATCTTTGAATCCAGAATGAGTGGACAGCTCCTTCTGTTACTTGCTTTATTAGTAGCAGCTATATCAGGTGGTATATTCTCACTGTTACATGCTTTTGCGTCTATAAATCTTAAGGCTGACCAGACCATCAGCGGAACTGCCTTGAATTTATTTGCACCGGCTTTTGTTGTATTCGTAGCTAGAATGCTTCAAGGTGTACAGCAGATTCAGTTTAAAGATACTTTTCATATGAATAAGGTTCCTTTTCTGGGAGATATTCCTTTTATCGGACCCTTATTATTCAGAAATGCTTATATTACAACATACATTGGATTAGGAATTGCAATTGCAGCAGGTATCGTAATCAATAAGACCAGATTCGGGTTGAGACTGAGAGCCTGCGGTGAACATCCACAGGCAGCAGATTCCGTTGGAATTAATGTTTACAAAATCCGTTATGCCGGTGTTGTAATCTCCGGTGCATTAGCCGGTGTAGGTGGTCTGGTATTTATCGTACCGACATCCACGAACTTCAACGCCAGTGTAGCAGGGTATGGTTTCCTTGCACTTGCGGTATTGATCTTCGGCCAGTGGAGAACAAATAAAATTATTGCAGCTGCGTTCTTCTTTGGTATCATGAAGACTTTTGCATCCGCATATTCCGTTGTTCCGGTATTGAAGACACTTCCTATTTCAACTGAAGTGTATAAGATGATTCCATATATCGCTACACTTGTTATCCTTGCATTTTCCTCTAAAAATTCACAGGCACCTAAGGCAGAAGGTATTCCTTATGATAAGGGAAGCAGATAGGATAATGATAGTGGGTAAAAGTAATAAATAAGTAGAGCTAATAATAAAGTAATAGTAATACTAAAATAAAGTGATACTAAGATAATGGTAATAGCAAAATAAATATATAAGTATGGACACGAAAAGTTTATCACGATAAAATTATAAAGTTTAAGTAATCGTAAAATGCTAGAACTAGAAGCTTGTATTATCACGAGATAAATCTGAATGAATAAATAACCACCAGGTTTTAAAGTAGGAAGTGAGTACCAATTATTAGACTAACATAAGTCCGATAAAAGGTATTAACTCTAAGTTTAAAACCAGGCGGTTATTTTTTGATATATTTTAATTATTCAGTTTAATTATTCAGTTTTAGCATAAAGATATACAGAATTTATATACGTATTAATAATAATTAGTTGTTGGAAAATTAAATTTGGTAAATAACATTGACCTATTGCTTGACGCTAATGTTACGAATAGTGTTACTTGCTAAATGAAGTTAATTTATTGGATAGAGTTATTTATTGAATAACCCTATCCAATAAGAATATTTATTTCTCAAGTTGCGCTTTCTGCCCCTTTTGTGCCCTCTTTCTTAAACGGACTTTCTTAATACTTAATTCTTTCTCCTTGAAGAGGAAATACTCATCTGCTGGCTTTGGAATAACTGTCAGGACAACGGAATCACCTTTTTCCAGTTCGATAGATTTAACGCCTCTGCCGGTTTTCTTCATTTCAGGTATCTCATCTAACTGGAATCCCAGAGAGGCACCTTTCTCCGTTAGAAGAATAACTTTTGAATCTTTCGCCAGAGCTTCACTGGCAGATAGCATAATGATACTTACAATTTCATCTCCCGCTTCCAGCTTCGTAGCAGCGATAGTAGAGCGAATAGTCTCAAATTCAATTCCGGATACCAACTTAATAAAACCTGCTTTGGTTGAAAATACTAACTGTGACTCAAAGAGCTGCTCAAAGGAGGTATATAAGAGGATATTTTCTTTATCAACCTTACAAAGAGTATGAATTAAGGCACCTTTATCTTTAATCTTGCATTTGGGTATCTGTGATACTTTGACCTGATGCATACTGCCTTCTGCGGTAAAGAGACAGAGCTTGTCCGTATTTTTGCAAAGAATAATATTTGGATATTCTTTAATGGTATCCTCTGAAAGCCTTGTGTAGGAAACAGAATCTATGGACTTGGTATAACCAAACCGGTCAATGAGGATATAAAGGTCTTCAATCTTAACTTCTTCCACATAATCTACGTTTGCTATAGAGGATAGCTGTGTTCTTCTTGGAATGTTAAAGGTTTTTTTATATTCTTTCAGAGTGGTCTTTATTACTCTGTATAATTCTGTCTTGTCACTTAAAATAAGTTTGTAATTATCTATGCTATTTCTTAAAGCGTCATTTTCTTCATGTAATTTAAGAATCTCCAGTCCGATTAAACGGCTTAATGGCATAGCAAGAATTGCCTCCGCCTGACGTTCTGTAAAGTCTAAGGTTTTAGCCTGCTTTTCAGAGGCTTTGGATCTGAATTTGATATCTGTAATATCTCCGGCGGTCAGGCAGGCTTTGGCCTGTCCGATAGAAGAACTGCCTCGAAGTATTTCGATAATAAGGTCTATTACATCGGTAGCACGAATTAATCCGTCTACGATTTCAAGTCTATTTTCTGCTTTGGCCAGAAGATGTTCGTACTCTTTGGTATAGAGCTCTTCCTGGAACACAATAAATTCTTTCAACATGGCTTTTAAAGAGAAGACCATAGGCTGCTGTTCCTTTACAGCCAGCATATTAACACCATAGGTGTCCTCCATAAGAGTCTTCTTATAAAGTCCGTTCAGCAGATTATCTATATCACGGTCTTTCTTAACTTCGATTACGACACGGATACCTTCTTTTGAGGATTCATCCCTTACATCAAAGATTTCATCAAAGACTTTGTCCTTCATAAGAATAACCAGATTCTCAACCAGTTTGGTCTTATTTCCTGCTACGGTATAGGGGATCTCTGTGATTATAATGTTTTTGCGGCCGTTTTCTCCGTTTTCAATTTCCGTAGTAGAACGAAGGCGAATTTTTCCTTCACCGGTTTCATAGATGTTACGGATATCTTCCTGATTTATGATAATACCACCGGTAGGAAAGTCGGGTCCGGGTATATATTTCATTAATTTATCAAGGCTGATTTCAGGGTTGTCCAGATAAGCAATTGCACCGTCAATCACCTCTGCCGGGTTATGGGGAGGTATATTAGTTGCCATACCTACAGCAATTCCCGTAGAGCCGTTGATTAAAAGATTCGGAATCATTGCTGGGAGTACAACCGGTTCTTTCTCACTGTCGTCAAAGTTTGGAATAAAGGGTACCAGACCCTTTTCTAAATGGTCAAGCATTGTCATGGCGCCATCGGATAATCTGGCTTCTGTATAACGCATAGCCGCGCTGCCGTCGCCGTCAATAGAACCAAAGTTTCCGTGTCCGTCTACTAAGGGGATGGACATGGAATAATCCTCCGTCATTCGTACCAGGGCATCATAAATGGAGCTGTCACCGTGAGGATGGTATTTACCCATGGTATCACCGACGATACGGGCACTCTTACGATGTGGTTTCTGCGGGTCTAACCCCAGCTCCTTCATAGCAAATAATATTCTTCTTTGTACTGGCTTTAAGCCGTCTCTGACATCGGGAAGGGCTCTTGCAATAATTACACTTATGGCGTAATCTCTAAAGGAATTGCGCATTTCCTCCGAATAGTCAAGTTGTATGATATTTTCCGTTGTTTCTTTCATTGGGACTCCCATCTGTGCGCCAAGGTGCACGTTCAAATCAGGAGGTTGAAAAAATATTTATTTTCAACCAATCCTCCTGCTATATATCAAGCTTTGCGTATTTTGCTTCTTCCATTATAAAATTCCTTCTGGGAGGAACGTTATTGCTCATAAGGAGCGAGGTAGTTTCATCTGCTTCCATGGTATCACTGATGGTAACCTGAGCAAGTACACGGGTATCCGGATTCAGTGTGGTTTCCCAGAGCTGGGAGGCATCCATTTCACCAAGACCTTTATAGCGCTGAAGGGCTAATATTTTATTTTCTTTTATTTTTCTGAATTTCTCCAGTTCAAAATCGTTAAAGAGGTATTCTGATTGTTTCTTTTTCTTATTTTTCACAGTAGCTTCGTAGTCAACCTTGTATAAAGGCGGAAGCCCTCTGTATACCCTTCCTTCCAGAATCAATTCGGGCATAAAACGGTAAAAGAAAGTCAAAAGGAGAGTACTGATATGTGCACCATCTACGTCTGCATCGGTTAAGATAATAATCTTGCCATAACGCAATTTATTGATATCAAAATCATCACCTATGCCGCAGCCAAAGGAAGCAATCATAGACTTGATTTCGTTGTTTACCAAGATTTTTTCCAGTGAGGATTTCTCCACATTTAAGATCTTACCTCTTAAAGGAAGTACAGCCTGCGTGCGTCTGTCTCTGGCAGTTTTTACAGTTCCGCCGGCGGAATCACCCTCTACGATATATACTTCACATTCCTCTGCTTTTTTGGAAGAACAGGAGGCAAGCTTCGTCTTGACATCTGAGTCTGAAAGCTGTTTTAATACTGCAAGCCTTGCTTTATCTCCCGCTTTTCTGGCATTGTAGGATTTCATGGAGTTATCGATTACGCGTTTTAACACTTCTATATTTTTATCAAAATATCTCTGAACCTCTGTGGAAAAGACATCATCTACAGCACTTTTGGCATCTGTATTGCCAAGCTTTGTTTTGGTCTGGCCTTCAAACTGAGGATCGGGATGCTTTATAGATATAATCGCCACTAAGCCATTACGGATATCTTTACCATCCAGATTCTCGTCCTTATCCTTTAAGGTACCAAGTTCTCTGGCATACTGATTAATTACTCTGGTTAAGGAGGTTTTAAAACCAGTAACCAGGGTTCCGCCGTCAACGACATTTATTCGGTTACAGTAGGCATTAATCTGTTCGGTATAAGACTGGGTATACTGAAAAGCCACTTCAACTTCGATATCGCCGTTCTGACCCGAGATATAGACCGGTTCTTCGTGGAGGATTTCTGTATCACGGTTTAAATAAGCAACAAAGCTTTTAATACCGAACTCTTCCTGGTAAATTACATCCTCTCCGGTATTCTCATCCTGAAAACGGATATAGAGATTTTTATTTAAATAAGCAACTTCTTTTAGTTTTTTCTTAATAGTATCAGCTTTAAATTCTACGGTTTCAAATATGGTATCGTCTGGGTAAAAGGTTACCTGAGTTCCGGTGTCGCTCTTATTGCATTTGCCAACGATCGGAAGATAGCCGTCTACCAGTTCGGTGACAGGATGTCCGCCATTTTGGTACTCATCCTGATAGATCTTGCCGTCCTGATGAATTTCAACAATCATACGCTTAGATAAGGCGTTAACAACAGAAGCGCCTACACCATGAAGCCCTCCGGATACTTTATAGGCCGTACCGCCGAACTTTCCGCCGGCATGTAAAATGGTATATACCACACGAGCGGTAGGAATATGTTTGGTAGGATGGATATCAACAGGGACACCACGTCCGTTATCCCGTAAAGTGATTCCACCGTCTTTTTTCAATGTTACATGTATCTGTGAGCAGTAACCGCCAAGGTGCTCGTCTATGCCGTTATCAAGGATTTCCCATATAAGATGATGAAGACCTCTGGAGCCGGTGCTGCCGATATACATACCTGGGCGCTTTCTTACAGCCTCCAAACCTTCAAGGACTACTATCTGACTTCCGGTATATTGTTCCATACATTTATTTCCTTTCGTAAATCAATCAATTATTTCTATTCTAACATATTTAATGGGGAAAATAAAGAATTTCTGTACCTGTACACACGGTAAACCTATGGGGGATAACTTAAGCAGAGTCTGATGAAATTGGTTTGAAATTATCCATCTTATCTCTAAAGAACCCAAATTATACCAAGTTTTCGCCGGTTATTACTGGCAGGTGAAAGACTCCAAACTTGCTATAAAGCGCGCACGGGATGGTAAGGAGTATAAGGCATTTAATTAAAATTTAAACACTGGACAAAAAAAGAAACAACCTCGTATAAGTTATTTCTTCTTTGAAAGTTTAAATCCATGATTAATTTTTGTGGGTTTGGTCTGCCATCTGAATCAGTGTAATTTCGTTCTGGAGCATCTCTTTAAATACCTCTACCAGATTTTGATTCTTTGAATACAGACAGGTTGAAAATTCTTTATCACTGATCCCTCCCGTCAGGACTTTATAGGAATCTACAATTAGTCTGACCTGACCGTTAACCTGTTCTTTTCCGTATATAATTGCGCCTTCCAGCTTAAGTGATTTATCCGTAAGGATAACAACTTTGATGTCTCGTTCTACGAGCTTTTTAAGGTCAGCTTCTATAATGTCAAGAATATGGGAGGAGACAGATATGTAAATACGCTTCTCACATTCCTCTAACATATTCCTAAGTTTATTTAGAATATTCTCTTCGCCTTTTATGGTAATATAGCCATCGGTTTCTTTCTTTCTGGAGGGCATATTTTTTATGGCCTTTTCCCTTATGCTATCAAGGTTGCGAATGATATTGCGGCTGAATTCTTCGAAAGGAACAGCTGTATATTTTGTTACATTGCCCTCCATAACATAAGCTGCACCTTTTTCAACTATGCCAGCTAATGCATTATAAGTATTAGAGCGGGATATGCCAGTCAGCTTTGCAACCTCATATCCGGTCAGTTCTCCGTTTACCTGCAGTGTTAGATATATAGTAGATTCCTGCCTGGTTAGCCCGAAATGTATTAATTGTTCAACTAACTCCATCATAGTATCCTTTCCGTTGGTTGTTGTAATATTACCTCTTGCCTTCTATAGTTATCCTCTGGGTGCTGACAGGAGTAAATAACATATAGTTGCTTTGTAGTGCTGATCTATTATAGTAATTAGCACCTGCATAGGTTATACAAAGTATATACTTGATGCAAATAAAAGTAAATATGAATTATCGTCAGGATATTTCAGTGTGTCTATTTTATTCATAAAAAATTATTAATCAGAAATGTTATACAAGAAAAGAACTGTTATTTTCATAGTAATGGAGATATACTAATGAAAGAAATCAACAAATACATCATTTGATTATCTACGAAAGTTACTAGCAGCAGGAGCCTATTTACATAGGATGACAGAGAGAAAGGTTTGATTAATTATGAAATTATATAAATATGATACGCATGTTCACACGAGAGAAGGAAGTGCCTGTGCTGATTTTAGCGGCAGAGAGCAGGCGAGGTTATATAAAAAACTTGGATATGACGGGATTATTATTACCGATCATTTTTATAATGGAAATACAGCTGTTTCAAGAAGATTATCCTGGGAACAATGGGTGGATGGTTTTATGAAAGGATATGAGGAGGCCTTAAAAGAAGGGAAGGAAATAGGCCTTTCTGTATTTTTTGGCTGGGAAGAGAGTATAAAAGGGATGGATTTTTTAATCTATGGATTGGGTAAGGAGTGGCTTCTTGCAAACCGTGATATCCTGTACATGGATCTGCATACCCATTATCAGAAGATTAAGGAATGCGGAGGTTATGTTGTTCATGCACATCCTTACAGAAACCGCAGGCTTTTGGCAGACTTAAAGCCCGTACCTGAATTGGCAGATGCAATTGAGATTATGAATGGAGGTAATAAAGAAGCTCTGTTTAACCAGTTAGCAGCTGAGTATGCAGTTAAGTGGGAGAAGCCGGTAACCGGAGGTTCCGATGCACATCACAAAAGAGACAGGCATGGCGGGATACTGGTAGAAGCTCCATTGCTTACGATACAGGATTATATTGCAGTAGTTGAGAAGAAAAGAGTAGAAGAAATTATTCCATTTACGATAAAATGATAAACAATGAGAATCTTTCTCAATTAATTGCCCTTTCATGGCTATTAACATATTGACAAGTTCCATCTGATATAATATAGTGTTCCTTATATGAAACAACATTTTTGCGAAAGCTGAAATTTGCTTGAATTTTATAATTTATAGAATGTTGCTGGAGGCCGGATTAGAGAAAGAATATGCTTTTAGTAATGCCGGCAGTTTGTGGTAATATGAAACTTAGAAGTACAGGCAATTTATGTAGAAAGGATGCAGCCATATGAAGAAGACCTTTGTGACGAAAGAACAATTGCAGGAAATTGTAAAAGAGTATCCCACACCTTTTCATCTTTATGATGAGAAAGGTATCAGAGAGAATGCCAGAAAGCTAAAGCAGGCTTTTGCCTGGAATAAGGGCTTTAAAGAATATTTTGCTGTAAAAGCAACCCCCAATCCATTTATATTAAAGATTTTACAGGAGGAAGGGTGCGGAGCGGATTGCTCCTCTATGACAGAACTTATGATGTCTAATGCACTGGGCTTTAACGACTCAGACATTATGTTCTCTTCAAATACCACACCTCCGGAAGAATATATTAAAGCGAAAGAATTAAATTCCATTATAAATCTGGATGATTTTACCCATATTGATTTTCTGGATAAGCTAGCGGGAATACCAGAGACTATCTGCTGCCGTTATAATCCCGGGGGTGTATTCACCATAAGCAACGGAATCATGGATAACCCCGGTGATGCCAAATATGGATTTACAAAAGAGCAGCTTATAGAAGGATTTAAAAAGCTTAAAAGTCTTGGTGCCAAAAACTTTGGTATCCACTCTTTCCTTGCCAGTAATACAGTTACCAATGAATACTATCCGGTACTTGCCAAAATAATGTTTGAGCTGGCAGTTGAGTTAAAAGAGAAGACTGGCGCAGATATCAAATTCATCAACCTCTCAGGTGGTGTGGGTATCCCCTACAGACCGGAGCAGGAGTCTAATGATATTCTGGTAATCGGTGACGGGGTAAGAAAAGCTTTTGAAGAGGTAATGGTTCCTGCCGGCATGGAGGATGTAGCTATCTTTACGGAGCTTGGCCGTTTTATGCTTGCTCCTTATGGACATCTTGTGACAACTGCTATTCATGAGAAACATATCTATAAAGAATACATCGGCCTCGATGCTTGTGCCGTAGACCTTATGAGACCTGCTATGTACGGTGCCTATCACCATATCACAGTAATGGGTAAAGAGAATGAACCTTGTGATTATAAATATGATGTTACCGGTTCTCTTTGCGAAAATAATGATAAATTTGCAGTAGACCGTATGCTTCCAAAGATTGATATAGGTGATTTGCTGGTCATTCATGATACAGGTGCCCATGGTTATGCCATGGGATATAATTATAACGGTAAATTAAGATCAGCAGAGCTTTTATTGCAAGAGGATGGTTCTGTAAAGCTAATTAGAAGAAAAGAAACTCCTAAGGACTATTTCAGTACATTTGATTTTTGTGATGTCTTAAAGGATATGAAGTACTAAAAAATTATAAATGTTAAATATAGAACTCATTTATTTTACTTATAAAATGATTATCAGTAAAGTAGATGTGATTGAGGCAGGGTTTGGCTTAGGCTAAATCCTGTTTTTGCA
This sequence comes from Anaerocolumna sp., assembly GCA_029256725.1. Taxonomy (GTDB): domain Bacteria; phylum Bacillota; class Clostridia; order Lachnospirales; family Lachnospiraceae; genus Anaerocolumna. The sequence goes on along the minus strand of JAQSXJ010000002.1, from coordinate 79,865 downwards.
TTTCTATATAATTAAATACCGGTTAAGTAAAGTTTTCAAGTTTAGTTAGACAACAGCATCTGGCAGCTGAGCTGACTACAACTAGCGATTTAGCAGAATATAGCTTGCTGCTGCTGTTAAATACACCAGTAAAATTAGCATGGAGCTGGCATATATTTTAACAGCAATGACATAATTAAATTGTGATTAGTGAATAAAGTACTGTGAATTAACTTTTCAGCTGCTAAAATATGTTTCTGTATATAAATGCAATCAATTTTCAATATATTGTATATAATATAACAGAGAGATTGTAGGAGGTTATAAAGTGATTCATAGAACTTTTCTTGCCTTGTTACGACATTATGTGGATTGCAAAAGATTGGAATTAAGCCTTGAAATAAAGGGTATTTCTTAAGAAAGCTCCATAAAAAATGCTTATGAATAATAAAAAAATTCAATTTGCTCTTAATATAATAGGTCATACGTCCGATAAATATAACATGATAAGCATACAGTAATTAGACAGGTGGTGAATAAAATGAGAATTGATGCATATAACAAAATTTCACAAGTGTATCAGACTAATAACATACAAAAGACTTCCAAAAGCGTAAATGCAGCTGGAAAAGATAAGCTGGAAATATCAAATACAGCAAAAGACTATCAGGCAGCAAAGCTGGCTCTTAGCCAGGCACCGGATGTCAGAGAAGATAAAGTCAAAGAGATCAAAAACAAATTGCAATCCGGAGCATACAATGTAAACATGGAAGAAGTAGCTTCCCATATTTTAGAAAGATACTTCGAGAAAACCATATAATCCGTATTAGAAAGAGGTTGAGCTGTGGCTAGTTTGATTGAAGAATTAATCACAACATTAGACCATGAATGTGAGATCTATAAAGAGCTTCTCCCCATGGCAAGAGAGAAAACACAGATAATTGTAAAGAATGATTTAAATGCTCTTCACGCTATCACAGAGAAAGAACAGCATTTGGCGGACGATATTAATGCTTTGGAAAAAAAGCGTGAAGAGATCATTAAAAACATTGGAGTTGTAGTTAGCAAAGATCCGGCAACGATCAATATCAAAGCTGTTATCCAAATGATGGACAAGCAGCCAGCAGAAAAGAACAAACTAATTGAAATTCATGACACTCTAAAAAGAACCGTTCAAAATCTTGTAGATATTAACAATCATAACAAATCGTTAATCCAACAATCCCTAGAAATGATAGAATTCAATATGAATTTTATACAGAGTACAAGGATGTCACCGGGGAATCACAACTATAACAAAGGAGCATCTCAAGTGGATGTACTCCAGGGTCAGGCGGGGATGTTTGACGCAAAACAGTGATTGCTTCATTGTAATGCATATAACAAATTTGCATGGGAACATCCAACACACAAATTTACAAAAGAAGGTGAAATCTTATGAGCTTATCAAGTAGTTTACAGGTAGGAGTATCAGGTCTTACAGCAAGCCAGAATGCATTAAACACTACTGCCCATAATCTGGCTAATATTGGAACCAAGGGTTATACAAGACAACAGGTGGTGATGGCGGATTTTGCTTACCAGAAATGGGGAGTAAACCATATATCTACTCTACAGACCGGTCTAGGTGTTGAGATAGAAACCGTAAGACAGGTACGTAGTATCTTTTATGATAAATCATATCGGACAGAGGTAGGAAGACAAGCCTTTTATCAGTCACAGTATGAGGCGGTGCAAGAGGTTGAAGGTATGTTTGGAGAATTAGAAGGGGTTGCCTTTCAAGATTCCATGAGTAACTTTTGGACCTCAGTGCAAGAACTTGCCAAACAGCCGGATGCAATTGAAGTAAGAGCTACATTAGTACAAAATGCAGAGAGCCTTTTGGAACGTGCACAAGCAATATATAAACAGTTAAATGATTATCAGATTAATTTAAACACTCAAATAATGGATAAGATATCCAGGGTCAATGAAATAGCATCCGGGATAAAAGAATTAAACCAGAAAATTTCTTTATATGAAAGTAATGGTGTAGAAAATGCCAATGATCTTAGAGATGAACGTAATAATCTCTTAGACGAATTAGGCGGACTGATTAATATTACATATAAAGAAAACGCTAATGGTGTAGTTACCGTAACGGCGGAAGGAGTTCCGCTTGTAACGGAAACTGATACTTTTAAAATGGGGTATGCAAAAGTAAGTGATACTTCAGAATTTCTTAAACCTGTATGGGTTTCACTTAATAGCGATGTATACAATTTGGACAACCCAAGTACGACTGAGAATAATAATGATATTGGTTCTTTGAAGGGACTGTTGGTTGCAAGGGGATCAGAGAAGGGGAATTATACTGATATTCCTGTTAAACCGGTGAAAACTACAGGCATGAGCGATGCTGACTATAATGCAGCTCTGGCTGATTATGAAACAAAGGCAGCTGCATACAATAAAAATGTTAATGTATCAGTTATAATGACAGCACAAGCTCAGTTTGACCAATTAATACATGGTATTGTAACTTCTATTAACGAAATCTTCTCTCCTAATAAGGAAGTTACCGTTGGAAGTTCTACTTTCAAAGTTCTTGATACAGACAATGCACCTTATGGTATGGATTATCCTGATTACACCCAGGGAGAAGCCTTGTTTAACAGGAAGTCAACGGACAGATATCGTGATCCTGATCCTTCCATTAATCCTGATGAAGCCTTATTACCTGCTGGAACTAAAATATATATAGAAGAAGATCCTAGTGATATATACTCTCTTTTTACAATTAGCGAGATAGAAATAAATTCTGAAATAAAGAATAACTATTCAAAACTTCCTCTAAATGCAGATCGAAATGCAAAGGAAGTTGACATGAAGGCAGCGCAAGCCTTATCGGAGCTATGGAATAAACCATTTGCCTCCCTTTCTCCGAATAGTCTTGCTGTATGTACTTTCAAGGATTATTACACTAATTTTACCGGTGAGATAGCAACAAGAGGCGATGAGCTAAATACCATAAGCCAGAATCAGGCAGTTATGGCTCAAAACATTGATGATCAGCGCCAAGCTATCATGGGAGTATCTTCAGATGAAGAGTTGACAAATCTTATTAAATTTCAGCATGCTTATAATGCATCATCTCGATTTATAACAGTAATCGATCAGATGCTGGAACATATTGTAACTAGATTATAATTAATACACAACTCGATTATTTGGAAATTAATGATATTAGTACATGAGGAAGAAGGGGTGAAAACATGCCATCAACATTTTTTGGACTTAACATAGGAACTTCCGGTTTATATACGTATCAGGCTGCTTTAAATACTACAGCACATAATATATCCAATACGGAGACTACCGGTTATAGCAGACAGGTCTTAAATCAGAAAGCAGCTACTGCGATAAGGGTAAATAGTTCTTATGGTATGGTTGGAGCCGGAGTTACCGCTACTGGCATCAGTCAGGTAAGAGACAGCTATTATGATCTGAAATATTGGAAATACAGTGCGGTTACGGGTGAATATAATGCGAAACAATATTATACAACAGAGATAGAGAATTACTTTAATGAAGTATCAGTAAAAGGATTTACAACTTCCTATAATTCTGTTTTTGATAGTATACAAGACTTGACAAAGGATCCTTCCAGCGCAACAACCAGGACACAGTTAGTGAATTACTCTAAAAACCTAACAGAATATTTTAACGGAATGGCAAATAGTCTTAAAGCTATTCAGGAAGAGAGTAATTTTGAAGTAAAGACCCAGGTAGATAGAATAAACTCTCTTGCCCAGCAGATTGCAGGCGTAACAAAGCAGATTAATACACTGGAAGCTGGCGGAGGAACAGCCAATGATCTTAGAGATCAGAGAAACAACATGATTGATGAATTGTCTGAGATTGTGAATGTTTCTGTGAGTGAGAATGTTGTTGGTCAAGGTGTAGGTGTTACCAGCTATGTGGTGAAAATTGAGGGACAGACCTTAGTTAACACAAACGACTTTAACACTCTTAAAGTAGTTCCCAGAGAAGAAAAGGCTAATCAGAATGATGTAGACGGTCTTTACGACATTCAGTGGAATAATGGAAATGATTTTAGCTTTCAGAACAACATATCAGGTTCTTATTTAAAATCTTTATTTCAGGTAAGAGACGGAAATAATGGAGAAAATCTAAGAGGAACTTGGGATGCAAGCGCAGATGCTACCCCTGGTGACAACGTCATAACAATTACAAATAGCAGTATTAATGATATTTCAAAACTGAATATTCCTGGCGAAGGGAATATTACTATTAATAATCAGGTTTGTAAGTATACAAGTTATACTGTAAGCGGGACACCAGGTAATTTACAATACACCTTTACATTGGAAAATCCTCCAAGTGTAACTACCGGAGTGCAGTCGGTATCAATTGGTGAGGGTGTTGACTACAAGGGAATACCTTATTACATGGGGCAGTTGAATGAGCTGGTACGTACCTTTGCTATGGAATTCAATACGCTGCATAAGAGTGGTTATGATTTGAACGGAGATGCGGGCACTAACTTCTTTGGTGCTACAGTACCTTCAACAGGCGCAGAATATAATCTGGATGCAGAGGCGAATTCCGCAGCTTATCGCTACCTCACAGCTGATAATTTCACTGTTTCTGATACGATTTATAAAAACCCTTCTAAAATAGCGACATCCGATTCTAAAATAACTGATGGTGTAGAAAACAGCAATATCGCACATAAATTATATGCTTTAAAAAGTGATACTGCAATGTTCAAACAAGGAACACCGGAATCCTTCTTCCAGACCTTGGTAGCGGAAATAGGAGTTGATTCTAAGAAAGTAACAGATAATGCAAAAAACCAACAGGATATTCTTAAAATGATCAGTAATCAAAGGCTTTCTGTATCCGGTGTAGATGTAGATGAAGAAGCAATGAATCTTGTAATGTTTCAGAATGCCTACAATCTGTCAGCTAAAGCCATTTCTGTTATGAATCAGATTTATGACAAATTAATAAATGATACAGGGGTATAAGCTGAGTATAAATTAGATGTTTCTATTGAAATATTGAAAGGTTTTTAAATATTTCAGAGAGGAGTATGAATATGAGAATAACTAATAAAATGATGACTAATAATATGATGAATAACATCAATCGCAATAAAAATCTACTAAGTAAATTGGATGAGCAGTATTCCACAGGAAAAAAGATTCAACGTCCTTCTGAGGATCCTATTGTTGCGGTCAGGGCATTAAAGCTGAGAACAAATCTTTCAGAATTAAACCAGTATTATGAAAAAAATATTCCGGATGCGAGATCTTGGATGGATGTTACGGAAGAAGCTATGAAGAATATGAATGATATTCTGACTAAGATTAACAGCAGCTGTGTACAAGGAGCAACGGACTCATTAACAGCGTCTGATAGAGATAGTATCGCAAAGACGCTGGAAGAAATGAAGAAGCAGATATATCAGGAAGGCAATGCCAATTATGCCGGAAGATATGTATTTACTGGCTATAAAACTGATACTACAATGAGTTTTGAGGAAAATACCACTCTTAAATACGGTATTACGGAGGGCTTTACAGGGGAAAATATTGATGCCCTTACCAAAGTAGGAACATATAACCCTGAAACAGATACTCCGCCAGTACTAAATACTCATAGAATCAAATTATCATATGGTACTTTAGATGGAGTAGATCCTGAAATTACAATTAATGGTGCAGATGTTACAGGAGCTCCCAATAATTTCACTATTACGAGGGTTACTTCAGCTGATGCCAACGCTTATGTAGCTGGACCCGATGAAATAAAATATATAACTGATACCGGAGAAATGGTGCTTGGAGATAACGTATATAGTGCAATGAAAGCATCAAGTGATATATCGGTAACATATGAAAAAAGTAAATTTGTTCAAGGAGATTTGAGGCCTGAGCATTATTTTGAATGTACTGACAAATCCTCTGATCCCGATACAACGAAATATGTAAACTATACGCAAAAAGATCAGCAGATTCAATATGAAATCAATTTTAATCAGAAGCTGACGGTTAACACTCAAGGAAAAGATGCCTTTGATCATGAAATTGGAAGAACAATTGATGAGATTCTAACAGCGGTTAACGACGTTAAATCCGTAGAAGACAGTATAGCTGAGGTTGAAAAACAACTGGAAGATAAGAGTTTAACTCAAACTCAGATTGATACACTAAATGCTAAGCTGGTTAATCTGAAAACAGAATTTAAATTAAAAACAGATATCATGCAGTCTAAATTCAACAGTGGAATTAAAGGAAGCAAAGGGGCACAGGATCAATTGAATGCAGCTGTCGCAGATCTTGGTACCCGTTCTGTTAGACTTGATCTTACAGAAGACAGATTATCCAGCCAACAGGTTGACTTTGAAGAATTGATGTCAAATAATGAAGATGCCGATATAGCAGAAACATATATAAAAATGAATTCAGCAGAAACTATTTATACGGCATCCCTAAATGCTGCCGGAAAGGTAGTAAGATCGAATCTGCTAGATTTTCTTTAATAAAGGTTTAAATGATTAATAGTTATAAGAAGCTAAAACAAAGTATTAGAAATATCATCATTCGGAGAGGTAAAGGACAAGATTGTTATGCTTATACAAACAAAGTATTTTGGTGAAGTCAACATTGAAGAGGAAAAGATAGTGGTATTCCCCAATGGGATTATGGGATTTGAAAGATATACAAGCTATACCATCCTTTACGATATAGAAGAATCGAATGAATTCAGTATATCATGGTTGCAAAGCACAGAAGAAACAAGTCTGGCGATTCCGGTTGTTAACCCTTTGCATATCAAGCATGATTATAATCCAATTGTTGAAGATGAAGTATTAAAAGTCCTTGGAGAAGTTAATAATGAAAACCTGGTTATTCTTCTTACAATGACTGTACCTGCTGATATAGCAAAGACATCGGTTAACTTAAAAGCTCCCATGATAATTAATGCAGATACCAGAAAGGGAGTACAGATAATAGCTGAAAATGCTGACTATGAAATTAAGTACAATATATATGACCATGTTCAGCAGTTGAAACAGAAGAAGGGAGAGAGTTAATGCTAGCCCTTACAAGAAAAGTAAATGAATCTATTGTTATAGGTAATGATATTGAGATCTCCATTTTGGAGATCAAGGGAGACCAGGTGAAAATAGGTATTAATGCACCGAAAGCTATACCAGTCTACCGTAAGGAGATATATTTACAGATTCAGGAAGCAAACAAAGAAGCGGCAGATAGCAATATATCTGTAGATATAATAAAAAGACTTATGGAGTAAGGGAGTATGATTGAAATTTACCAGTCATATTACATTTTTTACAAGGGGTGTTAATTAATTTTGTGGTTTGCCGATATAACATATAAATAATATGGATAATTGTTTAACACATGGAGGTGGTTACATTGGCAATAAGTACGATTACCAATGCTGCAGTTGATTATTCGGATATGAATAAAGTTGAAACAACTTCAAAGGCAGCAGTACAAGCAATCAACACTGTAACGTCAACAAGTACCAGGGATGGTTATGACGCTACTTCAACTGAACTGTCAAAAAATTCTACAGGTGATGACAGGCAAAGTGAGGCAAATGCAAAACGTATTAAAAGTCTGGTAGACGGAACAAATAACATCATAAAAGAAGCCAGAAGAAGATGTGAATATTCTTATCATGATGAAGTTAACAGAGTTTCTATTAAAGTAATTAATTCAGAAACGCAAGAAGTGATAAAAGAAATTCCACCTGAAGAAAGCTTTAAAACCTTACAAAAGATTTGGGAAGCCGCAGGAATATTAGTGGATGAGAAACGCTAATTCAAATGACAGCCATATTAGATAAAGGAGGAAAACAATGTCTACTATAAGAATGTCAGGAATGATATCCGGTTTAGATACGGAGTCGTTAGTCAAGGAACTAGTTAATGCGCAGAGACTCAAGAATAAAAAATATACGGATAAATTAACTACGTCCGAATGGAAAGAAGAAAAGTGGAAAGATTTAAATACGAAGTTATATAAGTTATATACGGATGATTTGAGTAAACTTAGATTGTCTGCAAATTATGCCGCTAAGAAGATATCTGTTTCTAATGAAAACCTGGTATCAGTAACAGGTGATAATACTGCGGTTAATGGAGCATATACAATAACTGATATTAAGACTGCAAGTAATCACTACATAACAAGTGGTGTAGTTAAAACTTCTGATGGAACAACAACTGCTAAAAGCATAAACAAATTATCAGATTTGGTTGGCGATTTAGGCGCAGATGAAGAAGTTACATTTAAATTAACAGATGCTGATGGTAAGGAAACAGGAAGTCTTAAATTGAAAGGGTCTACAACATTAGAAGAAGTTGCGTTTATGATGAAAAATGATCTAAAAGTGAACGCTAATTATGATGAAAAGCAGGGAAGACTTTTTATCAGTTCAACTAATGGTGGTATAAGCAGTAGATTTGGTATTGAGGCAGGAACAGAAGATAAAGCTGATGATGTCCTAAATGCGTTGCGTTTAAATGTAGGAGGATCGGATGACACAGTAAATGCTACTGTAACGCAAGGAAGTGATAGTAGTATTGTTGTTAATGGTGTAACTTTTACCGGTACCTCAAACATTATTACAGCCAATGGCTTAACATTTAATCTGAAGGGATCATCAACAACTGGTGAGAAAATTAATTTTTCTGTATCAAATGATGTTGATGCAACCTATAATATGGTAAAAGATTTTTTGAAAAATTACAATGCCATATTAAAAGAAATGAATACTCTTTACTATGCAGCTTCAGCAAAAGATTATGCCCCTCTTAGCGATGATGAGAAAGCAGAAATGTCTGATGATCAGGTCGAAAAATGGGAAACAAAAATAAAAGATTCAATTTTAAGAAGAGACAGCACATTAGGTTCTTTAATTGATTCAATGAAGCTTGCAATGACTTCAAGTGTTGAGGTGCCTGCTGGTTCTGGAAAGTCTTTAAGCTTCGCTAACTATGGTATTCAGACATCTAAAGATTATACAGAGAAGGGCTTGCTTCATATCGCCGGTGATAAGGATGATGCAGAATATGCATCCGCAACTAATAAGCTTATGGCTGCACTTAAAGATGATCCAGATACAGTAATTACAGCTTTGTCTGGAGTTGTTAAGAATGTTTATGATACAGTTGCTAAGAAAATGAGCTCTATACCTAATGTAAGGTCAACATTTACTTTTTACAATGATAAACTAATGGATAGTGAGCAGACTGCTTTGAAGAAAAGAATTGCGGAATTAGAAGACAAGCTTACTAATATGGAAGATAGATACTATAAGCAATTCACCGCAATGGAAAAGGCTATGGCTAGTATGCAGTCTCAGAGCAGTGCACTTGCTGGTTTATTAGGAAATTCATAATAGATGTTCCGTCATATGTATGTGATTGGGATGTTATGATAAATACATTTATTTAGTAGGAGGAATATTTAGATGCCAATCAATGCAGCAGTTGCATATCAAAATAATAAAGTAAGTACAGCTACACCGGCAGAATTAACTCTTATGTTGTATGAAGGAGCAATTAAATTTTGTAATATTGCTATTATTGGTTTAGAAGAGAAAAATTATGAAAAAACCAGTAATAACCTTATAAAAGCACAAAAAATAATTACACATCTGCGATCTACGTTAGATTACAAATATCCCGTAGCACAAGATTTTGAAATTATATATCAATATATATATGATATGCTTCTCCAGGCCAACATGAAGAAAGATTTAAATATATTAAACGATGTACTAGAGGAAATAAGAGGATTAAAAGATACTTGGAAGGAAATAATAAAGCAAGCAAAATGATTTCTTACAGTATAAAGGAGCGAAAGCTTGGATAATAATACTTATATAAAAATATTGCAAGATACTATAGTAAAGAAAAATAATTTATTAGATAAATTAATATTCTTAACAGAACAGCAGGAAACTGTTCTGCAGGATTCTGTGATGGATGATGAGAAATTCAATAATTGTATTACAGAAAAAAGTATTATAATCGATGAATTAAATCAATTGGATAATGGTTTTGAGACATTATATAATCGTGTAAGAGATGATTTGATTAGTAATCCTGGTCAATTTAGAAGTCAGGTAGAAGTTATACAGGAACAGATAAAAGAAATTATCTTAAAAATTTCTAAATTGCAAGTAATGGAGAAAAAGAACAAAACTTCGATGGATTTATATATGTCTAAGCAAAAACGTGAACTACGAAATGTTAAGATGACGAATAAAATAGCAACTAGTTATCATAATAGCATGTCTTGGAATAGCATTGACCAATCTTATTTTTTAGACAAAAAAAAATAAAATATTTTCTAAATCGCTATAAAGTTTCATAATTTATAATCCGATATAATATATGTATATAACAAATCATTCTTAATTTAGATGGAAGCGTACGGCCGTATGAATTAAGAATGATGTTATAAATAAAAATTTAATTAGTAGCATGGATGCTACTATAATTTCAAGGAGGAAATAAATATGGTAGTTCAACATAATCTTACAGCAGCTAATACAAACAGACAGTTAGGCATCACAAATAATAGTCTTCAGAAAGTTACAGAGAAATTATCTTCTGGTTACAAAATCAACCGTGCAGCAGATAATGCAGCTGGTCTTTCTATCTCTGAGAAAATGAGAGGACAAATTAGAGGTCTTGATCAGGGTTCAGTTAATGCTCAGGATGGTATCTCCTTAATTCAGACAGCTGAAGGTGCTTTAAATGAAACACATTCTATTCTTCAGAGAGTTAGAGAGTTAACAGTCCAGGCTTCCAACGGAACTAATACATCAACTGAAATTGATTCCATTAAGACAGAAGTATCTCAGTTATTATCAGAAACAGATCGTATTTCTAAACAGACAGAGTTCAATACAAAGAAATTACTTTCTGGTGGTCTTAGCGGAACTGACAATGCATTACAATTACAGGTGGGTGCTAATGCAGGACAGGTTATTACAACTCAGATTCAGAATATGGCAGTTAGCAATATCGGATTATCTACAGCTACATTTAAATTAACAAGTGTATTTACACAGGTTGCAGCAAACGGTGCTAAAGCTTCTGGCCTTACTAAATTAAACTCAACACTTACTACAATAGATGCTGCTATTAGTAAAGTATCAACACAGCGTTCTAACTTAGGTGCAATTCAGAACAGATTAGAGCATACTATTACTAATGCTGATAACACTTCTGAGAACTTACAGGCAGCTGAATCACGTATCCGTGATACAGATATTGCTAAAGAGATGGTTAAATACTCCAAAGACAATATCCTTCAGCAGGCAGCTCAATCCGTATTGGCTCAGGCTAATCAGGCTACACAGGGTGTTCTTTCATTATTACAGTAATTTATTTAAACAATATAAAGAAAAGAGGCTTGGCTTAATGCCAGGCTTCTTTAATATAGTGAGGTATTATGCAAGATACACTAAGTAATAGAATAGATTTTTTGAGTATAGGTATTGATGAAGTAGTTACATGTTTATACCAGCAAAATATAAATGAAGGTATTGGAAAATTGGGATCAATACTGCAAGATATAGAAGATATTTTAAACCAATTTAATTTTCTTGATCATCAAACTAAAAAAGAATTTGTAGATTTATCTAATAGTTTATTTATAAAAATAGTTGAAGATATTGAAAACAATGATGCTATCAGACTTGCTGATACATTGCGCTATGAACTGTTGGAAAATATCAGGAAATATAGTAATATAAAATAGGGAGATACCTTATGAATGTCTATGAAAAAAATATGGAAATTTTGAAATATAAGAATATTTCTCTTTGTAAAGATATAGAAATTAGCTCTGATGCTTCAATAAAAGAAAGCACAAGAGATAAAATAGATGGCATAAAAGTTATATCCGCAGTGGATAATAACAATATTTTAGAAATAATCAAAAAAAATCATACTTTTAGAATGAATAGTATTTATGATATTAATTATGAAGTGGAAAAATGGTTAGAAGGAATTGATTTACAAGCTATTAAAAAGGTTGTTATTTTATTTGGGTTTAGTAATGGTTTTTATATTGAAAAGTTATTAAGTAAATTAAATGAAGATGATGTCATAATAATCTTTGAACCAAGTATGCATATTTACAAATTTACAATGGAAAATTTTTTATTAGAAAAAATTCTAGAAGATACGAGAGTATATTTATATATAGGTCATAAAGATATAGAGAATTTTAGACGCTGCTTAAGACAGTTTGTCTACATTAATAATATAGCAACACAGACAATTGCTGCATTACCTCAATATGATAGATTATTCATCGATGATTATAAGGCTTTTTTAAATATAATAAGAGAAAATAATAAAAGTGTCATGTTAGGTGAAAATACGAATGCTTTCTTTGGAAAGATAGCTGTAGAAAATATGTTTTCAAATTTAAAATATGTTAAAAACTGTAATATTATTAATGATTATTATAATGTATTTCCGAAAAATATACCTGTCATTATTGTTGCGGCAGGTCCTTCGTTGGAAAAAAATATAAGATATTTAAAAGATACAAAAGGAAAAGCAGTTATTTTTTGTGTGGATAGAGCGTTGGAATTTTTATATGAAGAAGGAATTATACCTGATTATGCAGTTACTCTAGACCCCATAAAGCCTGCTGAATATTTTGGTAAAGGTAGTGTTATTGATATACCATTATTCGTTGAAATAAATTCCAGTAGTAAAATATTAGATGTTCATATTGGTAAAAAAATTATCTATGATCCCTTTATGTTTTTGGATAATATACTATATAAAATAGGAAAAAAAATTGATGGCGGAAACCACTTTGGTAAATCAGTTGCCACTGCTGCTTTTGCTATTGCCATTCAGCTTGGTTTTAAAAAAATAGTTATGATAGGACAAGATCTAGCATATGCAGATGACGGAAAGACATCTCATGCAGGTGCCAATATGCAACAAGTATTAAAAGAAGATGAAATATGGGTGGAGGGTACTAATGGAGCAAAAGTCAAATCCAGGTACGATTGGTATGAATATTTAACATGGTTTAAAGATGTGATTGAATTAAACGCAGACAAAGGTATTGAATTTATTAATGCTACAGAGGGAGGAGCATTAATTCAAGGCACTAAAACGATGAAGTTATCAGAAGTTCTAGAAAGCCTTCCCGATAATGGTATTGACATAAAAAAAATTGAGAATAATCTATCTCCAACTTACACAAAAAGTGATTTAAATAAAATAGAACGTTATGTAATGAATGGTATCGATGAGTTGGTTTCTATTAAGCGTAAAGCAAGTGTCTTAATTAAACTTTCGGATCAGATGATTACTAAATGTAAGAGGAATTCACAGGAAGATAAAACTGGAAGGAACTTGACCGAAAGAATTATGAAAGGCAATGAATATATTGCTTTAAAATCAATGTACCCTCTTATAGATTGTTATATTACCGATGTATCAAGAAGCATAATGAAAGACATTTATCAAATTTCTGATAATCAACAAAAAAATATGGAAGATACTTTTATACAAAGTAAACAAATATATCAATTAATAATACAAGCAGCAGACGAAATAAAAAGTATTATAGAAAGTAAATTTGAACCTTGGAGTAAGGAGAATTAAAATGAAAGTATTGGTTACGGGAGCTGATGGTTTTATTGGAAGCCATTTGACAGAAAAGTTAGTGACGGAAGGATTCGAAGTAAGAGCGTTTACCTACTATAATTCATTTAATTCCTGGGGATGGTTAGATAGTTTAGACAAATCTATTAAAGATGAAATTGAAGTATTCAGTGGTGATATCAGAGATCCTAACGGTGTACAGGAAGCTATGATTGGTATAGAGCAGGTCTTTCATCTAGCTGCTCTAATTGCAATTCCCTTTAGTTATCATTCACCGGATTCCTATGTTGATACTAATATTAAAGGAACCTTAAATGTATTACAAGCTGCAAGAAAGTTAAACACCAATAAGATACTGGTAACATCAACTTCAGAAGTATATGGAACTGCGCAGTATGTTCCTATTGATGAGAAGCATCCCTTCCAGGGACAGTCACCATATTCTGCAACTAAAATCGGTGCTGATCGTTTAGCAGAGAGCTTCTATAGAAGTTTTGGTATGCCGATAGCAATCGTTAGGCCGTTTAACACTTATGGACCAAGGCAATCAGCAAGAGCCGTTATACCTACTATAATTACTCAACTTTTAAAAGGAGAGGAAAGTATAAAGCTAGGATCCTTAAGTCCTACCAGAGATTTTAATTTTGTTAAGGATACGGTGAATGGATTTGTTGCAATTGCAAATTCAGATAAAACAATTGGCGAAGAAATAAATATCGCAACACAACAGGAAATATCGATCGGCCAGATGGCGGAAGAGTTAATTAACCAAATCAATCCCAATGCACGTATTATCTGTGATGAACAAAGATTACGACCTGAAAAAAGTGAGGTTAACAGATTGTTGGGTTCAAATGAGAAAATACGAAGTCTGACAGGATGGATGCCTAAATATAGTTTGAAAGATGGTCTTGCAGAGACTATAAAGTTTTTTGCGGGAAATTTAGATAAATACAAAACAGATATATATAATGTTTAGAAAAATTAAACAGTAGGTAACGAAAAATGAAGCATTTAGCAATTATACCTGCCAGGAGCGGCTCTAAAGGTGTAAAAGATAAGAATATAAAGCTGCTGGATGGTAAGCCGTTAATGGCTTATACCATTGAAGCAGCTTTATTGTCAGGAATTTATGACGAAGTACATGTGTCCACTGATTCATTAGAATATGCTGAAATAGCAAAAAACTATGGTGGAAAAGTACCGTTTTTAAGAAGTCCGGTTCTATCAGGGGATAATTCCAGTACTTGGGATGCTATAATAGAGGTAATTCAAAAATATGAAAGTATTAATATGGACTTTGATTTAATAACTCTACTACAACCAACATCACCATTAAGAACCTGCGAAGATATAAAAAAAGCCTATGATATATTTATTATGAAGAATGCTAATTCAGTAGTGAGTATATGTGAGGTGGATCATTCTCCGCTATGGTGCAATACACTGCCTCAGGATTTATCAATGGACAATTTTATAAAGAAAGAGTTATTGGAAAAAGGTCGGCAGAAATTAGACACTTACTATAGAATAAATGGCGCTATTTATATGTTTTCCAAAGAATATTTTATGAAACATAAAAATATTTATCATCAAAATTGTTATGGTTATATAATGGATAAATATCATTCAGTTGATATTGATGATGAAATGGATTTTTTAATAGCTTCTACTATAGTCAATAAAAATAATAGTAGTGTAAATTAATTACCTATATACTATAAACATGAAGAGGATAAAGAAATGGAAGGATATATTCCGCTGTCAGTGCCCAATATTAAAGGGAATGAATGGGATTATGTGAAGCATGCTTTGGAGACTGAATGGGTTTCTACGGCCGGTGCTTATATAACAGAATTTGAAAAAAAAATCTCAGATTATACAGGGATGGAAGATGCGGTTGCTTGTCAAAGTGGAACTGCAGGTTTACACCTTGCATTAAAAGTTTTAGGCATAACTGAAAATGATGAAGTAATAGTACCTTCACTTACGTTTATTGCAGCTGTTAATCCGGTTAAATATGTAGGTGCTGAACCGGTATTCATAGATTGCGATGATTATCTAACCTTAGATTCTGTTAAACTTACAAAGTATTGTGAAGAACAATGTTCATATGTAAATGGGATATTAAGAAATAAATTAAGTGGTAAACAGATCAAAGCTATTATAGTAGTCCATGTATTCGGTAATATTGCTGATATGTCTGAAATTATGGATATTGCTGCAAAATATCAACTCAAAGTTATTGAGGATGCCACAGAAGCACTTGGATCTTATTACACCAGTGGAAAATATAAAGGAAAACATGCAGGAACGATTGGTGATATAGGCGTTTATTCTTTTAATGGAAATAAGATAATAACTACAGGCGGCGGAGGAATGATTGTATCCAATAATCAAAAATATCTCGATAGATGCAGGTATTTGTCTACTCAGGCGAAGGATGATTCCTTATATTTTGTGCATGAGGAAATTGGTTATAATTATAGAATGACAAATTTGCAAGCTGCATTGGGACTTGCTCAGTTAGAACGTTTAGAGGAGTTTATAGAAACAAAAAAAGAGAACTATCATTTATATATCCAGTTAGGTATTAAATTATTACCTTTCCGAGAAAATATAAGGCCAAATTATTGGTTTTATTCATACTGCACTAATAATCGCGACGATTTATTAAAAAAACTTGAACAACAGAGAATTCAGACCCGTCCTATTTGGAAGTTAATTCATACACTTACTCCCTACAGAGTTAATGAAGCACATAATATTTCGAAAGCTACTGATTATTACGATAGAGTACTTAATATACCATGCAGCAGCAATTTAACTAAAGATCAAGTGAAGCTAGTAGCTAATGCTATATTAAATACAGACAACTAAGTATAAGTGTCATATGTGGAGGTATTACTTTGAGATTAGAGGATTTTATAGTATCAGATGAAGATAGTGTATTGCAAGTAATGCAAATAATCGATAGAAATACCAAAGGAATTGCATTTGTATGTGAGAATGGAAATTTATTGGCTGTTGTAACAGATGGTGATATTAGAAGATTTATTATTCATAATGGTGATATTAACAGTTTTGTAAAAGAAATCGCTAATTACCAACCAAAGTTTGTTTATCAAGATGAATTGATTAACTATGATAATTATATGAAAGAATATTCCATAACAGCGGTTCCGATTATCTCAAGAGAGCGTAGGCTGCTGTCAATACGTTTTCTACTTGATGGTCAAGCTATTAAAAAACGTAATGTCAATGCGCCTGTAGTAATTATGGCGGGTGGTAAAGGAACCAGGTTATATCCATATACACAGATACTTCCAAAACCTCTTATACCTGTTGGTGATAAAACAATCACAGAATTGATTATGGATAGATTTGAGGCATTCGATTGTAATCATTTCGACTTAATAGTTAATTATAAAAAGAATTTCATAAAATCCTTTTTTCTTGATAATGAAGTAATCAGAGATGTTGCTTTTATAGAAGAAAAAGAATTTTATGGGACGGGCGGAGGATTAAAACTTCTAGAAGGCAAATATACTGAACCATTCTTTATGACTAATTGTGATATATTAGTAGAAGAAGATTATTATGAAATCATGAATACACATATTAGGGATAATAATATTATCACTATTGTTGCAGCTGCTAAAAATATAACAATTCCCTATGGTACAATTCAAGTTTCGGATGAAGGACGCGTTGAGCAACTTAAAGAAAAACCTAGCTTTTCTTTTCTTACTAATACAGGCTTTTATGTGATTTCGCCTGAATTTTTGAAACAGATACCAGAAAATACATTTATCCATATAACAGACATTATTCAGAGTTGTATACAAAAAGGGGAAAAAGTAGGTATATATCCAATTAATGAACGTTCCTGGATGGATATGGGGCAGCTTGAAGAGTTAGAAAAGATGCGAGAAAGGTTGGAGGAAGATGCCAGAAAAACATAATCTGCTATTGATTGGTGGAGGCGGCCATTGCAGATCGGTGATTGACTCCTTAAGATCTAATAATCGCTATGATAAAATTGGTATTATTGAAAAAAGAAATGATTTAGAGAATACTAAAATAGCATTGGATGGTATTCCTATTATTGGATTTGATGATGAATTAGAGCTCTTTAAAGGTTATGGATACGATGAAGCATTTGTTACTGTTGGAAGTATTGGTAATTCGGAAATCAGAAAAAAACTATTTGAAAAGATAAGTAAGTTGGGATTTGAAATACCTAATATAATTGATGAAACAAGTACAGTGAGTGGTTGTATTCAACTAGGGAAGGGGATCTTTATAGGGAAAAGTGTAATAGTTAATGTGGGAGCAAATATAAAAAATGGAGCTATAATAAATAGCGGAAGTATAATAGAACATGATTGTTTTATAGGCGAGTATGTCCATATCAGTCCAGGCAGTATACTTTGCGGAAATGTAACAATCGGAAGCGAATCACATATAGGGGCAGGGAGTATTATAAAACAGAGTGTTTCTGTTGGTAATAATACGATTATTGGTATGGGAAGTGTGGTACTAAGTGATTTTGGGTCATATAAGAAAGCGTATGGGAATCCTTGTAAGGAGGTTGTGAATGGCTAAGACCTTTATAATTGCGGAAGCTGGTGTAAATCACAATGGTAACATAGAGATAGCCAAAGAATTGATTATAAAAGCGAAAGAAGTTGGTGCAGACGCAATAAAATTTCAGACTTTTATAGCGAAAGAATTAGTGACTGATGAAGCAAAAACAGCGATTTATCAGGAACATAATATGGGTGCTAAGAGTCAACTGCATATGCTTGAAGAATTAGAATTATCATTTGATAATTTTGTTGAATTAAAGACGTATGCTATGGAAGTGGGAATAGAATTCTTGTCTACACCGTTTGATTTTCAAAGTATTGAATTTTTAAAAAATCTTTCTCTCTCACGTATGAAGATACCTTCAGGCGAAATTACAGACAAACCATATCTTAAAAAGATTGCAAAATTAGGACTGCCAGTTATCCTGTCAACAGGAATGTGTACAATGGATGAGATTAGTGAGGCGCTTAAAGTGTTTGAAAATTACCCTCCTAATATGCTTACACTGCTTCACTGTACTACGGAATATCCTGCGCCATTTGAGGATATAAATCTAAATGCTATAATAACCCTAAGAGAAGCATTTGGTTATCCGGTAGGGTATTCTGATCATACATCGGGAATAGAAGCATCAATAGCAGCTGTAGCTCTGGGAGCAGTAGTTATTGAAAAACATTTTACCCTTGATAAAGCAATGATTGGTCCGGATCATAAAGCAAGTATGATGCCTTCTGAATTCAAAATGTTAGTTCATGCTATCAGGAATATAGAGAAGTCATTAGGAGATGGTAAAAAAGTACCATCTGTTTCTGAAAGGAAAAATATTTCTTTGGTAAGAAAAAGTATTGTTGCAAGCCGTAATATTGAAAAAGGTGAAATTTTTAGTGAAGAAAATCTGGGAGTCAAACGCCCAGGAGATGGTATATCTCCCATGAATTGGAATAGCATTATAGGCTTAACTTCTACCAAAAGTTATAGGAAGGATGAAAAAATAAAATTATGATTAAGATATGCGTTATCACCGGTACGAGAGCTGAATACGGATTGTTAAAACAATTAATGGACAAGGTGAAGAACGATAATGATACTTTACTGCAATTAATCGTAACAGGAACACATCTTTCGCAAGAATTCGGCTATACTTATGATGAAATACAAGCTGATGGTTTTACTGCTGATGAAACAGTAGAAATTATAGTAAGCAGCAATAGTGGGGTTGGTACATCAAAATCTATGGGGTTGGCACTTATCAGCCTAGCAGAGACATTTAAGCGCTTAAATCCGGATATACTTGTAATTCTTGGTGATAGATTTGAGATGTTATCAGCGGCTGTTGCTGCTTTAAACTGCCATATACCGATTGCCCATATCCATGGAGGCGAAACAACGCAAGGGGCTTTGGATGAAGCGTATAGACACGCAATATCTAAAATGAGTTATTTGCATTTTACAAGTACCGAAATCTATAGGAAAAGAGTAATACAACTGGGAGAAGAGCCAGAAAGAGTTTTTAATGTAGGAGCTTTGGCAATGGATGCAATTGCTAATCTTCAGTATCTGAATAAAGAAGAATTAGAATTAATGTTAGGGATAGAATTTGGCGGAAAGTCAGCACTTTTCACTTATCATCCAGTTACTATGGAAAAAGATGAAATGGAATTACAAATTAATAATATCCTGGATGCATTAAATGAGATACCGGAGCTATTTATAATCTTTACCAAGTCGAATGCGGACATGGGGGGACAATATTTAAACCATATGCTGGAAGAGTATGTAATAAAAAACAAGGCTCGTTCAGCTATATTTTCTTCTCTCGGACAACAGAGGTATATGTCATGCATGAAATATTGTGATGTTATTATTGGTAATTCATCAAGCGGCATTATCGAAGCGCCATCTCTTAAAATACCTACGGTTAATATTGGTGATAGACAGAAAGGCAGAGTCAAGGCATTATCCGTAATTGATTGCCCTCCCTATAAAGATGCTATTGTTAGAGCGTTAAAAAGAGCATTAAGTGTTGAGTTTAAGAATAATACTCAAATAGTTGAAAATCCATATGGTAGTGATGGTGTAACAGATAAAATAATATCAGTTATTAAAGAAAATATTAATAAAAAGAAAATAGTTAGAAAGAAAAAATTCTATGATATTAATTTTTGATATAAAATGATATTTGTACTGAGAGGAGGGGAGTAATTGCTTAATATTAGTCTATGTATGATAGTGAGAAACGAAGAAAATAATTTGTCCAAATGTTTGGATAGCGTCCAGAATCTGGTCAATGAGATTATTATTGTTGATACTGGCTCTGTTGATATGACTAAAAATATAGCATTTCAATATACTCCAAAAGTTTATGATTATACTTGGGATAATGATTTTAGCAAAGCTAGAAACTTTTCTATAGAGTATGCAAAAAATGATATAATCTTAATTTTAGATGCTGATGAAGTAGTTGAAGAATATGACATAAATGAGTTAGAGGAATTTTTTTGTACATATACACAAGAAATAGGAAGATTGATTATAATTAATGAGTTTAAAACTTTTAATAGATTCATGGAAGAAAAGGTTAGACTAGGAAGAGTATTTTCTAAAAAACACTATCAATACTACGGGATGATACACGAGCAATTAATATCAAAATCCGGAACGGAGAATATATATCATGATATTTCAATAACTTTACGTCATAATGGATACAATGGTGATTTGAAAGCAAGAAAATTAAAAGCAGAGAGAAATATATCGTTACTTTTAAGTCAACTAAAGGAAACTCCGGAAAATCCTTATTTATATTATCAAATAGGGAAAAGTTATTATATGACAGAAGAATTTCATGATACAGTAAGATATCTAGAAAAGGCCTTGGAATTTAACTTAAATACAAAATTAGATTATGTAATCGACTTAGTTGAAACATATGGTTATGCATTGATAAATACAGAACAATATGAAGTTGCACTACATATGCTGAATATTTATGATGAATTTGATCATTCTGCAGATTTCTTATTTTTGATTGCATTAATATTAATGAATAACGAGTATTATGAAGAAGCTATACAGGAATTTATAAAAGCAACAAAGAAAAACAGCAGTAAAGTGATTGGTGTTAATGGTGAGTTAGCTTATTATAACATAGGTGTTATATATGAATGTCTGGGAGATAAGCTTAAAGCACAAGAATATTATAATAAGTGTAGTAATATAAAATAAATACTTTTGGCATAGAGGTCTAAATATGGAGCAAGATAATTTTCAAAGTGATATATGCAAAAATATAATAAATATATATATGGAATCGGGTATTGATAAAGTTACTGAAACTATGGAAAATGATATTATACAAGTTTATGTAGCATTATTAGGGGAGTCTCCAGTTGTACTTTCTGATATTACAGAGATGGTATTAAAAAAAATGCCGTATGACAAATTTGAAATTACTGCTTACTGGTACTCTTTTTTGCTAAAACTTAATCCAACTGAAAAGTTATTATGTGAATTTTTGCAATTCTTATTACAAACTAATCAAATTTCACCAAATACATCTTATTTTTTATTCTATCAAATAAAGTCTCTAATGTTTAATAACAGTTGTTTAGATACAATGGAAACGAAATACTTGATATGGAAATATTTTGAGGTAATATATAAGAAATTTATGGAGAAATCTGTACTTAAAGATGCCTCCTATATACCATTGAAAGAACGTAATCAAGGATTGATTTTAGTGATAACAGAACAATTTATTTCTTTAGAACATGGACCAACCAAAACCGCATTGGACCGATGTAGTTCAATAATAGAGAGATTGAATAAAGAGGTCGTACTCTTTAATACTGGTGAGGTTTTCTCATTAAACGGTTATGTACCGTTATTTAGTACTATGGAGGCCAATTATATATCAGAATATCTTAATACTACCAGCCAATTGTGGAAGGGAGTAACAATACCTTATATACAGTTCAAAAAGGGAATGCCTGATATAGAAATCATTAATGATGTTTTACTTTCAATTAAGGAATTAAAGCCATTATGCATTGTTTCTATAGGTGGTAATAGCATGTTGGCTAATTTATGTAATAGTATAGTACCGGTGGTAGCAATTAATTTATGTCCTTCAGATTTTGAATATACCTGTACACAATTTCAAGCATTAGGCAGAAAAATGAATGAAGAAGATGAAAAATTGCTAGCCAGATTGAGAATCTCAAAGAAAAGCGTTATAGAAAGTGTTTTTACATCAGGTCTAAAAGAGCAGAATCTTACATTGACTAGAAAGCAATTGGGAATTCCTGAGGATAAGTTTATTATTGCGGTTATTGGAGGACGGTTAGAAAGAGAAGTTTCGATAGATTTTGTTCAGATGATTAAGGAATTAGATGAAAAAAAAATATGTGTAGTTTTTGTTGGTACTTTTGAAAATTATGAGTCTTTTACACTTAAATATGAGATTAAGAAGAACTGTGTCTACATAGGATATCAAGATGATATTTTAGCTGTTTTAGATAGTGTGGACTTATATATTAATCCTCTACGCAAAGGAGGAGGGACTTCGGCTGTTGAAGCTATGAGTAAAGGAATACCTGTTATAACCTTGTCTTATGGAGATGTAGCGGTTAATGCTGGTGAGGCATTTTGTGTTGCAGATTATTTTCAAATGGCTGAAAAAATAAGAAAGTATGAAGAAAATAGAGAATTTTACATTAATATGTCAAAGGTTGCAAAAGAAAGATCTGAGGTCTTATTAAATACAGATGATGAATTCAAACTGATAATAAATGAGGTATTAACTAGAGAAAGTACCAAATTGCAATCAGATTGTCCTGGTAGATGACCATGAAAGGAGTAGCCATTATTAGTGGCATACACTATGAAAGAAAAATTTGAACAAGTTACATCAATTATAAATCAATTGAAAATTCTTATTGAACGTGAGCTAGATGTATTAGATATAAATAGTATACAAGAAATTCAATTAGTAGTAATGGAAATAAACAAATTTCTATATCATTATGAAAAATTATCATTCCAAAAAGAATATAATTTAGATAACATAAAACATCGGAAATGTTATATATATGAAGTTAATGAAATAATTAGTGTGTGGGAAGATTCTATATCAAAAAGAGATTTAGCACCAAACAATATAGATGAAGATTTTTTTGATATTTATGAGTATTTTAAATATATCGAAGAAGAGGTAATTTATAATATTACTGTTACTAAGTTCTTAGAATTACCGGAAGAATTAAAAAATGAATTTCTAACTTTACCAAAAAGATATAGTTTTCTTAAAAATAAGATAGATTATTTAAATAATGATTATTCTCTTATCGCTGAACATATATCATTAATGTGTACATCCATAGACGAATATAAATGGATTTATGATCATTTAGAAGATTATAGATCAAAAAAGGTATTAAATGGGATAATTAAGTATTGGTTTAATTTTGATATAGTCAGTATGCATAAGCTATGTGAAACTCTTTATTCAGATTATTTTGATTTGGATATTCTGGAATGTACTAAGAATGAAGTTCTTGTTGATATGGGAGCATATATAGGTGACTCAGCATTTGATTTTGTCAATACTTTTGGTGATTATGCCAAAATCTATGCTTATGAGGTTACACCTAGAACATTTGAAGTTCTAAAAAAGAATTTAGAACAGTTAAAAAATATATATCCGATACAAAAAGGTTTAGGGCTAGAAGAAAGTGTTATGTATATTACTGATACAGGTAATGGAGCCGGGAATACTGTCTCTTATAAAGGAACTATTGCTGTACCCATCGTATCATTAGATGAAGATATACAGGAACCGGTTTCTCTAATAAAAATGGACATAGAAGGTGCCGAAAAGGATGCGCTATTGGGTAGTATAAGGCATATCAAAGAAGAAAAACCAAAGTTACTTATTTCTGCTTACCATATTCCAAATGATTTATTTCAAATTCCTAAGCTAGTAAATGAGATTAGAGATGATTATAAATTTTACTTGCGCTTTAATGGACATAATTGTTTATGGCCTTGTGATTATGTCTTATTTGCAGTGTAATTAAAATAAATAGTTTGCTGGCATAGCTGATTGATTTAGATTGAAATAAAAATATTAAGTATATCTAGTATAGCAGCTAATAAGTAGTAGTTGCTAATGGAGAATAATATGGATGATATAACTGCTGTCATAGAAGCTGATAAGGCATGGAAATGTAATGATATTGCTACCTTTTTTGAATGGATTTCAAAAGGTCTTAAATTTAACTGGATGAATTATGAGCTCTATCTTATGCTTGGGCAATATTACGCACTAACTAATGTGAATCAAGCTTACTTATGTTTTGAAAATGCTTTATTCTATTGCAGTGAACCAAATGACCTTAAAATAATCAAATCATTTATAACAGATTTATTTATAAATAATATCATAACTGTAAGAAAAACAGCAATTATACTCTTATCTTACAATAGTGGTCAAGTTACAAAAGAATGTATTCAAAGCATTCGCAAGTATAATGATGAGAGTACTTATGATCTTTTTGTTATAGATAACGCTTCTATAGATGGAATACAAGACTGGCTGAAAGGACAACAAGATATTTGTTGTCAGTTCAATATAGAGAACAAGGGATTCCCAGCAGGGTGTAACCAGGGAATTAGATTGGCACCAGTGGATTCAGATATATTACTTTTAAACAATGATACAATTCTAACACCTAATGCACTTTTTTGGCTGCGAATGGGATTGTATGAATCAGATAAGGTGGGAGCAACTGGAAGTGTCTCTAATAGTGCAGTAAATTATCAACAAGTGAAGGAAGAATATGAGGAGATAGGACAGTGGCTGGAATATGGTAGAATAAATAATATTCCTATAAAATATCCGTATGAATCAAAAGGATGGTTGGTAGGATTTGCGATGCTTGTTAAAAGAACAGCCCTAGAGAAGGTGGGGTATTTAGATGAAAGGTTTACACCTGGCAATTATGAAGATAATGATCTAAGCATTAGATTGCTATTAGAAGGATATAAACTTTTACTTTGCAAGAATAGCTTTATTTATCATTATGGTAGTAAAAGTTTTAAAAAGAAATCGAATGATTACTTTAACCTGTTAAGAATAAACGAACAAAAATTAGCAATGAAGTGGGAATATAACTACATACCCTATAGTGTGGTAAACTCTTATATTCTAGATGCTGTGATGCCGAAGCCAGGCAGTTTTAATGTATTGGAAATAGGTTGTAAATTAGGATGTACCCTATCTAGGATATCAGCTATCTTCCCTAATGCATATGTGATAGGAACAGAACATAGAGAGAGACTTTATAAGCTGGCAAAGACAGTTATCAATGTTCTTGGTATTAATTTCGAGGCAGTTATTGGAGAGTTAGATACAAAGCGGTATGATTATATTATAATTGATCACAGCTTAAATTCATTTAAATATCCTGAAAATGTATTATTTAACTCTAAGCACTTGCTTAATAGTGGAGGAAAAATAATTCTATCTTTTAATAATATTGATTATATTGGTAACCAAGATAATGAGGGATTTAGTCTTGGTAATATAATTAGAATATTAGATAAATTAGGCCTTTATATACTTGACATTGCTTATATTAAAGGAGAGATAAATGAAAAAAGTCTAAAAGGATTATGTGAGGATGAAGTAATAACAGATGGACATATATTGCTATATACAGCAACTACTTTTGTTCTTACGTTATCTACTATCATCAACATCTAAATCAATTAGACTGTTATACTTTTTATATACTAACACTACTTAAGCTATATCACTAATCCTATTTGATAGTAAAGTGATAATAAATAGTGATTCATTTCAAGTATAATGTACATGATATATATATAAGAAATATAAATAAATAACAATGTAAAAATAACACAAAAAATATCTATGAATTGAGTAATGGATAGGTGGTGTACTATGAAGCAAAATGCAGATGAATTAGTGATAATGAGTAAGGAAAGGCAGCATAAAGAATGGTACAATCAATATGGGAAAAAACTCGCATTAATAGAGGAACAGCTAAATGAGTGGCTGTTAGACGGAAGTGAAGAAAGTAAAAGAAAAGCAGCAGGATTTTTTCATGAAGATGAAAATAGTGGTTATTTACACACAGAAAAAGTGGCAATTATTAGCTTATTTTTAGCAGCTTACGAGTTAGAAAAGGAGAAGGGAATTAATGATACAATACTAAATAAAAATATGGGTGTACAGGAACTTGTGCAGATGTATACTGAAATGAAATTTTTAATATGGAATTTAGAATTTGGGTGGGATAATTCGGAACAGCATTTATTGAATTATATAATGAAGAATAAGGTTTCATGGTACACGGTACAGTTTTTGGTTTACACGACTGCTTTTTCTAAAGACATTATGATTAATAAAATAATTATTCTACTGCAAGAGGGAGTAACAGAATGAGTGATAAAAATAAATTTTGCTTTATTATATGTAGTAATAATAAAGCGTTTGAGAAGGAGGCCTTACAATATATAGAGCGACTTGATGTACCGGTTGGATATACAGTAGAAGTACTGACTGTTATAGATGCATTGTCTATGACATCGGGTTATAACGAAGCAATGCTTTCATCTACTGCTAAATATAAGATATATCTCCATCAGGATGTATTCATTGTTAATACTAATTTTCTATATGATATATTACTATTATTTCAGAATTCTAGTATTGGTATGGTAGGTATGGTGGGAGCTCTTATGTTACCTTCACATGGAGTAATGTGGTATGGCGCCAGGGTAGGGAAGATTTATGCGAATAGAATATTAGGATCAATGATATGGTCAGCTGGTGAATTTACGGAGAGTATGAAAGAAGTAGAAGCAATTGATGGTTTGCTAATGGCCACTCAATATGATTTGCCATGGCGTGAAGATTTATTTAAAGGTTGGGATTTTTATGATATATCACAGAGCATGGAATTTAGAAGAAAAGGATATAAAATTATAATTCCTAACCAAGTAACACCTTGGTGTATACATGATGAAGGAATGAATAGTCTAGAGCATTATTATCATTACAGGAGAATTTTTATAAAAGAATATCAAGATATGCTGGAAGAAAGATAAAATATTTGTGGTTAAATAAAATGAATATATTACTGCAATTTTAAAAACGTCTTTAGATTAGAAAATATAATGTGAATGTGTTAATTAGAAACCTTGATTACACATATTATAACATTTCTATATAAATAAGAAGGTTAAAGTATTCTGTTAACAATCAATTATATATATAATTGAGTTAAATTAGTTTAGGGAATCTTTATTACCAAACCGTACAGTTTATTATCGGCTAGGGTATAATTAAAGTGCACGAAAAAGGAGCTTTTAGACCATCCCCGAGCTAAAAACTCCAATTTCGAATAACTATAGATATATCTAGAGTAGTAGAAACCGTGTTCTTCATTGTAGGAGCAAGCAAACAATGATAGAAACAACCAGTTATAAAGAAGTGATAGCAAGAGAAGCAGTTGTTCTTGCTATATGTGTATTATAGCATGACTATAATGATTGTACAATATTGGGAATATGACGATTAATTCCAGAATACTTGTGCAGAATGTCAACCATAAATTTACAATCGTTTAAGCTGTTAGGTACAAAGTACTAGGCGATTTTTACAGTAAAATCACCTTTTTATGGGTAAAATAACCAAACATTGAGAGGAAAACGTCTAAAACCCAGTATTTACAAGGTTTTTCCATAGAATGTCTAAAATTAAGTGTTTATAAATATAAATGTCGATTATAAAATATACGAAAATATGAATAATGTATTAAAACGATGAAAATGTAAGATTTGCCATAAAATATAGCATAATACAGGATAAAATGACGAAAAAGTAAACAAATTTAATTTGTATATATTTAACATATAGCTTGGTGTACTAAATCATAGCTTACTTCACATGTTTCACATTAATTCCAGCATTTGAAAGGAGAATACAATACATATGATAACCATAAGTGCATGTATGATCGTAAAAAATGAAGAAAGAGTCCTTGATGGATGCTTAAAAAGTCTGGATGGTTTAGTTGATGAAATTATTCTTGTAGATACTGGATCAACTGATAACACGAAAGTAATTGCAGAAAAGTATAATTGCAGAATCTTTGATTTTGAATGGATAGACGACTTTGCAGCAGCCAGGAACTTCTCCTTTTCAAAAGCAGCTATGGACTATATCTATGTTGCAGATGCTGACGAATATATTGATGAGATTAACAGAGAAAGATTTTACAAACTAAAGCAATGCCTGCTGCCTGAAATTGATATAGTACAGATGTTTTATACAAATCAGCTTGAATTTAATACAACCTATAATTTCGACAAGGAGTACAGGCCGAAATTATATAAAAGACTGCGCCAGTTTTCCTGGGTGGATCCCATACATGAGACTGTACAAATAACACCTGTTATTTATGACAGTGATATTGAAATCATCCATATGCCTGAAAGCAACCATGCGTCCAGGGATTTTAATTTCTTTAACAAATTGATTGGCAAAGGTATCTCTTTATCAGACAAACTTCTTGGTATGTATGCCAGAGAACTATTTGTAGCAGGAAGTAATGAAGATTTTCTAAAGGCAGAATCATATTTTATTAGTATGCTGAAGAAAGAACTTACTGCTGAGCAGTTGAAATTAATTCAGTGTGTATTAGTGCGATGCGGGCGTATAAAAAATGACCCTGCGCTTATACTAAAGCATGCCTTGAAAAACCTGGCATCGGGTAATGCCAGTGCAGAAGTATGCTATGATTTGGGTGAGTACTACTTAATTAATGAAGATTATCAGGAAGCGGCTATATGGTTTATGAATGCAGCTTTTGAGACAGAGGCAGAGTTAAATATCCGTTACAGTAAAGACTTCTCAGTTGAGAAATTAGCCGAATGCTATGAAAAAGGTGGTAATCTTGAACAAGCGATCATTTATAGGCAACAGGCAGAAGAACTACGCAAAGAGTTTATATGATTAAGATATAATAAACATGAAATCATATAATTAACCTGTTATAGAGTTAAAATGACTATGAGCTATCATTACTATAAGAAATAATTGGTATGAGTAAAAATAGCTATGAGCTGTAATTGCTATATGTAATAATTGTTATGAGTTATATTTGTTATAAGCTATAATGGTTATGAGTTGTAATTATTATGAGTTATACAATATTATTCTTTCTATTGATTTGGATGGAATATTTTGCTATACTTAATTCTGAACATATAAATCCCAAAAAATAGTAATGGCTGATAGGAAGGACTTATAGGAAAGTTTCCTTAATCGCAGTATCTATGAATAAACAAACGCAGAAATCAAACAGTAGCAACCAACAGGAGGTGGAGCAGTTGATTTATATTACCATTGCAGCGGTTATTTTTTTACTGGAACTCAAAATCAAAAAATACATTGAAGATAACAAGGAAATGCATAAAAAGGAAGAAATATTTAATGGTAACATCATTCTGGAGCGTTATCACAACAAGGGAGCAATGCTCAATTTCCTTGAAAAGGATGCAAAACTGGTGAAAAATATTTCTCTGACACTGCTTGGAATCGTGCTTCTGGTTTTCCTATTCCTGCTTCCCAAAAAGGGCGACAGATTACTTAAGTTTGCACTCTCCCTTATACTTGGTGGAGCTTTAAGCAATGTATATGATCGTATTACCAGAGGATATGTAGTAGATTATTTCAGCTTTAAATTCTTAAAGAAGATTGTTTTTAATATTTCAGATATAACTATATTTATCGGTTCATTTTTTGTAGCATTGCACTCTCTGTTTAAAAAGTAATAAAACGATAGATAGTACCAATAAAAAAGCCGCTATAAGGATATACCTTAAAGCGGCTTCGTTTTCATTTATAACATAGTTATACTTGCTTTCTTTCATATTTATAAGTCTAGCAGCAAGTACAACTTAAAATTTGTGTAACATTCTATTTCTAAGCTCCAATTTAAATATTAATTTAGAACCAACAGGATACGACACATACCTATAAAGTAAATTACTTCTTCTCAAGATTCTTTATAGCAGCTCCCACAAATCCATCAAACAAAGGATGAGGTCTATTAGGTCTTGACTTAAATTCCGGATGAGCCTGTGTTGCAATAAACCAAGGATGGTCATTTAATTCCATCATTTCAACAATGCGTCCGTCAGGAGATAAACCGGATAACTTAATACCATTTTTGATAAAGTCCTCACGGTAATAGTTATTTACTTCATAACGATGTCTGTGACGCTCGTGAATAATTTTATCACCATATAACTCAAAAGCCTTGCTTGCTTCATCCAATACGCAGGGATAAGAACCAAGTCTTAATGTACCGCCGATATCTTCAATACCATCTTGCTCAGGCATTAAGTGAATAACGGGATGAGTAGTAGCAGGATCTAACTCAACACTGTGAGCATCAGCAAAGCCAATAACATTACGGGAGAATTCTACGATTGCAAGCTGCATTCCAAGACAAAGTCCAAGGAAAGGCACATTGTTTTCACGAGCATAACGAATTGCTGAAATCTTTCCTTCAATACCTCTATCACCAAAACCGCCGGGAACTAATACGCCATGTACACCTTCTAAAATTCCAGCAGCATTTTCATCCGTTAAAGTTTCAGAAGGAATCCATTTAATATTAACAGAAGCTTTATGAGGAACTGCACCATGTTTTAAGGATTCAACAACACTGATGTAAGCATCATGAAGCTGAGTATACTTTCCAACCAGAGCAATTGTAACCTCTTTTTCGGGATGTTTGAGAGCCTCTACCATACTTTCCCAAGCGCTTAGATCAGGGGTAGGGCAGTCAAGCTTCAGACATTCACATGCAATATTTGCAAGATGCTCCCTTTCCATTGCAAGGGGTGCTTCATAAAGTGTCTCTACATCCAGGTTTTGAATTACATGGTTGCTGGGAACATTACAGAAAAGCGCTATTTTCTCTTTGATGCCAGGTTCTAAAGGAACCTCTGTACGGCATACAATAATATCCGGGCGGATACCCATACCTTGAAGCTCTTTTACACTTGCTTGTGTAGGTTTGGTCTTCATTTCGCCGGAAGCTCTTAAATAAGGAATCAGAGTAACGTGAATCAGAAGAGCATTTTCATGACCCACATCATGCTGGAACTGACGAATAGCTTCCAGGAAAGGCTGGCTTTCAATGTCACCAACAGTACCGCCTACTTCAATGATGGCAATCTGGGTGTCTTCGCATTTGTCATCGTGATAGAAGCGATTTTTGATTTCGTTGGTAATATGAGGAATTACCTGTACTGTTCCTCCGCCGAAGTCACCTCTGCGCTCTTTGGAAAGAACGGACCAATATATTTTACCGGTGGTTACATTGGATTTTTTTGTAAGGCTTTCATCAATGAAGCGTTCATAATGTCCTAAATCCAAATCTGTTTCTGCACCGTCATCTGTTACAAATACTTCTCCATGTTGAATGGGGTTCATGGTTCCTGGGTCGATATTAATATAAGGATCGAATTTCTGCATTGTCACCTTATAACCCCGCTCTTTTAATAATCGTCCTAAGGAAGCAGCGGTTATACCCTTGCCTAATCCTGAAACAACACCACCGGTAACAAAAACATATTTGACACCCATTACATGATTCCTCCTTTGATCTTTCTATATGGTATAATGAAAAACGCCTTAAACACTCGATGTACCTGATAACCATCGTTTTAAGGCATTGTCCTAATTTTAAACAATCAACAGCTATTATACTATCTTTGATTCAAGAAATCCAGTACAAATTTTAAAAAAGTAAAAAAACTTCATAGATTTTTAATTTCCACAATAAAAATTTCATGACATATGTATTGATTTATAAGTAAACTCACATTATAATGAATTGTAGCTTTTTAAACACTTCCTTATATTATAATTGTTCTTTATTTTCTGAAAATCTTTCAGAAGACATATGAAATGGAAATAGATTGGTGAATATACATTGGCTTTATATACCATGTATGTAGGAATTAAAGTTTAACATGCTTTTAAAATCTTGGGCACAGCTGTTAAGAATTGTTATATAAATGGTTATTATAATAACACTGACTGTTTTCCAGGGGCTATGTCTCTTTTGTTACAGCCAAAGTTTAATTCACAGAACGAATGATATGAATTGAATAGTTTCCTTATAAAAGGATAATTAAACAGTATAAATATCGACGAAAGATAACAAAGTCAGCATAAAAGACCCGTGGCAGTATTTACAATTATCGTTTACAATATAGTTAATATAAACCAATCAAAACTTATTAAAAACCAATCAAAAATTTATGCAAAACTATTTTACATTGCAAGGGATAAAGTATTAGTTTAGGAGTAAGCGAAGGGTTATTATTTGTATCACTTAAAATATCCGATCACTATAAACTAATTACCAAAAGGAATAAATTGAAGAAACCGTATTACCACAAATTTGATAGGATATACCTAAAAAATAAGGTATAATCAAGTAAGAAGCTCTGATTAATCAAAACTCAATAATCAGAAGTGATTCTAATAAGGAATAAAATAGGAAGATATAGCTATATAATGAAATAATATAGTGCCAGTCGTATATGCCGACCGGTAAATTAATGATAGGAAATGAGCTGACCTGTCATAAAAGACCATATGAATAGGTGGTCGAAATAAAAGCATACGAAGGAGGTTGAGTATGGACAATAAGAACAGGAATAATAACAAACCCGGTAATGGGAATAATGATAATAGCAACAACAAGAAATCTTTGCTGTATATACTGATTGCAGCTGTTATTGTGTTGATTTTTTTCTCCATTGTAGTGAAACAGCTGCAGGAAGGTACTCGTGTAGAAGTAACCTATAACAAGTTTTTAAGTATGTTAGATGAAGGTAAGCTAAAAGAAGTATTGATACAATCTGACAAGATCTTGTTTGAACCCAAGGAACAACCAAGTGATGTTTATGCAATAACATATTATACCGGAGCAATAAACGACGAACAATTGGTAAGCAGGCTGGAAAAGGCCGTTCTGGACAAGAAAATAGATAATTTTAAGCGGGATAATTCTGATACCAGAAGTTCCTTCATAGATATAATCTTAGCCTGGGTGCTGCCTTTCGTACTTATATATGTAGTAATGTATTTCTTATTCCGTATGATTTCAAAGAGCAGCGGCGGCATGATGGGCGGAGTTGGTAAGAGCAATGCAAAAGTATATGTAGAAAAAGAAACCGGTGTAAACTTTAAGGATGTCGCAGGTCAGGAAGAAGCAAAGGAATCCTTAAAAGAGCTGGTAGATTTCCTTCATAATCCCGGGAAATATACCCGTATAGGTGCCAAACTTCCTAAAGGTGCCCTATTAGTAGGACCTCCCGGAACCGGTAAGACTCTTCTTGCCAAGGCAGTGGCAGGTGAAGCCAAAGTACCTTTCTTCTCCTTGTCAGGTTCTGATTTCGTTGAAATGTTTGTTGGTGTTGGTGCTTCCAGGGTTAGAGATTTATTTAAGCAGGCTCAGCAGATGGCACCTTGTATTATCTTTATTGATGAGGTAGATGCCATCGGTAAGAGCAGGGATAATCACTACGGCGGCGGAAATGATGAAAGAGAACAGACCTTGAACCAGCTCTTATCAGAAATGGATGGTTTTGATTCCTCAAAGGGTCTGGTTATTCTGGCAGCTACTAACCGTCCGGAAGTACTAGATAAAGCACTCCTTCGTCCAGGACGTTTCGACAGAAGAGTTATTGTAGATAAACCTGATTTAAAAGGCAGAGTTGATATCTTAAAGGTTCATGCAAAAGACGTATTGATGCATGATTCCGTAGATTTGGAAGCTATTGCGCTGGCAACTTCAGGAGCAGTTGGTTCTGATCTTGCCAATATGATAAATGAAGCAGCTATCCTTGCTGTAAAGCAGGGAAGAAATGTAGTAACTCAAGAGGATTTATTTGAATCGGTAGAAGTGGTCATTGCCGGTAAAGAGAAAAAAGACAGAATACTCAGTAAGGAAGAGAAGAAGATCGTTGCCTACCATGAGGTTGGCCACGCACTTGTAACAGCCCTTGAAAAGAATGCCGAACCGGTTCAGAAGATTACCATAGTTCCGAGAACCATGGGTTCCTTAGGTTATGTAATGCAGGTACCGGAGGAAGAGAAATACTTAATGAGCAAAGAAGAGCTCATTGCAAGAATTGTAACTCTTTACGGCGGCCGCGCGGCTGAGGAACTGGTATTTAACTCAATTACCACCGGAGCTTCTAATGATATTGAGAAAGCCACCCAGCTTGCAAGAGCAATGGTAACCCAGTACGGTATGAGTGAGAAGTTCGGTCTTATGGGACTTGAATCCATTGAAAACCGTTATCTTGATGGCAGAGCAGTGCTTAATTGCGGTGATGCCACAGCAGCAGAAATTGACCATGAAGTAATGGCAATTCTAAAGAGCTGCTACACAAAAGCTCAGGAGCTGTTAGCAGGAAATCGGATCATACTCGATAGAATTACAGAATTCCTAATTGAAAAAGAAACCATAACGGGTAAAGAATTTATGGAGATCTTAAACAAAGCGAGAGAAGAACAAGGTCTGCCTCCTCTTGGAAAGAAAGAGAATAAAGATAAAATTGCTGAAGTGACAGGAGAATCCGTAGGTAATAACCTTATTGATGCGGTTATAACAAATAGAGCTGACAGTGGTGACAAAGTCAGCAACGATGATCAGGCTGACAATAGAGACCAGAATGATACAGAAGCAAAGGATAATACCAAGGATCCTTTCAGCAGTCATGTAATTGATATTGATATTAATAAAGAAACAACCGATTAATAATATATAAACTTGCAGCGGAACTGAAACTTATTATACCGTGCTGACCACTCAGCTTTTTTGAATACTGGATTACAATTTTGGTAACGCTGCATCACTATGTGCCCAAAATTGGAACTTGGTATCCGAATAATTGGAACGGCCGACGCGGCATAAAAAAGTTACAGACACATGCTGAAAAGTAAAGTTAGAATTCGGTGTATGGTGCTATGTCTTACCGCAGGTATGCTTAACAGTAAGCATAGTGTTTGGATGCAGCCATACACCGAATTATTTTGCTTTTAGATAAAAGGCAGAAAGGAGCAGGGGGAGTATGTATTTTAATATAGAAGATGAATTAAAAAAACTGCCCGCCAAACCTGGTGTGTATATCATGCACGATAAACATGATACGATTATATACATCGGGAAAGCTATCAGCTTAAAGAACAGAGTAAGACAGTATTTTCAAAGCAGCAGGAACCTTACTTCAAAGATTCAGCAGATGGTTACAAGAATTCAGTATTTTGAGTATATAATAACGGATTCGGAACTGGAAGCACTGGTACTGGAATGTAATCTGATCAAAGAGCACAGACCAAAATACAATACAATGTTAAAGGATGACAAAAGTTATCCTTATATTAAAGTAACCATCCAGGAGGATTTTCCAAGGGTCCTGTTCGCCAGAGAAAGAGGGAAGGATAAGGCTAAGTATTTTGGCCCTTATACCAGCGCTAAGGCTGTTAAGGATACCATTGAACTAATTCAGAAGCTTTATCTGACAAGAACCTGTAACCGTAATCTGCCAAGGGATATTGGAAAAGACAGGCCCTGTCTCTATTATCATATAAAACAATGTAAGGC
This sequence comes from Anaerocolumna sp., assembly GCA_029256725.1. Taxonomy (GTDB): domain Bacteria; phylum Bacillota; class Clostridia; order Lachnospirales; family Lachnospiraceae; genus Anaerocolumna. The sequence continues at coordinate 43,868 of JAQSXJ010000002.1, read as the reverse complement.
ACCCTGCCAGGGATATATTTCAAAGGAGGATTACCGGCTTTCGGTTAACCAGGCATTAGAGTTTCTAAACGGTAACTTTGCTCCTGTATTAAAGCAGCTGGAAGGCAAGATGCTGGAAGCTTCCGAGAAGATGGAGTTTGAAGAAGCGGCCGGCTATAGAGACCTGTTAGGCAGTGTGAAGCAGATTTCAGAGAAACAGAAGATTACCGGACAGGAACAGGAGGACAGAGATGTGGTAGCTCTTGCTACTGCCGGAGATGAAGCGGTGGTACAGGTATTTTTTATAAGGGCTGGAAAGCTTATTGGCAGAGAGCATCATTATCTTACCAATGTAACGAATGAAACGAAGAGTAGTCTGATGTCGAGTTTTATCAAGCAGTTCTATGCAGGTACGCCTTATATACCAAGAGAGCTGTATGTCAGTGACAATGTAGATGAGCAGGAAATCATAGAAGAATGGCTGACTGTCAAAAGAGGACAGAAGGTTCACATCAAGCTGCCGGTAAAAGGTGAGAAAGAAAGACTCGTTGAACTGGCAAGAAAGAATGCCTCACTTGTACTTCAACAAGATTCTGAAAAGATAAAGAGAGAAGAAGCGAAAACCACAGGAGCATTATCGGTACTGGGAGAAATGCTTCATATACCGGGACTTAAACGTATTGAGGCCTTTGATATTTCTAATATCAGCGGCTTTGAATCAGTAGGTTCCATGGTAGTATATGAAAATGGCAAACCCAAGCGGAATGACTACCGTAAATTCAAAATTAAATCTGTTCAGGGACCTGATGATTATGCTTCCATGTATGAGGTCTTAACCAGAAGATTTACCCATGGAATCAGAGAGAATGAAGAGTTAAAGGAAAAGATGCTGGATGCAGAATACGGAAGCTTTAACCGCTATCCGGATCTCATACTGATGGATGGTGGTAAGGGACAGGTACATATCGCCTTAAAGGTACTGGAAGAATTAAAGCTTAATATTCCGGTATGCGGTATGGTAAAAGACGATAATCACCGTACCAGAGGGCTTTTATACAAAGATGCAGAACTCCCCCTCTCTGCCTCTTCCGAAACCTTTAAACTTGTAACAAGAATTCAGGATGAAACCCACCGTTTTGCCATAGAATATCACAGAAGCTTACGTGGAAAGAAGCAGGTGCACTCAATACTTGATGATATCGACGGCATCGGTGCAACCAGGAGAAGAGCACTTATGAAGCATTATCAGTCCTTAGATGCTGTAAAGGCAGCGTCGGTAGAGGAACTGGCAGCCCTTGAGACAATGAACGCAAGAGCAGCAAAACAGGTATATGATTTCTTTCATGGAAATGACACGAAAACAGCTCCTGCAGACTAACTATACGTTTATGTTTGCATGATAGCTGTGGCTGTGATAAAATAACAGGGATAAACAGCCCCAGAGCGTGTTTGAAAAATTATTGTGCTGTTCTGACCGTCCCACTTTGGAGTATACTACCTGCGATTTTGGAAATGCAGCACCACTACACCCCCAAAATCGCGCCGTGTCTCCCCCCCAGGTGGAACGCCCAGCCAGGCACAAGCATTTTTCAAACACACTCTTGCAGAAGGGCGATTGCAGAAAGGGAGAGCCATGTATACGGTACAATTATCAAAACTGATTGAAAAGATGAACCTTGAAAATCTCACCCCGGATTTAGATATCAGACATATCAAGCTGTCACAACCGGATGTTAACAGACCGGCCTTACAGTTGGCAGGATTTTTTGATTATTTTGATTCAGAGCGGGTACAGGTAATCGGACATGTAGAAAATGCATATTTGCAGAAGATTACCGAAGATGAAGCAGTAATACTCTCAAAGCTTATGGATTATAAAGTACCCTGTATTGTATTTTGCAGAAATATAGAAGTAAAAGATGTTATTATAAAGCTTGCTTACGAGAAAGGTGTTCCCATCTTAAGGAGTACAAAGACAACCTCATCTTTTATGGCAGAGGTAATTCGTTGGCTTAACGTAGAACTTGCTCCCCGTATATCCATCCATGGTGTATTGGTAGACGTATATGGTGAAGGAATTCTGATTACCGGCGAGAGCGGTATCGGTAAAAGTGAAGCGGCCCTGGAATTGATCAAAAGAGGACATCGCCTTGTAACCGACGATGTTGTAGAGATTAAAAAAGTCAGTGATGATACATTAATTGGAACAGCACCTGATATCACAAGACATTTTATTGAGCTTCGCGGTATCGGTATTATAAATGTTAAAACTCTCTTTGGTGTGGAAAGTGTAAAGGACACACAGTCAATTGACCTTGTAATCAAGTTGGAGGAATGGAACAGAGACAAAGAATATGACCGTTTAGGACTGGAAGAGCAGTATACAGAATTTTTAGGGAACAAAGTAGTATGCCATTCCATACCCATAAGACCGGGCAGAAATCTTGCCATTATCGTAGAGTCTGCCGCAGTTAACTACAGGCAGAAGAAGATGGGCTATAATGCGGCTCAAGAGCTCTATAATAAGGTAACCAACAACTTGATGAAGAAACAAAGACCCGATGAGGAAGAGTATTAATAAATTTATCAAAAAGTATGTAAATCCTTTAGGATGAACTTATGTAGTTATCCTTCAGAATGAACTCATGTATAAAAACTTCACAATGAACTATGAAGTTCGAAGGCTTTTAAAATAAGCAGAGTCAGAATATGTTGTGCTTTACATATTCTGCATAAGTTGGTTCTCCTGGAACCGCCATGACAGAATAGTCACAAGCATCAGATGAAAGAAGAGGAAATCGTATGGGAAGCATTTGCTTTGGTATTGACATCGGAGGAACCTCCGTAAAACTTGGGTTATTTACACAGGAGGGGGAACTTCTGGATAATTGGGAGATACCTACCAGGAAAGAGGACAAGGGAAGCTTTATCTTGCAGGATGTTGCGGCATCTGTTGAAGGTAAAATCAAAGAGAAATCTTTAAATAAAGAAGATATTGTAGGTATTGGTATTGGCGTACCGGGACCTGTTACAGAAGATGGAACCGTGATACAATGCGTGAATTTAGGCTGGGGTACTTTTAATGTTGCCAAGGAAATGAAGGCATTAACGGGATTAGAAACGAAGGTCGGAAATGATGCTAACGTTGCTGCATTAGGTGAGATGTGGCAGGGTGGCGGTAAAGGTTACAAGAATCTTATTATGGTAACCCTTGGAACCGGTGTTGGAGGCGGTGTAATCCTGGATGGAAATATTTTAACGGGAAGTAACGGAGCAGCCGGAGAAATCGGACATATAACCGTAAGTTATGATGAGACAGAAAGCTGTAACTGCACCAAACACGGCTGCCTGGAGCAGTTCGCTTCCGCTACGGGAATTGTGAAAGAAGCCAAGAGAATCCTTGAAAAGTCCGAAGAAGCTTCTGCGTTAAGAAATGTTCCGGCGCTTTCTGCAAAAGCAATCTTTGATGCAGCAAAAGAAGGAGATGCCCTAGCCCTCCGCTCTGTTGACCAGTTAGGAAGATATTTGGGAATTGCACTGTCACATGTTTCAGCTGTTGTAGATCCTCAGGCCTTTGTTATCGGAGGCGGTGTTTCCAAAGCTGGTGATATGCTTACGGAAGTGATAAAGAAACATTATGAGCAGAACGTTATGCTTGCTCTTAAGGGAAAAGTATTCAAGCTGGCTTTGCTTGGAAATGATGCAGGAATATACGGAAGTGCTAAGTTGATTCTTGGAAAATAACAGGGATAAATAGTATTGCGAAACCCTGCAGCATAAGGTATGATAAAGAAGTATGGCAGTGGTTGTCCATCTGCCAATGAAATAATAAGGTATATCAAATGGATTAAGTACATATATTAATTCAGATGATAGCCCTTAACATGGAGTGAATATGAGTGAGGTACTTTATCAGAAATTACAGAACCTATTTAAGCGGGAGCAGATAAGGATAAATGAACCTCTTGCAAAACATACAACCTTTCAGATAGGCGGCCCGGCAGATTTTCTTTTATTACCGGAGGAGGATACTCAGGTAGCAGAAGCTGTTGTGCTGTGCAGAGAAGAAGGGGTTCCTTTCTTTATTCTTGGGAAAGGAAGTAATCTTTTGGTCAGCGACGAAGGATACCGGGGCGTTATAATAAAGCTTGCGGAGAACTTCAGTCAGATAGATATTAAAGGCAACAAAGTTACAGCCCAGTCTGGAGCTTCTCTTTATGATATGGCTGATAGTATAGCTGAATATGGACTCTGCGGCTTTGAATTTGCCAGCGGCATACCTGGAACTTTAGGAGGCGCAGTTACCATGAATGCAGGTGCCTACGGTGGAGAAATGAAAGACATTATTTCTGATGCAGTAGTCATGGATCTTAATGGGAACAAGCATTACCTTAAGAAAGAAGAACTGCGATTAGGGTACCGTAAGAGTATTGTTCAGGAGGAACATATGGTAGTGTTAGAAGCCTCCTTTCTTCTTGAATCCGGAAAAGAAGAAGATATTCGCGCGGGTATCGCAGAACTTACAAGTAAAAGAGAAGAAAAGCAGCCTCTGGAGTATGCCAGTGCAGGCAGCACCTTTAAGAGACCGGAGGGTTATTTTGCCGGTAAGCTTATTATGGATTCAAACCTTAGAGGCTATCAGGTTGGGAATGCACAGGTTTCCGAAAAACACTGTGGTTTTGTAATCAACAAAGGAGGAGCCACAGCTCGCGAAGTATACACCCTGATTCAGGATGTAATCCGCATTGTCTATGAGAAACAGGGCGTCAGACTGGAACCGGAAGTAAGGTTGCTTGGAGATTTCGGTCATAAGAAAGGCAAGGCCAGCAAATGAGACTAGTTATCGTAACTGGAATGTCAGGGGCGGGTAAGAGTTCGGCCCTAAAGATGTTAGAGGATGCAGGGTATTTTTGTGTTGACAACCTGCCCATCCAATTAATATTTAAGTTTGTCCAGATTACTTTTAACGGCAGTGAGAAATTTGATAAAGTTGCTCTGGGAGTCGACATTCGAAGCGGACAAGCCCTGGAAGAACTGGATGATGTTTTAAATGAAGTCAGAAAAGAAAACTACCACTATGAGATTCTCTTCCTGGATGCAAGGGATGAGGTTCTGGTCAAACGTTATAAGGAGACCAGAAGAATACATCCTCTATCCGGTGGCGGAAGAGTTGAGCAGGGTATTGAAACTGAGAGAAAGAAGCTTGAATTCATTAAGAAGAAAGCAGATATTATCATAGATACCAGCCAGCTTCTTATTAGAGAACTTAAGAGCCAGATTGATAAAATCTATACTTTAAATGAACAATATAATAACTTTTATGTGACCATACTTTCCTTTGGTTTTAAGTATGGAATACCAATGGATTCGGATCTGGTGTTTGATGTAAGGTTTCTGCCGAATCCCTTTTATGATGCTGTGTTGAAACCTCAGACAGGCAATGATAAACCAGTCAGAGATTACGTTATGAGTTCACCTCAGGCGGTAGAATTTCTCGACAAATTAAATGATATGATTGCCTTTTTGATACCCAACTACATTATAGAAGGAAAAAATCAGCTGGTAATCAGTATAGGCTGTACAGGCGGAAAACACCGTTCAGTAACCCTGGCTAATGAACTGTATGCAAGACTGTCAGAGCTGCAATATGGTCTGAAGGTTGAGCACCGGGACATTGAGAAGGATGCAAGGAGATAGGTCATGTCATTTTCAAAAGATGTGAAGGATGAACTGTCAAGACAGTTAAATCCTGCCAGGCATTGTATGATTGCTGAGATTGCAGCAGTTATCAGCCTGTGCGGACGAGTGCTTATCAGTGATAAGGATTGCATTACACTTAAAATTCATACAGAAAATATAACCGTAGCAAGAAAATACTTTACATTAATAAAGAAAACCTTTAATATAAATACAGAAATTTCAATTAGGCAGAATGCATATCTTAAGATGAGTAAGATGTATACTCTAAGTATTGCAGATCATAATAATGCGGTTAAGATTTTAAAAGCCACAAAATTAATGGATGAATCCCTGGAAATATATGAGAATCTTTCTGCCGTCAGCAACTTGGTGATACAGAATGCCTGTTGTAAAAGAGCCTTTATCAGAGGAGCCTTTTTGGCAGCCGGTTCCATGAGTGATCCGGAAAAGACGTATCATTTTGAAATCGTTGCGCCAAATGAGGATAAAGCAGTACAAATTAGAGATATTATAAATACCTTTGATATAGATGCTAAAATAGTAACACGCAAAAAGTATTACGTAGTATATGTAAAAGAAGGCTCACAAATAGTTGATCTTTTGAATATTATGGAAGCCCATGTGGCACTCATGAATTTAGAAAATGTACGCATACTAAAAGAAATGAGAAACTCAATAAACCGGCAGGTTAATTGTGAAGCAGCTAATATAAACAAAACTGTTATGGCAGCGTCCAAACAGTTAGAAGATATCAGGTATCTTAAAGATACCATGGGATTAGGAGAGTTAACGGAAGGGCTGGAGGAGATAGCATTACTCCGGTTGGAATATCCGGAAGTCTCCTTAAAGGAACTGGGAGCATTGCTTAATCCACCTATAGGTAAGTCAGGTGTAAACCATAGATTGAGGAAACTAAGTATTTTAGCTGATAACTTAAGGGAACAAAAGGAGGAAGTAAATTATGGTATCGAAGAAAATATTGATTAAGATTCCAACAGGGTTGGAGGCTAGACCGGTTGCATTATTAGTGCAGGTTGCCAGTCAATATGAGAGCAGTATTTATGTTGAATGCGAGGAGAAAAAAGTTAATGCCAAGAGCATCATGGGGATGATGAGTCTTGGGCTTGCTGCGGGGGAAGAAGTTACCGTTACAGCTGAAGGCGCCGATGAAGAAGTTGCTATGGAGAATATTGAAAAATACTTAAGCAGTAAGTAACAATATTCATATTCAGGAGAAGAAGACAGCAAAAACTGTTATCTATATTGGGTAATGCAAAAAGAGGGATAACACTTTGTATCAGACAAAGTGTTATCCCTCTTTTTGCTTGCCAATATAGAAGTTCGTGTGTTAATTTGTAAAAGATTTGTAAAATAAATAATAATGTAATATATTAACCGAAAACCTAACGAAATTGTGAGAAAAATATCATATTAACTTAATAAAACCGTAAACACTTTGAAAATATCATATGCTATAATATATAGTGATAGATGGATAATATAGTAAAATAAAGTAAAAGCAACCATTATAATCAAAAAAACATACGACAAATTCCAATAATGATTATAACTTGTACATAATGAGAGATACTAAAGCTAGGAACTATATAAGTTGGATTAAAAGCCGTTAATCTTATCATTTTTTATGTCTGCAAGAAGGAAAACTTAAATTAAACTTATAAGAATAAATATTAGCGAAAGATGGAAAGGGAGTAGTTACGATGAAGGGGCAAAAAAGGAGATACAATAAAGCTGTATTGCTTACGGTGGAAGCAGTATTGATCTGTATTATAATTATTGGTTATTTTGTGTTCATAAACAATCATAATGATACCAAAAAAAATAATACAGACAATAACGTCAATACCGGACAGAACTCATCCGGAAATGAAAAACCCTCCTCTACAAAAGATCCGAGCCCAACTGCAAAACCTGTAAAAACAGAAGAGGAAAAACAGGAAGAAAAGGCAAAGAAGATACTTGCGCAGGCTGATTTATATGCCATGCAGTATGACTATGATAAAGCAATTAAATTAATTCAGGACTTTGAAAATTATAGCCAGGTAAAAATTCTAACAGATGCTATAGCTGGCTATGAGAATACCAAAAGTACACTAAAACCTCTGGGAGCATATGATTCTGCTGATCAGATCAGCCATATTTTTGTTCATATTCTGGTAGCTGATACCAGCAAGGCATTTGATGGTGATTATAAGCAAAAAGGTTATAATTACTATATGACTACCATATCGGAATTCAACGAAATGCTGCAACAGCTCTACGATCAGGGATATGTACTGGTTAAGATTCATGATGTTGCTTCTAAAGTAAAAAATGATGACGGTACAGAAACCTTTAAAGCTGGTGATATTATGCTTCCGCCGGATAAGAAGCCTATTGTTATATCACAGGATGACGTCAACTATTACGAATATATGACCGGTGATGGCTTTGCAAGAAGGATAGTACTGGATAAGGAGAACAACCCTACCACAGAAATGGTAATGGAAGACGGCAGCGTAAGTATCGGTGATTATGATATGGTACCCCTTATCGAGAAATTTGTAAAAGAACATCCGGACTTTTCTTACAGAGGAGCAAAAGGTATAGTTGCACTGACTGGTTATGAAGGTGCTTTGGGATATCGTACAAATGATTCTTCCTCACCAACTTACGAAGAGGATAAAAAGACCGTTAAGAATATCGTAGTGGTAATGAAGGAAAAAGGATGGGAATTTGCTTCTCACAGCTATGGACATAGGGATATGGGAAAAGCCACTTATAAATTTACAGTGAAAGATACAGACCGCTGGGAGAAAGAAGTAGGCAGTCTTATAGGACCGACAGATATCTATATTTTCCCTTATGGTATCGATATTGAAACCACTATGGGCCATTACAGCAGTGATAAATTTGAATATTTGAAGAAATCCGGTTTCGACTATTTCTGTGGAGTGTTTAAGTCGCCTTGGATTCAGGTTCAAAAGGATTATGTAAGAATGACCAGAAGACCAGTGGACGGGCAGGCTATGTTAGAATTTCCTGACAGATTAAAAGACCTATTTGACTTAAGCACTATAATAGATTCGGCAAGACCAAAATGGGAAAAATAAAAGAAGCCTGCTAATATTGGCTACTAGAAAATAATAATGAAAATATATAATATCTTTGAGCATATCAAACAGGCTGGGCATATACCCAGCCTGAATTTTTGCAACTATTGTTTGCATACTTGTCTTTTTGGTTTGCATACTTGTCTTTTGGGTTTGCATACTTGTCTTTTTGATTTGCATACTTGTCTTTTTGATTTGCATACCTTTTCTTTTAGCATTATAAATATACATACAGTATTTATAGCAAACTTATTGGGTTTTAAATTATCATAAACGAATATCTGTCTTTTCTCTGTCCTGGCATACCTCGTTGTGATATCTTATGATTTGTCTCGTGAATTGGACTAATTTGATAAGGTAGTGTACGTATTCCAGTAAATGCTATTATTATGCTTGTGCTAGTCAATGTCTTTCTTTCTTCATTTTTTTACTTATTTACTGATAGTACTGGTACTTAATTCCATAATACTAAACTGGCCATCTAATTCTGGTAATTGTGATTGATTTATTATATAATAATAGAATTAAATGCGTTACCTATAGTACTTGGAGTCAGGCTGCTTGTAGGCGGCAAGTGTATTGGTATGCAATTGCAGCAAAATATGTTATGATATATGATGAAGTAAGAAACTGATACTTTGAGTTATGTGTTTTAACGTCAATAATTAACGATTTAGTGTGAAATAAAAAACATTCACATTTCTTTTTCGAGGCAGTATCGCAAAGAAGTTTACGATCTGCATGGGTGTTATTGTACAGGTTATAGAAGGGAAGGGTATATATGAGTTTTACCCATTTACATTTACATACAGAATACAGTCTGCTGGATGGCTCGGGCAAGATAAAAGAAATGGTTGCCAGAGTGAAGGAACTGGGCATGGACAGTATGGCAATTACAGACCACGGAGTTATGTACGGGGTCATTGATTTCTATAAAGCCTGCCAGGCGGAAGGAATTAAACCGATTATTGGTTGTGAAGTCTATGTAGCGCCCGGTTCCCGCTTAGACAGGGAAGCAGGCGCTTCTGATGAAAGATATTATCATTTGATCCTGCTGGCAGAAAATAATATAGGTTACCAGAATCTTATGAAAATAGTATCTACCGGTTTTTTGGAGGGTTTTTATTACAGACCCAGAGTAGATCATGAGATATTAAAACAGCACAGTGAAGGTCTTATTGCCCTTAGTGCCTGTCTGGCAGGTGAAGTGGCTAACTATATCCGTAAAGGGTTTTATGAAGAAGGAAAGAGAGCAGCTCTTAATTATCAGGAGATCTTTGGCGAAGGAAACTTCTTTTTAGAGCTGCAGGACCATGGAATAACCGAGCAGGCGGATGTAAATCAGGGATTGCTGCGTATGAGCAAGGAATTAGGGATACCTCTTGTTGCCACGAATGATGTTCACTACACCATGGAAAGTGATGCGCAGGCACATGATATCCTCCTGTGTATTCAGACACAGAAGAAAGTATCCGATGATAACCGTATGAGATACGAAGGCGGACAATACTTTATCAAATCTGAGGAGGAGATGAAGCACCTTTTTCCTTATGCATTAGAAGCGCTTGAGAACACTTATAAAATCGGGCAACGATGTAATGTAACGATAGAATTCGGAGAATATAAGCTGCCTAAATTCGATGTTCCGGCAGGCTATACTGCTCTGGAATATTTGAAGAAGCTATGTTTTGAAGGATTAGTGGAGCGATATCCAACCAATTATGAAGAACTTCTTGAAAGATTGAATTATGAAATAAACACCATTGAAAACATGGGTTTTGTAGATTACTTCCTTATCGTTGGAGACTTTATCAAGTATGCCAGAGATAATGATATTAGTGTAGGACCCGGCAGAGGAAGTGCCGCCGGTAGTATTGTGTCCTATTCCCTTGGAATAACGAATATCGATCCTATCAAGTACAGCCTCCTCTTTGAGCGTTTTTTAAATCCTGAAAGGCTAACCATGCCTGATATCGATATTGACTTCTGCTATGAGCGCAGGCAGGAGGTAATCGACTATGTTGTTAGAAAATACGGGAAAGACCGGGTAGTACAGATTGTTACCTTTGGAACCATGGCAGCCAGAGCGGTAATTCGTGATGTTGGACGTGCTATGGATTTAGGCTATGCCAGAGTAGATACAGTTGCCAAAATGATTCCCATGGAGCTTGGGATAACCATAGGCAGAGCGCTGGAAATCAATAGAGAGCTTAAGAACTTATATGATTCAGATGATGAAATCAGATATCTCCTTGATATGTCATTGCGTTTGGAAGGACTTCCAAGGCATACCTCTATGCATGCAGCAGGAGTCGTAATCAGTAAAGCTCCGGTAGTTGAATATGTTCCGGTTTCCAGAGCTTCTGATGAATCCGTAACTACACAGTTTACCATGACTACCCTGGAGGAGTTGGGACTGTTAAAGATGGATTTCCTGGGTCTTCGTACCCTTACAGTAATACAGAATGCAGTCAGACTTATTAACAAAAAACGTAAAGCTGACAATATTCTGGATATTGAAAAAGTAGATTATGATGATGCTGCTGTTTATGCCATGATTGCTTCCGGTAAGACGGATGGAGTATTCCAGTTGGAAAGTTCGGGTATGAAGAGTTTCATGAAGGAACTGAAACCAAGAAATATGGAAGATATCATAGCCGGTATTTCCCTCTACCGTCCGGGACCTATGGATTTCATCCCCAAATACATTAAAGGAAAGAATAATGAGGGGAATATCTCCTATGAATGCTCCCAGTTAGAATCCATTCTTTCGCCCACCTATGGCTGTATCGTATACCAGGAGCAGGTAATGCAGATTGTACGTGAGCTGGCAGGCTATAGTTTTGGACGAAGCGATTTGGTACGCCGAGCTATGTCAAAGAAAAAAGCATCGGTAATGGAGAAGGAAAGAAAGAACTTTGTCTACGGTAATGAAGAAGAGGGCGTACCAGGCTGCATCAGTAATGGAATTGCGGAAGATGTAGCAAATCATATCTTTGATGAAATGACTGACTTCGCCAAATACGCCTTTAATAAGTCCCATGCAGCAGCCTATGCGGTAGTATCTTATCAGACCGCTTACCTTAAATGTTATTACCCGGTGGAATTCATGGCCGCATTATTAACCTCAGTTATGGACAATGCCGGAAAGGTATCTGAATATATATTTACTTGCAGACAGATGGGAATAAAGATACTTCCTCCTGACATAAACGAAGGAGATGCTGCTTTCTCCGTATCTGATGGTTCCATAAGATATGGACTATCTGCCATAAAGGGTCTTGGAAGACCGGTTATTGACAGTGTGGTTAAGATAAGGGAGCAGGACGGCCCTTTTAACTCCTTAAAAGACTTTGCAGAAAGACTGTCTGGTAAAGAAGTAAATAAAAGGACAGTAGAAAGTTTTATCAAATCCGGTGCATTTGACAGTCTATCCGGAACCAGGAAGCAGCAGATGATGATGTATGTACAGATTCTGGATGAAGTAGCCCAGAATAAGAAGAGGAATTTAACCGGACAGTTAAGCCTCTTTGATTTTGCTAATGAAGAGGATAAACAGGAAATGGAGATTAGCTATCCTGATATTGGTGAATACTCAAAGGAGCAGCTGCTTGCCTTGGAGAAAGAGGTTATGGGGATCTACGTAAGTGGTCATCCGCTGGAAAGCTATGAAGAACTTCTTAAGAAGAACGTCACCCATAATACCTTAGACTTTGCCCTGGATGAGGAAACGGGAGAGACCAAAGTAAATGATGGTGAGATGGCAGTGGTAGGTGGTATCATATCTGTCAAGACCGTAAAAACCACCAGAAATAATTCCATGATGGCTTTCATAACCCTGGAGGATATGGCAGGAGCAGTGGAAGTGATTCTGTTTCCCAAGGATTATGAGAAGTACAAAGGCATCTTGGCAGAAGACAGTAAGATCCTTGTAAAAGGTAAAATTACCGTAGAAGAAGAGAAAGCGGCAAAGATAATCTGCCAGGAGGTAATCCCTTTTGATCAAAACCCAAAGGAAATCTGGATTAAGTATAAAGATAAAGAAAGTTTTGTACAAGATGAACAAAGTCTGTATGAGATTTTAAGTCAATATGATGGTAACGATCAAGTGAAGATTTATCTGGAATGTGAAAAAGCAATAAAACAGTTACCGAAATCAAAAAGTATTAAGGCAGAAAATGTGTTACTTACAAAATTGCGGGAAATCTACGGAGAACCCAATGTTAAAGTAGTAGAAATGAGTATTGAAAAAGCAAGAAAAAAGGGTTAAAATAAGAGCGATTGAAGTTTCTTGGAGGTGAACGATATGGCAAAAGAAATTAAAACAATAGGTATACTGACAAGTGGTGGTGATGCCCCCGGAATGAACGCAGCTATCAGAGCTGTAGTCAGAACTGCATTGGTAAATGGATTAAATGTTAAAGGAATTCGCAGAGGTTTCAGCGGTTTATTAGAAGAAGATATTATAGATATGGACGGAAGAAGTGTATCTGATATCATTCAGCGCGGAGGTACTGTTCTTTATACTGCCAGAAGTAAGGAGTTCATGACTTCTGAAGGTCAGGATAAAGGTGCAGAGATCTGTAGAAAACATGGCATCGACGGAGTTGTTGTAATTGGTGGAGACGGATCGTTTCAGGGTGCTGGCAAGCTTGCCGCAAGAGGTATCAATACCATCGGACTTCCCGGAACAATAGATCTTGACATTGCATGTACAGATTACACCATTGGATTTGATACAGCTGTTAATACAGCAATGGAAGCAATTGATAAGGTTAGGGATACATCCACATCCCATGAAAGATGCAGCATTATTGAAGTTATGGGAAGAAATGCAGGTTATATCGCTTTATGGTGCGGTATCGCAAACGGAGCAGAGGATATCCTTATAACCGAGAGATATGATCACAACGAACAGCATATTATAGATAATATCATTCATAGGAAGCAGGCAGGCAAGAAGCATCATATTATTGTTAATGCTGAAGGAATCGGCGATTCTTACGGTATGGCAAAAAGAATCGAAGCTGCTACTGGAATAGAGACAAGAGCAACTATCATCGGACATATACAAAGAGGCGGAAGCCCTACCTGTATGGACAGGGTATATGCATCTACTATGGGCTCTATCGCAGTTGATCTTCTCTGTCAGGGTGCAACTAACCGTGTAGTTGGATACAGAAACGGACAATACGTAAATTACGATATTGAGGAAGCACTTGCTATGACAAAGGATGTTGACCAGTATATGTATGATATGGCTCAAAAATTATCTCAATAATCCTGTTTAAGGCAGAAACAAGCCTGACCAATCTTACACTTGCGATAAAACCCAAAGTGTTACCAGAGGTCAGGCTTTTCCATGTGTATAAGCTGAACAATATTACTGGTTCAGCACTAAGCGAAATCTGTGCAAGGCTGTACTGGTTCAACTTATATTAACTAAGTCTGCCATGGCAGACTTTTTTCTGTAAATAAGTGTTATAGAGAAATTAATTCTGAGGTTATAATCTAAGCATATAGTTTGAATTAGATTTTTCTGCCATCAGGGGATTTAAAAAGTTTGAATACATGGAATTTTCATACTGGAAGAAAGAAACATAATTCCGATTATATATTCACTGGAAATTATAAAAGCAAAACTATATAAGAAGCAGCAAAACTCTAGAAGCAGCAAAACGTTATAAGAAGCAAAATCCTATAAGAAGCTAGACTCTATAAAAAGCTAAACTCTATAAAAAGCTAAACTCTATAAAAAGCTAAACTCTATAAAAAGTAAAACTATACAAAAAGTAAAACTCTATAAAAAGCAAACTTTATAAAAAACAAAACATTATAAAAAGCAAAACATTATAAAAGAGCAAAATGATTTTCAAAAAAAACATACTTCATGTATAATGAGTTATAATAGCTTAAATAATGAGTTGTGTAAAAGGAAAGGCACAGGTACAAAAATGAATTCCCGATTTAAAAAATTCTTATCTTATTACAAACCCTATAAGAGACTATTCTTTTCGGATATGTTCTTTGCACTTTTAGCAGCAGCCATATCTTTAGTCTACCCCCTGATCGTCCGCTACATAACCAATGACCTGTTAGGAAAATACGAGATATCAGATGTATTTGCTACTATCATAAAGCTGGCGTTTCTTATGATTGGTCTTGCGATACTTGAGTTTATCGCAAATTTTTATATCTCTTACCAGGGACATATCATGGGTGCAAAGATGGAATATGATATGAGAAATGATATCTTTGAACATTATCAGAAATTATCCTTTAACTTTTATGATAACCAGAAGACCGGACAGCTGATGACCAGAATAACCAATGACCTGTTTGATATAACGGAATTATGCCACCATGGCCCGGAGGATATTGTAATCTCCATCATAAAATTCGTAGGTGCCTTTGTTATTCTTGTAAATATCAATCTTCCCATAACACTTATCGTATTTGCATTTATACCTATAATGTTTATATTTGCATACCACATGAAGAATCGCATGAATAGTGCCTTTCGAAGAAACAGGGATAGAATTTCAGAAATCAATGCACAGATAGAAGATAATCTATCCGGTATCCGTGTAGTAAAATCCTTTGCAAATGAGAAGCAGGAAATCGATAAATTCCATGACGGAAACAGAAGATTTGTTGAAAGTAAAAGAAACAGCTACTGGCAGATGGCAACCTTCCATTCCGGCCTTGGAATATTTACTACATTTATTAATATAGCTGTAATTGTTGGTGGAGCAGTTTTTATAGCCAAGGACGTTATTGCCTTAACAGATCTGCTTACCTTCTTACTCTATATCAATAACATTATTGATCAACTTTACAGAACAGTTCCAAAACGGTATCACAGGCTTTGACCGCTTTATGGAGATCATGGAGATTCAGCCGGATATCGTAGATAAGAAGGATGCAATTGCCTTAAAAGAAGTAAAGGGTGAAATAGAATTTAAAAATATATCCTTTAAGTATAATGATACTAAGTCAGATGTATTTCATAATATAAATTTAAAGGTAGGAGCAGGTGAATATGTTGCTCTTGTAGGACCTTCCGGTGTAGGAAAGACTACACTATGCAGTTTGATTCCAAGATTTTATGAAGCGGCTGACGGTGATATTCTCTTAGACGGAAAGGATATCAAAGATATAAAACTTCGTTCTCTGCGTAAAAACATTGGTATTGTCCAGCAGGATGTATATCTGTTTGCAGGAAGTGTAATGGATAATATTCGTTACGGAAAGCTTGAAGCAACGGATGAAGAAATTATAGAAGCAGCTAAGAATGCCAATGCCCATGAGTTTATTATGGAATTGCCTGATGGTTACAACACCTAAAGAACCCTCCGGTACTGATTTTTGATGAAGCTACTTCTGCTCTTGATAATGAGAGCGAGAAGATCGTACAGGAATCTTTGGAGAAATTAGCAAAGAACAGAACTACCTTTGTTATTGCTCATAGACTTACGACTATCCGTAATGCAGAAAATATTATCGTACTTACAGAAGACGGCATTGCAGAGCGCGGAAGCCATAATGAACTGTTAAACAATAATGGTATCTACGCAGGACTTTATAATTTGACACAGAACACAGAACAGGCACTAGTTTAAATTGGCAGCAGAAGCGCCATGGCAGAAAATCCAATCGTAGCTGGATATTCACGAAAGAGGTAATTATGAACAAAAAAATTATATTTTTTGATATTGACGGAACACTGTATGACTCTGTATTAGGAGTTACCGATCTGACAAAGCAGGCAATTAAGGAACTTTTAGAAAAGGGACATATACCCGTAATATGTACCGGAAGAACAAAGGCTATGGTACCTGATTATTTGATTGATATGGGATTTCTCGGAGTACTTGCAGGAGCCGGAACCTATGTGGAGTACGGCGGTAAAGTAATTCATAATAAAATTATGGGACCGGAAATCGGAGATTCTACCATAGCGCTGCTGAAAGAATCTGGAATTCATTATATTCTGGAAGGACCGGAGAATATTTATATCGATGGTGAGAATGACGCAGAAGAATACCAAAGAGTAATAGAGTTCGCAAAAAAATATGCCGGAGACAGGTTACGTACTATACAAGAAGGGGATTATATCATAAACAAATTTACCTGTGCACCGGGTGCTAAAGGCAGTCTTTTAAAAGCAGAGACAAAGTTAAGAGAAGAATATCATTTTACTCTGCATATAGATGGAAATTTTGAGATGACACCAAAAGGTTATGATAAATCTACCGGAATACGTCTGCTCTTAGATTACCTTAAGGCCGACAGGAAAGATACCTACGCATTTGGCGACAGCACCAATGACCTGGAAATGCTTCAATATGTAGAGTATGGCATTGCAATGGGAAATAGCTATCCACAAGTTTTAGAAGCAGCCAGATATAAGACTTTGACCATTCAGGAAGACGGAATTTATTATGGTTTAAAAGAATTTGGATTAATATAAAAAAATATGGAACCAAAATATGAGTTATTTCGTCTAATCTTTGATAGTATACGGTGACTGTCGGGATTGGACAGGGGAGCCATCACCTATAATGGTTCTGTATTTATTCAATCGTATATTAGGGGGATACTGAAATGTACCAGGAAAAGGAAGAGGTCCATGATATCGAAACCTTGATAAGAAAATACGGTAACGATGTATTGCGAACCGCTTATATGTATGTAAAGGATAGCCATCTGGCAGAAGATATTTTCCAGGATGTATTCATCAAGGTAAACCAGAAGCTTCACACCTTCCAGGGAGACAGCAATATAAAGACATGGATAATCCGTATAACTATCAATACGTGCAAGGACTATATGAAAAGTGCATGGAACCAAAAGGTAATGCAATTTACAGAAGTTCATGAGAATACACTGACAGGTAAGGATGAATTCGTGGCAGTGGAACAGGAAGATGAGAACAGGTTGGTTAGAGATGCAGTAATACAATTGCCTCAGAAATATAAGGATGTACTGCTGTGTGTTTATTTTCAGGATATGTCTGTTGCAGAGACGGCGAAGCTTTTAGGAATAGCGGAGGGTACGGCCAAAAGCCGGCTTTCCCGGGCAAAAGACAAACTAAAGCTTAGCCTTGAAGGGAGGATATAACAATGGATAAGAATAAGACTGGAAAAAATCCTTCACCTGTCAGGGATGACATGGAATTAAAAGCACTGCTGAATGCCTCCTTTGATAAGGATAATTTAACCGTATCCGAGGATCTGATTCAAAGAACCCTTTTAAAAATCAAGGAAGCCGAAGCAGAAGATAAAAAGAATACTGATAGTATAGCAGCAGAAAGACCAGTTGGAAGCGAAGAATCTGCAGAGCGTGAAAGCAATGGAGATAGAAAGCCTGTTATAAAATTCCCCGTAAGGCGTTTTGCAGGTGCAGCAGCGGCAGTATTGCTTTTGGTATCTGCTGTATGGATTTATCAGAACAATATCACTGGGACCAAGCAGGATAATGCAGGGAACGAACAGAAAGAACAGCAAAACTTTACAATGGCAGCGCCGGAATCCTCGGCTGTACAGGGAATTGAAGAGAATGAAGCAGCAAGCACTGCGAAAGAAGCACCGTTAGAGGGAGATGCATCAATTGGTATCACATCTTCTGAAAACGCTGCTGATACAGCAAAAGCTGCTGATACGAAAAGCAGTATGGTAACACTGGTTGCTCCCGAGGTACTTTCAGAACTGTATCCCATTAATGCAGAAGAGGTAGTAACCTTTCAGGTAATAAAAGCGAAAGGAAAACAAACCGAAGCGGAGCAAAAGTCTCTTAAAGAACCGGCTATGAAAGCTGCAGAGCTATATAGCCTGCTGGCAGCTTATACTGTACAGGTATCAGAAACAGTAGAAACAGATATACTTTACGGCTATGAGATAACTACACAAGATGAAAATGTCATTACCTTCGAGTTTTACCCGGAGACGGTGAAAGTAACCGATGGGCGCTTGGCAGGGAAGACTGACACATATACGATAAATGAGCAGGCGGAGTTATTAAAGAAGCTTGCAGAATTTACAACGAAATAATTACAGAGAAAAAAGCAGTTGCTTAAAATAATTTTAGGCAGCTGCTTTATATTTTTATTCTTCTGTTGAAGATTATTTATCTTCTGTTTCTTCAGAGGTTTCTTCCTCAGTGGCAGCATCCTGCGCATCAGAGGTAATATTTATAGATACATATTCTCTGGTATCTTTTTTATCAGAAGCGGGAGTATCTTCTTCCGTATCGAAGTCCTCAAAATCGTCCTCGAAATCATCAAAATCGTCAGCTGTGTCTTTGTTCAATACGTTCTTGTAAAGATAATAAGCACCGCCGGCTAAGGTAGCAATGGAGATAGTACCGAATAAAAATTTTCCGAATTTCTTCATAATGAACATACTTCCTTTCGTTTAACAGTATATGCATTTTGCGATTGAAATTATACACATTTCAGGATAAATTTTGCATCGTAAGCTTGCATATTTTCCGCTTTTATTATCCAAGCTTTTCAGCAGGATTTCTTTCTTAATGTTAATTCTCCTTGATTCTTAATAACTGTAAGATAAGTTGTTTTGGTTTTAAGACCTAAAACAATCAACTGGTCTGGTAATCTATATTGGGAAAATATAGATTACTATGTAAGCCATATTTATCTATTATTATAAGACAATAAGAGATAAAAGAAAAGAAAAATTTACCTGATAAAATTAGATATTGCTGAGAATTTACAGAAATGCTATAATGAAATGACATATCAGAATAATATAATCCAAAAGATACTATGCTAATTGATAACAACATAGCACTTGTTTCATCAAAGTGTGAAGGGCACAGCATCTGCATATAAAAAAATGCGGTTGACACAGCACCTATATCGAAGATACTAACAATACAGTAACAATAGCATCAAGGACGCTTCTGTTTGTTTTAACAAGGCATAGAAAAGAGGAACAAAGAATGTTATACAACAGCGTTATAAAAGGTACCTTCGTATCAAGGCCCAATCGTTTTATTGCCTATGTAGATGTAGAAGGAACAATACATAAATGTCATGTTAAAAATACAGGACGCTGTAAAGAACTTCTGATTCCAGGGACAACAGTCTATCTGGAAGAATCAGATAATATAAAGCGTATTACCAGATATTCATTGATTGCAGTTGAAAAAGGCACCCGTCTAATAAATATGGATTCCCAGGCACCGAATAAGGTAGTGCATGAATGGCTGGCAAATGGGAAGCTTATGAAAGATACGGTTAAGATAAAGCCCGAACAGGTATATGAGAACTCCAGATTTGATTTTTATGTGGAGACTCCTGAAAGAAAAGCATTTATTGAAGTGAAAGGAGTGACTCTGGAAGAGGAAGGAACAGTACTTTTCCCTGATGCCCCAACGGAAAGGGGAGTTAAGCATATTAAGGAACTGTGTAAGTGCTTGCAGGAAGGATATGAAGCCTATATTCTTTTTGTGGTACAGATGGAGGGAGTAGAATGCTTTACGCCAAATGACAGAACACATAAGGAGTTTGGAGATGCCTTACGACAGGCAAGCAGCCAGGGGGTTCAAATATTAGCAATGGATTGTCAGGTAGAGCCCAATAGCCTTAAACTTAAATCTGCCGTACCGGTTAAGCTTGTATGGTAAATATTAATTAACGGATTCTGTGGCTGGTCTAAATTTCTGATAGCACCAGCTCTTAAGCATTTGTGTAGCACCACTGCGCCTGCGTTGTAAACTGGCACTCTCGAAGAAAATAAGGACATAGGCAATCGGACAATTTTATAGAGAGAATACTATAACTGTGATAAAGGGAGAAATCAAAATGTACGAAATGAAGGATGAATATTATACCGGTATAGAGCTTATTGATACACAGCATAAAGAACTGTTTCGTATAGCAGACGAAGCATATATGTTATTAAAAGACGAATTTGTAGTTGATAAATTCGATGATATCGTAGCAATCATACTAAGACTTAAAGATTATGCAGCCAAACATTTTTCAGACGAAGAAGCCTACATGATAAGCATCGGACATAAAAAACTAATTTCTCAAAAAACAGAACATGATGATTTCCTGGATAAAATAAATGAAGTAAACTTTGCTGATATGGATCACAATCAGATGGAGACACTCTTAGATATACTGGAGTTCCTAAATGATTGGCTGGTACATCATATTTTAGAGAAAGATATGTTAATCGGAAAACTCTAGATTTTATTTCATAATAAGTTGAATTTAGTTTTTTATCCGGATATAGGCCTGCATAAATGGCATTTTATATCTGAAAGCATATAAAAAACTTAATTCAACTTAAAAAATACATAAGTAAAGATTGGATGCCTAAATTTAACTGAATTTCGCATGAGAAAGTCCGCATACTAATATTAATATAAGTAACTAATCATGCTTTGGGATAAATTCATGAATTTAAAGCCATACAGCTACCAAAGTGAAGAATTTTCATGTTTGTGAGCCATAGTAAGAAACTCCAATAAAAGGAGAGATGTCGTGAATATAGGATTATTTACGGAAACCTACTACCCTGAGATAAACGGGGTTGCCAATTCGGTATATATACTAAAGAAAGAGCTGGAGGCACTGGGACATACGGTTTATGTATTTACGACCACAACCCCGGGATCGCCGGAATATGAATACAATGTATTTCGTGTACCAAGCTTACCATTTATTCTTATCACTGAGAGACGTATCGGAATGTTCTATTTACCGAAACTGGCTGGAATAATAAAGAAGCTGAATCTGGATATCATCCATACCCATACGGAATTTTCCTTAGGAATATTCGGGCGGATAATGGCAAAAGAGCTAAAGATACCAATGATTCACACTTATCATACAATATATGAAGACTACACTCATTATCTGACCCATTTCAAGGCACTGGATGCAAGAGCCAAAGCCTTTGTACGAATATTTACAAAGGTATGCTGTAACACGGTAGCCAGAGTAATCGTGCCCACAGAAAAGGTAAAAGAACTGCTTCAGAAATACAGCGTATACAGAGAAATAACTGTAATACCTACCGGTGTAGATCTTAAAAAGTTTAATCCCTCCCTATATGAGCAGGAGGACATAGATAACATAAAAGCCGAATACGGCATCTTAAAAGAAGACAAAGTAATACTCTATATAGGCAGGGTATCCAGAGAGAAGAACATTATAGAAACCATCAACGCCATGGAGAACTATATGAAAGACGGAAAACCGGTAAAATTCCTGATTGTAGGAAGCGGGCCGGAGATGGATGAATTAAAGGATAGGGCAGCAGAACTTGACCTGAAACAGAAAATCATATTTGCCGGTTCCAAACCCTGGGATACCATTGGACTCTATTATCAGGTAGGAGACGTATTTGTCAGTGCCTCCCAAAGTGAAACACAGGGATTAACCTATATAGAAGCCATGGCAGCAGGGATACCGGCAGTAGCCAGAGAAGACAGATGCCTGGATGGAATCCTCTTTGATGGAGTAAACGGCTACAAATTCACCGATCAAAAAGGATTAATAGAAAGTCTGGATAAAATCCTATTTACAGACACAGAAACGCCTTACGGCGAAAATGCCAGAGAACTCATGCAGAAATTCTCAACAGAGACCTTTGGAAAAAGCATAGTAGAGGTCTATCAGGATGTACTGGGGAATGAGCTCTACTCCGAACAGACCGGCATCACGGAAGCCAAAAAAATAAACTATCTTAAAATGCCCTTTTAACTACAGCTTCCATGCGGATATCAATATGAAATCAACATGGAGGCTGTACTTTATTTCAATATCAGCCTAAATATAAATCTATGAAGTTAAGTTGTATTTTAAAACTATTTGTGTCGTTCTGACCACCACATTCCGGTAATATTACAATTTTAATAAAATAAATCCAATCATACAGCAACCATACACAAAAAGAACTTGCTTTATAACAACATCTGCAATCTTGCCAGTAACGGAGAAAAAGCGCCTTGCTATTTGGGAGTTTTGGTCTCGGAAAGGTTCCTTATGACACTTAAACTTCAGAAATTGCGCCAAGTATTGAATAAGCCACTGTCTGAGCGTAGAAGATACCAGCATAATACAGCTGTCTTTTCGCGAGTTTGGCTTATTCAATACTGTCCTAAGCAATTGCTGAAGTTTTAGGAATAAGGGTTCTTCTCCGAACCAAAACGTACAAATAGCAAGACGCGTTTTCGTACCACTGCCACAACCTACCTTTATCATAACCAAATTTAACGGTGCAAAATACCACTTGACAAAAATTGCTGAAATGCTATAATGAGGTTTATCAATAAGAAAACACGTTGACGAGACGAGTAAGATGTGAAATGATACAGAGAGGGATATGAGGTGCTGAGAATATCCTACCAGGAAACGTCCGAAAACTACCTCTGAGTGGTCCTAATCCGACCCGGTGATTCCGTTATCATCTAATGAAGTGGGAATTTAACAATCCAATGAGGGTGGAACCGCGAGATATATGCTCGTCCCTTTCGAGCTGCTATAAGGCAGGCGAAAGTGATGAGCTTTTTTGATGCCTTTTTACCAGCAGGATGTAATATAAACCGCCCGTATAACGGGAACGGCAGAAGTAAAGATTATTTCAGCTACGAATTAGCGAATAAGCAATCAAAGATTGAAGATTCGGGAAAGACAATTCACCCCAATATGTGCCTGCCTCCCAAAGAATGCAGGCTATGAGAAAGGAATGGTTATTAATATGAAAATAACATTAAAAGACGGATCAGTAAAAGAATACGAAAATCAAATGGCAATCATAGATATTGCAAAGGATATCAGTGAAGGACTTGCAAGAAATGCCTGTGCAGCAGAGCTTAACGGCAAGATTGCAGACCTTAGAACAGTTGTAGCAGAGGACAGCAGCTTAAGCATTCTGACCTTTGACAGCGAGGGAGGAAAGGCAGCTTACAGACATACTACTTCCCATGTACTTGCAGAAGCAGTAAAAAGACTTTATCCGAGTGCAAAGCTTGCAATAGGGCCCTCCATTGATACTGGTTTTTATTATGACTTTGATGTAGAACCTTTTGACAGAGCAGCACTTGATGAGTTAGAGAAAGAAATGAAGAAGATCATCAAGGAAGGTGCAGAGATTAAACGCTTTACCCTTTCCAGAGAAGAAGCTATCCGCGTGATGGAAGAAAGAAATGAACCTTATAAGGTAGAGCTGATTAAAGATCTGCCCGAAGGAGAAGAGATTTCCTTCTACAGCCAGGGAGAGTTTACCGATCTTTGTGCCGGCCCTCACTTAATGAGCACAAAAGGCATTAAGGCAATTAAATTAATTTCCTCCTCCGGTGCTTACTGGAGAGGTTCTGAGAAGAACAAGATGTTAACCAGAGTATATGGAACGGCTTTTACAAAGAATGCTGATTTAGAGGCTTACCTTGTTCATCTGGAAGATATTAAGAAACGTGATCATAACAAACTTGGTCGTGAAATGGGACTGTTTACAACTGTTGATGTAATCGGACAGGGACTTCCTCTTATCATGCCAAACGGTGTTAAGATCATGCAGACAATGCAGAGATGGATCGAAGACGAAGAGGAAAAAAGAGGTTATGTCAGAACCAAGACTCCTTTTATGGCGAAAAGCGACCTTTATAAAATCTCCGGTCACTGGGATCATTACAAAGAAGGAATGTTTGTATTAGGAGATGAAGAGAAGGATAAGGAAGTATATGCACTTCGCCCTATGACCTGCCCCTTCCAGTATTATGTATACAAATCCGAACAGAGATCTTACCGTGATCTTCCTATCCGTTTAGGTGAGACTTCCACTCTGTTCCGTAATGAAGATTCCGGTGAAATGCATGGCTTAACCCGTGTGCGCCAGTTCACTATATCAGAAGGCCATTTAGTGGTAAGACCTGACCAGATGGATGAAGAATTCAAGGGTTGTCTTGACCTTGCAAGATACTGCTTATCTACACTTGGGCTTGCAGATGATGTGACTTATCGTCTATCCAAATGGGATCCCAACAACAAAGAGAAATATATTGGTACAGCAGATGTCTGGGAAGAAACTCAGGGAAGAATTCGTAAGGTTTTAAGTGACCTTGAGATACCTTTTACAGAAGAAGAAGGCGAAGCAGCGTTCTATGGACCTAAGGTAGATATCCAGGCTAAGAACGTTTATGGTAAAGAAGACACTATGATTACCATTCAGTGGGATGCATTAATCGCAGAACAGTTTGATATGTATTATATCGATCAGAATGGTGAGAAGAAACGTCCTTATATTATTCACAGAACCAGCATCGGCTGCTATGAAAGAACGCTGGCATGGTTGATTGAGAAATATGCAGGTCAGTTCCCTACCTGGCTGTGTCCTGAGCAGGTAAGAGTACTTCCAATCTCTGAGAAATACCATGATTATGCAAAGAAAGTAGAGTCAGAGCTGAAAGAGAATGATATCCGCTGCAGCGTAGACGAACGTGCAGAGAAAATCGGTTACAAGATTCGTGAAGCAAGACTGGATCGTGTTCCTTATCTTTTAGTGGTTGGACAGAAGGAAGAAGAGGAAGGCCTTGTATCTGTAAGAAGCCGTTATCTGGGAGATGAAGGTCAGAAAGAGCTTTCATCATTTGTAGATGATATCTGCAAGGAAATCAGAAGAAAAGAAATCAGAAAGATTGAAGTAGAGCAGCAGGCTTAATTTAATAGAATACTTTAGATGTCAGGTGAGCGGAGGCTTACCTGGCATCTTGCTATACAGATGTCCATCTTAAAAGCGGAAGGAGAAAGAGTGAAAGAAAATTATAAATTGAAAGGATGTCACGCTGAGATTCTTTCACTCCTTATTATTTGTGGCAATATCGCAGGCCAGCCTGCGATGCAATGGGTATAAATAATGAAATCAATAAAAGTATATCATTACGATGCTTTCAGTACATTACCTGGAAAAGGAAACCCAGCGGGCGTAGTATTATCAGCCGATGAGCTTTCAGAAGATGAAATGCAGCAGACAGCTCTACAGGTAGGTTTTAACGAAACAGCCTTTGTGGTACAATCTGCTCTGGCAGATTTAAGAATACGCTTCTTTACTCCTGGACATGAAATGAACCTATGCGGACATGCTACTATGGCAACCATCTATGCCTTAAAGACCCAGGGGTTATTAGGCAATCAGAATGACCTTACAATTGAGACCGGGGCAGGTATTTTACCCATTAAAATCTCTGATACAGAGAATGGTATAGCTATTACCATGAAGCAGGCGAAACCGGTATTTCTGCCCTTTGAAGGCTTAAAGGAAGCACTGGCAGCTTCTTTAGGATTAACAGAGGAGGATCTTGCGACAGATTTACCTATTCTGTATGGGAGTACAGGAACCTGGACTTTACTGGTTCCAATTAAGAAGCTAGAAGCATTTCGAAGAATGAAACCGCAGAATAATATATTCCCGTCTGTTTTGACTGAGAAACCTGAGACTTCCATTCATCCTTTTTGTTTGGAAACGTATCATACAGATGCAGATATGCATGCAAGGCACTTTTCTTCTCCGTATTCTGGTACCGTGGAAGATCCGGTAACAGGGACTGCGTCAGGAGTTATGGGAGCATATTATGCAACATATATAAACAAAGATTTTGATAAACCACTAACTCTAAGTATTGAACAAGGACAGGAAATTGGACGAGATGGCAGGGTAATGGTCAGAGTTACAAAGGTTCATACAGATTATGAAGTTGAGATTCTTGGCTCAGCTGTATATGTGAAAGAATTCGAGAGTATAAGGTTAAGATAATACTAATTATCTTTATTATCCCAAATACCTAATTAAAGCTACTTGTTAAAGAAAAGCAGAGGATGTGCGTTTAAATAAATAAGTATAGAATGATGAAAAACCGGATACTGTAAGAAGAAAACCGTTTTGGGGCTAATTATTAGCTTAACCTAATATACACAGAAAGGATACCGTTATACGGTATGTTATGGTACTCAAATGCTTAATATCGGTACACACTTATCCGTGGCCAAAGGATATGAACGAATGGGAAAGGATGCTCTTTTAATAGGCGCCAATACCCTGCAGTTTTTTGCCAGAAATCCCAGGGGAGCCAAAGCTAAGGCAGCTGATTATAATGACATGAATAAATTCAAGGAACTGCTTAAGGATAATGAATTCGCCCGGATAATGGCACATGCCCCTTATACCCTTAATGCTTGTTCTAGGGATGCCCATTTAAGAGAATTGTCAGCTCAGATGTTTGAAGAGGATATCAACAGAATGGAGTTCTTTCCGGGAAACTTTTATAACCTGCATCCCGGCAGCTGCTTGGGGCAGGAGAGCAGTGTGGTTGTAGAACAGATTGCTTTTATGCTTAATAAGGTTATGTTTGAAGGAATGCATACGACAGTTCTTTTAGAAACCATGGCCGGTAAAGGCAGTGAGATGGGAAGAACCTTTGAAGAGATTAAGGCAGTGATGGAACTTGTAGAGATAAAGGACCGTATTGGTGTCTGCATGGATGCCTGTCACCTATGGAATGCCGGATACGACCTGGTAAATAATCTGGAGGGAGTTCTTCAGGAGTTTGACCGGATAATTGGCCTTCAGTATCTTAAGGCTTTCCACCTAAATGATACTTTGGATGCTTTGGGGAGTCACAAGGACAGGCATGTGACCATCGGTGACGGAATCCTTGGAGTTGAAACCATTACCTCAATTATTAACCATCCAAAGCTGAAGGACTTGATATTTATCCTGGAAACACCAACAGAACTAGAAGGGCACAGAAAAGAGATAGAGCTGCTGAAGAAAGCAAGAAATAATTAAGATTATAAACTATAATAAAATGCTATATTATCAATCATCTATTTGTAAAGTGACAAAAGGATGGTTTCTCACAAGGGGACAGCAAATTACACAAACCAGGAATATATATGCTTCTGATATCTTTTCATAGGCGCATTCGTTCTTTTCTGTTTTGTGCAACTTGCCTGTACTCATATAAAACCAAAGCTTTTGACACGTGAACCTAATCTATTAGTCTATAAAGGAATTTTCTACTAAGAAGTCATGAGCAACTGTGGCTGGTTCCATTTGCAGTTCATCTACCTTATAATTCAATTCAACCATAACATCATCTGTAAGAACATCACCCAACTCTTCTATAATAGGTATTATTTCCGGATATTCATCTGCTATTTCTTCCCGCATTAGAGGAATGGCATAATAAGGCGGAAAGAAGTTCTTATCATCTTCTAACGTAACCAGTTCGAATTTCTTAAGCAATCCATCTGTTGAAAAAGCATCTACAACATCTGTTTCCTGATTCATTAAGGCAACATATCTGGGAGAACCATCTAAACCAACAGTATTCTTGAAGTTAAAATTATAGAACTCAGTAAGACCAGGTATTCCGTCTATACGGTTTAAAAACTCCAGGGTTGTGCCAGCCTTTAAGCTGCTGCCGACCTTTGCCAGATCACTTATACTGGTTAAGCCATAGGTAGTAGCAGTCTCTTGTGTAACCGCTAATACATAGGTGTTATTAAAGGCGAATTGCTTTAAAACATCAATACCGAATAAATTCTTGAAATCATTCTTTACAGTAGTATATACCTCCTCCATATCTGAGATGGGAGGATAATTCAGTGTATCTCCATAAGCAGTACCGCTGTAATCAAAATAAAGATCGATATCACCGGATTTTAAGGCAGAAAAGCATACCTGTGTACCACCTAAATTAATTTTTCTATCTACAGTTATATCAGTTCTGTCTTCAATCAAATCAGAGAACATATGAGCTAAGATATGTTGTTCTGTAAAGTCCTTGCTGCCGATACGAATGACTTTATCAGAGGAGATATGGTT
Source organism: Anaerocolumna sp. (assembly GCA_029256725.1). GTDB lineage: Bacteria > Bacillota > Clostridia > Lachnospirales > Lachnospiraceae > Anaerocolumna. The sequence goes on along the minus strand of JAQSXJ010000002.1, from coordinate 15,214 downwards.
AGCAATCCCGGTATATCCCACAATAAATACAAGTAAAAGGCTTGTGACTGCAATGATTCTTTTCTGCAGCTTTCTTGATTTTAACTGCTTTTCTTTAGAGGCTCCGGTAATTTGAAGGCTAATGGGAGTGACAAGCTTTTCTACGATTCCAATAAGGAAGTCAACCAGCAGAGCCAGTATACATGCGGGAATAGCACCTGCTAATATCTGAAAATTGTTAACAGTACGTATTCCTGAGAATACCAGAAAGCCTAAGCCACCGGCGCCGATAAATGCTGCCATAGTCATCAGACCGACTGCTGTAACGGCTGAAATCCTTACACCGGTCATGATAACAGGAAGTGCAAGAGGAATTTGAACCTTAAACAGTATCTGAGTCTTTGTAAGACCGATACCTTTGGCAGCTTCAATGGTCTGAGGATTTATATTTTTTATACCGGTAAAGGTATTTTTAATAATAGGCAGCAGCGAATAGAGAATAACCATAACGACTGCCGGTAAGGTTCCGATTCCTAAGAAGGGAATGGCAAATCCCAGCAAGGCCATACTGGGAACGGCCTGAATTATATTGGCAACAGCAAGTACCGGTTTATTAAGTTTATTTACGTAGCTGATTAAAATACCAAGGGGTACACCGATCAGGATGGCAAGACCTACTGCAATAGCTGTTAATTGTATGTGTTCCAATGTCAAAGAAAGAATCTGTTCATTGTTTTGGAATAGATAGTTCATAAATTCTATCATGAGAAAATCACCTCCTGGGTATCAATATATTGCTGGCTGAGAGTGGTAACGAGGCTGCTCTTGGTTATAAGCCCCAACAAAATACCATCATCATCTGTTACCGGAATACCAGAGACCTGATTTTCTTCAATGATTTTTAAAATGTCAATAATATTATTATCGGGGGACACTTTTAAGATCTCTGTACTCATAACAGAACGGGCTTCCAGGCTTAAATCGGACAGTGGCTGAATCTGTTTTCCGCTTACAATCCCCAGAAGTTTGCGGCTTTTATCCGTTACCATAAGGCTGTCGACATTAGAAGTTCTCATTTTTTCTCTGCAGCGCAGAAGAGGAAGTGTCTCAGAACAGGTAACCGGCGTTGTTATCATAATATCGGAAGCTTTTATATATTCTGGAGAAGTCCATATCCGGTTCTTGCCCACGAACTCTTGGACAAAAGCATTCGCCGGATTCTTAAGGATATCTTCCGGGGTATCGTATTGCAGAATCACCCCATCCTTCATAATGCAGATTTTATCGGCAATCTTAATAGCTTCATCCATATCATGAGTAACAAATACAATGGTTTTCTTAAATTGTGACTGTAAATTAAGAACCTCATCCTGAAGGCCTGATCTTGTGATAGGATCCAGTGCAGAAAAGGGTTCATCCATTAAGATTATTTCGGGATCCGTGGCAAATGCCCGCGCAACTCCGACTCTTTGCTGCTGACCGCCGCTTAGTTCCGTTGGATAGCGGTCAGAGAATTCTTCCGGGTCTAAACCTATCATTTCCATTAATTCCAGTGTCTTTTTATTTATTTGATCTGCGTCTCTTTTTTCAGAACGGGGAATAATCTCTATATTTTCTTTAACTGTCATATGTGGGAACAATCCAGTCTGCTGGATTACATATCCCATACTTCTCCTTAGTTCTATGATATCCTTGGTTTCTATACTGTCTCCATTAATAAGGATACGTCCGCTTGTGGGTTTTACTAAACGATTTATCATCTTTAAAGTAGTAGTTTTTCCACAACCGCTTTCCCCGATAAAGGCAACCAGATCGCCTTTCTTGATCTGAAAGCTTATATTGCTTAAAACTTGGTGGTCTTTAAAACTTTTTGTAACATTTTCAAATACTATCACTTCATTACCTCCCTTTTTCGACAAGTGACAACACTACAACGAATGCAAGTTGTTACTATAGTGACAATCCAATTATAATGATAAGTTGTTACTTTGTCAAATTTAATCTATGCAGATAGGTTACGAAATAGTACAAGACAGGCGTGTTTACTGTGTTAGATTTCATGGTAGCACCACTAAGTACAAGGAACAGTAACTTACCCCGCGAAACGGAACAGCAACTTACCCCGCGAAACGGAACAGCAACTTACCCCGCGAAACGGAACGACAACTTACCCCGCGAAACGAAACAGCAACTTACCCCGCGAAACGAAACAGCAACTTACCCCTACGAACGGAACAGCAACTTATCCCTATGTAACGGAACATCCGGTCCAAAGTTTTCAAACACACCTATGCTGGCGGGATAAGAAAGATTATGATTATGGAAATTATATAAAGAAAAGACTGCGGAAGCAGCCTTTTAAGTATTTAAAACAAAATTTAATATATAACTAAAAAATCAATTTAAATTTAATAGAATAATTGTAGATATACGAATCCAGATATGAGGTAATACGTTAAAGTTGTTCCGGATACATAAATGATTTTACACGTTGCAGACTGTTCTCATCACCTACAAAATACAGGATATCCCCTTCCAAAAAGGAAACATAGGGACCTGGAGAGAGGATAAGTGCTTCATTTCTCTTAATCGCTATAATGGTAGCACTGGTATTGTGCCAGAAGTTAACATCCTGTACCGACTGATTAAGATATGGTGTTTTGTGATTAATATCAATTTCAAAAGGTATAAAAGGATTTGTGGAACGAAAGCGATCAGTATAATCAATTAGTTTCGTCAAGCATTCGTTAAAATAGTTGAGTTCGGTTGACTGACGCTGAACGCTGTCCATTATTTCGTTTTTTAAGGTTTGAATGGTCTCGATTTCTGTATATTGCTTCACAAATTTTAAAGCATTTTCAAAGGATTTGATGAAAACACCGCTTCCTTTTGTAGCATCAACAATATTTAGGTCAGAGAGAATTAAGATTGCTCTTCTTGCAGTTTCGGAAGAAACGCCATACTGGCTGGCAAGAGAAGACCTGGCATATATTTTATCACCCACTTTGTACTGCCCGTCTGCGATTTTAGAAGCAATGTCCATGGCAATCTGTTGGTATCTGGGATTGGTTATCTTGGTCTTTTTATCCATTTTCGATAAGTATACTCCTTTGAAGTTAATCAAAAATTTTAAAAGTTAAAATTTGAAAAAACAACTTGTGACAAGTGTCATAACTAATACTACTTTGAATAAAATTCACTTACTTCAGCACCCGCAATTAGCGCTAAGGTAAGGCAATACTAGATTTCTTTTTTCCTATTATAGCAAGCTTTTCTTGTTTATAAAAGGACTTAATAGAAATAGACGAAAGAAGTATACCACAATAGCTATTATAATACCACTGAAAAGACATCAATAGATTTTCATATGGCATTAAGATGAATTCCTACTGAAGGCGATGCTGGCACTGGCAATTGTAATCAGTGCTTCTCATAATTTGTCGAAGCAAAAAGATTAAATTTACCTTTTAACCCTATAATTAGAATAACCTTGACAAGCAATGGAAATATATTATATGATTAAGTAGTTTTGAGGCAGTTTCAGACTGGAAGCTGCCCGTTTACATGGAAAGCTGGAGGAATTGTTTTGGAAGACTATACCAAGGAAATAAACAAAAGACGGACCTTTGCCATCATATCCCACCCCGATGCCGGTAAGACCACCTTGACAGAAAAACTTCTGCTCTATGGAGGTGCCATTAATCTGGCCGGTTCCGTTAAGGGAAAGAAGACTGATAGGCATGCGGTATCCGACTGGATGGAAATAGAAAAGCAGCGTGGTATCTCCGTAACTTCATCGGTTATGCAGTTTAATTACGGTGATTTCTGCATTAATATTCTGGATACACCGGGACATCAGGACTTCTCGGAGGATACTTACCGTACCCTTATGGCAGCGGATTCTGCCGTCATGGTAATTGATGCATCAAAGGGTGTTGAGAACCAGACTAAGAAGCTGTTCAAGGTTTGTGTAATGAGAGGAATTCCGATCTTTACCTTTATTAATAAGATGGATAGAGAAGCAAGGGATACCTTTGAACTATTAGATGATATTGAAACAGTATTAGGAATTAAGACTTGTCCTATTAACTGGCCTATCGGCTCCGGTAAGAATTTCAAGGGCGTATACGACAGGGAGACCAAGCACATTACGCGTTTCTATGCTGCTAACAGCGGTCAGAAAGAAGTGGATAAGGTTGAGGTAACCTTAGGCGATGAGAGTCTGGATGAGTTGATTGGCAAGGAAAATCATAATGTTTTAAATGAGGAAATCGAGCTTTTAGAAGGTGCTGGAAGTGAATTTGACATAGAAGAAGTAAGAAATGGACAGTTAACACCAGTATTTTTTGGTTCGGCTCTTACAAACTTTGGCGTTCAGACTTTCCTGGAACACTTTTTGAATATGACGACCACACCACTTCCCAGAAAAGCATCAGAAGGTCTTGTGGACCCAGTTGAAAATGAGTTCTCTGCATTTGTCTTTAAGATTCAGGCAAATATGAATAAAGCTCACAGGGACAGAATTGCATTTATGAGAATCTGTTCTGGTAAATTCGATGCTGGTATGGAAGTAAACCATGTGCAGGGGGGCAGAAAGATAAGACTGTCTCAGCCTCAGCAGTTAATGGCACAAGAGAGAAAGATTATTGAAGAGGCTTATGCCGGTGATATCATTGGTGTTTTTGATCCTGGTATCTTTGCCATTGGTGATACCTTGTGTGCCTCCGATAAGAAATTTCAATATGAAGGCATACCGACCTTCTCACCGGAGCATTTTGCCAAGGTAAGACAGGTAGATACCATGAAGAGAAAGCAGTTCTTAAAAGGCGTTACCCAGATTGCCCAGGAAGGTGCCATTCAGATATTCCAGGAGTATAATACCGGAATGGAAGAAATTATTGTCGGTGTAGTTGGTGTTCTTCAGTTTGATGTATTGAAGTTCCGATTGGAATCCGAATACGGTGTGGAGATAAGACTTGAGCCGCTGGCTTATGAGCATATACGCTGGATTGAGAATAAGGGGCTGGATGCCAGTAAGTTGAATGTTACTTCTGATACAAAGAGAGTGAAGGACTTAAAAGGGAATCCTCTGTTACTCTTTACCCATAGCTGGAGTATACAAACGGTACTGGATCGTAATAAAGAGCTCAGATTATCTGAATTCGGAAGAGATTAGAATGAATATTGGCCTGATATCTTTATGTTGCAAAATAAGGAATCAGGCCTTAATAAATCAGAATTGACAATGAAGCTGTAAAATAAATAGGGAATTAATGCATTAAATAATGAAAAGAGTAATTTGATAAACTAGATACTTATATAGTAAAAAAACGATATATGATATAACTAAAGGAATCATAAACTATATAATTAAAGTCAATATAACTAAAAGAATCATAAACTATATAATTAAAGACAATATATGATATAACTAAAAGAATCATAAACGTATATTATATTACTAAAAGAAATTATTTAATATAATCAAAAAAATCGTATATAATATTGACATGAAGAAATGAATGTGTTATAGTTATATAGCTTGTGAATTATCTTTACGATGATTCGACGATAACAACAAAGCAGAGTATCCACTCTCACCTTAGCACCGGTTTGTGACTTGGGTTTATATTTCGTGCCGCATATATGGCGGAAGAGAGGCAATATGATTTGTAACAATACAAACATAGTCTCGTATAACGAATAGTATGGTGGATGGTCTTTGCTATCCATTTTTTTAATGCCTATAAACTTATTATGTAAACTAACCTATGGAGGTGCAGTACTATTAGTGAATTAATGATTAACGAGCAGATTAGAGACAAAGAAATCCGTTTGGTCGGAGAAGACGGAGAGCAGTTAGGAATAATGTCTTCCCAAGAAGCTATGCAGATGGCAAAGGATGCCAATCTGGACTTGGTAAAGATTGCTCCCACCGCTAAGCCACCTGTATGTAAGATTATTGACTATGGAAAATACAGATATGACCTAGCAAGAAAAGATAAAGAAGCGAAGAAGAGACAGAAAGTTACTGAAGTTAAGGAAATCCGTTTATCACCAAATATTGACGATAACGATCTGAACACTAAGGCAGGTCATGCAAGAAAATTTATTATCAAAGGTGATAAGGTAAAGGTTGCTCTTCGTTTCCGAGGCAGGGAGATGGCACATATTTCCGCCAGCAGAAAGATTTTGGATGATTTCTATTCTAAGCTTGAGGATATTGCAATCGTTGAAAAACCGGCGAAGCTTGAAGGTAGGAACATGATAATGTTCTTAACTGAGAAACGTTAGTTACACTTGGTGAATTTCCGTGATGAGGGATTTGGGCTAACCCTATGTTAGCCTGTATTTCTTAATGCTTAAATAGGCCATGATGGGTTTGGCAGGTGTCATAATAATAAAAATAAAACAATAGGACAACCTTTCGGAACCACTATTGTACCATAATGAAGGAGGAAATATCATGCCTAAGATTAAAACCAACAGATCAGCAGCAAAGCGCTTTAAAAAGACAGGTACAGGAAAGTTAAAGAGAATGAAGGCATACAAGAGCCATATCTTAACAAAGAAGAGCACTAAGAGAAAGAGAAATCTTAGAAAAGCAACAATAACTGGTGCAACTAAAGTTAAAAATATGAAGAAGATTATGCCTTATCTATAAGATTAGGTGCGAAGGAGGGAAATAGAACATGGCTAGAATTAAAGGCGGCTTAAACGCTAAAAAAAGACATAAGAGAGTATTGAAACTGGCAAAAGGTTACAGAGGAGCCAGATCTAAACAATATAGAGTAGCTAAACAATCCGTAATGAGAGCTTTAACTTCATCATTTGCAGGAAGAAAGCAGAGAAAGAGACAGTTCAGACAGTTATGGATCGTTAGAATAAATGCAGCAGCTAGATTAAACGGAATTTCTTACAGCAAATTAATGCACGGATTAAAAGTTGCCGGTGTTGAAGTTAACAGAAAAATGTTATCTGACATGGCTATTAACGATCCTGCAGGCTTCACAGCTTTAACTGATCTTGCAAAGGCTAAAATTGCTTAAGTAGAAAAGTTAAACATATAGAATGCCAAGTTGTTGATTTGGTGTCTGCATAGAAGTTAATACATTTCAACTTACTTCGGTATGATTGAAATATGGAAAGAGCTTCTACAAACAGTTGTACAAGGGGTTATACCTTGTAGGGCCATTTGTAGAAGCTCTTTTTTAGTTATATTAATGCTATTTAGTTGCTGTCTTGGTCTGCTTCCAGCTCACTTTCTACTCCCCCTTGATTGGAGACAATAGAAGATTATTTAATAATAAGCAACCTTAGAGTTATAAGATTCTCCATATGCTGTAAGAGAAAATACATTGTTGTAGCAGTGAATCTATCTTAGAATCAAACTATAAGTAGAATTTCATTTTTTCTTTTTTCAGATGTAAAAGGTTAATTCATAGGGCAATTTTATATTAGAAATGGGTTAAAATGCTCAGTTCAACTTATGCCGAGCATGTAAAAGCGTCTATATCATAAATGGTTTTTACATACTTCACTGAAGTTAGGTAATAAAAATACTAGTTCAGTAACAAGAGAGGAGCAATTATGAGGTATAATAATTTTAACGCCAGTATTTATTGTCCGGTAGGAAATCTGATTTCTATAACAGATTTTGAGGAGTTTGACAGAAAATTTCAGCTGATTGAGAAGAATATTAAAGTGGGAAAAGTATACCTGGAAACCTATCGTGGCGGAAAGATGATAAGTCACGAACAGATGACCTTGGTGAAAGACTTCTTCTTAAAGAAAGGCATTGAAGTTGCCGGTGGTATTACAACTGATGGAGAACACGATCCACGGGAAGGTGGGTTCAGCCCTCAATGCTACACCTCTGATGAGGTAGCTGAAAGAATGAGGAAGGTAGTAACCTTAACCAGTGAACTATTTGATGAGTTCATTCTGGATGATTTCTACTTTACCAATTGTCGCTGCGACAGCTGTATTGAGGCAAAAGGCGATAAATCCTGGTCGGATTTCCGTATATCCCTTCTACAGGATTTCTCTGAAAATGTGATCTTAAAAACTGCCAGAGAAGTAAATCCCAAAGTAAAAGTTATTATTAAATTTCCTAACTGGTATGAGCATTTTCAAGATGCCGGTTATAACTTAGAAGAAGAACCAAAAGTGTTTGATTATATTTATACGGGAACAGAAACCCGTAACCCAACTTATACCCAGCAGCACCTGCCAAAATATTTAAGCTACTTCATTATGCGTTATTTTGAAAATGTAGCACCTAATCGCAACCTAGGCGGTTGGTTTGATCCCTATGAATGCTCTTATAACTTGACTTCATATATAGATCAGGGCTATCTTACCTTATTTGGAAAGGCAAAGGAGGCAATGTTGTTCTGTCTTGGCTCCTTGATTGATGATAAGTCTTATACAACCTTTCCACCTGCAATCGGTCAGGTATTTAAGGATACAGATAATTATATAGGAGAGCTTGGAAACCCTGTAGGGGTTGCTACCTATATACCGTATCATAGCTTTGGCGAAGATTTCCTTCATAACTATATAGGAATGTGTGGAGTTCCTTTGGAACCATATCCGGAATATCCTTATGAAGCGAAAACGATTTTGCTTACAGCAAATGCAGCGAAGGATTCAGGAATTGTAGGAAAGATTAAGCAAAGTTTAAAGAATGGTGCAGATGTAATGGTAACCTCCGGCCTTGTAAGAACATTAGGAGAGGCTTTCCATGAATTAGCCCATATATCATATACAGATAATAAAGTGCTGGCAAACCATTATATGTGTTCAGAGGATGGAGGAATAACTCTTGGTGGTAATCTTGAAGCCTCAAAAGAGATTATTTTAACACAGCCTCAGTTTTTTACCAACGATGTATGGCAGATAGCAGGTGCTTACGGAGAAGATAACAATACTCCTATTATATTGAAAACTAAGTACTCTAAGGGAAGATTATTTGTCCTGACAATTCCGGACGATCAAGGAAATATATATCATTATCCCAATTTAATATTAAACACGATAAGATCAATCTTAAGCAAAGACATACCGGTAGTGTTAGAGGGGGATCCTAAGATTACTTTATTTGTATATGATAACAATACCTTTATCCTGCGCTCCTTCCTTCCGTATTATACGAAAGTATCTGTTGTTGTTAAGAAAGAACAGGCAGTTCTTACGGACCTGGAAAATAACAGAACGTTATCTGGTGTACCGGTAGAGGGTGGAACGAAGTTTACTCTTTCCTTATCACCTGGAGTGAATTATGTTATGAAGTATTGATTTGGTACTGAACTTAAAGAAGTTAATGTTTTTGTCGTGACTGATATACTACGACAACACAAGAAGCAAGAAAGATGCGTCTGAGTTAAATAGATTAACGATATTGTAATAAACAACAGGTGCTGGATAAGAGAAAAGAGCATAATTTAAGTACTGCTCATATAATGCATCGGTCAAAGGCATAAGTAAAAGGCATAAGTAAAAGGCATAAGTAAAAGGAATAAGTAAAAGGAATAAGTAAAAGGTATAGTATCTGCAAATGAGGTACTATACCTTTAGAATATTACTTTATAAGCAGGCTTTCAACATCTTGTCGCATGCTTAAAGGAACCGATTGTTCTGGATATCCAACCCTGAGAAGCATTTGTATAGTGTTTCCGGTGCCATATTGTAAATGTATTTTCTCATATACTGTATTCATTTCCATATATTCCTCCAGTGCCTGGCTCAGAGGCTGCATGGCAAGGCCTAGACTATGGGCTTTCAGGATATAAGAACTATAGAGCATTCCAGCTTCAACCTGACTTTGTCTATTGTTGTCCTTGGTTGTAAGGAGCAGATATGCTGGTGTGTTCTTTATAGAAGTGCGGGTGGAGTTAATGAAATTATCTGTCTGAGCTTTTCCGCTGTTCATGGAGGGGAAGAGTGTTACAACAGCTTGTAGTAGATGTTTCATAATACCCTTAGTGCCCTGGCCTTCAACGGAGAAACCATATCTATATTTATTCTTTTGGTATTCGTTAGAACGAAAAATATCTTCCGTTTCTTTCATAACTCTAGAGGTATTTCCTTCAATCTCAGCCGCCTCCATAGCAATTAGTCCGATGTCCTGAACTTGGTCAGCTGTCTGGTAAATGACAGCACTTATATCAGGATACTCCTGTGTATCTGTTAAGGCACTTACAGCATTAGCTGGAAGAAAGGTTTTGGCGTATATCCCCCGATTGGTATCGGGGAGAAAGATTCCGTCATATAAAGTGGTATCCTGGGGTGTTGCTTTACCCAGTGTTACTTTTGCTACAGGATAGGTATCCATACTTGTATAAAGATTATTCTCATCATATACTCCTTCCGGAAAAAGGGTTATGGTAACCGGAGTTCCGAGCTTCTCACCGGCTATCTTTACATATTCCAGAAAGCTTCCCTGGGAAATCATCATTTGCCGGGCATAGGGATCGACTTCCGGAGTGATTTTGGAGCTGTCAGCATACAGATAAAATACAGAGGAATTTACTTCATCAAGCTTTATTTTCCAGGGCTGCATGTTATGGCCGTTAGCAGCTAATAAACCGTGTGCGCTCAGCTTAAGCCTGGGATCGTCATAACGGTTTTGATAAGATTTATCCCATGGGTCCATGTATGCATTGTGAAGAAAACTGCCGCTGATTATGAATATGGATAACAGAACTATAAGAATAAATACAATAATGGCAAATAGAATTATAGATAATTTTATATGTCCTTTCTTCATACTAACTCCAATCTATGTGACTTAGCACATAAAAAACATTGTGAATAATCTATTTAGGTAAGTCGCATCAATACCTTTGACTAGAAATTATTTCTTGGTTAAAGAATCAAGAATCAGGGTAAAGGAATCATGAAGCAATTCTTCTCCGGTGGTGTTGTAATAATTTTTGAGATAATTATTTTTTCTGCTTGCGGTGTTAAAGATACCAAGAGTACAAGACCATAGTATTAAAGCAATTTTCTCGGCAGGAATATCGTTTCGAAAGACACCTTGATTGGCACCTGATTTTACAAGGTTAATCAGAAGCTGTATCGCGTCCTCTCCCAGTTCATAGCATTCCTCCTTGGAATCGGTTGCTTCAGTGGATAACGTTTGGATAAAATCATCTTCCTTGGTCTGGTATTCCATAATAGCACGGAAGTGGTGTGGATAAGTGCGGCTGAATTTGTGAAAGAGGAGGAAGAGAGCTTTTATTCCCTCCAGGGGTTCCAGGCTGTTAAAGGTATCTGCATCCGAATTCAATAATTCAAGAAATAATCGATAACCCTTTGCCATAATTTCAAATTGAATCTGCTCTTTGCTGTTAAAATACATATATAAGGTACGCTTGCTGAATTGAGCTTCCCTGGCTACATCATCCATGGTTGCCGAAGAGTATCCTTTTGTAAAGAATACGTTTTCGGCCGCTGTTATAATATCTTCGCGCCGAAGTTCTTTTTCTCTTGTTTTTCTTTCTAAGCTTCCCATTACTAACATCTCCTTTGCATTAATGTGCAATTAAGTATACTAATAGTTTACCTAATTGTAATGGAAGAGAAAGGGTTTGTCAACTGTAAAAATAATATTTGCTAACGTGATAAAGCATAATTATGAAGTAATATGGAGAATAAAGTATTTACAAGATAAATAATTACAAAACATCTCTTTTTATATGAAAAAAGTTAAAATATAGTGAACACTCTACGTTTATAGTTGTGCAGTCGTGGCGGAATTGGCATACGCGCTAGACTAAGGATCTAGTGAGCATTGCGCTCGTACGGGTTCAAGTCCCGTCGACTGCAGTAATGGAAAAAGGAATCAAATTTTCGGGTTTGGTTCCTTTTTTGTTATGCGATAGTCGGGAAGATTTATATGGTAGTTGGAGTTAGCGGGGTTTGTGAAATATTATTTTTACTTTTTGCTCATGCAATAGGCAAAATGTTTTCCGTGGATAATGATTGAAATGGATAAATGACACCTCTATAGTTCTGTCGACACCCTTTTTCCCTGGTTTCTTATCAGCATATCAAAGATTCAGATCCATAATGGTGATTAATATATCTTACTTTGTAGACTTGAGAACTGTGGTCTGAAAATTCGGTAAATGTAATTAGGGCTAAGATGCAAACACAAATGAGACAGGAACCGAGTGTGGATTGAAAGAACCCTAAAAGTTATAATAAAGTTATTAGGAAAGGTTGACGAAGCTGCATATGCCATTATTAGAACTTATCTAAAAGCTATACTAAAGTTACGAGAAAAGTACTTGAATCAGTAGAATTATGAATGGAGATACTTTATAATAGAGAAAAAAACAGTAGGAGGATTGACTTGAAAAAAGGCATATATATGAACGATTCCATTCACGGACTGATTTCATTAACAGAATATGAAAGAAGAATCGTTTCAACGATTGGTTTTAATCGTCTTCATGACGTATATCAAAATTCTACGGTGTATCTTACGTTTCCAACCAATCGAACCAAACGATTTGAACACTCCGTTGGAACAATGAAACTATGTTCTGATATGTTTTTTCAATCGTTACTGAATACAACGGATTCAATGTTAAGTGAATTCTTTGATATCTTTGATAGAGAGTATGCGGAGATTTTAGATAGATTAAGACAGCAGACAGATGTTTGTGTGGAAAAACTCGGTGCCAGACTACCAGAGGAGATGCCACAGATAGAACTGGATAAGTTGAGGCATTCCCTTATACCGAACAATATTCCGGATCAATATAAAATCACACATCTTATCCTTATTCAATCTATTCGGGCAGCAGCATTGCTGCATGATATTGGGCATCCTCCATTTAGCCATATCGTAGAATTTGCGTTAAAAGATGTTTACTTGGAATATAAAGAGAAAGTAGTTAGTGAAAAGGAAAATGCAAAAGAATTTGTTGATATCATGTCCAAATACTTTGAGGGCGATAAGAAATTACACGAACAAATGGGTGACGAGATCAGCGAGGGTATTTTAAGCAAAATCGTTGCACCAATTTCAGAAAGTAATGGGAATTATGATGAGAATTTATTTGAATTACTTATATTAGAAAGTGTAAAGAGAATTTTTGCTGAAGAAGGAGCATTCAAATATATTCATAGAATTCTTGATTCTAGTTTAGATGGGGACCGTTTGGACTATTCGACGAGAGATGTAATCAATTCCGGAAAGGATTCCGGAAAGATAGAGTATAGCAGAATTATTAATGACATGCAGTTGATTGTGGAGAATCGAGAGATTTTTTTCTGTGTTCCATTAAAAGCAGTAAGTTCAGTAGAGGATTTTGTAAAGCGTAGATATAATAGTTATAAAGATATTGTTTATCATCATAGAGTCATCCAATCTGATTATATTCTGGAAGGAATCGTAAAAGATCTGGTGAAGAAATATTTGAATGAAACAGTATCAGAAAAACATCGTGATAACGAAGTGCTGATACCATTTGATATCTCAGGGCTCTGGTTTCCGTTGGGAGATAAAAAGTCGGCAATCAAAGCAAATGCACTTTCTCAATGGAATGATTCCTGGTTAACGACCGTATTGAGGCAGATTTATTATACGGAATATTATCATAATAAAGATATTGAGGAAGGTACCAGAGACTTTGTGCTGGCACAACGTCTGGCGGAATTGCTGCGTAATAGCAAGCGGTATCATTCCCTGATTAAGCGGAGTGAGAATTTTAAGATTATTGATGATGCTGTGAAACTAGAGATAATGAAACAAAAAGATGTGATAGAAGCGTTCCTTATGAAGGGAAATGAATTATCTCGTAGGGATAGATCCATAGAGCTAATTCGTCAAATGCTAGACAATACGATGAAAAATTCATCTGGCTTTGTTTTATCTTTTATTTCGAGACACAGTAAAGAGATGAAACTCATAGGTTTTGAGCAGATGGTAAGTGAAATTGTTACGGAAGAAACAAACTCTATAGTAACCAACCTTAAGACTTATGATACGGTTACTTTATTTAAACGGATTTCCATAGGATTGGATTCTCCAATTTATTTTTATAATCATAAAGGAACAATTTGTACCTTAAAGGATATCAGTGGAATTGCAGATATTTTACAACTTGATTCTGATTATCTGCCGGTCTTCTATATTTACATTTTAGCAAAAGATGAGGATGGGATACTAAAGGAAAAAAGAGAAGAACTTTTAAGTGCTCTTGGTAAACGAATCGGTATTGAGATAGTGGGAAGAGTACTTCAGACGGAGCAATACTAGAGAAATAGTCAAAAGAATCAGACCAAAGGAGTCTATAAGAACCGTTGGTCTGATTCATTATTAACGTATCATTATTAACGTATCATTATTATCGTATCTTTCATATATTATCTTTAATAATAGCAATGCTTACTGACCTCCTTAGGAGTCCAGCCGGATTTGCTTTTAAATTCTTTGTTCATATGAGATTGATTACAGTATCCGCTGTTTTGAGCAACTTTAAGAAGGCTTTCTTTTTTAAGTCTGTGGGCGGCGCGGTAGAAACGGCGTATTGATTGGTATTCTTTTAAAGAGAGGCCGAGGACAGAAAGAAAATCCCTTTGTAATTGCCTGTAGGATATATTAAGATCTTCTGCAATTGCAGCGAAATCCCGTTCTTTATCAATTTCATTGGTTGCATAGGATACTCTTATCATGGTATTGTTCAGGCGATAGTTCTGCTTATCTAAAGTGCGTGAAATAAAGGCTTCAATATTGGGTATCCAATGCTTAACGGGATGAGGGAAGAGTATCTGCCCTAATCGGTAAAAAGGATTTTTGGAATCCAGTAATACTGAGTCTCTGCATATAACCGGTCTTAATCCTGTAATAGAATAAAATAAGGTGAAATCCAAGTCTATGATAAACATTGCGATATTATGAGCTTTTAAATGATTTGGCTGTATATTAAGACCAAAAGCTAAAACATCTCCTGCTTTTACTTTTAGTTTACCATAATATCCATACCCCTCTATAACAAAAGCAATATGTACAGCAGTGTCAGCGGGTGCTGTGATAAAACCGTCGCTTAGTTTCCAGTATGAGTAAAGTTTAAGGCCTTTGTCCTGTAAGGTTGATTTTTTTAGTAATAATGGTTTTTTTATCCCATTCGCTGGTGTGAGTGTCGCAGTCATTTATAAACTCCTTTGCTGCTTAAGCAAAATATATTATTCCGATATGATTGAATAATAACTTATTTCT
>JAQSXJ010000067.1 GCA_029256725.1 Anaerocolumna sp. | reverse complement strand
ACTAAAGGCAAAATTAGAATTGTATGGACCAACAAGACAATTATCAACAGACTTCGGAACCTATTACTATATGGAAGATCGTGCTCAACAAAGATTGAATGACTTAAAAGATTTTTGGTTCCAAAATGTTGATAACTTTGAATACTATCCAAGTGTAACTTTTACATTAGAAGAGACAGAGACTATTAATGAATATATCAGTGATATCCAGGCATTAACATCAGAACAGACCGCAAAATGGTTAGTTGATGGCGGAATTGATGAAGGATGGGATTCTTATTTAAGCCAACTTGATAAGACCGGACTGCAAGTAGTAATAAAAGCTTGGCAAGATGCATACGACAGATATGAAACAACAATAAAATAATAATTAAGAATATTTTGCGGCAGCAGGATTGACTTGTTGCCGCCAAAATATAAAAAGCGACAGGAGCGTGAAATGAATGCAAAAAAAAGAATTAATTAGTGAAAAATTAAAAATGGCAAGAAATTACGAAGAAGAGGTATTATTAAAGGCAGATCTGGCACCAAAGCAGGCGTTTCATGTATGTGCTCCGGTAGGATGGCTCAATGATCCCAATGGTTTTTCTTTATATAACGGTGAATATCACCTGTTTTTTCAATATCATCCTTACAGTGTTGTTTGGGGTCCTATGCACTGGGGACATGTAAAAACAAAAGATTTTATTAAGTGGGAGCAGTTGGCCTGTGCCCTTGCACCAGATACAGAATATGATGGGCAAGGATGTTTTTCCGGCAGTGCAGTAGAGTGGAATGGAAAGCATGTATTAGTATATACCGGTGTCATAGATAAAATAGAATCGGATGGCACACATAGTATTTGTCAGACACAATGCGTCGCAATTGGCGACGGTAATAATTACGAAAAAAATCTTCAAAATCCAGTTATTACGCCGGATAGTCTTCCGGAGGGCAGCAGCCTGGCAGATTTTAGAGATTCAAAAGCTTGGGTTGATGGAGATTATATATATACAGTGGTAGGAAGCAGGGCAAAAGATGGCAGTGGACAGATTCCTTTGTATAGAACAAAAGATTTAGAAAATTGGGAATTTATCAGCATCATAGACAGCTGCAATAATGAGTATGGTAAAATGTGGGAATGCCCTGATTTCTTTCCACTTAATGGAAAGCAAGTGCTGATTATTTCACCACAAGAAGTACAGGCTGCAAATACAGAATTTCATAACGGGAATAATACTGCTTGCTTCATTGGTAATTATGATACAGAATTACACAAATTCACAAGAGAAAAAGTGCAAACAATAGATTATGGTCTGGATTTTTATGCACCTCAAACGGTAGAAACAGAAGATGGACGCAGAATCATGATAGGGTGGCTCCAATCATGGGATAATCATTTATTTCCACATAAGTTTGGATGGAGCGGAATGATGAGCATACCAAGAGAATTAAGGATAGAAAAGGGAAGGCTCTGTCAGGTGCCAATCAAAGAAATTGCAAATTATTATACGGATTCTGTAAGTTATACAAATCTAAGTGTGCAAAATGTGATGAAACTGGATGGAGTATGCGGAAGATATAATGACTTGAATGTTCATATACATGGAGGAGATTACAAAGTATTCCGTATTCAATTAGCTTGCGGTGGAGGTAAGTATACAAGTCTTATTTATGATAAGGAAAAGAATACCTTTACTATGGATAGAGAATTCTCAGGGCTGACCAAAGATGTCATTTCAACTAGAACTATAAAAATCATAGAGAATCAAGAGAGTATTAAAATCCGTGTAGTGATGGACCATTATTCGGTTGAAGTTTTTATTAATGATGGTCAGCAGGTATTGAGCATGCTCATATTTACAGATATTGAAGCAGACGGTATAGAATTTGTATCGGAAGGTTGTGCAGTAGTTGATATAGAAAGACATGAGATAGCAATTCGTTAATGGTTTAGTGGAGGCATTGATAAGATGAATGGTATAGAAAAGTATTTGGAATTATTTCATGAATCTATGGTGAAAAATCAGATTTTCATACCTGAGCTCGGAGTATTGGCGGGCGGGTATACAAAATATGATAAGGGCAGCAGGTTATGGGAAATGTTTGAATATGATAATATGCACTTTCCTCTTGGTGATGCCTTTTTTCGATATGGAATATCGGGAATAATTCAAAAGATAGAAAACACACATTATGATAAAAATGCAGAAAAAGAATATATAAGTGCAGTCCTTGAAGTATATAAGGAGATACTTTCTTATATTGAAAAACATGCAGTCCGTGCAAAAAAAATGTCTGAAGAAACTTCCTTTATAGATGAAAAAATCAGATTGGAGGAGATATCTGGTAACTGTGAGGCTCTAACCAAGGGGAGACCGGAAACATTTGCCCAGGCCTTGCAGTTGTTTTGGTTTATGTATGTGATAAGAAACCCCTTAGGACGTGGATGTATTGGACGATTGGATCAAAGGCTGTTTCCGTTTTACGAGATTGAGAAAAAGAAAGGTTTGCTAAATAACGAGAAGGTACTGGAACTAATGAAAGAGTTTTATAGGCATCTTAATGAATTGGGTACAGGTGATACATTGAGAAATCTGATGTTATCCGGTCAGGATACAAACGGTTACGATGAGACAAATGAATTAACTTATTTGTTCCTGGAGGCCTATGAAAAACAGGGAGATGCAGAACCTCATCTTAATGTGAGACTACATAAAAAAAGTCCTGAAAAATTAATCCGTATGTGTACACATCTTTTGGAAACAGGTAAAGGACAACCAACTCTATATTTTGATGACAATATTATCCCGGCTATGGAACAAACAGGTATACCACATGATTTAGCCTGTATGTATACCAATGATGGCTGTACCGAAACCGTTATTGATGGAGCGAGTAATATTTTCTTTCTACAGCATGAAATGGTAAAAACAGTGGAATTAACTCTTTTTAACGGAAAAGAAAATCCCAGTATACATCCTGTAAAAATGAAAAAGTCAGGAAAATTTGGTCCGGCATTTGAGCCAAGGACGGCATTAGTACTTGGATATGAATCGGGTGATGTAACGAAGCTGGAATCGTTTGATGAAGTTTATAGTGCGTTTGAAAAACAATTAACCTTCCAGATACAACATTGGTTACAGAAAATAGACAGAAAAATAAAGGAGGATGAGGAAAACACGGTTACTTCTCCGCTTGTAGGAGGAAGCCTGAGACTTTGTTTGGAAAAAGGAAGGGATCCGCTTCGGGGTGGTGGATTTCAGGTTGGTAACTATCAATTATTATCAGGAAGTATAGGTACAGCTGCGGATTGTCTGAGGGGTATTCAAACAGCAGTTTTTGAAAATAAATGGTGTACCATGAAGGAATTAGTGGCTGCACTGGTGTGTGATTTTGAGGGGCAGGAAGTATTACGACAGAGACTTTTGCATAGTCCCAAATATGGAAATGGTGATGATAGAGTAGATGCAATAGCTGCCGGACTGGCCTCTAAATTTATAGAGATAGTAAACGGATATCGGAGTGAGAATGGTAAGTGTGTATGGCCTGGCCTATACGATATTGATTTTAAGATATCTGCAAATATCACGGGAGCTTCTCCGGATGGACGCAGATTCAGAGATCCCATCGGAGAGCATTGTTCTCCGACACCGGGTATGGCAAAGAAAGGCCCTACCGCCATTTTAGAATCTGCAGCAAGACTGCCTTTGAGGGAGGGATATGCGTCCTCCCCGCTCCACTTAACTCTTGATAAAGGAAGCTTTATCATGGGAGCGGAGAAAGAGAAAATACTATATACTCTGTTATCTGAAGCCGGAGAACGAGGAATACCGGTACTCAATATTTCGATGTACTGCAAGGAAGAGTTGATGGAAGCCAAGAATCATCCGGAGCATTATCCAGATCTAGTGGTACGTGTCTGGGGGTTTAATGCAAGATTTGTTGAGTTAGATGAGGAACTGCAGGAACACATTATCAGGCGTATTAGTTAGAGAAGCAGGGGAAAAGCCATGAATACAGCTATAGTAATGGAGATACAAAGATATTGTATCCATGATGGTCCGGGTATAAGGACAACGGTTTTTTTGAAAGGATGCCATATGAAATGCAGCTGGTGTCATAATCCGGAATCCCAGTCAAAGGAACCTGAGATGATGTTTTTTGAAAGCAGCTGCATTTATTGCAGGCAATGTGAGACAATTTGCGAGAGAGGCGCACATTATTTTACGGATGAAAACCATAAGGTAAAGGTAGAATTATGCAAAAACTGCAGAAAACAGGAGCTGTGTCAGGAAATCTGTTGTACAAAAAGTATGAAACTTTGCGGGAAGAGAGTAACTGTGGAGGAGGTAACCCGGGAAGTAATGAGAGACAGGGACTGTTATGGTGGAGACGGAGGCGTTACATTTTCTGGAGGGGAACCCTTAGTACAGTATAAATATTTGCAGGAAATTATGAAGTGCTGCAAGGAGGAAGGAATATCGGTTTGTTTAGACACCACACTAAATGTAGATTGGGATATTGTTGAAAGTATAATTCCCTATGTAGACGTGTATTTAATTGATATAAAATGCCTGGATGATAAACAGCATATTGCATTAACGGGAGTAAGCAACAGGAATCTCTTGGAGAATATAAAAAGACTTTCCGATATAGGCGCCAGAATGATTATCCGAATGCCGATTATAGAAAGCATCAATGATTCGGAAAAAGAAATAAAAGATCGAAGAATATTTTTGCAGGATATAAGAGGTGTAGAACGTATTGATATGATACCTGTTTCAAATTATGGGAGTGCAAAATATAAAGCATTAGGTAAAATTATTCCGCAATTTAACAATAAAACCGATCTCAACATGCTTGTGGATCGAGCCAAAATAAGGTTCGAAGAATCATAGTATTTAATAGAAAATATAGTAAAGACACAAGCAGCTTCTGATTTGCAGAAATAGAAAGACTTAGTATTAAAATAAAACGGAGGATTGGAGAATGTTTGATGTTTTGGGAAATGATTTGAGTTCACTTCCTTATTTGAGGAATGGAAAAACAAGAAGTATTAACTGGGAAAACAGGAAGGGTGAAAAAGGCAAGGGTGGAATGGCTGCCAGTGATTTAGGTATCGGGAGAAAAGGTTCCCCATGTATTCCTTCCATTAAAACGGGAGAAACTGCTACATTAGCTGAAATTGAAGGACCTGCGGTAATTCAGCATATCTGGATTACAGTTACTGATCGAATAAGCAATCGAAATTGTTTCATACTAAGAGATTTGGTGTTACGTATCTATTGGGATGAAGAGGAAGAGCCTTCTGTGGAAAGTCCATTGGGGGACTTCTTTTGCTGTGGATTCGGAGCTTCGTATCCTGTTAACTCTATGCCGATTTCCGTTAATCCAACAAGAGGATTCAATAGCTATTTTCCTATGCCCTTTAGGAAAAAGGCACGTATTACTGTCGAAAATCAATGTGATGAAGATTTACCTGCATTCTTCTATCAAATAGATTATTGTTTACAGGATAAATTACCGGATAATATAGGATATTTTCATAGTCAGTGGAAGCGGCAAAGATTGACCCAAAAAGGGGAAGATTACATTCTGGTTGATGGAATTATAGGAAAAGGCCACTATGTAGGAACATATCTTGCACTTACTACCTTAGAACGTTATTGGTATGGAGAAGGAGAAATGAAATTTTATATAGATGGTGACAAAGAATTTCCTACTATATGCGGAACCGGAACGGAAGATTATTTCGGAGGGGCCTGGAGCTTTGCAACACAGGAAAATGGCAAAACAGTGGAGAATACTTATTGCACACCATTTTTGGGATATCCCTATTATTCAAATCGGGATACACTGATACATCATGACTTTCATAATGATGATCAAATGCCACAAAGAAGTTTTTATCGTTGGCATATAATGGACCCCATTTTGTTTGAAGAAGATTTAAAGGTGACAATACAGCAAATCGGAGTATATCACGGAGGTTTATTTGAAAGACAGGATGATGTTGCAAGTGTAGCATATTGGTATCAATCGGAGCCACATCAGACATTTAAGAAGTTACCGGAAAGAAAAGAAAGATGGCCTAGATAAGTGGCTGTGAACAGAATAGGAGTCCGATCATGAAAGATATAGATGTTGTTGCATTGGGTGAATTACTGATTGATTTTACAAACAATGGGATAAGTGAACAGGGGAATACACTATTTGAAGCAAATCCGGGCGGAGCCCCCTGTAACGTATTGGCAATGTTAAGTAAATTAGGTCATAAGACTGCCTTTATCGGTAAGGTGGGAGATGATTTATTTGGTCATAAATTAAAAGCAACATTAGAGGAAGTAAATATTGATGCATCAAATCTGAGATTAGATCAAGAGGCGAGAACAACACTGGCTTTCGTTCAAACATTGCCGGGCGGAGACCGTGATTTCTCTTTTTATCGAAACCAGGGAGCAGATATTATGCTGTCAGAAAATGAAATAGATAAAAGCCTTTTGCAAAGGAGTAAGATTTTTCATTTTGGTACATTATCAATGACACATGAAAGGGTGCGTCAAGCTACTAAAAAAGCTATTGAGATTGCAAAAGGTGCAGGAGCCATCTTAACTTTTGATCCGAATCTGCGTCCTGCTTTGTGGACATCCTTAGAAGAGGCACATAAGCAAATGGCTTATGGACTAGAGCAATGTGATGTGTTAAAAATATCAGACAACGAAATTCAATGGTTCACAGGCTTTCATGATTATGAAAAAGGAATACAATACTTGAAGGAGAAATATAATATTCCACTTATACTGCTTTCTATCGGTAAAGAAGGCAGCCGTGCATACTGGAAAGATTGCTGTGTTGAAGTTCCGGCATTTATTCAAAAGAATACCATAGAAACTACAGGCGCCGGAGATACATTTTTGGGAAGTTGCCTTCATTTTATATTAGATTATGGCTTAGATACCTTAACAAGAGAAATAATTGAGGAAATGCTGAAATTTTCAAATATGGCAGCCGCAATAATTACTACCCGAAAAGGAGCATTGAGGGTAATGCCGTCCTATGAAGAGGTAGAGGAGAAATTAAATATTTTAGGATTAGGAAGAATTAATATATAGTGATATAGGTGAAAATGAATTTTATAGGATGAAAAGGTATAAGGAGGTAACTATGGATATTTTTTATAAGGCAGATAATGCAAGAACTGGTGATGTAATACCGATATATGCTAATAATAAATTTAACTTATTTTATTTAAAAAACTGGAAGGATGCATCAAAAGAAGGGATAGTTCATGGATGGCACCGAATGGAAACGACAGATCTTATCAATATGAGTGAAGAGACTCCCCTTCATGTGTTAGGTGGAACTGGTGATCTTATTTATTATCAAGGAGAGTGGCATTTGTTTGCATGCATTTTCCCGGATGGTAAGCAATATATAACTCATTATGTCAGCAAGGATGGAACTCTGGATCATTGGGTATACATAGAAGAGGACACGTTTGGTCCGGATGGAGTGATTTATCATTGCTCAGACTGGAGAGACCCAAGGATATTTTATAGGGAAGATTTGCAAGAATATTGGATGATTATGGCTGCCAGAAAAAACGATGTACATACTCAAACGGGTTGTGTGGGGCTTTGTGTATCGAAAGATTTAAAAAAATGGGAATATCGGGAACCGTTGTATTACCCGGCGCGATTTAACGGTGCTTGTGAGTGCCCTGATATATTTTCAATCGGCGACTGGTATTACCTGGTATTTTCAAGTTATACCACTTTATTTGGAAATTATTATGTGAAGTGTAAAAAGGGTGATAATACTTGGAACATTCCATTAAATCATCGTATGGATGGCAGAGCATTTTATGCAGCGAAAACAGTAAGTGATGGTAAGAAACGTTATCTTATTGGCTGGAATCCGACCAAGGAGGAAAATATATTTGGTTTTTGGCCTGATAAATTCAAGGGACAAGATTATCATACATGGGATTGGGGCGGTGATATGGTTGTTCATGAACTGGGACAAAATGAATCTGGTGATTTGATTTTACAAATGCCGGAGGCCAGGCGCAATTTACTGCAAAAAGAAGTTCCGCTTATATGGGAAGAGCTATCTGGTGAATGGACAGTTGAGGGAAATAAGTATATATCTACTTTGGAAGGTACACAGAATACCATAGTAGGAAGCAAATTACCCTCACGGTTTTACTTAAAACTTGATTTGGACATGGGGAGTAGCAAGGAAGCGGGAGTTATCCTGCAGACGAGTAAAAAATTAGAAAATGGATATTATCTTTACCTTGAACCTTATAAGAAGAGATTGGTCTTTCGCTCTTGGATAAGAATGTACGAAGAGGGCGGAAAAACATTTCCTTACGATGTAGAAATGGAAACTGCGGTTGAGAATAGTATTGACGGACATTATATTATAGAAATATTGGCAGAAGATACTACAGCGGTTATCTATATTAATAATGAAGCTGCATTGAGTTTTCGTATGTATGATTTTAAAGAAGGTAATTTAGGGTTATTTGCATTAGGTGAAGCACAGTTTAGTAATATCTCATTACGTACAGAGTAGTTATCCCTTTTTATTTTATAGATTTATAAATTAATAAATGTTTAACCAAGTTAATTGACCAGCAACCTACTGACTCTTATTTGCCCTTTGGGATACTCTCCCATTGGGCACTTTTTTACCCGTGTACTTAAGCAAGCCTGTAATTGAGAATTTTGATTTGGAAGTATTAATCTTGTGTTGGCAGCCTTTATGTATCATACGTTTGTTTTTATTCCAACTGTTTTTCTCCTACAAAGGAGTCATACCACACCGTATGTTTAATAGGAAACTTTTCACTGTGCATTTTACCCGGTTTCGCATCTGGATACGGGTAACCTATCGGCATTAAACCAAGAATTTCATAATGGGCAGGAATGCAGAAAAGATCCCGCAGTAAATCTGGGTTAAAAAGCCCCACCCAAACAGTTCCAAGTTCTAAATTATGTGCCTCCAACATCATATGTGTCATCACAATACTGGCATCAACCTGCCCATAAGGGCGCTTATCTCCATAATGATTATTATTCTCTACGGATTTGTCATAACATACTAAAAGCACTAAAGGCGCATTAAAATGACAAGGCGTACACTGTTTTATTTTTGTATGCGCATCTTGACTTTTGATAATCACAATTCGTTGTGGCTGTCGATTCCCCGCAGTAGGAGCAATCCTACCTGCTTCTAATATTTTACTTAATTTATACTGTTCTACAGGTCTGTCACTGTAACTTCGAACAGAATATCTTGTCTGGATAAGATCATCATAGTCCATATTTTTCCCTCCAATTTGGGTATTGACTTTTTCTTCTAACTTACAATATGATTATAGACAATAAGACACAAAAAATAAAGTACGCACATTTTTGTTCCTTAAATGATAGAAGGGGGTATTCTTATGAATAAACAGTCTAACAACATCACTCCATATTATCCTGAAAAATGTCCGGTCATACATGCGCTTGAAATATTGGGAGGAAAATGGCGGCTAGCAATCATATGGGAGCTTTCTCGCTACGAGAGTATGCGGTATAATGAGCTAAAGCGCCATCTTTGTGGAATCACAAATATTATGCTGACACGGTCTCTTCAAGTTTTGGAACAGCACAACCTAATAATCAGAAAAGATTATGGTCAAATACCTCCTCATGTTGAATACTCCATTACGGAAGATTGCCAATCGCTTCTCCCAGCTCTTGAAGTTATAAATGAATGGGGAAAAAAAAGAGCTGAATTAAACGGGTCGCAAGCGATAAGTACCAATCGGAAAGAGTAGTCCAACATTATGGCTTATTAGAACTGTATTGGAATCAAAAAATATATCTGTTAAGTCATATTCAGATCTGCTTGCTGATTGCAATGATAAGTTTGAATTATTCATTTTCGGTTTCGGAATCAAATTTAATAATTGCGTTTTTAACCCAAGTTGAATCGTTAAAGACAGGTCTTCCGACACCAATAAAATCTGAAACATTATTTTGCAGAAGCAATTCTGCTGTTTCTATTGTTCTAATACCTCCTGTTAACATGACAGGAATTGAAACAGCACCTTTGACTGCTTTTGCCTGTTTAATAAAATATCCTGAATTTTCCGAGTCCGGTACTGTGTAACGACACATTCCACCAGATATATCAAGCATATCAGCACCTTCATTTTCCAGTTCTTTTGCCGCCATAATACAATCATCTAAGCTAAGTCCGCCCTCCATATTATCAGTAGCACCAAGACGGAATAGAATAGGAAAATCATTACCGACCGTCTTGCGGACAGCTCTCAACACTTGCAGATGAACATGAATCCTACCTTTAATATTACCGCCATATTCATCAGTTCTTCTATTGGTAAGTGGCGACAAAAACTGATTCAATAAATAACCGTGGCAGGAATGTATTTCAACGCCATTGAAGCCAGCTTGCTTTCCTCGTAAAGCTGCATTGGCAAAATCACTTACAATTTTTTCGATTTCATCACATTTCAGCTCGCGCGGAAGTTCCATATCTGCTTTTGAAGGATTGATAACAGCTGATGGAGCAACAGGCTGAGAAGCAATAACATTTGTTTTGGTTCCACTTCCCGCATGATTTAACTGCAAGATTACAGGGCATCCATTATTGTGAATGATATTGGAAAGCTGACATAAGCCTGAAAGCATACTGTTGTCGGCAGAAGAAATCTGGTTGAAATTGGATTTCCCGTCTGTTGAAACAAAAGTGTGCTCTGTAATTACCATACCAAAGTATCCGCCATGTGTTTTTTCGTCATAATACTGTAAAAGAGTCGGAGTAATTTCTCCTTGTGCTCCAGCTTTTGATGTTGCCATTGGAGGCATTATTAGTCTGTTTGTTAACTCAAGATTACCAATTTTTAATGGCGTAGTTATACGAGCCATAGAATTCATCTTCTTTCACTTATTGATTTCGGCTTTTCAAATGCAGAATAAATTGGCAGAACATATATAAAAAACTGAGATTTTTGCTTTGCTGCCTGATATGGTATAATTTAATCATTAAATCTGCAATTCTTTTACTGATTATTTTGTTAAGGATTCATTTGAATTGCAGGGTTGGTGCCAAGTTACGATCAACGGGGAGCGGTCTACCAGTCGTCTAAAGCTATATTTAGGGTAACCAACTATAATTCCGCCTGTAACTATTAAGTTTTCAGGAATATCCAATAACTGAAGTAAGGGTTGATACCCAGATCTGGCGCATGTTTCCACAAGGCCTGTCCAGCACGTTCCTAATCCCAGACTTGGTGCAAACAATTCAGCATATGCGAGAGCAAAATGAGTATTATCACGTCCACGTGTAAAAGTTTTATCAGAAAGTGCTAATATAAAGCTAGGTGCATTTCGTAAAATCACATCTTCACCAGTCTTGTGATAATGATCTGACATTTCAATAAAATTAACAGCAGATGCTTCTTTGGTGGCAATTGCTTCGTCCATCCAGGCAATTGTGGCTTTTGTAATAGCATGTAGAGTTTTTTTGTTATTCACGACCATGTATTGTACACCCTGTGAATTATTACCTGATGGCGCTAATCTGGCTATGTTTAGCAGTTTTAGTATTTGGGCTTTAGTAACTTTATCTTCTTTATATACTCGTACAGAACGTCTGGATCGAAGAAAACTTTCTGCTGTTTCAGTATCAAAAACAGGGGTTGTATCAAGCAATACTTGTTCAGAAAGCGGTGCTTGAGCATGATTTAATGCGGCGCGAGGACATATTGCAACACAGTGACCGCAGGAGATACAGGTAAGTCCGGCATCGACCGGAAACTTTTCCTTATTCATTTCAATATAATTCTTTGGACAAACCTGAGCACAGATTCCGCAATGAATACATTTTTCTTTATTTACATTAAGTAAACTCATTTAAATTCATCCTTTCTTTTAAGATGTAATAAATATACTACTTATCATCCTTTTTTTGATTGTTAAGTGGCTTAGTATAGTTGAATACTTCCTTTGACCAACTACGTGACCACTCTCCAAATGGACGCAATAATTCCATAAGTTCTTTTCCACGTTGGGTCAATTGATATCCCTCAATAGTGCGCTCTACAATATCGGCTTCTCTTAACTCCTTGATACGATTGTTTAGTATTGCAGGAGAAATAGATTCGCATCGCTGCTGAAGTTCTCTGAAAGTAGTGGAACCATCCTGCATATTCCAGATGATACCCATTGCCCAATTTCTACCCAAAAGATCAAAAAGGGCCATAATAGGAAGTCCTGATTTGGAACCGCGAACTGGTTTCCCTGGATGTGGTACTGACATATTTTTATTCCCCCTTATGTTGTCTATAATAATTTTTTAAGTACACCGCGCACATATAAGAGCGCGGTGATAGCCAAATACTTTATTTATTAGCGACTTTTTCCGACAATGGTTGTCCACCAATCCCAATATTCTCGGAATCGAATTCTTCAATAAAAACAGTGAAAGCACTGGCTGGAGAATTGGTGACTTCAACTGCGACCGAAGTCAATTTCTCAATCAATTCTTTTTTCTTTTCAGGTTGCGTTTTTTTCATTTTAATTGTAATCACTGGCATAAATATTCCTTCCTTTCATAATAAAATATTAACATGTGCTACATAAATGATAGCATGCTATATAATAAATAGCAAGTGCATAATAAAAAAATTAAATAATATATAAAATTACATTATATGATATATTTTAAAACCTAAAGACTCGGTAAGGTAAAAACTAATATATATGAAATATTAGGATGGGATGGAGGAAATAATAATGAAGCTGGATCTAACAGATATTCGGATACTTGAATTACTAAAAGAAAACTTGATAGATATGCTATTTACTTCGGGAATATCATCTGTTTTATAAAACTGTTAGACTG
The DNA here is from genome assembly GCA_029256725.1 of Anaerocolumna sp. Taxonomy (GTDB): domain Bacteria; phylum Bacillota; class Clostridia; order Lachnospirales; family Lachnospiraceae; genus Anaerocolumna. The sequence continues at coordinate 53,295 of JAQSXJ010000067.1, read as the reverse complement.
CTCTTGCAGCAGGATCAAGAAGAGGTTATGAGAAGGCAGAATGAAGCACAGGTGGATGAAAACAAGAATTTGAGGCTAAATAAGCTTGTAAATTTCAAAAATCATTCGTTAAGGTGGAGACCAATACTGAATTAGTTGAATTAATAACTAAAATTGGACTATACATATGCAAATGGTATTGTAAAAAAGATCTTACAGGCTTTTCCTGTCCTGTTGCATCGAAAAAACTACTAAAAAGTCTAGATTATAATATGCAATGATCAAGGATATGAGAGTAGAATGCTTTCATGTCCTTTTTTATTAAGATTGAGTCTGAACTCTTATCACATATAGCGCAAGGTGAATTATAGATAAAAAAACCGCTATATCCAGCAAAGTCAAATTAACCAATAATCCAAAACATGGTTATCACTTAACCCTGTTCATTTGTTTGTACACGATTAATACATAATTTTATTGGAAGCGGAATACATGCTCTTGGGTTATATGTTACACCTTATGGTTATAATATACAGGAATACTAAAGGAGCAGAATATAAAATGTTATATGAGTTAAATAAGAAAGAGAAAATGAAGCATATTCTAATCTATTATATGATCCCCTTCACAGCCGGTTTTCTCTTACTTCAGTTTATTGTATATTATCCGTTTGCAGCTAATGGCAAATCATTTATATGGAACTTTGACGGTATACACCAGCATTATCCGGCGTTGGTATATTACGGCAGGCTCCTTCAAAATCTCCTTGCCGGTAAGGAAATATCCCTGGTGGATTTTAATTTAGGGATGGGTTTTGATACACTGACAACACTTAATTATTATGCCATAGGTGATCCGCTGGCTTTGCTATCCGTATTCGGCAAAGAAGGGAATACGGAAGGATTATACCAATTCTTAATTATATTCAGACTTTATTTGTCTGGCATCAGTTATCTGTTGTATTGTATCTATAGAAAGCAAAGTAGTTACCCTTCTGTACTGGGGGCTTTTATCTATATATTTTGCGGTTATGTTTTTTATGCCGGGACAAGGCACCCCTATTTTACCAATCCGCTTATCTATTTGCCTCTGCTTTTTCTTGGAATCGAACTCATATTACAAAAGAAAAAACCATATTTGTTTATACTGATGACCTTCATCAGTGCTGTTAGTAATTTTTACTTCTTATATATGATGACAATAATCATTTTTATATATGCAGTTCACAGGTTTTTTTACACATATGATAAAAACAGTCCCAATCCCGTGTGGATATTATTTTTCAAAACCGCATTCCGGACCGGTTTATTTTATCTTCTGGGGATTATCATGTCTGCAGTGATTTTATTTCCCGTAGTTGCGGCATATTTTAATAACGGCAGGTTTGACGCAGGATATGATGTTAATCTGCTTTATTATACTCTGGGATATTACGTTACGTTTGCTTATTCCTTTATAGCTCCTACTATAACGCCGGGCTTCTGGACTCTATGCACTTTTGCAGCTATTGTTCCGGCCGCAGTCCTGGTAGCCTTTCGAAACAGCAAATACCGGCGGATGAGGGTTGTTTTTCTCATTGGTACCGTTAGTCTGTTGATTCCTTTTATCGGATATCTTATGAACGGATTTTCCTATGTAAGTAACCGCTGGGAGTTTGGGTACAGCTTTATCATTGCATTTTTATTTACTTCGGTTTATGAAGACCTGTTCCGCTTAAAGAAAACAGATAAGCTGCTGCTGGCAGCAGGAACCGTTTTATATGGTGTTTTGGTTTTTTTTAACCCCAGTATATATTTTTTATATGCTTTCCTTATGCTATCTTTAACAATTGCCTGCATCCTTATTTTTAATCGGTATACAAGGAATATTTTTCTGCAGAGAACGGTGATATTTGCACTGGTATTTATTAATCTGGGGCTCAATGGTTATCTGACCTACTCCGAACGATTTGGTAACTATGTAGGTGAATTTATTGATTCGGGAAAGGTTGATAAGACAATTGAGAACTCGGCAGTCAGTATGATAGACAATATATCGGACAATTCATTTTACCGGGTGGAGGTATACGGTGATAAACAGTATAATGAAGGTATGCTTCTTGGCTTTCGGGATGTCAGTGGTTATTTTAGTATAATGGATAAGAGGCTTTCAGAATATATGGCGGGACTGGAATTAGTAAGTCAGAGAGCATCCTACCGTTTTGATAATATGGACTACCGGACTGGTCTTAGTACACTGGCAGGTGTTAAATATCTGGTTACTAATGCTAAAGAGATGGTTCCATATGGATATCAATTGATAAAAGAAGAAAGTACGGAAAACAAAACCTACTATTTATATGAAAACCAGTTTTCACTGCCTTTGGGTTATGGGTATCAAAGTTATGTATCCAGGGAGGTTTATGAAACTTTGAATCCACTGCAAAAGCAGGAGATTATGCTCAGAGCGGCCGTTTTGGAAGAACCGGCAGATTCAATCTATATGCTCGAAAAGGATGCGTATGAAGCCGGTAATGCTTCCGCCGCCGGGTTTAAGTCGGAAAAATTGCCTGTAACCATACGGTATGGCAAAGGAATCACACGTAAGGGAGATTATATCAAGGTATCGAAAGCCGGTACACAAATTACCGTTTACTTTCAGGGAATGGAGAATTCCGAAACGTATCTCCGGCTTGAGAATTTTAATATAAATAATACAAAATATTATGCCATGAATCTTCGGGTAAAAGGCGAAAATGATATAATTAAAACTGTCTATGCCAGGTCCGACAGGAACAATGCATATTTTGGTAAAGAGGATTATATTATAAATCTCGGCTATCAGAGTGCCTCAATGAAATCTTGTAAAATTATCTTTACCAAACCCGGCACATTTCATTTAAGTGATATACAGGTTTATACGATGCCTATGGCTGAATATGAAGAACAGATAAAAGCAAGAGACAAGACCGTACTGGAGAATATACAGGTCAGCAATAACCGGATCACCGGAGTGTATAACAGTAGTGAGAATAGTTTATTATGTCTGTCGATACCCTACAGCAAAGGTTGGAAGGCATATGTAAACGGAGAAAAGACCGAACTGATTCCGGCAAACGTGATGTACATGGCATTACCGGTAACAGCCGGGGAACATGAAATTGACTTATACTATGAAACTCCTTTTCTTAAAGTCGGAATCGTGGTGTCGGCTGCGGGAGGATGTCTGTTTCTTTGTTTCGTGCTTTATTACAGGATTAAAAAAACAAATAAGGGAAAATATAGTTAATAGGATAAATTATTTCGGTGCTCATATCTTGTTTATTTAAGGAGAGGAAGAGTTTGGACAGAATATCAGTTATAGTACCTTGTTTCAATGAAGAGAAAGTAATACACTTGTTTTATACGGAAATGAAACTTGTCATGAAAAAGATGAATACGACAGATTTTGAAATTATATTTATTGATGACGGTTCAAAGGATAAAACATTACAGATTATAAAAGCTTTAAAAGAGAAAGATAACAGAATCCGGTATATATCATTTTCTAAGAACTTCGGAAAAGAAGCCGCTATTTTTGCCGGGTTGGAAAACAGTACCGGTAATTATGCAGTGATTATGGATGCGGATCTTCAGGACCCGCCGCATCTGCTTGCCAAAATGTATGAGTGTCTGCAGAAAGAGGATTACGACTCGGTAGCTGCCAGAAGAGTAACAAGGAAGGGTGAGCCGAAGCTGCGCTCCTTTTTTGCCAGGCGGTTTTATCATCTTATGAGCCATATCTCCAAGGCAGAGGTCGTTGACGGTGCCAGAGATTTCAGGCTTATGAAAAGGCAGATGGTGGATGCCATTATTAATATGAGGGAGTACAATCGATTCTCCAAAGGAATCTTCGGATGGGTCGGTTTTAAAACCAAATGGCTGGATTATGAGAATGTTGAGCGTGCGGCAGGTGAAACCAAATGGTCCTTTCGAAAACTGCTATTTTATTCTTTTGACGGAATTGTCGCGTTTTCTACCATACCCCTGGGAATTGCCTCGTTTTCCGGACTTTTTCTGTGTATCGTGGCTTTTATCGGTATAATCGTCGTGCTGATCAGGCATTTTGCCGGTGTAAAATCCGCATACGGCTGGTCCTCCACTGCTTGTATCATACTGTTTCTCAGCGGATTTCAACTATTCTGTATGGGAGTATTAGGTCAATACGTGGCTAAAACCTACCTGGAGGTTAAGAATCGTCCAATCTATATTGTGAAAGAACAGGGGTAGATTGTAAAATGCGCTGCATTAGTAATCTTTCTTTTTAAGCAGTATCGCAAGGGGGGACTTGCGATATAAATGGGAGGTAGTGTGAATTATGAAAGCATAATTCACACCCTGATTGTATTCGCAATATAAATAACCACCTGCTATGCAGAGTTCTTCCAGTTGATGGCTGGATATAAAAACTGTAACATAAGCATTTCCCGGATTTCCACGACACCAGCGGGATCAAGGCCGTTGATAGGTTCATCCAATATTAAAATCTTTGGGTTGTGAATCATTGCTTTAGCAAGCCCTAACCTTTGTTTGTTTCCCAGAGAAAGATTTTTCGCTTTCTTATTTTTATGAGCCGCTAAACCGAGTTTTTTGATCACTCGGGCAATGGATTGGCAATCAGATATCATTTGCATCCTGCGGGCAATGTCTAAATTCTCTAGTACAGTTAGCCCTGGATAATAAGTAGCTTCTTCCAAATAGCCAACCTGCTCCCACAACTTGTGAATTCCTGAGTCAACTTTATATCCCAGCATTACTCATTTTCTTCTTATATTATTTCAAATATGTTCCGCTATTACCGACTTTTCCCGGTGCCGGATTACCTGGCAGATCCAAGACATAAATTCTCATATTGCCTTTTCCTGTTCTGGGTATGGTTAATTTGCCATCTGTTATAACCTTTACATCTCCTGTAATTGCGTCCTTATAGGTACCATTAGGGATTCCCGAGAATGCTGCACCGTCTGTAATGGATACCAGAACAAAGCTATCCACCCCGGTGTTCGTATCAGTATAACGTCTCTTAAAAGCCATTTCTCCCGAAACACCTTCCGTCGAATATTGCCCTTTTCTAAGTGCTGGGATATTCCGCCTGATTTTATTCAATCTCTGGATATGCAGGGAAAGCGGATGATTTAAGGTTGCTGCCATTGTTCCTGTTGCATTTGTATATTCTCCATAATCCGTCACAGTTACGGAGCCTTCGATATTGTCCCCGAAATAAGCCCTGCCTGTCTCGCTTAAGGGTTTTGTTGGACCGGCATCTATTACTGCGCCTTTCATGAATTCTATTTCACTTCCGTAATAAATACATGGAATTCCCCGGAAAGTATACATCAGGTTCAGATTTTCTGCCCAGGTATCCTGGGAGCCTGCAAACCTTTGGTTTTCAGGCGCACCATCCGGTGCATAATCATGGGAATCCACATAAGTTACATTCCAGGTAGCATCACTGTAATATTGATCCCCATCTACACCCACACGGAATGCATCCCTGGCATTATTAAAGTTCCAATGCATGGGAAAATCTATAACTCCCAGTCCGGAAGATATACTTTTATCCGGTGTGTGATAGGTATTGCCGGTCAACAAATGATTCCTGCTGACAGGCTGGTTACTGACATTCTGATTATCATTCCAGTGCTGAAAAACACTTTTCATATTAGTAACTGTGTCGCCCCAAGGGTAGGCAGTGGTTTCTGCCCAGGTGTAAAATGGTGTGGAAATAGCAGGAATATTGCTATTCCATACCTGCCGATACCTGGTAGCAACTTCCCCGAACACAAAGAAATCTTCGCCTCCTGCCGCTTTAAAGGCCGGGATAAATTCTTTATTGAAAGTTAGTCTGGATATGTGTTTTACTGTATCAACCCGGAAGGCATCAACTCCCATATTTATATAACGGTTGTAGGCATTTATTAAATAATCCGATACGGCTGGGTTCTCTGTGTTTAAATCCACACAATCCCCTGCTATCTGACCGGTTTGGACCGTATAACTTTCCCAGCTTAAGCTTTTTTCATGATGATAAATATTTTCTGTATCCAGGGAATCTTCCTTCATAGCGTTTATTCTGGCCTGATATTGCTGTGCCGGAGTTAAGGTATCATAATTAGCGGGAAGTTTTCCTTCATCAATTCTGATAATTGCATCTGCAGTATCTTCCTGTGTTTCATCCTTTGTAAACAACGGATACAGATTTTCCTCTCCAAAATTTCCAGTATGATTCAATACCATGTCCTGAATAATTTTTAACCCCTTCTCATGCGCCGCATTAATTAAATCCTGATAGGTTACACCGTCGGATTCATATCTTGGGTCTATTTCACTGAAATTAACGGCATGGTAACCGTGATAATCATAGCCGCTCATGTTTTTCACAACCGGAGTAATCCAGATTGCCGAAAATCCCAGTGCTTTTATGTAGTCAAGTTTTTCAATAAGGCCTTTAAAATCACCTCTCCATGCCGCGTCGTTACTGTTCTTCATGGCTGCCACTTCATCCCAGCAATGCACATTATTACTGGAATCTCCATCATAAAACCGGGTTACCATAACAAAATAAATAGTTTCATCCCTGAAATCAATGCCTTTTTCCGGCGTTGGCGTAATGGTTGGGGTTATTGATGGTGTAACTGTTGGCGTTGGCGTAATGGTTGGGGTTATTGTCGGCGTAACTGTTGGTGTTGGCGTATTAGTCGGTGTTGGTGTAACGGTCGCTTCCGGGTCCTCCCCATACCATTGATTATCCTTATACCACCATTCACCTGTTGTCCGGGATAAATCGACTGTCTGCTTCCCGTTATAATTAAATATCAGATGAACCAGTGCAGCATTGGAAAAAGTATATTTGTACCAACTGTTTCCTTCTGATGTCATATCCGTCCCCGGCCAGGTTGTCGTACTGCCGGAGGGCTGTATATTCCAATAATATATCTTCGCTCCGTCCCAGGGACTCTTAAAATGTACCGTAATGGACTCAGCAGTAATTTCCGGATTGTACTGGTACCATTGGTTGTTCTTATACCACCATTCCCCGGAAGTCCTGTACAAGTCTGCTGTCTGGGAGCCATTCTGGTTGATAATCAGATTAACGCTTTGCGTATTGCTGAAGGTGTAACCAAACCAATTATCACTTTCAGAATTCATTTGTACTCCCGGCCATGTAACCGGCGTATTGCTTTCCCCGTTTAAATTCCAATAATAGATATTTGGTGCAGTATATGTTCCTTTATAGTGCACCGTAACCGAGGATACTGTTTCTGCCTGCATCTTTTGTAATGTGCCGGGTACTATTAGTCCTGTTACCATGATTGCAATCAGTAGCACATAGGCAGTCAGATTTTTCCAGAAAACTTTCTTCATTCTTTTATACCTCCTGTCTTTTTAGAGGCTGTATCTTATGGCATAGATAGACCCTGACCGGAATATACGCCTTCTGAAACAGCCCTTTCATTTATTGACAGCCTGTTGATGCTTTTTATTTTACCGACTATATCCCACAGGCCATACAACCGATAGAATAAAACAATGAACAAGATTGTCCTATCATTGTTTTTGTTTATATTGACTGGTTTTATTATATGGATTAATATAATTATATCATTTTATACTGAAATTTCTTGCATTATCCTGTGAATTATTTGTACAATACTATCATTTGGAAGAATAGAAGCAGCTGCAAAGCTTTAGATTGGAACGAACTGTACTGCATAGATGGGGGGATCTTATGGAGATTAATAATTATGCCTTTTACAAAGAGAAAAAAAGCCATGGTAACAGCACTTATCCTTTCACTATCTACAAGGTACGGATGCCGGAAACTTTTTCTCAATTTCCTCTGCATTACCATGGGGAGGTAGAACTGATTCATGTAAGTGAAGGCAAAGGGGTTATTACCGTCAATTTAAAACCATATGTCGTTACAGCGGGTACCATAGCTTTTATATCCCCGGGTATTCTGCATTCCATGGAACAATTACAAGAGCAGCCCTTTGTATACAGGAATATCATATTTGATTTAAAAATGGTACTTTCCTATATCTCCGATGAAAGTACTCTAAATACCCTGCTTCCTATTATGGCAAATAAAATATATTTCCCGGTAATTATTGATATGCAGAATTCCCTGAATACTCTTCTTACAGCATACATCAATACGATGCAGCAAATCCATGATGCCAGGCTTCCGGGCTATGAGCTGGCTATAAAAGCTCAGATCATGCTTATGATATACCTGTTAACATCGAATAACCTGCTGCTTACGGATAAATATTATTTAAAAGCTTCTGCCGGTAAGTTAAAAAAGGTTCTGACTTACATTAGCGGGCATTATGAAGAATCCATATCCATACAGGAGGCTGCAGCAGTTTACGGAAGCAGTGCTTCTCATTTTATGCGTTTCTTTAAAAATACAACGGGTTCTTCTTTCATACAATATCTAAATGACTATCGCTTAAATATAGCGCAGGAAAAACTTCTGACAACTTCCTGTTCCATCTTAGATATAGCAGTCAATACTGGTTTTAACAATCTCTCTTATTTCAACCGTATGTTTAAAAATAAATTTCAGGAATCCCCCTCAAGCTATCGAAAAAAATACCGGATATTGCAATAATAAGACAAAATTGATGATATGGTCACTTACGGTGAATATATCCCAAAAGAGTTCAATGAAGAAAACCCTGAAGGTTATACCTACTCATATATTGAAGTTTCCGGGATGCAATATGCTCTTTTACGTTCTCTTGACAAGACTAGGTATGATTTAACGCAAACAACACTGGCTGAAACTGATATGGTCTACATAATAAATGAGCTCCGTGGAGCGAGTTATGGCGTCACAATCTTTTGTGCGATAAAGGAAAAGACACCGTATATTATTTCGGAGATCGACGGATTTGCTCAGATCAGCGATATCGATAAAAATGGCACAAAGGAAGTCGTCTCCACTGTAGGCACTCTGCCCGACACTTCAATTTATTTTTTCGACTTTGATAAGCAAACGCTTAGTCGTAGTAATATTAACGAGCAATCAAAAGCCAGGTATTCAATGTATGATATCACAACGAACAATTTTAGCGTAGCCTTTGAACCTGGTCAAATTCCTGTGACTTATGTCTATGAAACGAATGAGAGGTTGCGAGCCGAATAACCAGGTTGCCATCCGTTCGATTTTCTGAAGTAAAATTCCTGCCAATATTCTATTTTTAAAGATAAACATTAACGAAACATCCCGGTTGGGCGTAAGAATTGCACCTCTAATAATTTGACATAATGACAAATTATCAGAGGCGCAGTTCATTACAGGATAGGATGTTAATTTATTTATATTACTTTTACGCGATATGCTTTCTTCATAACAAATAAATTTAGTAAATGCACTCATTAAATGGGTGCATTTTTTTCACAGCGAAAACATCTGCCATACTACGGCTTTTATTTACCCTTGGGCAACATTCTGTATTCTACCAGAGTCTATTGTTTCTCTGCGTACAGGCTCGTAATCCTTATGTACTTCTTCTTCTGTTAAGGCTTCTTCAATTAGGTTCATAATTTCATTTCCAAAATTCTCAACACGATTCAAAAAGGCTTTACCATCTTTTGAAAGTACAATATTGTAAGAACGGCGGTCATTAGCCTGCCTTTCTTGAATAATATACTTTTTTTCCAGCAGACGCTTTGTCAGTTTTGAAATGCCGGATTGTGAGATACTTCTCATTTCAGCGAGTTCTTTTGTGGTTTTCGATCCTTGCTTCTTCAAGGTATCGAGTATATAATATTGTGCCGTTGAAACACCCTCAACATTGAATTTATTTGAATCTGATACAATCATACATTGAAAGGGAACATAACTTTCCTCTAATTCTTTTGCAGCCATTAAACCGACCTCCTATTTTTCATTAATGTACTTTTTCAGATACTTTCCCGTTAAAGAATCTTGACAGTTGATTAGATCTTTCGGCAATCCTGTAAACATAATTTTACCACCATTCTGTCCTGCATGTGGGCCTATGTCGATAATCCAATCTGCTTGACAGATGATATCCAAATTGTGTTCAATGACAATAAGAGTGGAATTGTGTTCTACAAGGCGATTCATTACACCAATCAACTGTTTTATATCAGCCATATGCAGACCTGTTGATGGTTCGTCCAAAACATAAATCTGACCACCGTTTTCAAGTTCGGAGGCAAGTTTAATTCGCTGTAATTCACCACCTGAAAGTGTACTTAAGGGTTGTCCCAAAGAAACATAAGTAATGCCAACGTCCGAAAGCCGTTTCAATACTGTTATAATTTCTTTTTCCTGAAAAAATTCTAAGGCTTCCGTTACCGTCATTTTAAGAACATCAGCAATATTTTTTTCTCTTAGCTGATAGGAAAGCACATCGTCTGTATAACGATTTCCGTGACATTCCTCGCATACCGTAACGATTGTATCCATAAACGCCAAATCTGTATAAGTAACCCCTAAACCCTTGCAGGCGGGACAAGCACCTTGTGAATTGAAGCTGAAGAGGGAGGCGCTTACACCGTTCTTTTTGGCAAATAGTTTTCTGATAATGTCAAAGATACCTGTAAAGGTTGCGATGTTGGAACGCTTTGACGCTTGTATCCCTTTCTGGTCAATAAAAACAGTTTCAGGATACAGCCGTGGCAATACCCCATTAATCAACGTACTTTTTCCTGAACCGGCAACCCCGGTTATAACAGTCATTACTCCTTTGGGAATGTCAACCGAAAGGTTTTTCAAATTATGCATTGTTGCATTCTGAATAGAGAGCCAACCTTTCGGTGTACGAGTATCAGGTTTTAGTTCAGGGCGGCAGATTAAATACCTTCCTGTTAAAGTACCCGCTGTTTTCAGCCCATCCACATTTCCCTGGTATACAACTTGCCCTCCTTGAGTGCCCGCACCCGGTCCCATATCAATAATATGGTCTGCAATTTTAATCATGTCCGGGTCATGCTCTACGATCAGAACAGTGTTCCCTTTGTCACGCAACAGCCTCATAAGCTCATTAATTTTGCTTATGTCATGCGGGTGGAGCCCTATACTCGGTTCGTCAAAAATGTAAGTGAGGTCAGTCAAACTGCTGCCAAGCTGGCTGACCATTTTAATTCTTTGGGATTCCCCGCCTGAAAGTGTAGAGGTTTCTCTGCTTAAATTTAAATAGCCCAGTCCAATGGAAACCATATACTGAAGCCGATTCACAAGTTCTGAAACAATTGTAGCGGCTATAGGAGAAGGAACGGACTGAACAAAATCCATAAGCTTGTTTATCTGCATATTTGCACATTCCGCAATATTTTTACCGTTCACTTTACAAGACAGCACTTTATCGTTTAAACGTGTTCCGTGACAGTGGGGGCAATCTTGTTTTACAACAAAATGCTCAATTTCTTTTCCATATCTGACCTTTTCGCCATCTTCTTTTTTTAGAAAACTCCGCTTAATGCGTGGAATCAATCCCTCATACAATGAGGTTTTATGCCATTCGGGGGCAGGATTTTTAACTTTTATTTCATCCGTGTAAAGTAACAGGTCTAATTCCTCGGCTGAATAGTCTTTCAATTTCTTATTGTTATCAAAAAAGCCTGAATGAATATACCGGGTCAACCGCCATCCGCCGGGTTCAAAAGTTGGAAAGCGGATAGCTCCTTCACTTAGGGATTTATTTTTATCTAACACCCTTTCTATATCAATGGTTTCAATTTTCCCCAATCCCTCGCAGTGTTCGCACATTCCAGCCGGATTGTTAAAGGAAAAAACATCGGAATAACCTACAAAGGGTTCTCCGATACGGGAAAACAATAAACGTAAAACAGAATAAATATCTGTTATTGTTCCAACTGTTGACCGGGCATTGCCGCCTAGTCTTTTTTGATTGATAATAAAGGCTACAGACAAATTTTCTATCGCATCCACATTGGGTTTTCCGTAATGCGGCATACGGTGGCGGATAAAACTGGTGTAGGTTTCATTCAATTGTCTTTGGGATTCTGCCGCTATTGTATCAAATACCAAAGATGATTTTCCTGAACCGGAAACACCTGTAAAAACCGTAATTTCTTTTTTGGGTATCAGGACATTTATGTTTTTTAGATTTCGTTCCCTTGCACCTGTTACCTGAATATAACTATCAGACATAGTTTTACCTCCTTGTTTTTTATATGACACGGTTAATATATGAGTGGGTTAACTATAGTTTAACACAATTATTATTTCTTTTCAAAGGCAAGAATAGAATTTTGTGAAAAGCACAAATAGGAATTGCAATACTTTAGAGGGGATTGTATCAATTAAAGTTATCACAGAACCCTTACATCTCCCTACATCAACTCTCTATTTCCTATACTTATTCTTTTTCTGCGGCATATGCAGCAGGCACATTGTTCTTTACAACAGCATAAAGTTAAATTGGAGTAGCTAAATTGTTAAGAAATAAAATTTGTAAGGAAAGAAAGACATTAATTTTATTCCTTATAAATCTATCGAATTGTTGTTTTAAGCATAGAAAAGGGATGAGTAATTGTTATATGTCTGGTCTTGGTACTGTTTAGTAATATGATTTATAAAATTGTGTGTATATATTATCTATTTTCCGTTGTCCGATATTCTGGATATTCCGGATTCAACTATCTTAATCCGAATAAACTGCCCATATTTAAATAGATAGAGAAAAGGAGTGTATACTTCTATGTTAACAAAAAAAAGCCGTATTAAAGATGTTTATGCGAATCCAATTGGTCGCGACATTATAGATCGAATAGCTTTACACTTGAATATCAGCAAAAAGTTAATTACTAATCCGATCATAGGAAATCTAAGGCTAAAGACTTTGCCTAAGCTCTTGAAAAGACAATTAAATGGAGGTTTTGTTGATGTTATGCTTGACCTTTTAAACACCGAACAGGAAACACCAATGTCCGATGATGGGCAAATTCAAAAAGCATGGTGGAAGGAGGCTGTATTTTATCAGATTTACCCTAGAAGTTTTAAAGACAGCAATGGAGATGGCATTGGGGATCTGCAGGGCATCATAAGCAAATTGGATTATATAAAAGAGCTGGGTATCGATGCTATCTGGCTTTCACCGATTTATGATTCCCCCAATGATGATAATGGCTATGACATCAGAGATTATAATAAAATTATGGCTGAGTTTGGAACAATGGAGGACTTCGAGGAATTATTGTTGGAAGTCCATAAACGTGATATGAGGCTTATTATAGATCTGGTGGTTAACCATACCTCCGATGAACATGAATGGTATCAGAAGGCTGTACAGGAACCGGATTCCAAATACAGAGACTATTATATTTTTCAGGATCAACCAAATAACTGGACATCATTTTTTAGCGGGAGTGCCTGGAATTATGTAGAAGAACGTCAGCAGTATGCGCTGCATCTATTCTCAAAGAAGCAAATGGATCTAAACTGGGAAAATGAAAAACTACGATATGAGATTTATGAGATGGTAAAAAAGTGGCTCGAGAAAGGTGTAGACGGGTTCCGCCTGGATGTCATTAATTATATTTCTAAGCGCAGCGGTTTGCCTGAGGGAAATGAAGATATTGGTAGTATTATGGGGTATTATGGAGCGGAACATTATTTCTACGGACCTCGTCTCCACGAGTATTTGCATGAAATGAAAGAAAATGTGTTTAGCCCATATAATGCTTTTTCCATTGGAGAAACTCCTGGAGTAGGGATGGAGATGAGTAAGCTGCTTACGGGGGATTACCGGAATGAACTGGATATGGTATTCTCCTTTGATCATCTGGAAACGCCAGGGCATACCCGCTTTGATGATTATCAATATGATCTAGGTTATTTGAAAAGTAATATGATTCATTGGATGGAGAACTACGGGAATCATTGTCAGCCATCCCTGTTCTATGAAAATCACGATAATCCGCGTATGATTTCTAAGATAAATTCAGACCCGCAGTACCGGAATGTCCTGGGGAAGCTTTTGGCAGTAATCCAGCTTACCTTGCGTGGCACGCCATTTATTTATCAGGGACAGGAGCTTGGAATGATCAATCAAGACTTTCAGACAATTGGGGAGCTTCGTGATGTAGAGTCCTTGAATCTTTATGAAAAGTTATGTAAGACCATGGGAAAAGAAGAGGCGTTTATTAAGATATTGGCCGGCACAAGAGACCATGCCAGAACACCGATGCAATGGAGCAATCAGAAGTATGCAGGGTTTTCCACTGGGGAGCCGTGGATTATGATGGATGAGGATTATAAGAACTGTAATGTAGAGTCTCAGCTTCAGGATGAGAACTCAATCCTTCGTTTTTATCAGAAGTTGCTTGCATTTAGGAAGGAGCATGGAGTCATCTATTATGGAGAGGTGTTATTTGCTGATCAAAAGGAAAAAGATTTATTCGTCTATTATCGTAAGGATGAGACAGAAACGCTGTATATTGAAATGAACTTAAGTTCATATAACAAGAAACGAAAAAAGTATCCGGAGGGGATTTGTTTGTTATCGAATTATACAGAGGTTTCGCAGGCATTCTTAAGGCCTTATGAGGCAAGTATATGGAAATGTCATTTGTAAAAAAACAGTTCTGCCCTTTAGTACCTGTGAACGAGTTTGGGGTGAAAAACGAGTAAAAATATGTTGACATCTGAGTATACATGGTTTATATTGACGAATATGGTAATAAATACCATATAGTAGGAGTTCTGTTGTTACTTAATTTTATAGGGTTTATTATGTGCTTAAATTCATACACGATTACATCTGTTTGAATACGGAGTATAAGCTTGGTGTATCAGATAAAGGTGCTTATGGCGTAATTCTAGATCATCAAGGTGCCTGTGATGCAATAGCCGATGCAACTTCTTTAATGCTGAAAAGGGCAGGAGTCGAAGTAATTAAAGTATCCCATGGTTGGGCAGGAGAAGCTCATGCTTGGAATATGGTGAAATTAGGTTGAGGGTTCCAGTTGTACTGTCAAACTGCATTTAACTGTAAAATAATAATTAGTTGTAAATAATAATTTAGAAGCTGCCTCTAGATGGGATAAACCTATTAGTGGCAGCTTTTCTTTACCTAAGGCATATGGATTTATGTATGTCGTTGTTTGACAGAAAAATAGATATACGTTCACCTTTCAGGACTTGTCCGAGGAAGGTTTTTTATAACGGTTCAAACGGTTCAGTTACCAGATAAGTGGAAATTATAAGTCCTCCAAACTTATATGGATGCATTAGTTTGGAGGCTCACACAAACTGTGGTTATTCTTACCAATGACGACGGTGTCTATCAAATAAATTTCTAAAGAATATAAGTCTAAATATATCCCTTAAGTTAAAATCACGGAAACGTCTGCGACGTCTACGGTGGTCTCTGCCATCTCTGCCATCTCTGCCGAAACCATCTATCTGCTGACTATCAATAGTAGCAAAACCGTAATAATTATTTTCTTCATATTGATTCAGTAGATTATCAATCATGTTATCTAAATTTGCGAGGGACTCTTCACCGTTCATAGTGTTGTTATCGATGAGATAGATGGCATTGTCATTGAGCATTGCATAAATTTCTGGATATTCTTCAGCAAAATCAAGTAATTCCATAATAAACCCTTTTAGTCTTTTTTTTAATTATATGCTTTAATGGGAAAAATGTTCAACTCTTGAAATTTTTTTGAGAGATTTTATACATGAATTTCGGTTACAAATACCTGGTCAACGGTTACAGCTGCCGTTCATTGAAAAGAAGGGGGCCAAAGGTTGAAAACCTATTTTAGCATCGGTGGTTTTAATCTTAACTGCATATCAATTACACTGGTTAATGGGACAAAAGTTCAAAATCCGGTAATTACTCTGAATACAGGAATTTATGTTGTTCCGCAAAAGGTTACAATTTCATTCAGAACGGAAGGAGCGGTTATTTATTATACAACAGACGGAACAGAACCGCCGGAGTTAAACGGAACCCTGTACACGGGAGAATTTATCGTTTCGGCTACCAGTGTGGTAAAAGCCATTGCCTGCAAGCTGGGAAAAAAATTTTAATCTTGCAAAAAATTCTAGAGAAAACAGAAACTGACGGAAAACGAAGTATTAATTTAATTCAGTTTCAATATGCAAGGAGCGTCTGAACTTGTTCATATAAACCGGTCAATACGGATAAGTGAAAAAGAGAGATTAAAATTTAGTAATGTATTGATGTGTAAGATAATGACTGATACAATATATTCATTCGTTAAGTTGATAAGAGACAATTAGATAAAAACAGTAAGGCAGAGGAGTTAAGAAAAACTGCACAGTTGGATGAAGAAAAGGTGAGAGAAAATGACCGAACCTAGATTTAAAGGAACAGCTAGCCCTAAAAGCCATTATAATATGAGTAAAATCAGGAGTAAGGATACAAGTATTGAGCTCATACTTAGAAAAGCACTTTGGAAAAAAGGAATTCATTATAGAAAAAATTACAAAGAAATACCGGGGTCTCCAGATATTGCAATTACAAAATATAAAATTGCCATTTTCTGTGATTCTGAGTTTTTTCATGGTAAGGATTGGGAAGTATTGAAGCCTAAGCTGGAAAAAGGAAGTAATGGAGATTACTGGGTTAAGAAAATAGAACGTAATATTCAGAGAGATGATGAAAAGGATAAGCAATTATTGTTTGAAGGCTGGATAGTAATCCGCTTCTGGGGTAAGGATATTACACATAATTTAGATGAATGTATAAGGGTTATTGAAGAAACTATATTTGATGTATTGATGGGAATGGATTTATTATATTACTAAAAACAAATGTAATGAAAATACTGCTTGATCACGCGCTAGATATGTGCTATAATAGCATCAGTTTATTATAGAAAGAGGCTGTTATATGGATAGAACTGTTTGCGAATTATTCGCAGGGGTTGGAGGTTTTAGATGCGGTTTAAATTCAATAGATTCAATTGAAGCTGCAAATAAGCAAGAAAAATGGAATACAGTATGGTTTAATCAATGGGAACCTGGAAAAATAAGACAGTGGGCTCATGATTGCTACGTTAATAGATTTGGTGTTTCACTTGATTTAAAAGGAAAGGATACTACTAATATAGATATTGCTGAAGTTGCTAAAGCAGATATTCCAGATCATAATTTATTAGTTGGCGGATTTCCTTGTCAAGATTATTCTGTTGCACGAGGTTTAAGTGGTGAAAAAGGAATTGAAGGAAAGAAGGGGGTTCTTTGGTGGTCTATCCGAGATGTTATTCATGCAAAAAGGCCACCATTTGTTCTTTTAGAAAATGTTGACCGTTTACTTAAGTCACCTTCTAAGCAAAGAGGAAGAGACTTTGGAATCATATTAGCGTGTCTTCAATATGAAGGATATATTGTAGAATGGCGGGTAATTAACGCAGCACAGTACGGGGCAGCACAAAGAAGAAGAAGAACCTTTATTTTTGCATATAAAAATAATACAAAATTTGCTGCTGATCTAAAAAAATCCATAGATTACATAGTTATACATGATAAAGGTATCAAGGAGAATGTTAAAGTTGCTCTTGATACTACAGGATTTTTCGCCAAAGCATTTCCTGTTATGGAAATTGGTGCCGGAAAGATACAAACCATAGAACTTGATACAGATATTGTAAATGTGTCAGATACTTTCAATTTCTTGTTTGATAATAGCGGTATAATGATTGATGGTATTATTTATTCTGTACAAACAACTCCTATAGAAAAGCCACCAGTCTTGCTAGGTGATATTTTACAGTCTGGTGAGGTTAATGAAAAATACTTCATTCCGGAAAAACGTCTATATTATACTTCTCCTGATGTTAAATACAGTGATGAGACTGAGAAAGATTTGCCAACTGAATCTCGTCAAACATGGCAGTATCTTAAAGGCGGTAAGAAGAGGCTTAGAACTGCCGCAACAGGACATCAATATGTTTTCTCAGAAGGGCCAATTCCTATGATTGATAGATGGGATGCACCTGCTCGTACAATGCTTACAAGTGAAAGTAGTTTTAACCGAAGTACTCACATTGTTAAAGATAAAAGAAATGGTAAGATTAGAATACTTACACCTATTGAAGCCGAAAGAATACAAGGATTTCCTGACGATTGGACAAAAGAGTGCTTAGTAGATGATAACATAGTTCTAATGCCTGAGAAGATGAGATATTTCTGCATGGGAAATGCCTTGGTAGTTAATCTAATCTCGCAATTAGAAAAAGAGTTAGATAATATTTTTGATAATGAAGGATAAGTAAAAGAGGTTGTCACACTGACTATTTAATTAGTTGAGAGACAACCCTTTATTGTTTATAGAAATTCTAAAATTTGTGTTTTTATATAATCTATATTATACCAAAAGCTTTGTTTAGTCATTATATCTCCGTTTGGCAATTTACTACCATTAAAACGAGGATTTGTAGTGTCTCGATAATTTATGGATTTTAAATCATAGTATACTTGGCTTGTATGGGGTCTTATGGAAAGTATGGGATTTAGAGGTCGTTCTTGTCTTAAAAGTGTATCAGGACAGTTTGCTTTTGTATTTTTTGAATCAGGAAAGTTGTTTACAACAACATATTGTCCTCGTGTTGTTTTATTATATGAGCCATCCTTTTTCTGAGCTAATTTGAATTTAACACCTTCTTTGATTATACTGCGAATATCTTCCCATCCTTGATGCATTATTTCCATATCATCCTTAGACATAGACCAAAATTTTACTCCTTTAAAAACATAACCATCATCCGTTTCTTTATAAATTGCAAAAAGAAATCTACTTTCATACATATCTTGATAACACTGTGATTCCTCCCAAGTTTCATTTAGTAATTCTGTAAATTCAAATGCGGGAAATACCATTTTTTCATTAATTACACCTTTTTTATTGATATGAAGAGACTTAACACATATATTTGCTTTAACAAATTCTTCAGCTTCATTACTTCTTATTCCTAACATCATATATGTGGTACGTGCTTCTTCAGCTTTATCTTCACCTGGAAGATTTACTTCAATATCACCATCGTATTGAAGTCCTTTCTTTTGTTTTATTTTACGTTCAGTATTTTCTTTTCTACGAGCTCTTTCCGTAAACCATGCATTATAATCAACTTCAGTCAATAGACTTTTACGGATTTCATAGACTGTAAGACCTATATGAGGTGCAAATTTTTCAAGAACGATTTCTTCAAAGGATTTTTCTTTTAATACAGCAGAATTTTGAATAACAGAATCGAATTCTGAAGCTGATTCAGTTATGTTTGAATCAGTATAGGGATCATACATCATAATATCAGTGTTTATATATTCTCTAAAAAGCTGATTCATATAACTCGGCTTAAATGAAAATGCACGTCTTCCGTTCTTAGGACATGGAGAAAGGTACATTGCTCTCGATTCAGTTAAATCCTCATAGCAGTTAGAATTAACACAATTACGTATGTACTCATAGTCAATTCTTATCTGTTCTATATCAGAATCTGGTACTTGTATGTATGCAGACCTATAAAAAGGAAATTCATAAGGGCGTTTTCCCTCATCCTCTTGATTTATATAGTAAATAAGCATCATTAATTTACATTTATTATATATATGTGATTCTTCAAATCTTTCAGGCAATGATTCGTTTGCACTGATCATGCCTAATACAAGACGTTCTTTAACTGTAAGTCCTGCACGTGGTTTATTTACTAATTTGCTAACTTTTAATTCAACTTTAGCTTCTTCGATATCATAGTCGGATATATTGTTACGAGGAATGTCAAAGTATATCTCTTGTACTAAATTACCGATTCGTCCTTTGTCGCCTTTAGTTGCAGGAATTATTATTTGTCCATTTTCATCCGTTGCTTCTAGAGTACCTGTTATTTTTTCTTCTGAATAATATTCTAAAATATCATCTCGATGCTTACCATTTAATTCGAGGTCATATACATCACCGATAACATGTGATTCTAATTTTTTTGCATGTTCCAGGATGCTACGACGGTCTGCTTTAATGTAATCATAACTAAGCATATGATAGTCTCCTTAATATCATAAAATGTGTATATTGTTATATGTAGCAGTTTAAATAACATATTCATTTTTTAGGGTATTTGCCCATTGATAAATATAATCGATTTGTTATTAGCCTTAAAATTACTATATAACAATTAATCGAGAATGAAAGCGCTTGCTTCGAAATAATGTATCTATTCATTAGTAATAATCTTACCATTCTTCTTTTCAAACTCATCAACATGTTTTTTCATAAGTACTTCTATCTCTCGATTAGCAGATCGGCCATTATAATCCGCAACAAAACGGAATTTTTTCAACAATTCTGCATCGGTTCTTAATGTAAATTTTGATAATTCAGATCGCATATGTCACTCCCCTTTTTCTATAAAACTAAGATGACATTATTATAGCGTCTTAATGACGGCTAAATGATTGAGTGACGGCACTGTGACGCCATTAAATATTTGCTATTTTATCTTAATCCTCCCATGTTTCTTCTCAAATTCACTAATATGCTTTTTCATAATTACTTCCAATTCACGATTAGCAGATAGAGCATTATAATCTGCTACATAACGAAATTTATTTATCAACTCAGAATCTACTCGTAATGTAAACTTAGATAATTGAAACGACATATAATCCCCCTTTGTAACAAATTAGGTAAAATGAAATTTAGTAATAAACAGAGATTGGCAATCGACAGGGTTATCACTGCGAACAATGAGTGTAGTGCGGAATATGGAAGAATTGCCTACAGACAAGGCTTTCAAGATGCGGTAAAACTTATATCGGAATTAAAGAAGTTTGTATAAGAACACAATGTGAAAGAAATCTCAGCAATGCGTAAAATAATTAACTAATAGTAGCATTGAAATGACCAAATGAGTTATACTTTTCTTAGCTTAATCAAGTTGAATACCTAATTCATAAAAATTATAATCTATCAAAAAGATAGATTATTGAAGGTAATATAAAATTAGGAGGGCTGTTTAAACATAAGCTTTATTTTAATAACGTTCAGGAATGTGTTAAATCAATAACAAAAACTTCACCATATAAGCCATATAAGAATAACAACTGTGAGGAAATACAAACCATGGAATATAACATAAAAGAAGTATCAAACATACTTAATATTTCCAGAGAAATGATTCGCTATTATGAGAAAAAAGGAATGATAAGTCCCAAGCGGAAAGAAGAAAATAATTACCGTTCATATGATACAATGGATATTTTCTTCTTAATGGAAGCAATCCAGTATCAAGGCTGGAATATTAACATCAAAAGCATCAGAGGCTTAAAAGAAGAAAACTATTACAATCAGATAGTAGACTATCTGGTGAAATATTATAATGATCTAATCAAAGAGATTGATTACAAAACGCTCCTTCTAGACCGTATTAATCAAGTAACAGAACGTAATAAAATGGGACGCTACAATATGGGTAATTATTGGGTGAAACGAATACCTGAAAAGTATTTTTTTCAGGTTGTAACCGGAGAAGGTGACAACTACGAAGAAATCTGCTTATCCGAAGAAATAAGTAAAGTTTTGTTTTCCGATACCAATATACCTTTCTGGGATGTTTGTTTTGAATATATAAATGGAAAGGAAATCTGGGGCTTATCATTTGATAAGAGATATTTTGATAAACTACAGATACTAGAGAAAGAAAACATGGTATACATTCCGGAAGAATACTGTCTGTGCACGAATGTGAATCTTGGAAGGATCGGTGCCTTTAATAAGGACTTTTATGCGGAGGCCTTAGACTATCTTGAGAGAAAAGGATATCGTCAGAACGGAACCTTATCTGCTCTTTTGATAGGCAGAGGAATGGAAGAGGACGAGTTTTACAGATTGATAGAACTGCACCTCCCCATTGAGAAAAACCTTGCAACGGTTTAAAGGTTTAATTTGCTATTTTAGTAAAAATTCGATTGCTTTCTGTTTAACTTTGCTAAAAATTTAACAATTCACTCTGGAAATACAACCTGATTTTTGGACTTGACCATGAAATAATTCCATCCGTTAAAATAAAATTATCACAATGATAAAGTTATTTGGAGGAAAAAGATGATAACAGAATTGTTTACTGCAATGAATATTTCAGGATGCACTGTGCCCAACCGATTGGTGGTTCCTGCAATGGTAACAAATACTTGTACGAAAGATGGAATGGTTACAGAACGATATATCAAGTACCTCGAGGAGAAGGCGAAAGGCGGCTGGGGTCTTATTATCACAGAAGATTATGCGGTTAATGTGAATGCCAAGGGATATGAACTGATTCCGGGGCTTTACAACGATGAACAGATTGAGGGAAACATTAAACTTACCGACAGAATACATAAATATGATTCCAAACTGTTTTGTCAGATCTATCATCCGGGAAGACAGTCAACAAGGTTGGTAAATGGAAATGTAACACCACTGGCACCTTCCGCAATTAAAGATCCTATCTGCCAGGAACCACCAAAGGAAATGACGGTGGAAGAGATAAAAGGTATTGTTAAGGATTTTGGAGATACGGCAAGAAGATGTAAGGAAGCCGGCTTTGACGGAATTGAAATTCATGCAGCTCATGGTTACCTGATATCTGAATTTTTGTCTCCCTTTACCAATAAAAGGGTCGACGAATATGGCGGATGTTTTGATAATCGTGCGAGATTTTTAGATGAGATTCTGGAAGCGGTAAGAAAAGAAGTAGGAAATGAGTTCCCTGTAATTGTCAGAATTTCTGGAAATGAATATCTGCTTGGAGGCAGAACCGAAGCTGAGAGCTTTGAACTGGCTCGTCATTGTGAAGAGATTGGGTTTGATGCAATTCATGTTTCAAACGGTATGTATGCTTCTGCTCCCATTGACCAGGTTATCGCACCTATGTATACAAAGCATGCATTGAATATGGAAGTAGCTGAACAGATTAAGAAATTGGTTAATGTTCCTGTCATAGTTACAAACCGTATCAATGATCCTAAGATGGCGGATACTCTTCTTAAGATGGGGAAAGCAGATTTCATCGGTATGGGTCGTGGCTCCCTTGCAGATCCATATCTTCCGGAAAAAGCGAAAGCAGGAAAATTTGACAACGCTTACCTGTCTTATCAATCCTCGGGTTGCAAGGGAATATGAAAATGAACTGGAAGTGGTGGAAAACCCCAAGAAGGTTATGGTTATCGGAGCCGGTCCCGGAGGATTAACAGCAGCATATACAGCAGCAAAAAGGGGACATAAGGTAACAATTTTTGAACAGAAGAATGATTTAGGCGGCCAGTTCAAATCAGCAGCATATCCTCTTGGCAAAGGCGAATTAGCAACTTTCGTTTCATCTATGCGTAAAGCTTTAATGGATTTAAAGGCTACAATTCATTTAAATACCGAAGTGACAGAAGAATTGATACAGAACGAGAAACCGGATGCAATTATTGCTGCTACCGGAGCCGTACCCTTCCAGCCTAATATCAAAGGTATTGAATCAGGTAAAGTCCTGATTGCGGAAGATGTATTATTAGGAAACTGTGATATTACGGCAGGACCGGTAGTTGTCTGTGGCGGCGGTGAAGTAGGTGGCGAAACCGCTCATTTCCTTTCTCAGACAGTCGGAGACATTACAATTCTTGAAATGCAGAAAGATATCTTAAATGACATGATGATAATGACAAAAGTCTGTTTGACAGGTTATCTTAAGGAATCTGGTGTTAAAGTATTGACGGAAGCCACAGTAAAAGAAGTCAATGACGAAGGCGTCGTTTATGTGAATGCTGCCGGAGAAAAGATTACGCTGCCGGCAGAAGTGGTTGTTTCAGCCTTTGGCTATAAAGCGTATAATCCTTTGGAAGAAATGGCTAAGAAATACTGCAGTGAAGTATATGTAATTGGTGGTGCCGTAAAGGCAGGCAGTGCTCTTCATGCAACAAAAGATGGATATGAAGCAGGACTTGCAGTATGACCCTTACTACCAAAAGCTTATTCTACAAGGTCATAAACATATTAACGGGCGGGAGTCTAGGAACCCCGCCCTAGAAAACGTATAAGAATGAAATGATAAGGATTTTACATGACATCAATAAAAATTTGACTCTGTTATTATGAAAACGTAATTGCCCCTCGAGATATGTTCAGATTTCCAGTATTACAAAATCTAATAAATATAACGGGATAATTTAACCTGAATTATTATGAATAATTCAGGTTTACTAATAATATTGTTTACAGAGCACACAGCTTTTCCATGAATACTTCCAACTTACTTGGAAACAATACCCTTGGAGGTGTTTACAGCATGATATCACGCAAATCAGTTATAACATTTGGTATGGTCGCAATTCCCATCGGGATGTCCACGACTACACAGGATAATGACATCCATTTCAATCAACTCCATAAAGGAGACAACAGCCGAATCCGATATAAGAAAACCTGTGCCCACTGCGGCAAGGAGGTAAAAACAGAAGAGATTGTAAAAGGCTTTGAGTATGATGATGACAAGTATGTGGTTATCACAGACGAAGAGATTGAAAAAATCAAGACAGAAAAAGAGAAATCCATCCAGATTCTTCATTTCGCACAATTAAACCAGATTTCACCTGTCTTTTACGAGAAGACCTATCAAGCAACACCAGAAGCCGGTGGAGAAAAAGCCTTCGAACTTCTCCGTTCCGCATTGATGGGAGAACAGAAGATAGCCATAGGAAAGACCGTCATGGGTACTAAGGACACACTCATGGCAATCATACCCAGGGAAGACGGTATCCTTATATCCACTATGTTCTATGCCGATGACATCAAAGCTCTTCAGAAACAATATACGAAACCCGAAGTATTAGAGCAGGAACTAAATATGGCGAAAATGCTGATTAATTCCATGGACACGCCTTTTGATCCTTCCAAATATAAAGATGAATATCAGGGCAGACTGCGTGCACTTATTGAAACCAAGATTTCCGGTAAAGAGGTTGTGGCTCCGGAATCTGAAGGTGAAGGGAAAGTCATCGACCTTATGGAAGCTCTCAAAGCCAGCGTAGAAAAAGCTCAGAAAGATAAGGAAACAGCGTGAGCTTATGACGGTGAGTTTGAATGAGTACAACGAAAAAAGAAACTTTGATAAAACCCTTGAACCTCAGGGAATGGCAGAGGCTACGGATGAGAGTCTGCGATTTGTGGTGCAGCACCATATGGCCCGGAGGGAACACTATGACTTTCGTCTGGAATGGAACCAGGTTCTTTTGAGCTGGGCAGTACCAAAAGGACCTTCTTTTGATACACACGATAAAAGACTTGCCGTTCAGGTAGAAGACCATCCTCTTGAGTACAGGAACTTTGAGGGGACTATTCCGAAAGGAGAATATGGCGGTGGAGTAGTCCTGCTCTGGGATGAAGGCTATTGGGAACCTCAGGGGAATGTGGAGGAAGGGCTTAGAGAAGGTGTTCTGAAGTTTGTTCTGACAGGTAAACGGTTAAAGGGAAAGTGGGCTTTGATCCGTTTGAAAGCAAAGGAAGGAGATACAAAGAACAACTGGCTCTTACTGAAAGAAAAAGATGAATATGTAAATACAGAGGGCATATCCGAATTTACAACCAGTATCAGAACCGGACGTACCATAAAAGAAATTGAAGCCGGAGAAGCTGAAAAATTCCTTAAGAACCCTTTCAATAAGGTAGAAGTACAATTAGCCAAATTAGCTCATACCATTCCGGAGGGAGAGGACTGGCTCTATGAATTAAAATATGATGGTTATCGAATTATTGCATTTGTGGAAGGCAATCAGGTACGGCTGATTACCAGAAACGGTAATGATTATACCAGGAGGTTCCAGGCGGTAGCCAGCTCTCTCATCGACCTTGCTGCCGGTAGGGCGATGGTACTGGACGGAGAAGTAGCAATTACGGATTTGGCAGGTAAGACGGATTTTCAGGCTTTGCAGCACTATATGAAAAATCCCAAACCGCAGAATCTTACCTATATTGTCTTTGATCTTCTTGCCCTGGATGGTGTTGATCTTCGGGGATATCCTTTGACTGATAGAAAAGAAAAGCTTGAAATTTTGCTAAAGGATGCTCCGAAAAGACTCTTCTACAGCCGTTATATCAGAGGTATGGGTAAGGAGAGCTTTGCTGCGGCTGATGAAGCCGGTATGGAAGGAATCGTAGGAAAAAGAGCGGATTCCGCCTACAGCGGAACCAGAAATGGTGATTGGATCAAGCTCAAATGTGAAAAGAGACAGGAATTTGTTATTGGAGGATATACACTTTCTGACAAAAAAGCACGGGGAATAAGTTCCCTTCTTTTAGGTGTTTATGAAGGGAAAGATTTGATTTATGCTGGTCGTGCTGGTACGGGATTCAATGAATCTGACATAAAACACCTATTGGAGACATTTGAGAACATAATAAGGCGAGAGTCGGCTTTTAAAGAGGAACCCGGATCCAAACAATCGGAAGAGATTATCTGGCTTGAACCTGAGCTGGTTGCAGAAATCAAATTTGCTGAATGGACCAAAGATAATTTGCTAAGGCAGGCAAGCTTTCAGGGTTTGCGGACAGATAAGGACCCAAGGGAGGTTAGGAGAGAGATGACAGAACAGGAAATAATGCTTCAATCCTCGGGAAATGATGCAGGTGAAATCGTTAACGTAAATACAGACAGCATCTTAGTGGGGGGAATAAAAATTACAAGTCCAGGCAAGGTAATATATGAGGAGCCTGAAATTACAAAAGCAGATATCGTTCGGTATTATGAAAAGGTGTCGGAACGTATGCTGCCCTATCTGAGTCACAGGATTTTAAGTGTTGTTCGCTGCCCGAAAGGAATATCACAGACAAGCTTTTTCAAAAAGCATCCGGGAGCTGACAGCAAGGCTGTTATTACAATACCTGTAACCAATGGAAGCGGTGAAACGGAGGAGTACTTCTATCTTGAGGATTTGGCAGGTATTTTATATGAAGCACAGATGTGCACGTTGGAATTTCATACCTGGGGAAGCCGTGTAAATGAAATCGAAAAGCCGGATATGATGGTTTTCGATCTGGATCCGGATGAAGGAATGGACTTGAGCAGAGTACGCCAGGGAGTGCGGGATATCAGAAGTATCCTTAGCGAGCTCTCTTTGAACTCCTACCTTAAGACCAGCGGCGGTAAAGGTTACCATGTGGTAGTGCCTTTGAAACCGATAGTTACCTGGGAGGTATTTCACGATTTTGCAAGGTCTGTTGCCAAAGTGATGGAACAAAAGTGGCCTGACCGCTATACCAGTAATATCAGAAAGTCAAAGCGAACCGATAGGATCTTTATTGACTGGATTCGAAATGGCAGAGGTGCTACAAGTATTGCGCCTTATTCCTTAAGAGCAAGAAAAGGGGCGAAAGTGTCAATGCCCATCACATGGGAGGAATTGGATACTGTGGCGCCGGACGGGGTGAATATGGCAGAGGCACTTTTAAGAATAACTGCCAGTGACCCTTGGAAAGGTTTTTACAATAATAATCAAAGTCTAAGACAGAATATTTAAATCTCTTTAATTCTATAAAACTAATCTTCTACTACCCACAATTAGAACGTTTGTTATAAAGGACTTACCTGAAAATTACGGTAAGTCCACAAAGAAATCTTCATACTCAGCCTTAAAGATCTGCTTCAAAGCTACTAATACACGAATGCGAATACCATAGGAACCGGTCTCCATCTGAGCATACATTGCTCTTGAGACATTACAGTCCATTACTTGTAGCTGAGAAAGCTGCTTGTTCTTGGGATAAACCGGCAAGATTGCGAAGTTTTTTCAACGCACTCCTAATCGTATAGTCTTTTAAACCTAAAATTCCATAAAAAAACAATATACAAACATATGTTCTGGATGTATAATGAAATCTGAATTAGATTATTTTAATGCGGACAAAGGAGGTGTTACCAGGATGGAAGAGCATATCTATCTATGCATTGATCTTAAATCATTTTATGCTTCTGTAGAATGTGTAGAGCGTGGGCTTGATCCTCTCACTACGAACCTTGCGGTGGCTGACCCTGAGAGAAGTGAGAAAACAATATGTCTTGCGATTTCACCATCCATGAAAGCCTTGGGAATAAAGAACAGGTGTCGGGTATTTCAGATACCGAAAGATGTGGAGTATATCATGGCATCGCCAAGAATGAAACTCTACATTGATTATTCTGCTGAAATTTATGGTATTTATTTAAAATATATTTCCAAAGAGGATATCCATGTTTATTCCATAGATGAGGCGTTTCTTGACGTGACGAATTATCTTTCCATGTATCATATGAGCGCAAAGGAAATGGCCTTACGGATTATGGCAGATATTAAAAGTACCACTGGCATTACTGCTACAGCAGGAGTTGGTACAAATCTATATCTGGCAAAAGTAGCACTGGATATTATGGCAAAACATGCAAAAGATAATATTGGATATCTGACGGAGGAACTTTATCAAAAAGCCTTGTGGAAGCACCAGCCCCTGACTGATTTCTGGAGAATAGGAAAAGGAATTGCAAACAGACTGAATAGTGTAGGAATTGTTGACATGGGAGATATTACCCGTGCAAAGGAGGATTTACTCTATCGGCTGTTTGGCATAGATGCAGAGCTTTTGATAGACCATGCCTGGGGAAGGGAAACCACCACCATGACAGACATTAAGGCATATAGTTCCAAAAGCAGTTCCATGTCCAGCGGTCAGGTACTGCCAAGAGATTACAGCTTTGAGGAGTGTAAGCTCATTGTAAAGGAAATGGCTGATGCCTTATGTCTGGATATGGTAGATAAGAGCATGGTTACCGGTTCTATGTCCTTAATGATTGGATATTCTAATGAGCTGGGTTTAAAACCCGCTATAGGCACTGCTTCTATGACGGTTACTACTAATTCCTATCGAACTATCATTCCCTATGTGATCGGACTGTATGAGCGTATTGTGGATAAGAGCAAACCAATAAGGCGGCTGAGTCTCTCCTGCAATAATGTTTCAGACCAAACCTATGAACAATATGACTTATTTACAGATCCAATCGAAATGGAGAAAGATAGGAGAATACAGAAAGCAGCATTAGAAATCAAAAAGAAGTTCGGTAAAAATGCTCTTGTACGTGGAATGGATCTTCAAGAGGCGGGAACTACCATGGAACGTAATCGACAGATAGGAGGGCACAAAAGTGGAGAATATTAGGACTAAAATGGATAGAGGAATTCGTGCGAAACAGTTTATGCCCTTTGATGCATTAAAAGGATTTCGCGAAGCTATAACAGAAAAAGAACGGATTATCGTTCCCAAACGTGACTTATCAGAAGAACAGAAAGAAGAGCTGGAGCGGAAGTTAAGACAGATTAAGAAAAAAGAGATCATTACGGTGGAATTTTTCCAAAATAGTGAATACGTGCAGATAACCGGAATGGTAACACGGATCGATGAAATTAGCAGAACCTTGGATATTGTCAATACAAGGATAGCTTTTCGTGATATTTCTAGTTTAAGATGTGGGATTTTCCAGGAGTAGATTCGAAAATAATACACTATTTTCAAAATTTGCCATCTTCTTTTCCCAGAATTATTTTAAGACCTATGAAATTGCATTTAAGGTTGGGTATAAAGATGACAAGTATTTTTCGAAGGTATTCAAGAAAGTTACCGGAATGTCGCCTTCGGAGTACAAAAAAATATAAAGAGATATATAAGGCACTGAGTTCTTGGAAAAGAAATCAGTGTCTTTTTTCATGTTGTCTAAGGATTCATTTAATAAGGTGAATTTCGATTTTCAGTTGAGATTACTCCATTCGTATGCAGGATATATAGATAAAGCCTTGATAATTTTAAGGGTACAGTAATTTCTGTCTAAAATCAAAAATTATGAGGTAGTACTACCGTTTATAAAATACTTCTATGCAGTTAGTCAATTGGTTGTTGGTAAAATCACTATAAAAGTGAGAATATGTGCCGGGAAAATAATAAAAGGTACAAAATCAAAACCATTGAAAATTGATATATTGGTCATAATCTCTCAAAACACATCCTGAATCCTCTTAAAATATATATAAATGTTAAAAATGGGTACATAACCTTTTAATCGGGGTGTATTTTTCTCTGCCACCAATATTATATAATCTTTTTAGAAAAACATAAAAAGTAATAATACAAGGTGGATGGGAGCATGACAAATGACTAAGAATACAAAAAAAATCATGACAAAAAAACAAACGATCACCCGCAAAACCTGGAAG
The DNA here is from genome assembly GCA_029256725.1 of Anaerocolumna sp. Taxonomy (GTDB): domain Bacteria; phylum Bacillota; class Clostridia; order Lachnospirales; family Lachnospiraceae; genus Anaerocolumna. The sequence continues at coordinate 23,061 of JAQSXJ010000067.1, read as the reverse complement.
CAGGAAGTACAGCACAACTGGCCCCTCTATGTAATGATACTTCCAAGTTTCGTTCTGGCAATTATTTTCTGTTATATCCCCATGGGCGGACTGATTATGGCTTTCCAGAACTATAAGCCATGGCTGGGTATCTTCGGCTCGGAATTCGTGGGAATGGATAATTTTCTACAAATCTTCGAATTCCAGGAATCCTATCAGGCAATCATCAATACTCTGATCATTGCGGTTAGTAAGATTATCCTTGGACTCCTCGTACCGGTGGTAATGGCACTGCTTCTGAATGAAGTTAAAAATATGGGACTGAAAAAGGGAATCCAGACCCTTGTGTATCTGCCACATTTCCTTTCCTGGATAACGGTAGCCGGTATGCTTCGTGATATCCTGGGACTGGATGGTATTGTAAATAATTTTCTACAGAAATTTGGTGCGGAGCCAATATTTTTCCTGGGTGAGGCGGGTATGTTTCGGCAGATTGCAGTCATTTCCGACCTCTGGAAAGGCTTCGGCTTCGGTATGATAGTGTATCTGGCAGCTATTTCCAATATTGACCAGGGGCTTTATGAAGCGGCAGAGATGGATGGAGCCAACCGTTTGCAGCAGACCTTATATATTACCCTGCCAAGTATCACGCCTATGATCATTGTCATGGCGACTCTTAGTCTTGGAAATGTACTAAATGCTGGTTTTGACCAAATCTTCAACCTGTATTCACCTCTTACCTACAGCACCGGAGATATTATCGATACCTACGTATACCGGCAGTCACTGGTAAACGGACAATACAGCTTTGGTACAGCAGTGGGGCTCTTTAAGTCGGCCATCGGATTGTTCCTGACGGTTGTGTCATATAAGATTGCATATAAATTCGCAGGCTACAGAATCTTTTAGGAGGAAAATACACGATGAGACGTACATCTTTAAGCAGAAAAATATTCGTAGGCTGTAATACCGTATTTCTTGTAACGGTAGCACTTCTGTGCCTGCTCCCATTAGTTAATCTGTTTGCAATCTCACTTAGCGGTAAAAGTGCTGCAAACAGCGGAATTGTCACCTTCTGGCCGGTGGATTTTACAGGACTGGCCTATGTTAAGACTTTTAATAACAGTAACTTCATACGTTCCATTATGATATCCTTTCTCAGGACCTTTGTTGGTACATTCCTTAGTATGTTCGTCATAACTACGGCGGGATATGCTCTATCCAAGGAGTTCAGGGGCAGGACGGCGCTGATGTGGTTTTTCGTATTTACCATGCTTTTTGGAGGCGGTTTAATCCCATCCTATATGGTAAATACCTCCATTGGATTAAAGAATAACTTTCTTGTATACATACTTCCGGGAGCTTTCGGATGTTATAATCTGATTTTGATTATGAACTTCTTCAAATCAATTCCGAAGGCACTGGAGGAAGCGGCACTCATTGACGGAGCAAGCTTCTTCACTGTTCTCTGGAAGATATTTCTTCCATTATCCAAAGCGGGTCTTGCCACTGTAGCACTCTTTATTATGGTAGGCAACTGGAACGAATGGTTCACTGGAATCCTATATATGTCAGATACCAAGAATTATCCCCTGGCCTCCTTTCTGCAAGTAATTGTCGTGCAAGGCAACCAGCAGGATCTGGCACTGGATCCTACTTCTGCGGCAGCTATGTCGGAACGTACTATCAAAGCGGCACAGGTATTCATCGGTGCACTGCCCATACTGATGGTATATCCCTTTTTGCAGAAGTATTTTGTAAAAGGTATTGTTATAGGAGCTGTTAAAGAATAATAAAGACATTACTAAAAAGAGGATAAAGACATTACCACAAATAGCTTAAAGTTATAACCAAAATAGAAAAAGACATTACATAGATAGTATAAAGATAGTTTCCTAAGAATAAAGAAAATTCCCGTAGCAATAAAGGAAATTTCCAAAGAATAAAGGTAATTCCCAAAGTAATAAAGGTAATTTCCGAAGAATAAAGGTAATTCCCAAAGTTATAAAGGAAATTTCCGAAGAATAAAGGCAATTTCCATAGTCCCAAAACAATAAAGGCAATTCCCAAGAGAATCAAATACCTCGAATCAGAGGTTATGATTAATAAATCAGATTAAGTAATCAGATTAAAACAATCAGGAGGAAGGTATATTATGAAAAACAAGAAAGCAATCCTTTCATTATTACTGGTAAGCGCACTACTCCTTACAGGCTGCGGCGGTAAGAACAGCGGAGGCAGCAAAGAAGCTGCCGCTACTAAGAATGGGGACGGTAAGTATGATCCGGCTATCACGATCACCATCGCTAAGCAGCTGGATGAGAACACGGGAAGATATGGAGACGGGGAGGACATCAACAAGAATCCAATGACAGTGCTCACTGAAGAAAAGCTGGGAATTAAGATGGAGACCACCCTTCTTGGCGGAGATGCCGGCAACTATGATACGAAGCTGCGTCTGGCACTGACTGGTTCTGAGGAGCTGCCAGATGTATTTCCGGTATACGGAACCCAGATGATCGCAGACATGATAGAGTCCGGACGTGTAAAAGCCATCGATGATGATATAGAAAAATATATGCCGGAGCGTTTGAAAGAGATCTATAATATGTATCCCCAATCTTTCTACCCGGTGACCAAGGATGGCAAGACCTATGGTATTGCCTGCGCACCGGCATTGACAGAAGGACAGGTTATGATAATCCGCCAGGATTGGCTGGATAAATTGGGACTAAAGGCTCCCACAAATATGGAGGAATTTGAAGCAGTAATAAAAGCCTTCACAGAGAACGATCCCGATGGAAACGGAAAGGCTGACACGTATGGTTTTACTTACCAGGGTGACAGTATCTACAACAGTGGCTGGGTAGCAGATCCTGTAACTCTTTTCTCAGCAAATACCGGAAAACATATTCCTGGAAGCTGGCAGGAGGATGATGCCGGTAATCTGAGCTACGGTTCTATTGACGAAGGCAACAAAAAGACCCTGGAGCGTATGGCCGGGTGGCATGCCAACGGATGGATCTTCCAGGAAGCAGCCGCAACAGGTGCCTGGGATGCTATGAATCAATTTACTGAGGGCAAAGCAGGTATCTTTATCGGACGTCCCTGGGCAATCAATTCCGTTAGAGATGTTACATCTGTAGCACCAGAAGCAGTCATTAAAGCATATCCGAATATTCTTCAGGACAATGGAGAGCCGACCTACCAGGCCGCACAGATCAACGACGGGTGGCTGATGTTCAATAATGATTTTAATAACATGGAAGCCTTTTTCACTTACTATGACTGGCTGTATGATGCCGCTTATGGTACCGGTGATTTCCAGTATGGATATCTGGAAAATTATGATTATGATGTAGTAGGAGATAAGGTCGTATTTGACTCCAAACTCTTTGATCCAGCTGTAACGGATCCATTTATGCCTGGCAAATCTACCGTTATGAAGAATGCACCGGCACTTGATTCAATGCAGGCTTACGCAGATGTCAAAGAAGGAAAAGAGGCACAGTCCAGTGCACAGATCAGGGCGACAGCCGATTTTGAGACCACAGCGGATATGGCAGAAGGTTATGCGTTAGCCAATGAACACAGAAATGAACTTCTTCCCAATCTGTTCAACGGTGAACCTACCGCTACTATGAAGAAGAAGTGGGAACAGCTTCAGACCATGGAGAAGCAGGTATACACCAATATCATCTATGGCAAAGAATCTCCGGATGCTTTCGACAAGTTCGTCCAGGATTGGAAAGCCCAGGGTGGAGATGAGATTACCAAAGAAATCAATGAGTGGTATAAGTCTGTAAAATAAAATTTATTAATATGGGGCTGTTGCATTTTAAATAATGTTGCTGTAAAAGACCTCATGACTTTCCTACACACACCGGCTTCAAGACACATTACTAATTTTGCATGCTATAATCGTACATAATTGTTCGCTTTTAGCACACGAAATCGGCAACATGTCTTTCAGGCAGTGTATTACAGGAAAGCCATGGAGCCTTATGCAGCCTTACATTCATTTTGCAACAGCCCCTTATGCTAATATAGTAATAATAAAGTTGGGGTGGCATATGAAGAAAATAAGATCTATTTTCAATATATTTGCAGTATTTCTGGTTATGATTATAGCAGGTTTTGCAATCTTGTACATATACAGTACTTCCAGTCTGAAAGAGTCTCTGATGCAGGCAGCAAAGATTCAGATGGAATATTCTAAGATGCTTCTTGGACAGAAAATCAAAGAGATCGAGATTGAAGCAGATGGAATTCTTAATAGCGATGATCTTAAAACACTGCATCTTACCCTTTTAGAGGAATACGATGCTTATCGGTTTGTAACGGATGTCAATCAGATGAAAGAATATCTGAGAGGGCGGCAGAAGAGCAATGTTGGTATGGCGCAGTTCATATTGTATTGGCCGAGGTCACAGCGTATCATCACGACCACAGCTCTCAGTGCGGTAAAAGATGTTATACTGGAGCCGGTGGAGGATAATCAATGGTTTATCTATGAAAATGAAGTTTATTTTGCCAGGCAGTACGTCACTGATTGGGACGATAACGATGATGAACCGTACCTGATCATACGGATGGAGAGGGATTATCTGTATAAGCTAAAGAACATGGCTTCCGGAATGGACGGAGGAGGAACGATGCTCCTTTATTCACAGGATAAGAGTCTTTTCTCTGGTAGTGAGACTGAGAAGGAACTGCTCCGTTCCATGAGTGAAGAGGGAGGTGGAAACTCCGCTAGCGGAAATTTGACTGGCGAACACTCCAAAGGTGGTTCCACCAGCGGTGAATCAGCCAGTTATCTGTCTATTAGCAAAGGAAGGTATCAGATTGTAAGCTCCGGGGCTTTAAAGAATGGGCTGGAGCTGATCTCTTATTATCCATTGAAGGAAATGATGAGACCGGTTTCAAATATTAACCGCATCACAGGAAGTCTTTTGGTGGTACTACTTCTGATTGGTCTGATCTTCATGTTACTATATTACAACAATATTCTGCTTCAGCTAAGGATTCTCACAGGAAAATTAAAGCAGGTAGAGGGAGGAAATTTTACCGCACAGATTATGGTACTGCCGAGCAATGAGTTTGGTTATGTCTTTCGACAGTTTAATCGTATGGTGACAAGAATCAGCCAGCTAATCGAATCTACGTTAAAAGAGCAGCAGCTCAGGAATCAGGCAGAACTTCGCCAGTTACAGCTCCAGATTCATCCCCATTTTCTCTACAACAGCCTTTCTTACATTGTAACGGTGGCAGATCAGCCGGAAGCAGTTACCGAGATGGCAGTCCATCTGTCCAATTATTACAGGTATTGTACCAAGAACAAATCCATAACCACCATCGGTGAGGAAATATCCTATGCGAAAGCCTATCTGGCGATTACGGCTATGCGCAAAGACCTTGAGTATTCCTTGGAGGCTTCTAAAGACCTCTATGATAAGAACATTATTCCGTTGATTCTCCAGCCAATAATTGAGAATGCCATTGAGCATGCCATTGAAGAACGGGAAAATGCAAGGCATATCTATGTCAAAGTATATGAATTGGGAAGTGGTGCTCTGCGTTTTGAGGTCTCCGACGATGGTGATGGGATGACGGAAGAGGAAACCAGCGCATTGATGATGCGGCTTTCCAAAAAAAAGAGGGAAGAAGATGAGAGTGTCGGCCTATGGAATGTGAACCAGCGGTTGGTCAATTACTACGACGAATCTGCAGGACTTCGATTTGGGAAGAGTATCTGGGGCGGACTCATGGTATCTTTTACTATAAACGTTGAATTATAATTCTTTATCATTATATTTAAAAGGATTATAAATGAAAGAATATAAGTATTTTTAGGGCTTTGCCAGTCTAAAAGACATAAAGAATCTAATTCAAATTGTATGTATTACTGGAGGAGATGGAGAATGATGGTATTAATCGTAGATGACGAACCCTATATGATTGAGTATATTAAAAAGCTGGTTGACTGGGGAAGTTATGGTTTTACACAAGTGCTGACGGCAAAAGGCGGTTCCATGGCCAGGAATCTCCTGCAGGAACACCATCCGGAGCTTCTGATTACTGATATTAAGATGCCAAAGATTTCTGGGCTGGATCTGTCAAGAATAATTAAGGAAAATCACTATCCGACGAAGGTCATAATAATATCCGGATACAGTGAGTTTGAGTATGCTCAGCAGGCTGTACGCTATGGGGTGTCAGAATATCTGGTGAAGCCTGTGTTAAAGAAGGATTTTGAGGAATCCCTGGGCAGGGTACTTGAGAAAAGCTTTGACAAGGCGGCAGATAAGCAGAGCAGAACCAAGGGAATGCAAGGAATACAATGCGATCAGAGAGATGTGATTACCTGTGTAAAGAAGTATATCGAGGTGAATTATGGAAAGAATCTGTCTCTGGATGCCCTGGGAGAGATTGCACATCTTCATCCTGCCTATCTGTCAAAAATCTTTAAAGAAACGACAGAAGAGAATTTGTCTAACTATATAACGGATGTCAGAATGCAAAAGGCAGCACAGCTTCTGGAACAGACAGAACTGCGGATTCACGAAATTATGGAGCAGGTAGGGTATCAGAAAAGCCAGTATTTTTCGAAACTTTTTAAAGCCAGATATGAAGTTACTCCAAAGGCTTACAGAAGAATGAAGCAGTAGTAAAGAGAATCATATCGAAAGTCGATTTAGATGAAGGGAATTGAGAGATGCAGAAAATAAAGATACTATAATAGCAGCAGAGGGTGCCGGGATAACCCTTTCTGAACTGATTAACTGTCAGGAACGGTATCTGTCCTTCTATCTGGAAGCTTGTGAAGAACATAGCGTGGTACTGGCTCTTCGGGTGTATGTGAAAGAGGAAGGGAAGACCCCGGCCTTTGATGTGCAGTTTGGTATTCTCCCGGGGGTGCGCACGCCAATTTGCATCGACCGGAACTGGATGGACGGTCATGTACTGTTCCCGGAGTCCAATGCCGGGCAGCTAAAGCAAGTCTGCCATGGCAGAAGAGTGGTACCGGAAGAAATTGAACGGATTGTGTTAGAGATACTTCCTGCTTTTCATGATGTAAAGCTTAAGGTGTCCGACATGATTCTCACAGAAGCATATCCCTCCCTTGATTCGCTTCAGGAGGGAAAGTTTGTAGATGAACTCGGTCAGAATAAGCAGAAGTACTGGAAGTCCAAAGTAAAAAATGTAGACGAATTAAAAGAAATCCTTCGTAAGCAGAAAGCAGAATACCATGGAGAGTATCCCACCAGCGACTGGTCTGGGTTTGGGGGCTGGAAGCAGAAAAAGTTGGGGGAAGCAACGGGATTTTTTACAAAATACAAAGCAGGCGGAAGATGGTTTCTGGCTGATCCGATGGGATATGCATTTTTCAGCGTGGGGACAGACTGTGTAGGCCTTGGGGCTGACTGTCGCGTGGATGGAGTGGAGAAATGGCTGGACTGGCTCCCGTCTGCAGAGGATCCAGAATATCATAAAATGTTTCGTAAGATCAGGGAAGAGAAAGTAAAGGAAAAGCCCAGAAGAGAGGGGCTTTTATTCTCCTACAGCCAGGCAAATCTGTACCGGGCTTTGGGTGAGAACTGGTATCCTATATGGCAGAAGATGATTACGGGTCAGCTGCGTCATTATGGCATGAATACCTTGGGCAACTGGAGTGATGAAGGGTTGTTTGGAACTACTGATATGCCTTATGTGACGTCTCTCCCTGAATTTCCTGGCACCAGGTCTATGATTTTCAGAGATTTCCCCGATGTACTAAGTGAAGAATACGCCAGAGAGGCGAAAAGATGCGCACAAGCTTTGGAGGCACGAAAAAATGATCCGTTCATGATTGGTTATTTTCTACGAAATGAACCGAATTGGGCCTTTGTAAATCATCTGGTGTTAGCGGATGAGGTACTTTATAATAAAGAGCGTACCGTATGTAAGGAAGAACTGATTCGATTTTTGAAAGATAAATATGTTGAGATCTCAGAACTGAATAAGGCTTATCATTGTGAGCTTAAGGATTTTAATGACTTTTATCAGTCTAAGGAGAAGGTTTCCCATTGGTCTTTAGAAGCTGCGCAGGATATGAGAGAATTTTCTATAAGAATGCTGCGGGCTTATGGAGTGCAGGAAGGTGGATTCCAATCACATGATTCTCGGGATGCGCTGGGCTTGGGTGTCTGATCCGGATCTGGTGACGGGATGGGAGAATTTCGATGTTTTTTCCATCAACTGTTATGCTGTGGACCCTACTGCAAATATTCAGAATATTGTGGATTTGGGGGTGGATTTGCCGGTAATGACCGGTGAGTTTCATTTTGGTGCCCTGGATGCAGGGCCTACTTCCACCGGCCTTGAGGGTGTTGTAAGCCAGAAGGACAGAGGAGCCGCCTACAGATATTATTGCGAGCGGGTGGCAGCACATCCATATGGAGTAGGATGTCATTATTTCCAGTGCTATGACCAGTTTGTCCTGGGACGCTTTGATGGAGAAAATTATAATATCGGTCTCTTTGATATTTGCTCCCAACCCTACACAGAGATAATGGAAAGTGTGAGGGAGTGCAGCAGAAGCATTTACCTGGTAAAAGATGGATTGAAAACTCCGACAGAAGAAAAGGCGGTTTCGATTCCAATGATTGCCTTCTAAAACAGAAATTACCAGTGCTGCCTTGAGTCATTAGCAGGAGCTGAATTAAGCAAAATTTATGCAAGGCAGTGCTAGGTAAGTTTAACTAGGGTTCCTCTTGTATTTGAGTTTTTAAGGACAAAACTCTTCAAAAAGAAGCCATTTTATATTTTCCCCTTTTTAGTGTGGTATATTTACGAAAGAACTTACTGTATCAATAAATGATGATTTATACGAATGCAAATACAACGTAATGACCTAATTGTTAGATTATACAGGGGGAGAAAAATGAGCTGGTATGCGCTATTTGTCAGAACAGGGAAAGAGGACGAGGTTTGTGAAAATCTGAAGAAGCTATATGAATTTTTCAGTCCCAAGGATACATATGAAGTGATTGTCCCCAAAAGAGGCCTTTATGAATATCATGAGGGTAAGAAAAATTATGTCCTTAGAACACTTTTCCCCAGTTATGTATTGATTGGAACAGACCAAATTGTAAAACTCTATGAAATCATGAAGAATCATAAAAGCTCCCATATCATCAGGATGTTAAAAAACGATAACTACTTTCAGGAAATTGATATAAGGGAGATTGGTATAATCATAGATCTGATTAATCAAGAAGGGATTATCGGAATATCCGATGTCTTGGTGGAAGATGAAAAAGTAAATATCATAGACGGACCTTTAATTCATTATAAGGGGATAATTAAGAAGATCAATAAAAGGAAAGGACGTGCTAAAATACAAGTCGATTTCCTGAATAAACAATGCTTTGTAGATATTGCTATTCGCTGTCTTGAGAGATACGGGGAAGAGAGTATTAAAAATCAAATAAGATTTAGTTAAGGGCGATTTATAACAGCGGAGGAGTAACATGGAAAGCAGCTATAAAGTGAATACCATCAGGTGTAAATGGGCCAATTACATAAACTATACCTATATCATAAGTAAAACCGGAACAAAGGAGTGCCTTATTGTTGATCCAGCATGGGAGATAAAAAAGATTATTTCATACCTGAATTTAAATGATCTTAAAGTAAAGGCAATATTATTGACACATTCCCATTATGACCATACGAACTTAGTAGGAGCATTAGTAAGTGCTTTCAATGCAGACGTTTATATATCGGGAATCGAAGCGAATCAATATAGATACAGATGTAAGAATCTTAATTACGTAGAGAATCTGGAGTTATTGCCATTAGCCTTTTTTAAGGTAAGAGTATTTTTAACACCTGGGCATACACTGGGAAGCGCTTGTTATTTAATTTCAAATAATCTATTTACGGGGGATACCTTATTTTACGAAGGCTGCGGTCTTTGTGATACCAGTGAGGATGCGTCCAACATGTATGATAGTTTACAGTTTTTAAAAGATACGATAAACAGAGATACGATCATTTATCCGGGGCATTGTTATGGAGTCTATCCAGGGCAGCCCTTTGAGCTAATCTTAAAGGACAATATCTATTTCCATATAGATGACAGGAATAAGTTTATTGATTTTCGACTAAATGTAGCCAAAAAGAATTTATTTGCCTTTAAATAACGTGAGATAGACAAGGTGTTTATACTCATACGAAGGAATAAATGAGACCAGTAAATATAAATTGTTAATGCATCTGGTACTGCAAGGTAGTACTAGTACTGGCATTGAAAATCAGCTTAAGTAGATAAGACTAAGTTAAGTAGTAATAAGACTAAGTTATAAAGGTTACTATAAATTAAGGGGGTATTGATTTTGGTCAATACGGAACAATCCAGAAACTGCCTGGAAGCAATCAAATTTGCGGCAGGCAGCTTGAAATATAAAGGAATCTCAATCAATAAAACATTCTTAATGAGCATTAAGTTTTTACAGGGCTATTATTTAATAGACAGGGACTTAAGATATCTCGAGGTAGCCACTCTTCTTATTCAAGCATATTTGGAAATGGGATTCACTTATGAATCCTGTCAAGAAGAATTTGATGATATCTTAAAAGATTTGGGGACCGAACGAAGCTTAATGTTTCCAAAGAAGTTCTATCATTCAAAGAAAATAAAATTAACCAGACCCCAGGTGAGAAGTATGATAGGAAAATGGTCCTCCTCCAAAAAGAATAAAATGCTGATTATTACGGTTGTGGATGATATCATTAATAAGGTAAATAACAAAGAAATAGGGGTTTATTCCTATTGTAATCATAATATTTCAGGGAAAGAATTGTATGAATTAGTCATAAATATAGACGAAGTTTATTTTCATGATATTAATAAATGTAAATATTACACATTTTTTATTGAAAATTAGTAAAATGTTGGTATAATACCTTGTATATTAATCTTCTGAGGGGAGGGTATTATATGATAAAAATTGCTATTGTTGATGACATGAGGGCGAATATCGACTGTGTTGCACTTGAAGTGAATAAATTCTTCAGAAATAAAAGTATTCCTTTTCGTGTGAGCTGCTATGAAAACTCTAAGAACTTTATTTATGATATCGAGGAAAATCAATATTTTGATATCTGCTTTTTAGATATTGAGATGCCGGATATAAACGGTATCGAGTTAGCCAAAGTAATTAACCGTACACTGAGAGAAAGCTACGTGGTTTTTATAACTTCCCATATGGAGTATGCAATTGAAGGGTACGAGCTTAATATCAGCCGGTATATACCGAAGTCTCTCATGGATAAAAAACTGCCCATTGCACTAAAAGATTTAACGGCAGAGATCCTGAACAGGGAAAAAGAAAGTTATATCATCAAAACAAACTCGCGGTTTGAAAAAATATTCTATAAAGACATCTATTACATATTTAAAGAAGGCAAAAATTCTATATTTGTTACTGCATCCGGTGAAAGCAGAGAAAGAAAAAGCATATCCGATGTATACAATGACTTAAATTCTGAAGAATTTTTAATTATTGACCGGGGATTTATTGTGAATACCCCTCATATTATGAAAATCCATAATAATCTTGTTGTTTTGCGCAACGGTATTAATCTGTCTATTAGTAGATCCCATATGAATGAAGTGAAAAAGAAAATAATTCAATTTTGGAGGGTAAATGTTTAATGCTGATATTCCAAATTGTTGAATTTTTACATTGCTTTTTTCGAATTGATTTATGTCTCTGTCTGTTAAGCTGTTTATTTGAGTGTAAAGGTAATCATAAAAGGCAGATGATGTTAAGAATAGCGTTATCATTACCCCTTGCTATTATCAGTTTCCTGAACAGCCAGGTGGTGACCTATTCAAATATATTAATATTTGTAATAATTCTTTACTTATCTATCATGACCTATTTTCTTTATTATGAAAAGTTCATGGTAAGATTTTTGGTAATTAATCTGTATATCATTTTGAGTGTGTTTGGTGAGCTTTTATTTACTTTTCTTATTAGCCTGTTGGAAGATAGTATTGATTTAGGTTATCTTATATCAACACTGAATAGTAGGGAAAGATTTATTTATACAATCGTTTTATTAGGAATCTGGGGTATCCTGTATCAGATTTTAAAGCGGGCTTTAAAAGGAAAGGTTACGTATATTTATAAATATAAAAAGTTATTGCTTGCCTTTGTAATTGGCGGAGGCAGTGCGACGGTTTATTTTCAGAGGATTTATCTGCAGGACATAACCGGGAACATGATGTTACAGTGGACATGCTTTCTGATATGGTGCATCCTGTCCGTTACAGTAGCGATCGTTTATATTATTTACAGAGATAACCTGGAGCGGGCAAATCTGGCAGAAGTATATAAGCAGATGACAGCCCAAAATTACAGTAATTTATCAACGTTATACAAGAAGAATTCAAGCATTTATCATGATTTAAAAAATCATATGAATATACTGCACCAATACTTAATGAATAATGATTCCAGACAGGCTCTTGCCTATATAGAATCCATCGTGGAGCCAATCCGGTTACTGGATAATACCGTTAATACAGAGAATCAGATACTGGATATCATACTTAATTACAAACTGACAGAAGCCAGTAAATATGAGATTCAGGTGGAAACTGATATTGAGAAGATAGGCAATGTCCAAATCCGAGATGATGATTTATGTTCTATTGTATCCAACATATTTGACAATGCCATAGAAGCCTGCTACATGGTAAAGAAATCTCAGAAGTGGATCAATGTAGTCATGAAGAAGAAAAACAACATGTTAATTGTAAAAGTAAGTAATAGCTCGGCTCGTAAACCTAAGGTATTAAATGATTTAATTGTTACCTCCAAGGAAGATAAAAATTTACATGGGTTAGGGCTCTGGAGTATTAAAACCATAGTAAATCAATATGAAGGTTTACTCGATTATAATTATGATGACAACCTATTTGAAATAATTGTTACGTTAAACTGCTGATTAGAGTCAACATATTGTCATTCGCGTGCAAGATGATGCAGGACAATAATGATATGATAAAAAAATTTTATTGAGTGGAGGAAAAGGAAATGACAACAAAAGTAGCAAGAGTAAAAGTAGGTAATCAGTTAAATCACCCAGCCGGTGATCTTCCAGCAGAAATCAGTGAAATCGTTTCTCTAAGGGAGAGTAAGAATCCAGATGCGATTTATACAATTACTGTTGGGTGCAGCGGATTTTTAACATTAATTTGCTGCTAATCGAAGATCTCAAAGATGAGAGGAGACAAGCAAGTGTTGTCTCCTCCTATTTTTTATGAATGAGGAAATTGTAGTGTGTCAGCTAGAGTCTGCAAACCAGACTTTTTGATTATAAAGGAAAATACAGAGACAGTACGTGATAGGGGACAGTATATGATAAATCTTAAAAGAAGCAGTGTTATATATGAAAGAAATTATAAGGTAAATCATTTATCCGTAAGCACAGAAAGTAAAGTATACTGGGAAAATCTATTTGGGGAAAATACCATGAATCAATTATATAAGATTCCAGGTATTGTTAATCACTTAAATAACTGTGATTTTTTAGTTTCTGAAGAGATATTTAACCGAATCAGTCAGTTAGCTTCTATATTTGAGAGCAATTTATTTTCTGGTGAAATACTTGAGTTTTATGAAGAACAAGAGGATTTTGCTTGTTTTTATCAATATTTCCTTAAATTAGCTCAGTATTATTTTAAAAGGGAGCTTTCAGCTATTATCAAATATAAAAACATAGATGTTATCCGGTACTTTTTAAAAGCCATCTATAAAAAAATAAAAAACATAAGCATTAGAACCTTAATTAATGAAATTCATTTTCTAAAAGCAGAGGGATATCTAAAGGGCAGAAATTCAGAAGAGGAATATGAATATTTTCAAGAGAATTATTTAAGGGATATTAACTATATTTATGAAATCTGCGAAAATTATCCGGTAATGTTAAGAGGTATTCTGGAAACCATAGTTTCCTTTTCAGATTTCCTTATAGGTGCGCTTCATAATCTTCAACAGGATAAGGATGAGATTATCAAGCACATATTTTATGGTGAACCATTTGATCAGATTATATCTTTTGACGCAGACATAGCGGATAGTCACCAGAATTCAAAAACGGTAATAAAGTTTACTTTTGATAATGGTAAAAGTGTGATTTATAAACCTCATTCACTGACCAATGAGATATTTTATCAAACCTTCGTGAATTGGATATCACAAAATTGCAGTATCCCTAACTTTTCAAGAAAAATTATAGATAAGGAAAATTACGGTTGGGAAGAGGTAATTATACATAAAAGCTGCTTCAATGAACTAGAAATAAAGAATTACTATACCAGGATGGGCATTAATTTATTTGCTGCTTATCTTTTAAAAACCAGTGATCTGCATTATGAAAATCTGATAGCTTATGGTGAATTTCCAATTATTATTGACTTGGAAACCTTAACAGGAATAGGAGCAGAGGCAGAGGATACTGCCGAGGGACAGGTAAAAAAAACGTTAAGTGAGTCTGTGTTATACCTGGGGTTATTGCCGGTATTTCATTGGGAAGTAGAGGGTAAAGGAGTAAATATCAGTGGCATTAGTGGATGTGCCGGTCAGAAATTACCCTTTAAAATACCCTATATTAAAAATAATAGATCCTCAGATATATCCATAGAGTATCGATACCCAAAAACTCATGGGGGAAAGAATCTGCCCTCGTTAAATGGAAAAGCTCTAAAGGAGAAGCTATTTACCCAAAATCTGCTTACAGGTTTTAATCTGGCATATACCTGTTCGATTGAGAAGAAAGAAGATTTAAAGGAGCTCATAAGTGAAATTAAAAATACAAAAAGCAGATACTTATTAAGAGATACCCAGCACTATTCTTCTCTGCTAACAGCTTCTTATCATCCGGATTTTATGATGGATGGCAGTGACAGAAATATACTATTCTACCAACTCTATGAAAACTGCAACTACGATGTTCAATATAGAAATAAAATAGTCGAAGCAGAAGTCAGGGAATTAATGAAGGGAGATATCCCTCAATTTTTTATAGAAGCTGACGGGAAAGCTTTAATTTTCTCCGATGGAACCAGATTGGAAGGCTATTTTCATACTACCGCTTATGGCAGTTTGTGTGAGCGGATTGATAACTTAAGCTATTCGGATATGGAAACACAGGATATGTGTATCAGAATTACGATGGAGTTGAATCCTACAAAATGGAACGTCCGGCCAGGTATAAGCAGTTTTCAGACACACCCTAAGATAAGAAGGGATACTATGAAAGAAATGATAGTTGATTCAAATCTTGTATCTCAGGCAGCTGAAAAGATTGGTGACAGGTTGGTGGCACGGGCTATTTTCAACGAGAATTTTACAGATGTTAACTGGATTGGAATCTTTAGTAATGGAACCAAGGAAAATAAAAAGATTTTCAAGCCGCTGAATCCTTATCTCCATGACGGGATAGCTGGTATTGCAATTTTTATGAATATCTTAAATACAATAAGCAGCAAGCCTTCTTATACCAGGTTGTGTGAAATAATTGATCGAACCCTCTTTGCCTATACGGATTTAAACTTAGATATTACAGATACAAAGGATAGAAAAGAAAAGGGAATAGGCGCCTTTACAGGGGAAGCTTCTCTTGTCTACACCTATCAGATTTTATATATAATTACAGACAATATAGAGTATCTGAATTATGCAAAAAGACATGTTCAAATCCTTACAGCATTAATTGAAAAGGACAAAGATTTTGATCTGTTAAATGGAAATGCAGGAGTAATTATTGTCCTATGTAATCTGTATGAATTGACCAAAGAGGAGGAATATCTGATAACTGCAAAGAAAGCAGCTGATACCCTTATCAGGAGTGCAGTTAATATGCCTTATGGAGCCGGTTATAAGTTGAATTCCTGTGAGGTTCCCTTAGGAGGGCTATCCCATGGAAATAGCGGAATCAGCCTGGCCCTGGCTCTTCTGTCAAAAGCTGCCAAAACAAAAGAGTATGATGACTTTCTAGAAGAGCTGTTAAATTATGAAGAAAGTTTATACCATTCTGAGTGGAATAATTGGGCAGATCTGCGGGACGGTAAAAATATGAAAAGTTCCGTTTCCTGGTGCCATGGGTCAAGCGGAATTCTATTAAGCCGGAGGATACTTCTTAATACCCTTGGCAATGGATTTTCCGAAAGGCTTAACAGGGATATTGACAGAGCAGTGAAGAATATCACAGACAACCCATTCAGAGACAGCTATTGCTTATGTCATGGCAATTGCGGGAATCTCTATATCCTGAATTCTTATGCCAGGTACATTGGAGATAATGAAATATTGGGAGCTTATAGCTCATTTATAACAAGTCTGGTAACAGGAATATTAAATGACAGTTCTGACATAACATTATCCGAATACTGCCATCCGGGTTTTATGACAGGGGTAACAGGCATTGGATACAGCCTGCTGGGTTATTTAAGTGATAACGTGCCGGATATATTAACCCTTTCCTTAAGGCATATTCCTGAACAGGTGTTAGCTGCTCCTAGAAACTTATTATAGATTTATAAATAGACATCTGGTTTACAATTACAATCAGCTTCTTATGCCCATAATCTGAGCGTTTAAGGACAGAACGATTCATTGCTTTTCTTTTATGATACCATACGATTAATTAAAATAGTAATTATATTATCAGGTTAGTCGTTAAGAAAAGCGGATTGGAGGTAGGAGGGAATGGAAATTGCATTTCGAAAATGCAGCAGGTGCGGATATGTTCATGAGAATACCAGGTTTAAGAGGGAGCATTACATATGTAATAAATGCGGTACATACAATACCATGACTTTTTCAGACAGACTTGATTCGATTGTTGATACAGGAACCTTTGAAGAATTAAATGAAGAGTTGGCTTTTCATGATCCCATACAATTTCCGGGTTATGAAGAAAAATATGAGAAAGCGGCGGACTTAACCGGTTTAAAAGAAGCAATCGTAACTGGTTATGGGGAAATTAACGGGATAGGCACCATGATAGGAATTATGGATTCCAGATTTATTATGGCCAGCATGGGAATTACCGTTGGTACGAAAATAGCGTGTTTGTTTGAAGAAGCGCAAAAACGTAAGCTTCCGGTTATTATATTTTCCACTTCGGGAGGAGCCAGGATGCAGGAAGGGATCTATTCTCTTATGCAGATGGCAAAGACAGCAGCTGCGGTACAGGAGTTCAGTGAGGAGGGGGGATATTATATCAGTGTCCTTACCAATCCTACAACAGGGGGAGTAAGCGCTAGTTTTGCATTTTTAGGAGATACCATTTTGGCGGAACCCAATGCGTTAATAGGCTTTGCAGGGAAGAGAGTAATTGAGCAGACCATTAAGGAACAATTACCGGAAGGCTTTCAAACTTCGGAATATTTACTGGAGCATGGGTTTTTGGATGCAATTATTCCAAGGGATAGTTTAAAAACAATATTATCCCGATTGTTAAAGTATCATGTAAAGACGGATGTATATGCCTATTAATATAAGATTAAAGGGGGGAACGCAGTGAGTAATCAAAGTACGAATCTAGACAATGAAACGGCAGAAATGGCTAGACAGGAAAAGAGTACCTGGAATAACATCCTTAGTATCAGAAGTGATAAACGGTTTAAGAGTATGGAATTAGCAGATAATGTATTCACGGATTTTATTGAACTCCACGGAGACAGATATTTTGGCGATGACAGGGCGATCGTGGGCGGACTGGCATATCTAAGCAATATCCCGGTTACAGTTATTTGCCAGTACAAGGGAAAAGACTTGGCAGACAGTAAATTACGGCAATATGGCATGCCATTACCGGAAGGATATCGAAAGGCGCTAAGGCTTATGAAACAGGCAGAAAAATTTAACAGGCCTATCATATGCTTTATCGATACACCAGGTGCATTCCCGGGTATCAATGCAGAGGAAAGAGGACAAGCAGAAGCAATTGCAAGAAATTTATATGAAATGTCAGCTTTAAAGGTCCCGGTAATATCTGTAGTCATTAGTGAGGGCGGCAGCGGAGGAGCCCTGGCTCTTGGAGTAGCTAATAAAGTATTTATGTTGGAGAAAGCAATCTACTCAGTAGTATCACCGGAAGGCTGTGCAAGTATTTTGTGGAGAGATTCCAAAAAGGCAAGTCTGGCCTCAGAACACCTAAAACTAACTGCCAATGATATCTATGACGCCGGAATAATTGACCGGGTCATAAGCGAGAAGGGAACCTTTGAGCAGTTGTGTGAAAGACTTAGAAGTATCTTACATAAAGAAACTATCCAATTACAAAAACTCTCAGGAATTGAACTGAAGGAAGATCGCAGACATAAATTCCGGGAAATCGGCAATATAAAAAAACAGCAGGAAGATGTCCTCAGACGATTTGATGCGTAACAGATAAAATAAAAAGAAGGGGAAAATAATATTAACATATTATGTATAATGTATGAATGGAGAAAATTTAATCAGTATTTTAGAAATGTGTGAAAAGTCAGAGCTGAATTATTTTAAGTATTCAATGAATGGAGAAGTATTATCCTTCCAAAAAGGTATCTTAAATGAAAGTGATGTTAAATATGAATATCAAAGTGTCGCAACCAAAGAAAGCTTTAACATAGAAAAGCTGGTGCAGGAGAACACAGATATTCTGGTTCTGGATAAAAAAGCAGTTAGTAATACAGGCAGTATAGTAGACACAAATTACGTTATAGTTAAATCAAATTTTGTTGGAGCATTTTCTGTAGCCGACAGTCTTAAAGGTGGAAAAAAGGAAGTAAAGAAAGGTAACGTATTAGGTGTGATAGAGGCAATGAAAGTATATAACGATGTTGTGGCACCGGTTGACGGTATCGTAGAGGAAATCATAGCTGCCGATGGGAGCCTGGTTGAATGCGAACAGGAATTACTTTCTATCAGGGTGAGTGGATGATGGAGAAATATAAAAAGGTATTGGTAGCAAACAGAGGAGAGATAGCAGTAAGAATAATAAAGGCATTGAGGGAGCTTGGAATAAGTACAGTTGCTGTATACTCCAATGTTGATAAGGATTCCCTGCATTTAAGAATCGCTGATGAAAAGGTCTGTATCGGAGATGCCAGGGACTCTTATCTGAATGTATATAAAATTCTGTCCGTAGCAACGAAATATAATGTGGATGCAATACATCCGGGAATTGGATTTATGGCTGAATCCGGTGAGTTCGCCAGACTGTGTGAACAGTATGGCATAGGATTTATAGGGCCGGCCAGTGATTTGATTGATGCTATTGGGAATAAGAGTAATGCAAAGCTTATCGCAAAAGAGTGCCAGGTCCCAGTAATAGAGGGTGCTACTGCACCTGTTAACAGTTATGATGAATGCGAAGAATTAGGAGAGCTGATAGGTTTCCCAGTATTGTTAAAAGCGACTCACGGAGGCGGAGGTAAAGGAATCCGCATTGTTAAGGATAAGGAAAAGCTAAAAGACAATTATAATCTTTGCAGAATTGAGGCAAAGGCAGCTTTTAATAACAATGAACTGCTTATCGAGAAAGCAATACAGGGTTTTAAGCATTTCGAAGTTCAGATATTAGGTGATACCTATGGAAATATCATTCATTTAGGTGACAGAGAATGTACGATCCAAAGGGCAAATCAGAAAGTAATTGAAGAAGCAAGGTGCATAAATATTGAAGAAGAGGTCCGTCAGAAAATTTATGGGGATGCACTAAAGATTGCGAAACATATTAATTATGTGGGTCCTGGCACAATAGAATTCTTAGTACTTTCTAATGGAGATTACTATTTTCTGGAGATGAATACCAGACTACAGGTGGAACATACCATCACGGAACTGGTTACGGGAATTGATATCGTAAAAGAACAGATCAGAGTATTTGAAGGAGAGAGGTTGAGCATCACCCAAGAGGATATTAAGTTTGACGGATATGCCCTGCAATGCAGAATTCTGGCTGAAGATACCCTAAAAGACGGAATGCCTTCCATCGGTAAAATTACGAAATGGAATATGCCTGGTGGTTTTAATGTCCGGGTAGAAAGCGGATACGGCTGCGGCGGTGTGGTGTCACCCTATTATGATTCCCTGATTGCTAAATTATGCTGTAAAGCTCCTGATAAAGCCGAAGCCGTCAAAAAAATGTCTGTATGTCTGGAGGAAATGAATATAGAAGGAATAAATACCAATGTGGATTTTCTAAAATACCTCCTTAGCAGACCTGAATTTTTAGATGGCAATTACACAGAAGTGTTTATGAGCAAAATACTGGAGGAATATCAGTATCATCGACTGAATTCAGCAATTTAAGCCGAATTCCTTACCGAATAAGGCCATTCCTTTTTTCTGGTTTAAAAAGTGCTATTATATTACTAGGGAGTTCTAAAGTTCTGATTTGTTATCATACGGACGGAAAAATGCACAAAACAGAAAGACTCATGCTTCATTACAAGGGATAAGAAGTCCTAATTCTCTGAATATTTTGTGCTTGACATATTTTAAAACAGATAACTCGCTTCGCTCAAACAATCTGCTTTAAAATATAGCACAAAATTTTCAGAGAAAAGGAACTTCTAATCCCTTTCCATAGGTGCATTCGCTCTTTCTGTCTTGTGTATTTTTCCTGAAATCGTATAAAAATTAACTTTAACACGTTAAATCAGCAAGAACTTTTTACGCTCTATTATATTATAGAAACATAAACACAGTTGAACCTCCACTTTGTGGGATAATTTGCATGATATAACAAGGCAAGATTTTGGGAGTATAGTGGTTCTAAATTCACAAAGTTGTAACACAGAATACCGTAAAGTGGGGCATTTAGAACATTGTAATGAGGTTTCAGTCACGCCCTCACAAAAAGAGATGAAAAATACCAATCTATGTTTCGGCTAGTTCGTATTTTAATCTTCGTATAGAGATGTTGAGTAGATGGATATTTATAATATCTATGGCGAAGCTATGCCTTTAACTAAGGCATAGCTTCGTCAGGAATCTATATAATACAATTGGGAAGCAATCTTTTCATCTAAGGATTGTTTTTATTTTGGCCCGGGAGGTGAAAACAATCAATGGGAAGAAAGATTTCTCTATAAATTACTATTTGGAAGGAAAAGATCAGGAACGCAGATATGAGGTTGTATTGAATCTTACATACATGACTGAAACCGAAAGTCATCAGCTTATTCCTTATCTAACTTCCGAAGAACTGGATTACTTAAAATTTATTAGAAGTGATAAAAGGCTTAGAAGTTATTTGTATGGAAGATATTCTTTAAAAAAAGCGGTTTCCCAGTACAGCAATGAAGTAAAGCTAAATAATATTAATATTAAAAATGGTATTTTCGGACAACCGGTGATTGAATTGAAGTCTTTGAAAAATCCCGGGGGAAGCCTGTCTCATTGTGAAACCTGTGCAGCATCCCTGGTATATGATGAGGCTCTTATTATGGGTATTGATATTGAGGAAGTTAATCGAAATGTAAAAAAGGTATTGGAAAATAACATTACGACTCATGAAGCTTCCCTTATAAAAAATCAGGTGATCCAGGAGACCTTAGCCTTTGTTATCTTATGGACTGCCAAGGAATCCCTGGCGAAATGCTTAAAGACAGGGTTAACGGTTCCGCTGGAATTATATGAAGTGGAAAAGATAGAGAATAAGGAGAAGTATTTTAAAATTTCCTTTACCCATTTTATACAATATACGGCTTTCACCTTTGTTTTTGATACTTACGTCTGTTCCATAACATACCCAAAGTTAATTGAGCTATCGTTAGATATTACAAATATATAAGATAAGAAAGAAGGTAAAATATGAAGGCATATGTGTTTCCAGGTCAAGGCGCTCAGAATAAGGGAATGGGGAAAGCGTTATTTGAGGAATTCCCGGAACTTGTATCCAGTGCGGATAAAATATTAGGATATTCTATAAAAGAATTGTGCTTGGAGGATCCTGAATCGAAATTAGGTTTTACAGAATATACACAGCCGGCTTTATATACAGTAAATGCTCTAACCTATCTTAAGAAATGTAAGGAAACACAGGAAAGCCCCGATTTTGTGGCCGGACATAGTTTAGGAGAATACAATGCCCTTCATGCGGCAGGTGCTTTTGATTTTGAAACCGGGTTAAAACTTGTTAAAAAAAGAGGGGAATTAATGGGTAAGGCAAGCGGCGGCGGTATGGCAGCCGTTATCGGTTTAAAGGAGAAGCAAATATCCCATATCTTACAAACAGAAGGTCTAAGCCAGATTGATATTGCAAATTATAATTGTCCCTCACAAATCGTGATTTCAGGTCCAAAAGAAGCCATTATTCAGGCCCAAACCGTATTTGAGAGCAACCCGGAGGTTAAGTTATATTCAATTCTAAATGTCAGCGGAGCTTTTCATTCCAGATATATGAAAGCGTCGAGTGAACTATTTGAGCAGTTCCTTGCAGATTTTAACTTTGGAGAGTTAAAAATACCGGTAATATCCAATGTATCTGCCAGACCTTATAAACAAAGGGATATAAAAGATAATTTAATAAAGCAGATAACCCATTCCGTTAGGTGGACAGATACAATCCGCTTACTGCTGGGCTTAGGAGAGGTAGCTTTTGAAGAAATCGGAATCGGCAGAACTCTTACCGGCCTTATAAGGTATATAAAAGCAGAGGCAGATCCCCTTATGATTGGAAGTGATGAGTACAAGGAATACTTTATGCAGAAGGAGAAAGGTGAGACAGATAAGAAATACAGCAATGAAAAGTCTCATGCAGACAAGGACAGTGGTGAAAACAAGTCTGTTATAGATATCACCTATGAGTCTCTTGGCAGTGAAGAGTTTAAGAGGGATTACAATCTTCGCTATGCATATATTACCGGCGCAATGTATCGAGGTGTTTCTTCAAAAGATTTGGTGGTCAGAATGGGGAAAGCCGGGATGTTGGGATTTTTAGGCACTGGTGGTTTATCACTGGAGGAGGTTGAAGCTTCCATAAAATATATTCAGGAAAAATTAAGTGAAGGACAAGCTTATGGCATGA
>JAQSXJ010000162.1 GCA_029256725.1 Anaerocolumna sp. | reverse complement strand
AATGCTCTTAGCATGTTGATGCATCCTAAAAGCTATTTCAGGCGCTGTTTCATTAAAATTCATTTCGCCTAATTCTTTCAAAGACCTTTTTATTATTTCTTCTTGCATGATTACATTGCTTGTCGCTTCTTCAGCTATTTCCACTGCTTGTCTAGCAAGACAGTGTATACATTCACGTGATATCTTCATATGATCTTCCCCTTGAGAGTGGCATAATTTTATTTTTCTAAGAGACATATTTATAATTATAGCATTTGAACTTATGATTTAAAACCCACCCTCACTTATGGTACGGTTCACCGCACCGCCTGACTGCGGTTTTTTAAATAAGTGCTAAAATGTTGTACCTGCACCATATTTCTAATAAAAATAAGAGGAATCCATTATTTTAAAACATAAACATTTGATTTTAACCGGTTAATTACTAACCTTAATCACATCGGCCAGCTTTTTAAGACTATCTTCAAGTTCATTTAGATTAGCATAAGAATATGAAATTCTTAAATATTTGTTGTCTTTTCTCTGATATACATTCC
This sequence comes from Anaerocolumna sp., assembly GCA_029256725.1. GTDB lineage: Bacteria > Bacillota > Clostridia > Lachnospirales > Lachnospiraceae > Anaerocolumna. The sequence continues at coordinate 3,227 of JAQSXJ010000162.1, read as the reverse complement.
CAGGCTTCAGTAATATTCCTTTATCAAGAGCCCTATTGAAAATCTCCTTTATTGCAATATTTTTCTCAACCTTCAACCAAATATAATAGCCTCCTTTAGGTACATTCCAAGTAGCAATATTCTTGAAATATCTTTCTAAGCACTCCAAACATATATCTCTTCTTTTTCTTAACTCAGCTCTAATCTCCCCTGTGTACTCATTATAAAAGCCAGAGACCATACATTCTGCAACAATCCATTGAGAAAAAGAAGATGCGCCGTAATCGGTTTGCATTTTTATATCAGCTAGTCTATTAATTACCTGTTCAGGCCCTACAATCCACCCAATTCTCATTCCTGATGATAAGGTTTTTGAGATAGAACCTATATATAAAACATCTCCATTATTATCTAAGGACTTCAAAGGCTTTGGTGGAGGTTCATCGAACCAGATCTCTCTATATATATCATCTTCAATTATTGGTATTCTGAATTGTTGATTAGCATTCATCAAGTCTTTTCTTCTCTGTTCGCTCATCAATATTCCCGTCGGATTATGAAAGGTTGGAATTGTATAAAGCATAGAATTACCCTTTACATTACTAGACTTTATTAATTCATTAATAACCAATCCTTCATTATCCATATTTAATCCCACCATTGACATTCCTGTAGACTGAAGTATATTAAGCGAAAACATATAAGATGGTTCTTCAAGATATATGTTTGTATCTTTAGGCAAGATACCCATAGCAATAAGTTGCAGTGCCTGAATTCCTCCCGATACAATCATGATGCAATCTGGAGAAACATTTACTCCAATTCCTTTCAAATAGTGAGATACTTGTATTCGTAGATGCAGCATTCCTTTTGGTTCCTCATATCCTAGTGAATTTATTTTAGGCAAAGCATTCTTAATTATTTCACTTATCCTTTCTTTAGGATAAAGTGCTGGTGAAAGCTCTCCTGTTCCCAAACGAACTATATCCTTGGAATGTTTTATTCTGACTATATCTCTAATCATCTGCTGATTAGGCATATGCAATCCACCCTCAATATAAGAATTCCAATATCCATATGATCTAGACGTTAATAGCGACCATGTATTGTTAATAATAACTGTGCCTTTACACCCTCTACCCTCAAGCATTCCTCCCGCTATGAGTTCATTAATGGCTGATACTACCGTACTTCTATTCACTAAGAACTGCTCAGCAAGTTCTCTTTGGGGTGGTATCTTATCTCCGATGCACCATTCCCCTGACTCAATTTTCGATTTTACATAATCTATTATTTGAATATATGCTGGTATTTTAGATATCTTATCCGGCTTCCATGTTAGGTTCATCGTGAATCACCTCAAATAAAAGTCTTGGTTGGTCTGATATTATAACATTTGGATGGATACATCCAAATTACTTTAAGCTATAATTATTTTATAGCATTGATTTTGCATTTTTGCAAATTTGCGGGATTTTATATCCTCTTTTCTATAACTAATTTGGAGGTGTACTATGGATTTTAAAGAGAAACTTAGAAAAATTCTTGATACAAAATATGAGAGCAATGTTTTCTCAGGGGTAGTTCTAATAAAAAGACAGGATGAGGAGCTTTTTAAGGGCTGCTATGGTTATGCAAATAGAAGCTTCAGGGTTCCCAACACAATTAATTCAAAATTTAGAATCGCTTCCATAAGCAAAATATTCACTGCTGTAAGCGTTCTTAAGTTAATTGAAGAGGGCAAATTAAGCTTTGATACTTCAATAAAGCAATATCTAGATTTACAGGATTGTGAAATATCTGAAGATGTTAATGTTCATAGCTTGTTAACTCATACATCTGGTATAGGAGACTATTTTGATGAAGAAAATGATGATTGGGATGCCATGTGGTTATCTAGCCCAATCTATAATATGAGAAAGCACTCAGATTATTATAATATTTTCTCTAAAAAAGCTTCTGTGTTTAAAACTGGTGAAAAATTCAAATATAACAATGCAGGCTATATACTCCTAGGCATGGCTATTGAGAAAGCCTCAGGCTTATCTTACTTTGACTATATAAAGAAAGAAATATTTAACAAGCATAGTATGAATTATTCTGATTTCATCTCATTAGATATGGTGTATGATGATGTTGCAGAGGGCTATATTCCTATAAAGTCAGAAAGCGGTGAAATAACAGGCTGGAAAAGAAATATTTATAATATCACCCCAGAAGCAGCTGCCGATGGTGGCGCCACCTCTACAGCCGAAGATTTAATAAAGTTTTTACAGCTGTTAAAAAGTGGAGCTATTCTATCAGAAGCCATGACAAATAAAATATTTGAGCCTCAAGTTTTAGATCAAGGTGCAAATGGAGCAAGAGGCTATGTGTGGAAGCAAGGATACGCTAACTGTTTTATATTAGATCAGAATGAAAAAATAATCAGGGGTGGTCAAACAGGTGAAGAGTATGGCTTTAGCTGCAGATTATATTATTATCCCGAGAAGGATATTGATATAGTAATATTGGCAAATCAGGACTGGTGTGCAGGGTCAATAGGTTGGGAAATTCATGATACCATTATGGAACTTCTTTAAATGAGAAGTCCAGGCAATGAATCTATTCAGTACCTAGACTTCATTTCTAAAACCGCAGTTACTTATGGTACGGTTCCCCCCGAATGATTCTAAATCCTCGGTAAACCTGCTCCAACAGTATTACCCGCATGAGCTGATGGGGAAAGGTCATAGCAGAAAAGGACAGATGATAATCTGCCCTTTTTAGTGCTTCTTCGCTTAGTCCAAGGGATCCTCCTATTACAAAGGCGATGTTACTTTTACCTCGCAGTCCTAGGTCACTTATGAGTTCCGAAAATTTCTCAGAAGAAAGCTGTTTACCTTGTATTGCTAAAGCTATTACATAGGTGTCATCCTTTATGTTCTTTAGTATGTTTTGACCTTCCTTAAGCTTAACGATGTCTTCTTCTGCTGCACTCATATTCTCTGGTGCCTTTTCATCTGGTACCTCTATTATCTCGAGCTTGCAATATTTTGTAAGCCTTGTGGAATATTCCTGTATAGCTTCCTTTAAATATTTCTCCTTAAGCTTTCCTACTGAAATGACGGTTATATTCATTCTATTCCTCCGGCTTAACCATTAATGTTGCTTCTGTTTCGTAAGCCTTGTTTTCTCTTTCATATTTAATGGTGATTTTGTCACCTGGTTTTTTGCTATATAGAACACTTTTAAATTTTACCATAGTA
>JAQSXJ010000066.1 GCA_029256725.1 Anaerocolumna sp. | reverse complement strand
TCTATTTACGCAAAGCTGTACCAGACGCCTATCTGTCATACTCACCGCGGATATCTTCTGTCGGCGGCTCTATCGGGTAATTCCCTGTAAAGCAGGCATCGCAATATCCCTTATCACCTTCTATCAGCTCGCTGAGCCTGTCGACTCCCAAATATCCAAGTGAGTCTGCACCAATCATATCACAGATATTTTCTACTGTATTGTTATGGGCAATCAGCTGGTCATCTGAGGGTACATCCACTCCAAAATAACAGGGGTAGAGAAAGGGCGGTGAACTGATTCTTACATGAACCTCACTGGCTCCTGCATTTTTAAGCATTCGTACAATACGTTCACTGGTGGTGCCTCTTACAATAGAATCATCTATCATAATGACGCGCTTTCCTCTAACTACATCTTTTATAACATTAAGCTTAACCCTTACGCTGGATTCTCTCATGGACTGCTTGGGTTTAATAAAGGTTCTACCCACATAGCTGTTCTTTACAAAGGCTGTTGCCAGCTGTATTCCAGATTCCAGGGAGTAACCGTAAGCTGCAGCATTACCGGAATCCGGCACTCCTACAACGATATCCGCCTCCACAGGATGGGTCTGTGCCAGTATTCTTCCCGCCATAATTCTGGAATTATATACACTGACATTGTCAAGATAACTGTCCGGTCTGGCAAAATAGATATATTCAAAGATACATTTTGCTTTTGTCGGCTGTGCCAGCGACATATCAGAATGAATCCCGTCTTTGTTGATCATAACAACTTCACCGGGTTCCACGTCTCTTACAAATTCAGCACCGATTGTATCAAGGGCTGTACTTTCTGAGGCCAGAATGTAAGAATTTCCTCTTTTACCGATACAAAGGGGGTGGAAACCAAACGGATCCCTTGCTCCAATTAATTTTCTTGGACTCATGATGACCAGGGAGTATGCTCCCTTTAATTTTATCATAGCATTCTTTACAGCTTCTTCTACACTGCGGGTCTGTAATCTCTCCCTTGCTATGAGATAGGCTATAACTTCTGAATCTATGGTCGTCTGAAAGATTGCTCCCGTATAGGACAACTTATCTTTTAATTCCACTGCATTTACCAGATTACCGTTATGTGCAAGTGCCAAAGTTCCTTTGACATAATTTAATACCAGGGGCTGGGTATTCTCTCTGTTGCTGGCTCCTGCGGTAGAATAACGCACATGACCCACACCGATATTCCCCTGTAAGCTCTCCAGGCTTTCCGGTGTGAACACCTCATTTACCAGTCCCAGGCCTTTATAAGACTTTACACTGCCCTTTGGACCATTGGTATCACTTACTGCAATACCGCAGCTTTCCTGTCCTCTATGCTGTAAAGCAAATAGTCCGTAATAAATGGTTGAAGCAATATCATTGCCGTCAAAGTCATAGATACCAAAAACTCCGCATTCCTCATGTAACTCATCTGAATCCCAGGTGTCAAATTGCGCGCTCTTATCCATTTAAAATCCTTTCTAATACAAACTAATACCCGTGTGTGTTTCTGATACCAATATCAGCTTATACATCCTTATTCCCTACCAAATGTTACTGACTTTAATTAAGAATGGGCTGCTGCAAAATCCGGTGCAGAACGCACCATTCCTTCTATTTGCAACAACCCAGACTCTAATCTTTAAGCGAGACCGATTCTCTGTAATACTTCCTTATAAGCATCTTCTACATTGCCCATATCTCTTCTGAAACGGTCTTTATCTAATTTTTCACGGGTCTTGATATCCCAAAGTCTGCAGGTGTCCGGTGAAATCTCATCTGCCAGGATAACTTCTCCCTTATGTCTTCCAAATTCTATTTTAAAATCTATCAGTTCAATGCCACACTCTGCAAAATATTTGCTAAGTACTTCATTTACCTTAAAAGTCATTTCAGTAATCTTTTCGATTTCTTCTCTTGTAGCAAGTCCTAAGGCAATGGCATAGTAATCATTGATCATGGGATCTCCCAAATCATCATTCTTATAGCTGAATTCTAATGTGGGGGCTAGTAATTTAATGCCTTCTTCCATGCCTAATTTCTTGGCAAAGCTTCCGGCGGAAACATTACGTATAATAACCTCTAAGGGTACAATTTCAACTTTCTTAACGGCAGTTTCCCTGTCACTTAATTCTTCAATAAAGTGTGTGGTTAAGCCAGATTGTTCCAGTAATTTAAACAGATGATTGGACATTCGGTTATTAATAACACCTTTTCCGATTATGGTTCCTTTCTTTAAGCCATTAAATGCAGTCGCATCGTCTTTATAATCAACAATATAAACATCTTCCTGTGCTGTTTTAAAAACTTTTTTAGCCTTACCTTCATAAAGCATCTCTAACTTTTCCATACTCGGCTCCTATCTGTGTTCTTATCACATCGTGTTATTACTCTACACCAAAGCTTGTCTTACTCTTCTTATTATATCCTACAAAATTAGAATCGCAATAGATAAATCGTAATTTCCAGCTCTTTGTCCTTAGTTTCTGCTAATCAAATTTATAAGTGCTACTAATGTTTTTCTGCTTTTGTAGGTTTTTACTTATTAATTCAAGCTTTCCTCTGCCCGCTTCTAATACCGCTATCCTGTCTCCATAACTTTCTAATAATACTTCTAACGTCTCTTATTCTTAAGGTCATATAAAATCTTTGTCAGTATAATCTTCATTAATATTCCGTCTTCGAAGCAGAACTACTCCTACATCCTGATTTTTATATATAAAAAGACCAAAAAACCTGTAGGCTGAGGATTTCAGACCTTACAGATTCTTTGGTATCAATGTAGCAATTCGTCATAATGCACATTACTAAGATCCAACGCGGAGAGTTTTGAGGGGCTTCGTACTTCCATATACACTTGGATTTTAGTCTGGGCATATTTATGACCAAAGCTTCTGAACTCAAAGTACTCCTACTACAATTTAACTTTTAGGCCTGGTCATGTTTACATTTTATGACTATAAGTCATTTTTGTCAATCCAATTATTTATTTTGGTTATATTAACACCAAACGGTTATAAATTATTATATAATATCGAAATCAGGAGGTGCTGTTTTGTTTGATGCAAGATTAAAAGAATTAAGAGAACACAAAGGATTGACCCAGAAGGATCTAGCGCAAAGATTAAATCTGACCCAAAGCACCATTGCATACTATGAAAACGGCAAAAAGCTCCCAACTGTAGAAACGTTACTGTCATTGGCTAAGTTTTTCAATGTCTCCACCGATTTTCTGTTAGGCAGAAGCAATTCTCAAAACCCAATTGAAAATCCAATGCAAAGCAACACCAATGCGGTACCTAATTATCAGACACTACCGTTGACAACTGAGCACAAGAAACTCATACGTTATTACGACAGGCTTAATCAGGAGAATAAAGAATTTATAATAGGAAAAATGATTGAAATATACAGGAATCAACTACCGGATGATGAAATTGCACGGGAACTTGAACGTTACCGTCTTGAACTCCTTACGAAAAAAGGCTTGAGTCCTCTATAAGAGAACTTCCTATAAAATATAGGCACAGACTATCCATATGACAGTCCGTGCCTATATTTTTTTATTACATCACTAAAATTACTTCATTCTTTTCTTTCATTTGTTTCTCAGGAATATAATTATCGGATAATTTCACTCCGTTTAGATATATTTCCTTGTAACCGCCTTGTGCACCGTTTGGATTCTCTACCTTGATATTTAAGAGCTTTCCTCTGAAAGATTTATTTATGGTGATCTCTTTCCAGTCAGAAGGAATAGCAGGTGCAACCCTTAGACCGTATAAATCCGGTCTCATTCCAAGGATACCTTCTACACAGCCAACCATGACTGTGGAAGCAGTTCCGGTAAGCCAGTGTACATGTGAACGTCCTTCAAAGGGGCTTTCCGTAGCTTCTGTAAACTGTCCGTGAACATAAGGCTCCAGTACCCGGATTTCTGCCTGGTCATTTAAGGAAGCCGGAGAGCTTTCTTTAAAGTATTCAAAAGCTCTGTTTCCGTGTCCCATTAAGCTTTCTGCAAGGATAATCCATCCCTGTGGCTGAGAGAAGATACCGCCGTTTTCCTTTGTGGAAGGATTAAAGAGAATAGCAAGTGCTCCGGGGAAGGCATGATCCTTAAAGGATGGTGCCATAATTCTTACACCGTAAGGGGTGTTTAATTCTCTGTGTACGGATTCCAGCGCAGCTTCTGCCTGTTCCTTGTTTGCAAGTCCGCTGATTACTGACCAGGACTGAGGATTTAACCACATACTTGCTTCCTGATCTTTCTTTGAGCCGATAACCTGCCCGTCTTCTTTGATTCCGCGGATATATCTGTCATCTTCCCAGCAAAGCTTCTGAATGATATCACCCAGCTCTGCCTGTACTTTATTGATGTATTCAATATAATCGCTGTCGTTCTGATCTTCTGCAAAATCCTTAATGATACTCATGGCATAATAAAGCTGGAAAGCAACAAAGGTTGATTCACCTTTCTTACCAAGTCTTAAGCAGTCGTTCCAGTCAGCATGAAGACCCGCAGGCATATTATGATCTCCCATTCTTTCCATTGAGAACAGAATCGCACGTTTTAAATGTCCGTATACGGTATCTTCATCCTTGTTGGCATAAGGAACCACTTCTTTCAGGAACTGGGTATCTCCGGTCTCTCCGATGTATTTTAAGATGGTGGGGAATAACCACAAGACATCATCTGCGCGATAGGCAGGATGACCTGTAGCCTGTACATAGGAATAATCATCAGGCGTATCCTCATGTCCGGCATTGTGATCGTATTTAACCAGTGGCAGACCACCGCCGTTATCAACCTGAGCAGAGAGCATAAAGCGGATTCTTTCCTTAGCCATAGCAGGATCAAGATGGATAATTCCCTGGATATCCTGTACGGTATCGCGGTATCCATACCCGTTCCTCTGTCCGCAGTATACAAAAGATGCTGCTCTGGACCAGATAAAGGTGATAAAACACTGATAAGCATTCCAGGTATTAATCATGCTGTCAAATTCTTTACTGGGGGTGCTTACCTGGAAATTATTTAATTTGCTGTGCCAGTAATCCTTTAATTCCTTAAGCTCTTTCTCAGTTACACTAAGGTCTTCATACGCTTTTAAGATCTCGTCGGATTCTTTGTCGTTGTATCTTCCAAGAATATATACGATTTCCTTCGTCTCACCGGGGTTTAAGGTAAAGGCTGAATGAAGGGCTCCGCAGCCGTTTGAATTGTAGTTTAACACATTGTCGCAGCGTCCTCTTTCTACTGCAACAGGATTGCCGTAGGTATGGTAATTACCAAGGAAGGCTCCCTTATCACCATTATAGGAGGTAACCTCAGCACCTACGCAGCCAAAAAAACGCTCTTTTCCGTTGCTGCCTTCTGCATTTTTGAGTTCATTCTCATTGATGGTCTGGAAAATTTTATTATTTTTAAAATATGTTCTGGTTATAAATAAAGTATATTGCAGATTAATCTGATCCTGCTCATAATTGCTTTCATTGGTAAACTCCGCATAACTAAAGGAAGAAAGCTTTCTTACCACATCGGAATCATTCTTAACTTTCAGTCTCCAAACTTCATAGGTCTTATTCAGAGGAACATAATAGAGAGCTTCACTGGTTATACCTGCATATTCCGCTATCATCTTGGTGTAAGCTGTACCATGACGGCATTCGTTCTTATATACCGCTAAGTCCTTACCTACCGGCTGCCAGGAAGCAGACCAGTAATCACTGGATTCGTCGTCTCTTATATAAAGATACCTGCCCGGTGTATCATCACTATTAAAATGATATCTAAGAATTCTTCCATTTGCACCACTCTTTACAAAACTGTAGCCACCCGCATTATTGGATATAATAGCTCCATATTCCGGAGAGCCAAGATAATTCGCCCACGGTGCAGGCGTATTGGGTTTTGTTATTACATATTCTTTCTGTTCTTCATCGAAATAACCGTAATTCATTTTAACACTCCTTTTCATTTTTACGAAATATTTCGCAAGTTGCTCTTGCGATACACTAATACCTTGTCTATGCGCTACTCTTATTTTACTATATATTTCGTAAAACAGCAATGTAAAAGCGAAGGATAATTTGTATATTTTACATAGGATTGTGTTTTTATCTGCGGTAGTGCCTGTTATCTTTTTCTGCGGCATTCTCCTTATTATTTTATAATTCTATGTTTTACGAAAGTTTCTTAATTTACTTTATGGTATTTTAAGAATATCATTTTATTCCTTGAGTTAGATAATTCCTTGTGTTAGATAATTCCTTGCAATATTAAATGAAGGAGGGTTTCCCCTCCTTTCATAGTCCTTGAATGAACTTACTGCCTGCTCCACTTCATAAGCTTATCCCATTTGTCTTTTATACCTATTCCCATCTCTGCATCCAGAATAACGATTAGAACTGCATATATGATAATAGCTAAACTACATTTAAGTAAATGCTTCATAGCTCGTCTCCTTTTTGTGGTTTTATTATTTGCTGTATCTGTTACCATATTTATTAGGAACCGCACTTTTAAAATCAAAAATATTAATTATTTACTTTTGCGACCCATATCAGCCTGATATTAGCTATCAGAAATTCTAGGAATTAATTTTCAGATCAAGTCTTTCGATACATCCCATAACCATTACGAAATAAAGTCCCAATATTTACTTCTCTCCTAGAGACTTTTCCTGTACTTCGTGTAGAATCAATTATAATTGCTGTATCTTGAGCGTCACCACTAAATTCAACAAACAGCATTACATGACTTCCTATCTTTGCGAGGATATCCCCTTTTCTTATATCCTCTAGTGTTTCTATTCTTTTTGCAATATTGGGAATGTCTCTTGTAGATACTCTGTTCGATAGTTTCCAACAGACAGTTAATAATCCTGAACAGTCTATACCCACGCAATCATAACTGCCACGTCGTGATTTATCTTCAGGTAATTTCCTGCAAATTTTCCATCCGATAAACCTCTGTCATATTCATCTATAGTAGACGCTCCTCCCCAACTATAAGGAATTCCTTTATTCACTTCATTTACTTTCCACCATCCACAATGCAGCTCTATACCAGTCCAAGTTACATCTGGCGTATCCACCAGGTTATTATATGAATCAATTCCATGCTTTACATTTTTCTCAGCAGCATACCATTCATGATTTGCGTACGTTAATGCAATATCAATTACTTCTGTTCCCCATGTATTCGTATAATTCATTCACTGCCTCCCTATAAGCAATTCCAGCGTTTTACCCTCGGATATCTGCTTCCATCTCCTTCATATAGTACAGCAGTAAGCTTGCGTTATTGCATGAGAAATGTACTCTCTCTATTTCACACAATTCCTAACACTCTAATCACTATAGTATTTCAATCCAGTTTTCACGGAATATGACACTAAATACTTTATTTAATCTATTACTTTCGCATGTAGTTTTGTACAGAGTCCCTGCATAAATCCAGAAATGTTTCTTCGCCAATGGTATTCATCTTAAAAAATACTGCCTGGCTTCCTCCTGAGGTAATTGCACTAATAAAAAGATCATTGCCAGCTCCTGCAATCGTTACATTCATGCTTACACGATTACCGCCAGCCATACTGTACCGTTCATAGACCCGGACAGCCACCCTTGAATCTGTCAATACAAAATCACTGCCATCCTCATAAGTTACTGAAGAACTGCCATTGGTAATATCTCTATGCACCCAATTCAATAATTCCTGGAAGTCTCCTTTTAATCTTCGTTCATATTTTGCCATAATTCACCTTCTTCTTTTACTCAATTAGATAATTAAATTTTTGATCTTTTATCCTCTATCTTAAATAATAATTAAGTACCTTATTAATATTAATCGAAATCCATAAAAATATAATGCGATTTCTTCTTTATACAAAGGGGGGGGTATACGCCTTGGTATCAATACCACCAAGTCTAGAACCATATTTTAGATAGAAACGGCAAGCAGATTCCAGTCCTGTATTTCAAGAGATACCCCATTTAATCCCTTTTTCTTCCCACATCGCACTGCTGTATCCATTAACATATTTCCAATTACCACGACCATATAACTTAGTATGCACAAAATATTCTAAACTCTATTATAATTAAGTGACAGTTCAATCTGCCCTTTAACTTGTAACGTCAGGCTTTTTCTCTCCTCATGAAACGCAAAGCAGAGCTTTGTATTGACAGGAGTCTCATAGTGCCATACATTGGCTGCAAATTCTTCATTGTTCCACTCACCATAACAGACAGCCCTATAAAAATATTCAGAAAACCAGAAGGGTTTTGCGGTTTCAATCCACTTTTTCTCTACAAAACGAACTACATATAAGGGCTGTTGATGATCTTCCATATAGAGTGCAAGGAGGCACTCTCCATTTTCAAAATCAAAACTAAGCTTATTAATCTTAAATTCATCTGGGACTTTCATATCTGAGGAAAGCTTGTAAACTGCTCGAAAGGTTGGATAGTCTTCGGCATTTTCGTTCACTTTTAGATGTGTTTGTCTGGTTACAAACTCAACCAACTTGTCATAATCATTACTTTGAGACATAGCTTCGTCTCCGCCCAGCCATGGAAGAAGGTCACTCCAAATAAGCTTCATAAATTTATCCATGTCAAGGTTGCTGGTTACAGCAATCACACAGTTCTGACCAGGCATCACTATACAGTATTGCCCATACATGCCGTCTCCACGGTATACTCCTTCCGGCACGCATCTCCAGAACTGGTAGCCATACCCCTGCGCCCAATCGCCATCAGCTTCATCTCCATTATTGATTTGTTTGGAGGTTGCTTCTTTCACCCAAGCCTCCGGTACGAGCTGTCTGCCATTAAATTCTCCGTTTTGTAATAGCATTTGCCCAAAAACAGCGATATCCTCCGTTCTGATATTTAATCCGAAGCCACCATAACTGATTCCTAATTTATCTTCTTCCCAGAAGGGGTCGATTCCCAGAGGTTCAAACAACCTGGGCATAAGGTAATCTACAAGTTTTTGTCCGGTTAACCTGGTAATTATTGCAGAACACATATATGTAGCAAGGGTATTGTAGAAAAAAGTGCTCCCTGGCTCATTTTTAACATGGGAACTTAAAAATTCAAGTATGTTGTTAGAATCATCTTCCTCATCCCATACCCAGTTTTCATAAGTCATTCCGGTTCCCATTGTTAGAAGGTTTTTAACGGTCATTTTCTTGATTTTTTCATCAACCTTTTCACCTAGTTCTTTCATTTCATCAGCAAAGATGTCAGCAACCAGCGTATCTGTCGTTAGTAAACCTTCTTTAATAGCCAAACCAATAGCAATAGATGTAAAGCTCTTGCTCAGGGAAAATAACTGATGTCTGTACTGGGCTGCATATGGTTTCCACCAGCAATCGGCGATATTTTTACCGTTCTTTAGCAGCATAAACGAATGGACTTCAAATTCCTGCTGATTTATTTTGTTTAAAAAATTGAGAATCGCTGAAGAAGAGATTCCTTGTGATTCAGGTGTTGCTTTTTCAAGTCTCATTTAATAACCTTTCCTTTCTCATAATGTGCTATCTTTGGGCTTTCGACAGAATTTTCCTGTGAAAAAATCTTATTTCTCACCAGCCCCTATTTATACAGCAAGTCACTTGTGGTACTTCAAATAAGAAGTGCGAAATTTACTATATTTCACACCAGCTCCCACTGCCTACCTCGTCTGCATGCGGATGTGAAACTGCCACAAATCAGTAGTGTAAATTATGTATTTTATCAACTCATACTATTTACCAAAATCATATTTTATATAAATAAACACCAGTGAACACCATATTTATCTATAATATCAGTCATATATGAACTGAAAAAACAAGGCCCAAGCGGTGCAAGCACATTGCCCTCCTCTTTCATAGCTTCATAAGCATGTTTTATAATATGTTCTTCCCCTTTGTCGAATTGCAAACAAAACTGCATAGTATTTCCGCCTGCCATCTCTTTGGGCTCGCTATTAAATTCGCCCACTGCTATATTTTGCCCGCATATATCAAGCTCTGCATGTATAATGTTTCCGTTTTCATCCTTATCACACCACCCAAGTTCGGCGTTAAAAGCTTTCTTATAGAACTCAAAGGCCTCGGCTCTGTTCTTTGTATAGATTTGCATAAGTAATCGCTTCATAAATTGCCACTCGCTTCCTTCCAATCCACAAGAAGATTGTATCGATCAGTTTTAAAACATAAAACGCAGTAATCCGGATCATCGGAGCCATTAAAATGATTTTCAAGTCCCTTATACCACATTTCTTTTTTAATTTCTGGGTCAGTTATTACCTCTATAGTACCCACCAGTGTAATATTATGGTCTATAGAATCAAAACAAACACTTGCACGGTTACATTTCTCAATTCGCCTGGTTTTGTTGCTTCCAAGACCGGTACAAAACGTAATCCAATTTATCCCTTCGGCTTTGGAGGCAGATATAGTTGAGGTTGTCGGATAACCCTCATTGTCAATCAATGCTAATACACAGTATCCCTCATTACCGCCATCAGTCTTACTTGCGACGATTTCTGCAGCTCTAGCGATTATTTCTTTATTCATTATTCTTTTCCTCCCAGTATTTTAGAGTAAGCGTACCACACGGAACATGACAACAGTATGTTATGTTCAAGATACGAATAAAAATATGTCATTTGTGCATTCTGGTTAAATTATATAGTTTTAATATACCATTTAATGGGTAATATTTCAAATTATATATACCATAAATTAGCAAGAAAGTTAAATTCATTCCTACTGCCATCAGAAGGTTAAATCTTAGAATAATATACCTTTCAAACTATACAAGGAGTTTTACCCCCATGCCTACAAAACAAAAGAACCGGGTACAAATTTATGTACCCGGTTACTTTGTTTGCTTGTTTACAGCAGCCGTCTCAGCTGCTGTAAGCAATTGCTTACTAATTTCTTTTTTTCGTATTACTTTTTTACTTATTTATTTACTTATCTACTTCTTTACTTACTTATTTATTATTTACTTCTAGTTATTATATCTTTCAAATCATCTACTGTAAAGTGATAATGGGTGCTGCAAAAATGGCAGTTAACTTCAATAGGTTTGTCCTCATCAATCATTTCCTGTATCTCTGTTCTCCCAATACTTACAATTGCCTTCTCTACTCTTTCCTTTGTGCAATTACAGTCGAACTTCGTATCCATCTTATCCATAATGGAAAGCCCCATATCGCCAAGAATAATTTCAAGAATTTTCTCCGGTGTATCATATTCTACTAACAGGGAGGTAATAGAGGGAATACTTGCTAACTTTTCCTCCAGCTTCTGTATTACTTCTTCCTCTGCAAAGGGCAGAAGCTGTATAATAAAGCCGCCGGCTTTTCTAACCGTATTATCTTTATTCATCAGTACCCCTAAGGCTACAGAAGAAGGAATTTGCTCGGAGGCCGCAAAATAATAAGTCAGATCTTCTGCAATCTCACCTGATACCAACTGTGTCTGACCTACATAGGGTTCTTTTAAACCCAAATCTTTTATTACGCTTAAGATTCCCGGATTTACGGCACCGCCTACATCCAGCTTGCCCGCAGGACTTGGAGGCAGCATAACCTCCGGATGGTATACATAACCTTTTACGTTGGCAGAGGCATCTGCTGTAACCGTAATTCCCCCAATGGGTCCGTCACTTTTAATCTGGAGGGTCAATAAATCATCGGTTCCTTTCATCATACTTCCCATCATAGCACCCGCTGTCAGTAATCTTCCAAGGGCTGCTGTTGCTACAGGACTAGTATTATGAACACTTCTTGCATACTCTACCAATTCTCTTGTTGTTGCTGCAAAGACACGGATCTGATTGTCCGCAGCTGTTGCTCTAATTATATAATCTGTCATTTTTAATACCTAACCTTTCTTACTAAAAACCAACCTATTTAGTCCGCCTTATATTCTTTTCCCTGCTGATATTTTTCTCTTGCCAGAAAACAGACTCTTTCTGTGGTTTCAGATGTTGCTGTTTCTGTATAACCATCGTAAACACCAATAAACTCCATACCGGCTTCTATGAGAAGTTCTTTTATACGCTCTATAGAATAAGCTTTCTGGTAGTGAGTTTCGCTAAATTTCTCATAGACATTCCTCTCAGCCTTTTGCTTTAAGTTCATATCTCCTTCAGCTTCTGACCTTACGAATATTGTTACCTGATATTCATTTAAATTATCTTTCTCATTATAATAATTTTCCCAGATAAAGCTGCAATCTTCCCTATTCTCTGCAATAACACTGTCACCAAGAATATTTTTATACTTATGTTCTGTATTCATATCAAATAAAAATATACCGCCAGGATCCAGATAGTTATTTACCAGACGAAAAATTTGCTTTAAGTCATCTTCATTTGTAATGTAATTCATACTGTCACAGCTGCAGATAACAGCTCCAATCGTTCCATAGAGTTCAAAGCTCCTCATATCCTGATTAAGATACAGGATATCCTCTCTTTTACTGCCAGGAAGGACTTCACCGTCTTCTTCGTATTTATTCTCAATGGCAATACCCAGCATTTCTTCGGATATATCTATACCAATCATATCGTAACCGTAATCGGCAAGGCGTCTTGTAATATTCCCGGTACCGCAGCCAAGATCCAGAATCAAACCATCCTTCACTCCGTATTTAATCAGCATGTTTCTAATATTATCTGCCCATTCTTCATAAGGCACATTGTCCATAAATATATCATAAACCTGGGCAAACCCCGTATAAGCTTCCATTCTTAAACCTTGCATACCACAGATATCCTGCGATAGTGCCACAAATTACAGGTTGAATAAATCTATTGTGGCATCCTTTCTATCATCATATTTTCTTTCAACCGTTACCTATGAATCTTCTGAAACCATTCCACTACTTCCCTATATTTCATTGGTCCACCAAATAAATCAAGAGAACTGCCTATGGTAACATCTATTATACCACCGCTTATTTCATTTATTAACTCCAGATCCTTAAAACTCCCAACGCCTCCTGCATAGGTTAGGGGACACCCCTGCCACCCTTTCAGCAGCTCTATCAGGTCTTTATCAATACCGGCTGATTTCCCTTCTACATCAACTGCATGTATTAGGAATTCACTGCAATAACCGGATAATTTCTTAAGGAGTTCAGCAGAAAGCTTTTCCTCGGTAAATTTCTGCCAGCGATCTGTTACTATATAGTAGCCTTCTCCTTTTTTGCGGCAGCTCAAATCCAGAACCAATCTATCTCTGCCGGTCTCAGCTGATATCCGACTAAGGTTATCATATTGAATAATCCCATTTTGAAATACAAAAGAAGTAACTATAACATGAGAGGCTCCTGCTTCAAGAAATTGGCAGGCGTTCTTATCTGTAATACCGCCTCCTATCTGAAGCCCTTTCGGATATTCCTTTAAGGCTCTTTCCGCCTGAATCCTGTCAAGCTCATACTCCTTGGTTCCGACAGGATTGAGCATGATTATATGCCCGCCTCTAAGTCCATCCTCTTTATAAAGAGCGGCATAGTATTCTCCACCTTTTTCGGATACGAAATTCTCTGCTGCCTTTCTGTCTTCATCTGTCAGGCTTCCGCCTACAATCTGTTTGATTTTACCGTTGTGTATGTCAATGCATGGTCTGAAATTCATCGGTACCTCCTAAAAATCCCATCTGTCTGTCCTAAACATAAGCATTCGTACAAGCATTATACCCCAGTTGAGCACAACAATCAACTGTCTGAGAGAACCTCCGTTTCCAAACAAGCAAAAGAAGCTGTCATCTAACTAACAGCTTCTTTTTTCTACCTTGAAAACTTATATTCTTTTTTTCTTGAAAAACAGGATAGACAGGAGCAGTGCACCAACCGTAAGTATTACCGTGATTACAATAGTCAGATAGACTGTCTCTGCATCTTTTGTACCGTTTAGCAACTCTGTATTAGCGGAAGCTAAGGTTAAAGGATTATATTTCGCGGCACTCTTAAATACATTTACCATTAGCAAGATTGCCAATGTAATTACAGAAAAAATCAATCCCCCGAAAGCTCCTGGTGCTATGGTACTGGATAAAAGTATCAATGAAATAAGGAATACCCCAAAGAGCCATAAACAGAACAGAGACAGGGGTAGATTAGGCAATGAGCCACTGTCAAATAAATATACCGTATAAATATAATTTATTGCAACGGACAGCAAAAATCCTCCCGTCCATAAAATTGCGGATGCTGTAAATTTTGCCATTAAAACTGCTGTTCTGGATAATCCCTTTGCAAGTATCTGAAGTAAGGTACCTTTTATAAATTCCCCCGATAAGGTACCGCCAAAGACCAACAGCAATACCAAAATCCCCATTTGTGTAAGGTTCTTAAAAAATTGGGCATAGGCGTCCATAGCTGTAGGGTTTGGAAGTTCCAGTGTTATCCCTCCCATATCCATAGACGAGAGGATATTGGGCAATAATTTGGCAAGCAGTGGACTCATTAGACCGAACATTAAAAATGCTGCAAGGAATATCAGTAACTTGTAAGTACGTATCTGCTCTAACAACTCCTTTTTAGTAAAGGCTAAATATCCCCTTATACTCAAACCTCTAGAGTTATAGATATCACTAGTTTTCATATATTCGTATTGGGAATGTGATTTTATTTTATTCATATTGAACTCCTATCCGCTGCAGTACCTCGTGTTGTAGGCAGTACCTGTTGTATAAAATCTCTTGGAGGGCTGCACATGTCTAATTTCATACTAACCGCCCTTCACACCTATTTCACACTATCACTTTCATAAAAATATTTTCCAGTGAAGGTTCTGTGATTTCATAACGTATTATCTGAATATTCTCTTTTAGCAAAAAACTCAATATACGGGCTCCTGCTTCTTCGGTATCGGTAACCTCAAGTTCAATAATCTGATTATCCTGTCGGATATTCGTTATACCTGAAATACCTCTTAATCCTTCTGCTGTCTTAATCGCAGAATATTGCTGTCCTATCTCAAGACGAACGGTATCCGTTCTGTAACTGTTTCTGATATCTGCTGTGCTTCCTTCTAATGCAAGGGTTCCATCATTTAGAATTCCGATATTGTCGCATATACGCTCTACATCTGATAATATGTGAGTTGAAAACAATATGGTGGTTCTCTCCTTGGCAAGTGAAAGAATATTGAGAATTTCCATCCTGCCAACGGGATCCAGTGCAGAGGTTGGCTCATCACATATCAGAAGCTTGGGCTCATTCAGAAGAGCCTGTGCTATTCCCAGTCTTTGCTTCATACCTCTTGAGAAATTACGAATCTTTTTGTTTACATTCTGCAAACCCACAAGCTCCAATAACTCATCAGATCTTATTCGCAAGGTATCTCTTTTAAGTCCGGTAACTTCACCGCAGAGTTTCAGATACTCTCTGGGAGTCATATATCCGTAAAATTCCGGTACATCCGGTAGATATCCGATATAACGGTTGGTCTTCGTATTACCATAGCTTACCTTCTCACCACACACCAGAATATCTCCTGCATCCGGCTTATAAAAACCAAGTATCATCTTCATAGTAGTAGTTTTACCGGCACCGTTCTTTCCGATAAAACCAAACACCGAATGCTCAGGAACTTCAAAGCTTAAATCATTTATAACTTTGATATCACCAAATTGTTTGGAAACATTGTTTAGCTTAAGAACTGCCATTATTCCTCACCCTTTCCTATGGTGAAATAAAGAATCGGTCCGATTGTATTTACCACAACGGAAATTATAATCCAAACAACACGGTTTCCAATTCGATATTTCTTGTGTCGGAGTATGTGAACCAGCGCAGCTATCATCAATCCATACTGTATTATCAAAATTGGAATTAAAAAAGGAAGATATTCTTTTAATTGCTCCAGACCATTCATATTATTTACCTATTACATATCGCAGACAGGGCTGCGATACTGCCACATACAATAGAAAGGTATGATATTCCTTCCATTGTCCAGAATATAAAAGAGTGAAAGCTCTCTTTGTGGCTACCTTTCATTTATTTTTCACTCTTCTTAATTAAGATACTTCGTTTCTGGCATCCCCCTAAACAACTAATAAAAAGTTCTTACCACCCTCTGTCCTCCTTATTATTTATTTTGTGTAAAGATGCTTCTTCATCACGCTCAACTTGTATCCGCTGACACTGGCCTATTGTTTCATTTCTGTTTCCATACTTCCTTAAGATTTCTAATAATTATTTGAAAACGTGGTTCACCTTCCAAAGGTTTAAATGCAGGATTCTCTGCTAGGATATTTTTAATATCTCTCCATATCACTTCTGAACTTCTAGGTGCTATCGTTTCTGCATCAATAGATTTTAGATAGGTCTCAAGGTTATCAAATATATCGTTACTTCGTATTTCAAAATCTTTTCCGGCATTTCTTTTCGCAAGGGCTGCATATTCCTCAAGCACCTCCAGGGCTTTTTCTTTTCTGCCTTGTAGGACATAAATAGCTGCTGCTGTCAGATAGATGGAATACAAACCTCCCGGAGACATCTGCTCTACCTTAAAAATATCTACAAGCTTTATAAAAATATCGTAATATTTATCCATTCGCTCAGGGCTATCGGCATATAGCTGAAAGAAATCCACGGAACATCCAAGCAGGATATTCAGACTGGCGACAGCGCTGCCTTGCAGGTATACAATTGCTTTATCCTTATCCCCTTTTAGCTGGTATGCCTTTACAAGGAGGGACTCCGTTTGTATAATCGGTTCATTCAGGCTTTCTAATACCTCTATTGCTTCTACTGGTTTCTGCTGACAGATATAACAATAAGCTTTTAGCTGCATGGCCTGTTTAGCAAGGCTTACTTCTTCACAGGAGCGTTCGACCAGTCTAAATATTTCCACCGACCGGTCAAGTATCTCCTGGGTTCTATTTGGAGAACCGGCGAGTGCACAGTGATTAAGATACAATAGTCCGATACGGTATTGCAAATACCAGCAGGAGAAATACTTCTTAAGATATCCTTCACATTCCTCATATACAGTTTCAAAGGGCTTCTTAGAAAAATCTTCTGCCAATCGATGGTAAAGCTTTCGTACATCCTCCTTGATCATCATGGGTTCATAGTCTATCAGTTCATCAACTGAGATATTAAAATAGGAAGCAAGTACCGGGAGAAATAAGATATCCGGATAACTCTGCCCTGACTCCCATTTGGATACAGCAGGCTTTGAAATACCCAGATAATTCGCCAGCTCTTCCTGTGTAATACCTTTCGCTCTTCGCTTTTCTGAAATGATTCTTCCGATATTAATGGTATCCATAAGGCTCCTTTCTAGAAGGGAATATTTATCTATTGGTTTTATTGTTTAATAATTTTTCTTATACTGATCTAATGGTTTAATATATGGCACTGAATATCTGATATAGGTTAAAGGTTTGATCAGTGGATTCGTAGTTAACTTCTATTAATAATATTAACCAGCAGTTAACCAACAAACGAATAAACTTACTTCTTACTAAAAAAACTGCAAAGCATTCCTTCACTGGCTGAATCCTTGAGAATTTACCACGAATAACATGCCGTCTTTAATCAAAACATTACAGGCTATATCAGTCAGTAAACTCTCACTCATTTGGGAAAACAGCAAGTTCAGAAAGCTCTGCAGCTTCTCTTAGTTATTCTAATTAATAGTATCTATCGGTTTATTTTCTTTCTACGACTCATTTCCTTCATTCACTTATGAAAATGTACGAAAGAAACTCATTTCGGTATATCTTATTTCTGATATATGCTATCAGAATAGTTTAATTACATGATAATGATTCCTCATTGTCTTAATTGAATACCACTTGCTTTCAATAAGTCTAAAAGCCTGGCAGTCATTTCACTTATTTCTTTACTCTCTAAAGTTCTCTCATCTGAGCCAAATTCGAACCTGACTGTTATACTCTTTTTACCCATTAGAACCGTTTCATCTTCAAAAGTATCAATCAAGCTATAAGACTTCAGATATTCACAGGAAAATTTTGAAATGATCGCCTTCAGTTCTTCGTACCGGGTTCCTTTATCCGTAAGCAGGCTGAAATCTGCTGTTATACCGGGATATCTTGATAGCTCTTTGTATACAATATTTTCTTTCCCTATTGCAGTAAGCTTCTCCATATCCATTTCTGCGATTGCAATATTAAGCTTCTTATCAATCCTGTCTTTTACCTTAGGGTGTAGACAGGAAAAATAGCCGGTAACCTTTCCATGAATAAATATCTTTGCAGAATTAACAGGATGAATATAATTTGCTTCCTCTACTTCTTTTTCCCCTTTGTACTCCTGATAAGTTGGAGCAATATTTTTTAATGAGTCGACAAGGTTCTCAATCACTTCTTTCATTTTAAAGAAAACCTGCTTTTCTGTCATATCTCTGCTAGTTACTATGATTCCCAGCTTCTTTCTCTCCCTGCATAAGTTATCTTCTCCCATTCCCTCTGCAACTCGACCAATTTCAAATATCCCCATCTCCGGTATTTGATCAGCATTTTTATAAATTGTATTAAGAAGAGAAGGGATTAAGGTGGATTTTATCGTGTCATTTTCCACAGTGACAGAGTTGATAATTCTCACATTAGCCTTGGTCTGAATGCCCAGTTCTTTATTTGTTTTGGTGTCATACCAGATATAATTATGCACTTCATTCATTCCAAATCTATCTGCCAGAAGAAGTTTGATCCTGTATTCTTCTTCTCGCTCAGTGCTATGACGGATTGGGGAAATCATTGATTTGTTTGATTTTCCCTTTATGTTGTCATATCCATAGATTCTGGTAATTTCCTCAATTAAATCAGCCTTTATGGTAATATCTTTGGTAGCACGGTATGAGGGCACTGTCACAGTAAAGTTCATATCCCTATGCTTAACAGTAAATCCAAGTGCCGAAAGAGTCTCTGTAATTTGCTCCGTCGAAATGTCAATGCCAGTGTATTTATCCACATAAGCTTTATCAAAATCAATGGTTATCACCTTGTACCGCTTCTTATAATGATCCGTTAAAGAAGATGTTACTTTAATACCGGAATCTGTCTCCCTTAATAGTTCCAAAAATCTTCTTATAGCAGTTACTGTCATTTCCGGATCCAAAGTCTTCTCATATCGGGTACTGGCATCCGTTCTCAAACCAAGTCTTGCAGCTGCTTTTCTGATCAAAGTACCGTCAAAATTAGCGGATTCTAATAACAGTTCTGTTGTTCCCTCTCCTATTCCGGAGCTATCACCTCCCATAATCCCTGCAATGGCGGCAGGTTCACCACCATCGGAACAGATCATCAGCATATCCTTATCCACGGCTCTCTTAACACCATCCAGTGTTATAAATTCAAACGGAGCCGGGAAGGTTTTCACCCGTATACCTTGTATTGCCTTATTATCAAAAGCATGCATTGGCTGCCCTATCTCAAGCATCAGATAATTAGTCAGATCCGTCAGAAGGTTAATGGAGCGCATACCACAATAGGTAAGTCTGATCTTCATCTGAAGGGGCGTACGCTTCTTCGTTACGTTCTCAACCCTTATGGCAGAATAACGAAAGGTCTGTTCCTTATCTTCAAGGGTAACAGGTACCGGCGGCAGTCCCCTAAAGACTTCTGTATCCATTACTTTAAGTGCTCTTAAGGGACGCTTTGTTAATACGGCTATTTCTCTGGCGATGCCGTAATGCCCCCATAAGTCGGGACGGTTGGTTAAGGACTTGTTATCCACTTCGAAGACAACATCTTTAAGAGGCAGAAATTCCAGTATATTTGTACCGGGCTGATGGGTTTTATCTAGTATCATGAGTCCCGAATTATCCTCACTGATACCAAGTTCCTTCTCTGAGCAGCACATCCCGCAGCTTCTTTCTCCTGCAATTACTGCCTCTTTTATTACCATATCACCTACCTGACCACCTGCTTTAGCAAACGCTACATAGGCACCTACTGCTGCATTAGCGGCTCCACAAACGCAATCTACAACTTCATCTCCGGTATTCACCTTTAACAAATGCAGCTTATTCACGCCAGGATGTGCTTTTACTGCTATAATTTCACCAACTACCACAGACTTAATTCCTGTCCCCATATCATAGACATGTTCCACCTCTGCTGTTGACAGAGTAAATTTATTGATAAGCTCCTTAAGATCAATACCGGTCAAATCTGTATAATCCGAAATCCAATTCATTGAAATCAACATATTTTCTGCCTCCTACCTGTCCTTGAACTGTCTTAATATTCTGAGGTTACCACTATTAAACACACGGATATCTTTTATCTCATACTTCATCATTGCAAGTCTCGTTAGTCCAAGTCCGAAAGCAAAGCCGGTATAATGCTCTGAATCTATTCCTCCCATATTTAACACATTGGGGTGAATCATTCCGCAGGGTAATAACTCCAGCCAGCCTGCCTGTTTACAGGTAGGACAGCCTTTTCCCCCGCAGATCTGACAATTTATATCAAGCTCAAAACCGGGCTCTACAAAGGGGAAGAAACCGGGTCTGAGCCTTACCTTTACATCCCTTTTAAATACCTCTGATAACAATACCTTCATAAAGTAGATAATATTGGCGATGGAAATATCCTCACCAATCATCATACCCTCCATCTGGAAAAAGGTATTTTCATGACATGCATCAATATTCTCATTTCGAAAACACCTTCCCGGAAATAGTACCTTCAAGGTCTCATCCTTGCCCGGAGCACCGTATTTTCTCATGATATAATTCTGGGCAGCGGTTGTATGTGTCTTAAGCAGTTGTCCGTTCTCCAGATAATAGGTATCCTGCATATCTCTGGCCGGATGGTTCTTCGGAATATTGGCCGCCTCAAAGTTATTGAATTCCGTCTGGATTTCCAATCCGTCTTCAATAATAAAACCCATTGTCTTAAAGATGTCTTCTATCTGCTTTTGAACAATGGTTATCGGGTGAAGGGTTCCCTGGGTAATCGGTGAGGGAATGGAAAAGTCGTATTTTTCTGTCTTTCTAAGCGTCTCTTCAAATTCCCTTTCCTCAAGTAACTTACCAGTCCTGTTAATTGAATCGGTGATTTCATTCTTTAAAAGATTGATCTCCCTTCCGGTTTCACGCCTTTCCTCTGGTTCTAACTCTTTCATCTGATTCATGATATCTGTTACTTTACCTTTTTTGCCCAGATAGGATACCCTGATTCTTTCTAACTCCTCCTTCTTTTCTACTGCTTTCATTTCTTCCTGAAATTGAATCTTCAACTGCTGAATCTTCTCTTTCATAAGAGTACCTCCTTTATATCGTCATAATATTCAGGGGCAGATTTAAAGGAAGAAAACACAAAAAATCCGTCCCTGTAAAAACAACAGGGACGGATTATAATCCGCGGTACCACCCAGTTTCCCATAGTCTGAATCAACACTTTCCTAAGCTTATGATCTGCTTCTTCCGGTATTAATGACATTATGGGCACTCATCACAGCGTAACGTGCATCTACGTCACATCCTACTCTGCACTGCATTTAAGACATGAAGCTCCAGCGTGAAATTTCAATGCTTACCTAAACTTAAGGAAGCTTTCAGCCGGTGACTCCCTCTCTCTGACAGTGTTTAAGCATCTACTATGCGCCTTCAAAGCCTTTATTTATGAATGAGTCTAAATTAACATATCTGTATATATATGTCAACTGCTAACTTTCTATTTATTATTAGTTCTGTTCTTTTGCCATTTGATCATACACCGGCTTAAGAGCAGGATATATGTCCTTAAAGACAGAGTATTTCTTATCATAGAGGCTTACAGCCTCTGCCTCTGGTTCAGTAGTTTCAGTTACCTGAATCAGTTTGCCGGCAGCCTCTACAACAGATGGATATTCTCCGCAGCCTACTGCTGCTAAGATAGCGGCACCAAAAGCAGGACCTTCCTCAGAATTAATCTTATCTACCTTAACATTCAGTACATTGGCAAGAATCTTACACCAGAGAGGGCTCTTAGCACCGCCTCCGTTAATGCGGATACGCTCTATGTTAAGGCCTGTATTCTTAATAATTTCAAAGGAATCCCTCAGAGCAAAAGCCACACCTTCCAGTACAGCCTGGGTCATATCAGCTCTTGTGGTATCCATGGTCATACCGATAAAGGTACCTCTGGCATCCGGATTGTTATGCGGAGTTCTCTCTCCCATCAGATAGGGCAGGAAATATACATTATTCTTCCCAAGCTTGCTTATTTCCTGCTGCTCTTTTGAATATTCCTTTGTCTTTAATATTTCATCCATCCACCACTTGTTAGAAGCAGCAGCAGAAAGCATAACACCCATGAAATGATATCTGCCGTCTGCATGAGCAAATACATGAAGGGCATTGTCGTCAATTTCAGAATAATCCTTGCTTGCAACAAATACTACCCCTGAGGTTCCAAGGGATACACTGCACATTCCAGAGCCTACGGTTCCGGTACCAACAGCTGCAACTGCCTGATCACCGCCTCCGGCTATTATCTTGCAATCCAAAGGCAGCCCTAGTTCCTCTGCAATATCTGCACTTAGATTTCCTGTTACCTCGTAGCTTTCATAAACCTTAGCCATCTGTTCTTCTTTGAGACCGATGATATCAAGCATTTCCTTGGACCAGCACTTTTCCTTTACATCTAACAGAAGCATTCCGGAAGCATCAGAAACATCAGTGGAATGTACACCGGATAAACGGTAAGCTATGTAATCCTTGGGCAGCATAACCTTTTTAATCTTCATGAAATTTTCCGGTTCATGTTTCTTAACCCATAAGAGTTTGGGTGCAGTAAAACCTGTCAGTGCCATGTTGCCGGTATAGGAGGATATCTTGTCTCTTCCGATATCATAATTTAAATAATCGCATTCTGCTTGGGTACGTCCGTCATTCCAAAGGATGGCTGGGCGTATTACCCTATCCTCTTCGTCAAGAATTACCATTCCATGCATCTGTCCGCTGAAACTGATGCCTTTTACTGTATTCTTATCTGCACCTTCTGTTAATGCTTTCAAGCCTTCCATCAACCCTGCAAACCAATCCTCCGGATTCTGTTCTGACCAACCGGGCTTTGGAAAGCTGATAGTTTTTCATCCATCAATAACAGCTTTACTGAGGATGTTCCTAAATCAACTCCGATATAGAGCATACCTACCTCTTTCCTGTACAAGTTCCCCTCATTACGCACATATGTAATGAGGGGAACTGATTACTGATAACTTTATTTTATTCAACTTATACTTTAAGTAACCGCAATCCTTATTTTAAGATATATTAGTCCATTTACTATTTCTACAGCTTTTAGTACATGATTTTATATTTAGTACATGACTTTATCTTTAGTACATGACTTTATCTTTAGTAGAGAGTCAAAAGTTCTAGTTGATTTATTATGATAAAGTTAATTTTTCTTTTATCAATTTCAGGAAAAAAGCAAAAAACAGAAAGAACGAATGCGCCTATGGAAAGGGATTAGAAGTCCTTTTCTCTGAATTTTTTGTGCTATATAATAAAACAGATTGTTTGAGCGTAGCGAGTTATCTGTTTTATTATATGTCAAGCACAAAATATTCAGAGAATTAGGACTTCTTATCCCTTGGAATGAAGCATGAGTCTTACTGTTTTGTGCATTTTTCCGTCCGTATGACAACAAAACAGAACTTTTGACTCTCTAGATCTTTAGTATCATGACTTTACATTTAGTACATGACTTTATCTTTAATAATTACTAAATTACTTGGTTTCAAGTATATACTGGTTTAATACGGATTCAAGCATTTCCTGTCTGCCGGATACATTAGGACTAATGCCGTTAGTAAGAGCATAAGCTTCCAGAGATTTAAAGTCGGCCTTACCATCAATGATATCTTTTCCAAGACCTTCTGTATAGCTTGCATAACGCTTATCTTTAAAGTCTTCGAATACCTTATCCTCTAATAACTTAGCAGCTACCTTAAGTCCCTTTGCAAATGCATCCATTCCCGCAATGTAAGCTAAAAATAAATCATCTTCTTCAAAAGAAGCTCTTCTTACCTTGGAGTCGAAATTCAGTCCGCCTTTGGTAAGTCCGCCCGCTAACAAGATCTCATACATTGCAAGTGTTGTATCATAAAGATTGGTAGGGAACTGGTCTGTATCCCAGCCAAGCATAGGATCACCCATATTAGCATCTACGCTGCCTAATACGCCATTTATACGAGACATATTAAGCTCATGCTGGAAGGTGTGCATTGCAAGAGTTGCATGGTTTGCTTCAATGTTTAATTTAAATTTATCCAGAAGGTCGTATTTTCTTAAGAAGGAAATAACCGTTGCTGCATCTGTATCATACTGATGTTTGGTAGGCTCCTTGGGCTTAGGCTCAATTAAGAACTGTCCGGTAAAGCCAATCTGCTCTGCATAGTCGCAGGCAAGTTTTAAAAGTCTTGCCATGTTGTCAAGCTCAAGTTCTGTATTGGTGTTAAGAAGCGTCTCATAACCTTCTCTTCCGCCCCAGAATACATAGTTCTCTCCGCCTAAATCCTTGGTTATTTCAATGGCTTTCTTTATCTGTGCTGCTGCATAGGCAAATACAGTGGCATTACAGGAAGTTCCGGCACCGTGTACGAATCTTGGATTGCTGAAAGCATTGGTAGTCCCCCAAAGGCATTTGATACCGGTACGCTTCATCTCTTCCTTGATTACTTCAACGATTTCATCCAATCTTGCATTGGTTTCTGCCAGGTCTTTTCCTTCCGGTGCAATATCTCTGTCATGGAAACAGAAGAAAGGAATCTGAGCTTTCTCCATAAATTCAAATGCTGCATGAACTCTTTCTTTTGCAATTTCCATGGAGCACTCGTGGTTATCCCAAGGTCTGAACATAGTTCCTGAACCAAAGGGATCACTACCCATATAAGTAAATGTATGCCAGTAAGACATGGCAAAACGCAGCTGTTCCTTCATGGTTTTTCCCATTACCACTTCTTCGGGATTATAATATTTGAAGGCTAGAGGGTTCTTGCTCTCCGGTCCTTCATATGCAATTTTCTGTACCTTTTCAAAATAAGCCATACTTAATCCTCCTGGTTTGTTTGTTTGTTTAATCAATAAACTAATCTTGCTACATCTAGCATATCAATTATTATTCTGCTTGTCAACTAAATTATGTCATATCCGCTGCCAAAAAATTGATCATATTTTACGGCATAATTACCAGTGTTTAAGCATTCAATGCTCTTTTCAAGCTTGACAAAGTGTGATACTATAATAGCCATAGAAATAATTGAGGAATAAAAGCTTAACCCAAAGCGAGAAAGGCATTGGTAATAAACATGATTACAGGAAGTAAAGAACTTATACGAGATATTAACAGCACACTGGTCCTTGAGACTGTCATCAATCAAGGTCCTATTTCACGAGCCAACATATCAAAGATTCTTGGCTTAACAAAAGCTACTATTTCTGCTATTGTTGCAGATCTGATCAACCGCAACCTGGTGGAAGAGATCGGATGTGATAATACAGATTTCGGAAGGAAGCCCATATTATTAAGTTTCCAGAAAAAATCCGGTTATGTAGTAAGTGTTGATGTGGGTGTAGATACGATATCCGTTATGATGACTGACTTACAGGGCGAGAACTGCCGTTTAAAGCAGATAAAAACCCCAAAACTGAAAAATGATATTTTAGATGCCTTAATTCATGTCATTGATTCCATGAAACAAGACAAAGAAGCCTCCCCTTATGGGATGGTTGGAATATCTCTGGGTATTCACGGTGTAGTTCATGAAAACCAGGTTTCATTCACTCCTTACTATGATCTGAAAGGTTATGACCTGGCCGGAAAATTAAATGAATATTATAATACTCCTGTATATTTAGAAAATGAAGCGAATCTTTCCGTACTTGGTGAGAAGACCTTTATGCATGACTATCCCAACATTGCCAATATCAGTGTCCATTCCGGAATTGGTCTGGGTCTGTTAATCAACAATGAACTTTATACCGGATATAACGGCAGAGCCGGTGAATTCGGTCATACCATTATTGAGATAGACGGAAGAGAATGCCCCTGCGGTAATCACGGCTGTCTGGAACAGTATGTCTCTGAACGGGCATTATTAAAAGAATATGCGGTTAGAAAGGGCCTTGAGACTGCTTCATTTGATATTCTCTCTGCCGCGTATCTGGAGGGAGACTCTGATGCAGCTGCTATCATGGACCTTTTTGTAAAACTTATGGGTATCTTAAGCAATAATGTTCTTAATGCTTATAACCCTGATATTATTATAATCAATAGTGCTTTCACTATCTTCTTCCCCCAGTTGACCAAACGAATTGAAGAAGCACTAAATAGTAAAATGAACAGTTTCGTAAGAATTGAGTCATCCGCGCTTCAGGACTCCTCCATCTTATTGGGAGGCATTTGTGTGGTTATTAAGAATTTCCTTGGTATTCGTTCTCTGAACTTAAGTGGAAAAGAGCATTTTGAATAAGGAATCAGAGCAAATAAGCAGTCCGTTCAAATAAGTATTCAGTTCGAATAAGCAGTCCGTTCGAATAAGCAGTCCGTTAAGACAACTTGATAGCAGACATGAATTTCTTATTAGTGCCTTCTAGTCAATGCCTCGTATGATAGAAACGGCCCTGTTCAGATTGCTTATTTCAACTTTTTCATGCTCCCCACCGAATTCACCATCGATCGACCAGGGTACTTTCTCTTCACATATTAAAGTAATTTCCTTAACCGGGAAAGAATAAATATGATCACTGTTTAAGTTCCCTTTTAAGAGATCATTGATTACACCCTGGAATTCTAAAACAGTTTGAGGCATCTTAATAAAGATACCTTCAAAAAGGCCGTCATCCAGCTGTACATCTTTGCCGGCAAGCCCTTTGAAGCCTCCTACAGAAACGGAATTCGCTACCATACCGTAGATAAAATTATCCTTGATTATACGTTCACCGCACTGGATCTCCATGTTATAAGATTTCCAGTTAGGCAGTCTTTTAATACCCTCCAGAATATAAGCCATTCTGCCGAGGGTGTTTTTATTTGCCTGAGGAGTCTCATATGATGCATCTGTAAATAAGCCGAAAGCAGCTGTATATGTAAAATACTCCCCATTAAAGATTCCGATATCACAGGGAAATATTTCACCCTTAAGAACTACCTCAGCAGCTTTTGGAAGGCTCTTAGGAAGTTTTAAATTGTAAGCGAAATCATTGGTGGTGCCTGATGGCAGATAACCAATAACAGGCTTTTTGTCAAATTCCATAACGCCGCTGATTATTTCATTAAGAGTACCATCACCTCCCGAACAGACTACCAGTTCATAATTATCTCTATTCAGGCAGTCTGTTACGATTTTTTTGGCATCTTTTTTTCCCTTGGTGGCATAAATAACAATTTCATAATTACCTCTTCCGAAGTATTCTACAATACTTGAAAGCCAGTTTTTTATCTTGCTCTTTCCTGCCATAGGATTATAGATTAACAATAACTTCTTTTTCATGGTTCTTTCTTACCGCCCTCCATCTTCATCTGTTTTTTTCTCTTTGTCATTATTCCGCCTATTCGACCGCTTTCTTTGGCAGAGAGTGATTTCCATCCACTATTCTTTACTTTGTCCATCAGTCCTAATTCGCTGGCTATTTCATATTTTAATCTCTCATCTGGAGTCAATTCTTCTATGGGTTTTATTTCCTTTTTTTCTTGTGCTTTACTCATATAATTATACACCCTTTCTTGATTTTAACAAGGGACTGTTTAAGAATTAACATTTTAGAATTTCATTCGTAAATGTCTTTTCTTATAAACAGCCCCTGTTTATTTACATATTAAAGTGTAACCTTATATACAAGTTTCATACCGAAATATCCCAAATTACTATATTTTAAACAGCTGTATTGCTCTCTCTAAATTCTTGGCATCTTCCGCTAATTCAGCAGCAGACTGGCTTAAATTCTCTACGGTGCGAATCTGTGCATTGGCAGTAGCACTAACCTCTTCAGAAGCTGCCGCTGTTTCCTGAGATACGGCTGATATGCTTCTTACAGCATCCAGTGTATCTTCTTTTGCAGATTCAATGCTCTTAACACCAATAGAAATGTTATCCAGATTACTTACAAGACTACCAACATAGGTGTTGATCTTCTCAAAAGTAGCTACTGTCTTATTTAAAGCTTCTGTCTGGGAACCAACGATCTCTCCGGCTTTCTTAGCGGAGGTTACAGTTCCTTGGGTTTTATTCTGGATATCGTTTACGATATCCTGTATCTGTTTCACAGCGTCAACGGACTGGTCAGCCAATTTTCTGATTTCATCAGCAACAACCGCAAATCCCTTACCTGCATCTCCTGCTCGAGCTGCCTCAATGGAAGCATTTAAGGAAAGGAGATTGGTCTGGGCAGCTATTTCATTGATAATTCCTACAAAGCTGCTGATGCTTCTGGACTTATATTCCAGTTCTTCAATGCTCTTAATAACTGTCTGTGTGACTTCTGTGGTCGCTTTGGCTTTTTCACCAAGTTCATCAATGATTACGATACCATCACCAATAACACTCTTGGTATCCGTTGCTGTTTTCTCAATTTCATAAGTGTTACTGTATACCTGGCTGATCTGATCCGATAATTTTGCCATCTGTCCAAGGCATCTCTCTGTATCATCTGCCTGCTGAACCACACCACCTTCAATTTCATCAATGGTAAGTGAGATTCCTTTGGTCGCTGTAAGAATCTGATCAGAGGTCTGAGATAATACCTCTGCAGATTGAGTTACCTTGCCCCCCACCTGGTAAGCTTCACCTATTAGTTGTTTCATGCTGGTTGTCATGTCTGCAAGACTCTTCGAAAGTATACCAAATTCATCCTTCTTAGTCGTATCGAATTGAACCGTTAAATCACCTTTTGCAGCTTTTGCTATATTCATCATGAGTTTTCTTATCGTATTACCGATACCCATAGCTATGAAATAACCGATTACAATTGCTATGATACTGGATACAAAAATAAATGCAATATTAAGCATCTTAAGAGATTCTGCCTTTTTAACAATTTCAGACTTAGGTATCAAAGCCCAAACAGCTCCACCGGTTTCACCAACATCATTATAGGTATATAAGTACTCTTCACCGTTATAGGTTGCGTAATTCAAACCAGATTGGTTGCCTGCAGCAACTTCTTTCTTATAGAAATCAGAATTAATAAATACTGCTTCACCGGTCTCTGTAGTATTGGTTTCATTTCCGTCTCCTGTAATAAAACCAACAATACTGCCATCAACATCACTGACATTTTTAAGTGTTTTTACCACCTCGTCCTTTGATATATCAAGGATTACAAAACCATCTACAGAAGGCATTTTAGCAACTACTGCCATGGAATATTTATTGGAATCCAGTCCCAGGGTCTCATCCAGGAAGAGATGCTTACCAATAAATTGGTTGGTTTTCTTACTTGCAAGTATCGCTTTACCTTCATCGGATTCTGCATAAACCTCATATAAATCTTTCGGTGCAGAACCTTTTGTAATAATAGCTTTACCTACATCCGCAAACATAAAGGAGTTACCTATAAATACGTTTGTCTGGTTAACGACCATAACTTCTGACTGCAGGGTCTTAAGATCCTTGTAGTCATCGATGGTGTCTTCTTTATTAAGCCTTATGTAATAGTTGGTTACGGACTTACTTAAAATAAGTTCCACTGCCTTATCCTGTACGGCACCAACACCAAGATTAAGATAATCGCTGACCGCTTCTATGGTCTGTTTAATATTGGATTCATAACTTTCTGTAATAGCTTCCGATGACTTCATATAGGATACATAACCATAAACAGCCATAAAAATTACCGGTACCAATACAGTAAGTATAATTTTGGTTCTTGTTTCCTTTAGCTTGTCCTTAATCCCTCTTTTACCGACAAGTGCATCCATAGTCGCTTTGAAATCATTGTCCTTTACTTTCTTAGCCAACTTTGCATGCTTTTTATCATTGTTCTTATTAATGTTTAATCCCTTCTTTGCTTTTGTACTACCTACCTCTCCTTTGAGATCCTCCTCTTTTCCAGATTCAGCTAACTGTTTCTTTTTTTCTGACTTTAAAAAATTTTTAAAATCTTTTTTTTCTTTCTTCCCCGTAACTAATCTGTCTGTACTCTTCATCTCGTCCTCCTGATAGCATTATTCCAAGTTAATGCTGTTATTTTGGGTAGGTGAAACATGAAATTTCTCTACATATTTCATATGAAATACTAATAAAGCATAACTTTTTTTATCTATTTAGCATAATCATAACACAAAATACAACAAAATAAAACAAATTATCTTAAATGAATTTTTATTTATTTAGTTTAACGTAAAACCTATTCATTACTTAGTGCATTTTTCATATATTTACAAAATTTTAACAGATTTCACATAGGACTTTCCTCCTGTTTTTACATGTAAATAGCAATCTCTTAACTTTCAGTCCCGATATTTTATAATTAATCGTAAAAAATCAGATATCGGATTCCCCCCTATTTTCCGATACCTGAACTTTTATTGATATAATCTTTGTAAAGCAGAATTTCCAAGGATTCAGGCAATTTTGAAAGCAAGAAATAAAACTGCAAATTTCACTTACTGCTAAATCTCTCCTACACTCCTATAACGTAAAAACAGCACATTACAGCACAGCTGGGACTTTTGCATATTGTAATATTCTGTAAGCTTGTATGGTTGTGCATATTTATTCTATTAAAACCTGACGACTTAACCATACTGAATAGATAATACTTTCTTTAACTTTCATACCGGTAAGTTGTTCCAGTGCCTTTTGGTAGTGTCTTAGCTGTATGTGATAACGACTCTTTAGTTTCTCTTCTGTTACATATGCATCACTCTTATAATCTACCAGAACAAGCTCATTTTTTTCTACGAAATAAGCATCAATGACTCCCTGTACCAGGACCAGTTCTTCACTTTGCAGTTCTTCATCGATATCTTTCGCCTTGACACCCATAATAAACTGCCGTTCTTTAAACAGTCTGCCTTCCGTTTCTGCCATACGAAGTCTCTGCCCCAGTTCACTCTGATAAAGCTTACTGATTCTTCCGATATCAAGAATCTTTAGTTCCTCGGGTAACAGCCGCTTCTCCTCAACAAGCCTGTCTAGATGGTCCGAAAGTTCTGTCTCACCATATATACCTTCAAAAGGGGTTAACTCCAGTACCTTATGGATTAGTGTACCAAGGTCGGCTCCTTTTTCCTCTTTTATTTCCTTTAAGAAAGCGGGAACAGGATATTCCTCCTCCTGCGTTTTAAGTACAGGCAGAGCAACCGACAGTTCCTCCTCTTCCTGTTGTCCCATTTTCTTAAGTTCTGATACTGTTACTTTTGTGTGTATTCCGGCTTCCGCTTGAAAAGGATATTTATATTCAAAATATGCTTTGATATCCTTTTTATAATTCTCGTCATAGACCGTATCTTCACTTCTATCAAGCAGTATATCCTCCTTGATTTCTTTAACGACCTGCCGCTCCTTCTCTCTCTCAAGTAGCATTTCATAAGTGTATTCCCTCACGGTAAGCTTATCATCGCTAACAGAAGAAACTGGTAAATCATAAGATAACAGCAGCTCCTCAAACCCTTTCTGCTGAATCAGTGACAGCATGATCCAATCCAGATAGGAGGAGGCTGCCGAAAGCTCCAGATAACTTAAGGTGTTCCTTGGTGTAATGGCTTTCAGAGCATACTTTTCCAGAAGCTTTTTCATATCCTTCACACCTGCTGTTAATATCAATTTCTCCTTCGCACGGGTTAGGGCAACATACAGAACTCGAAGCTCTTCCCCAAGACTTTCTGTAACCAGCTGCTTTTGTATGAATTTCTTTATTAACGTCGGTTCCTTTACACGAAGGTTTAAGTCTATATAATCCATACCGATACCATAGTCCTGGTGCAATAAAAGCTTTGCTCTGGAATCCTGGGTGTTAAAATTCTTCCCCATACCTGCTACGAAAACAATAGGAAATTCCAGCCCCTTACTCTTATGGATACTCATTATCCTGACACTTTTATCATCTTCTCCCGTGACCTTGGCCTCTCCAAAATCCACATCATATCTGTCCAGACGTTCCATATAACGGATAAAATGAAAGAGCCCGCTGAAACTGGTCCCTTCAAAGCGTATTGCCTGCTGGACCAGCATGTTAAGATTTGCTTTTCGCTTCTCGCCTGCAGGCATTGCAGCTACATAGTTGTAGTAACCTGTATCAGAAAGAACATGAAGTATCAATTCATGTATCGGCAGATGCACCGCAATACTGCGGTAACTGGAAAGTCTCTTAAAAAATTCATCCAGTTTAACAGCAAGGGCATCTTCTTTGCTGCTTCTGTAACTTTTGGCTGCCTCATACATTGGCACCCTTTTCTTTATCATACGGATGTCCGCCAGTTCCCCATCTGTGAACCCTGCCATAGGACTTTTCAGAACTGCCGTAAAAGGTATATCCTGTCTTGGGTTATCAATCGTCCGAAGAAGATTAAGTGCTGTAGAGATCTCCAGTGTCTTAAAGTAACCGGTCTGGGTTTCCGTATGAGCTATGATACCTTCTGCACTAAGAGTATCTGAAAATATATCTGCCCATCCGGTCATGGAACGAAGCAATATAGCAATGTCTCCATACATGGCTCTTCTTAATCCACCGGTTTTCTTATCCTGGACAAGGAGCCCCTTCTCCGGATGAACGAGTTCCTTTATTCTGGCTGCAATAGCCAGCGCTTCAAGCTCTCTGGCAGTATACTCTTCTGCTTCTTCATCCTTTTTATTTTCTACAGCTGCAGCTTCATCTTCTGGCGGCGTAACTGCAGCCAGTAGCAACTCTGTGTTATCAGAAATCCCCTCACCGATGCTGAAAGCTGCTCCAGGATAGAGATAGGCACGTTTGTCATATTCAATGTCTCCAAGCTTCTTGGTCATTATCATTTGAAAGACACTGTTAATGCTGTTTATAACCACTTCACGGCTTCTGAAATTCTTATGAAGATCGATTCTAAGATTCTGTTCCGCTTCAGAGGATATTTCAGCTGCGCATATTTCAGTCTTCTTAATTTCAGCTTTTTTTACTGTATTTTTATTAATCCTTCCTTCTGACTCCCGTTTCGTTTCTGAATTCTGTGCTAATTCCGCTTCCGTATGCAGTTCCTTCTCTGTCTCAGTTTCTTCCTCCCCAAGCAAGGGATACTTCTCATACTTATCCATAAATATTCTGGGATCTGCCAGTCTGAATTTATAGATACTCTGCTTTACATCCCCCACCATAAACCTGTTGGGATTGCCAAACCTGCCTCCTGAAATACTTTCAAGAATTATTTCCTGCACCAGATTACTGTCCTGGTATTCATCTACCATAACCTCTTTATAAAAGCCTGCCAGTTCATCTGCTGCCTGGGTAGGTATCGTTATCCCCTCTTCTTTTCTAACCAGTACAGACAGGGCAAGATGCTCAAGGTCATTAAAATCAACCATGTTCTTTTCAGCTTTACGCTTTTGATAGGCCGCCGAGAATTCTTTACAAAGCCTTATGATGACTTCAACATTTGACCTCATAGCAGCAATATCAGCAACCATTTCGTCCTCTGCCTGAAAATAATAGTTTCCCTGGATATCACTGACAGCTTTCTTTATCCTGTCCCGGATGGACTTTACCTGTTCCTTCTTACCAGGATCTACGCCTTCTTCTTTCTTACCCGACAGTCTTGCAAAGCTGATACCTTGTATTCTTTCACCAAATTCTGAGTAATCAGTAATCCCCTTAAGACCTTCTAACTGATCCGAATCACTAATAAGCGCAGACTGATAAGCCGTAGGCCCATCGGCCTGCTGGCATAACAGAACTGCTTCTTCACACATGTTATACAAATCGTTTATAATGCGGCTTAACATCGACATCAGCTCATGCATCCAGTCAGAGGCCTTCATATCTATTGCCGATTCCACCTCAAAGTTGACCTTAAGCTTATCATACCAATCCTCCGGCCAGGGCGCACTCATGGAAAACTGATGGATATTTAAAATCAGGTCTTCAATTCCATCGTCGGTCTTCCCTCCCCCAAAGCTTTCTGTAAAGGCAAGAAAATCTTCTCTTCCTTCTTCATAGCAGGCTTCTAACAACTCCTCCAGCACATCTGATTTAATTAGTGTCAGCTCTGCTTCTTCTGCAATACGAAAGGAGGGATCAATGGGCAGGGATTGAAAATTATCACGGATTACAGACAGACAGAAACTGTGAATGGTTGTAATCTGTGCACTGTGTACCAGCGCTGCCTGCCTGTGAAGGTTGGCATTATCCGGGTCATTTAAGAGCTTGTCCTCTATGGCCTTTCGAATTCTCTCTTTCATTTCTGCCGCTGCTGCATTGGTAAAGGTTACAACCAAGAGCCTGTCAATGTCTATGCCTTCTTCTGTTATACGGTTTATTATATGTTCAACAAGTACTGCTGTCTTACCGGAGCCTGCTGCTGCGGAAACCAGCAGGTTTTTATTCCTGGTTTCAATTACTTTCTTCTGTTCCCTGGTCCATTCCATCCGCAGCACCTCCTTCTTTCTTCTTAATCCGCTCTATAATATCTTCCTTTTCAAGAGTCTTAAGCTTTCTGTAATCATAACCGCCAAGCTTGGTATCAAAACCGCATACATCCCTGTAAGCGCAGTAATCACAGGCAGTGTTATTCCCCAGCTTATAAGGTTTTATTTCCGTATTTCCTTTTAAGATACGGTTTCCCATATCCCCCACCATATTTCTTACGTAGGATATAAATAGTTTAAGTTCCTCCGTATCTGCCCCGGCAGAACGTTTGGTAAGTTCCCCCTCCTTGTTGGTCTCAGCCGGTATAACATCCGATTTCACACTGGGACGTATACCCTCCCCTTCTGTCTGAAAGCTGTTATCCTGATGCTTTAACATGTCATGGGCACTGTTTACAATACCATTCATCTTAAGGGCCTTTAAGATACTCTTCTCAATTTCTTCTGTCTTACCTACAAAAGGGTCTTCCATATTGTAATACAGGATACCTGCCGGCATGACTTCCTTACCCTTTCGTTCCTTCTGAAATAGCTCAAGTGCCGCTCCCAGATAGAAGGCCAGCTGTATTTGCAGCCCATAATATAAGGAATTAAAGTCAAAGGAAGTACTTCCTGATTTATAATCCACTACCCTGAGTAAGAGCTTGTCTTCTTCCTCATAGATATCTAAGCGGTCTATCCGGCCTGTCAGGTTAATACTATCACCGGAAGACAGCGGGATATTAAGCGCATCCAATAGAGTTCTGTCGGAGAAAAACAACTCAAAAGCCTCCGGTTCAAAGTCTCCTTTTCGAATCTGTCTGCATACTGCCCACAGGGTTCTGTTTAAGATTCTCTTAGCCCTCCTTACCACTGCTTCATAACGCTTGGTGCTTACAAATATATGATTTCCGTAATCCTTAACCGCTTCTTCCACGCATTCGTCACATAAACTCTCACGAAAATCATCCGGTATGGTATGCCAGGTAAATTGGCTTTGCTTAATCTTCCTGGAGAAGAGCTCCAGGGCTTCATGAAAGATATTACCGATATCCGGTGCTCCTATCCGGTATTCTTCTCTTTCTTTCAACTCCAGACCATAAGCTGCAAAGTGAGCGAAGGCACAGGAAGCAAACTTCTCAAACCGGGTAACGCTGCCCAGTAACTTCTCTCCGTATAACTCTCTGGCTGCCTGCCGCTGCAAGCCTTTCTCTTCATTGATATAATAAACTGCCTTGATTATTCGAAGCAGTTCCTCTTTCTTCTCTTCGTGGCTGAAATAATACTGAAACAGCTCCTGCCATAACAGGTTGTCATTGCTTTCCGGAAATTGTTTCAGTCCTTTCATAAGGTAGTCAAAACCCTCATGAATACTAAGTATCTCACGGACTTCATCCATCTTTACATATTCTTCTGTTATCTTAAGTTCCGGAAAGATCTTTCTGATATCGCTGATTAGATAAGCAGGCAGGAGCTTCTTGCCGTCTTCACTTAATTTACTGAAGGAAATAAAGAGCATATCTTTTGGTTTCGTGAGATTTATATAGAGATAGAATCTTTCCGTATAGATTTCCTGCTGCCTGGAAGGCGCCAGTTCCAGTTTCTTCTCTTCTAAGACCTCTCTGTCGCTGTCTGTTAAAATGAGTCCTCTGGAGCTTTTTTTAGGGATACTGCCATCGTTTACCCCTGCAAAGAATAGAACCTTGATGTCCTTTAATCTGGTTCTTTCAATATCTCCTATTACAATCTGGTCGATGCCTGGAGGAATCAAACCGACTTTTGCCTCCTTAAGACCTGCCTCTAACACCTGGGCATACTCTCTTGCAGACATCTTCTCATCTCCTAACAGTTCCACTAACTTGTCATATAACTCTATTACGGTTCCGTATATCTGGCGATATTCCTTTTCTTCCGATAAATGACCTCCTGCAAGGAATTCTTCTGCAAAGGTCTCCAGCTGTCCCGGCACCTTTAAGATTACCCCCAGCTCGTATAAAGCTTTGGTATAATCTTTCACCGTAAGATTTTTGTCCTTAAGAACCTGATAGAAGGGTAGGATAAACTCACAGATTCTCTCTCTTGCTTCATTAATTCTTGTAAGCTCACCTTCCTGCATTCCTCTGTAGATCCGTTTAAAGGGTTCCTCCCATCTCTTCTTCCCTCGTATACCAAGAGCAATGATGTAATTCTCCAATAGGTCCGTATCCTCACTGTCGATACCTGACAGGCCGGAGCGCAGAAACCCGAACACCCCCTCGTAACTGAAGTTATCGCTTACAATCAGCAAAGCACAGCGAATAAGTTCTACAAAAGGATTGGACATAATGCTGCGTTTACTGTCTAAGAAGAAAGGGATTCCCTCCTGTTCGAAGCCACGTCTTAATTCTCTGCCATAAGAAGTGATATCTCCTGATACCACAGCTATATCCTGATAACGGTATTCTTTCTCCCTTATAAGTTCTTTGATCTTTCTTATAATTATATTTACTTCTTCCTGAATATTAACCGCACCTTGAAGGATAATGCTATCTGTGGCCTTTGTATAAGGCTTTATACGATAGCGAAAGATATTCTCCTCCAGAGCACCTAGTGCCGGGTTATTAAGGTATCTTCTTGGCATCCGCTCTCCAAAATCCTCTTCCATAAACAGCGGTTCTTCTACCGGGATATTTTCTCCCTGGGCTATTTCTTTTAATTTATCTATTGTCTTTCTGCTTAGATGAAAGAGTTTATAAGGTGCATCTTTCTCAAGGTAATCAGATTTTCCAAGTGTAACGGTAACCACTACACCTCTTGCATATTTCATTAACTGGGTTAACAAACGGTACTGTGAGGGCGTAAACCCCGTAAATCCATCCAGACATACTACACTGCGCCTTATCAGCTCAGATCTTCCAATTGCAGGTACCAGCACCTCCAGAATCTCTTCTGCGGTTATGTAGTTATCTTTTAGATACTCCTGAAAAGCTTCATAGACAAGCTTCACATCATGAAGTTTATCCTTTAGTCTCTCTTTTCCTTCTAGACTTGTAGAAACCTTCTCCAAATCCTCTATGCTTATGCTGTATTGATATATTTCTGATATCAGGGACTTTAGTTCTTCTGCAAAACCCTGTTTATTTACATCCTGTGAGAAGAATTTCAGTTCTTCTTTTCTCTGGGCTACCAGCTTTCTAAGCACCATGGTCTTACCGGTATCTTCCAGAACCTTTCTGTTATCGCTGCCGATCTCGTCAAAGATACGATAGGCCAAACGGTTAAAGCTTAAGATATCGATATTCATAGTGCCTTTTAGAGGATGCATGGTTACAATATCCTTTTGTGTCTGCAGGGTAAATTGCTCCGGCACTAAGACCAGGTAATTCGTATCCGGATATGTCATGGACTTTTCAATGACCTCATGATTAAGCCTGTAGGATTTACCGGAACCGGAACGTCCCATTATAAATTTTAACGACATGCTTCTTCCCCTTTCGCACTATTTATAGTAGTGAATGTATTATAACATGACTTTTACTTCAGTTAAATTGTATTCATATTTTTTTCTTACTTCTAATAAAATATAGAAAGGAATTATGGAGGCAGCTAATGTCAAAGTTGCATAACATTAACCAGGAAAGGCACGGTGCTAGGATATGTCGAATACCAAAATAGTTGTTCTTCACTTAAAGGAAATCATATATACAGTTCTGTTTGCAGGCCTGGGGATACTATTGATTATTCTGCTTGTAGTTATGTTTATGAATAAGGGCGGGGACAGAACAGATTCAACAACGGATGCCAGATACATACCGGGGGTATACAATTCCACTTTTGTTTTAAGTGATACCTCTCTTAATCTTGAAGTCGTATTGGATAAGGACCATATTAATTCCATCCGTATCGTAAACATTGACGAAGCAGTATCTACTTTTTATCCTCTGGTAGAACCTTCTTTGGAAAAAATAGCAGCACAGCTATATGAAGGAACAGATATTGAAAATATCGAAGTAACAGATAGCAGCAAATATACCGAGACATTTTTAGTTAACGCTATCAAGGCTACCTTAGCAAAAGCAGAAATTTCTGATAGTACAGAACATTCTGATATACAATGACATCGTACATACAGGGGCTTATGAAACCGGATTATGATATATCCGGTGCCAGAAGCCCCTGCTTTAT
>JAQSXJ010000161.1 GCA_029256725.1 Anaerocolumna sp. | reverse complement strand
TGAGAAACCAAAAATTGAAATTGCAGAAATTTCTGAAGATAAAAAATTTGGACGTTTTGTAGTAGAACCTTTGGAACGAGGATACGGTACAACCTTGGGCAATTCTTTACGTAGAATTATGCTTTCATCCTTGCCCGGAGCTGCAGTAAGTCAAGTTAAGATTGATGGTGTAGTTCACGAGTTCAGTGCAATTCCAGGTGTAAAAGAAGACGTTACTGAAATCATCATGAACTTAAAAAGCCTTGCAATCAAAAATACCAGTGAGACAAATGAGCCTAAAACGGCATACATTGAATTCGAAGGAGAAGGTATCGTAACAGCAGGAGATATCCAGGCTGATCCCGATATTGAAGTATTAAATCCCGAGCTGGTGCTTGCAACTCTGAATGGTGGCAATGACAGCAAGCTGTATATGGAAATTACCATAACAAAAGGTAGAGGATATATCAGTGCAGATAAGAATAAAAATGACGATCTGCCTATCGGTGTAATCCCCATTGATTCCATCTACACTCCTGTTGAGCGTGTTAACTTAAGCGTTGAGAA
Source organism: Anaerocolumna sp. (assembly GCA_029256725.1). Lineage (GTDB taxonomy): Bacteria > Bacillota > Clostridia > Lachnospirales > Lachnospiraceae > Anaerocolumna. The sequence continues at coordinate 3,261 of JAQSXJ010000161.1, read as the reverse complement.
TACTCGTGTTGGACAGATTACTGACTTTGATAAGCTTACACTTGATGTATTTACCAATGGAACTTTAGCTCCCGATGAAGCTGTCAGCTTAGCTGCCAAGGTTCTGAGCGAGCATCTGAACTCATTTATCGATTTATCTGAAAATGCCAAGACTGCAGAGATCATGGTAGAAAAAGAAGATAATGAGAAAGAGAAAGTTCTTGAAATGAATATCGACGAACTGGAGCTATCCGTTCGCTCTTATAATTGTCTTAAGAGAGCCGGCATTAATACGGTAGAAGAATTAACAAATAAAACTTCTGAAGATATGATGAAGGTAAGAAACCTTGGTCGTAAGTCCTTAGAGGAAGTGCTTGCAAAACTGAAAGAGCTTGGCTTATCACTTAATGTAAGTGATGAGTAGGTATTAAGATAAGGAGGGAAACAAATGGCAGCCTATAGAAAACTTGGAAGAACATCCGCTCAGAGAAAGGCATTGCTGAGAAGTCAGGTTACCAGCCTGTTATATCACGGCAAGATCAGGACAACTGAAGCCAAAGCAAAAGAAATTCGTAAAATTGCTGAAAGCATTATCGCATTAGCTGTAAAAGAGAAAGATAATTTCGAAACAGTTACAGTAAAAGCTAAAGTTGCCCGTAAAGATAAAGAAGGTAAAACTGTTAAAGAAGTTATAAATGGAAAGAAAGTTACTGTATTTGATGAAGTTGACAAAACTATCACCAAAGACAGCGCAACACGTCTTCACGCTAGAAGACAGATGTTAAAGCAGCTGTATACAGTAAAAGAAGTTCCTACAGAAGCAGCTGGTAGAAAGAGAAATACTAAGACTGTAGATGTGACAGACAAACTTTTCGAAGAAATCGCACCTAAGTATGTAAACCGTAATGGTGGCTACACAAGAATCATCAAGATCGGTCAGCGTAAAGGTGATGCAGCAATGGAAGTTCTCATCGAGTTAGTTTAATAAATATAGTGATAATAGAAAAGGCAGAAGCACTTAATGAATGTTAAGTTGCTTCTGCCTTTTGTGATAGCTGATTTTGTGATAACTACTTGTGAGAGCAGCTATCGTTTATTTGCTGTAACTTTATTGCTCTCACAAGGTATATGTTAGAACCATTATTTAAATATTTTGGGAACGGGATAATAACGGAACTCTGCCTTGCCAATAATTTCGTCTTTTGTAGCAAAAGTATTCTCCCAAAATCTAGAATCCAGAGAATCGTTACGGTTGTCACCCATAAGAAAATAGGAATCCTCTGGTACAGTATAAGGGCCATAGTCACCAACAGGTGTTTCCTTTAAGTAATTTTCCTCCAAGGGAGTGGTACTGCCGTCAATATAGACTTTTCCGTCTTTAATATCAATAGTTTCACCGGGAAGACCGATAATACGTTTTAGATACTGTTGAGTCTCATCATCGGGAAAATTAAAGACTATAATATCACCGCGTTTTGGCTCTCCAAAAGTATAAGCTAATCTAAATGCTATAATACGATCACCTACTTTAATGGTGTTTTCCATGGAACCGGTAGGCACTTCTGCACTGACAACAACATACCGGTTTAATACAAAAGATAGAGCTAAGGCACAGATAATAAGCATAACCCAGCTAAGGATTTCTTTTTTTGCTGAGAATTTCGTGTTTTTGTTATCTTCCTTATTACTATCGTTTTCGGAGGAAGTATCTAAATCTTCCTCATTTGGCTTGAAGTCTTCCATATAGTCCTCATTTCATCTTCAATTTGATGTAAAGTACTTTTACCATTGTAACATAACTGGAAATGTTAAACAAGAACTACAATTCTAACAAATCTTACAATAAAATTAACATTAGAGTATACAACTCATTTATAGAAATCTGCTGTACGAAAAATACGTTGCAAATGTGGGAATAATAATTTACAATGTAAAAAGTATTGACAGTAGTAATGACAGCTGTGATAGAAAGAAAATAAGAAAATGTCGCAGAGAAGGTTAAACTATTATAAATGACTACATAATAAGAACATTAATATGAAATAACAAAATGAATTGTTTTAATTACGCTTAACGAATATCCCAGGAAAGATTGGATATTGAGGAAAGAGGTTATTATGGAAATGGTTAAAACAGAAGGTTTGGTTTTTGAATATATCAGACGAAATGATGAAGGTGAAGTTGAATCAATTAACAGAGCCGTTGATAATGTAGATTTAGGAATTAAAAAAGGTGACTTCGTAGCTATCCTGGGTCATAACGGGTCAGGTAAGTCCACTCTTGCAAAGCATATTAATGCTATTCTCACACCAACGGAAGGCATTATGTGGGTAGGTGGTGTTAATACAAGAGATGAAGAACAGCTTTGGGATATCAGACAGAATGCAGGTATGGTATTTCAGAATCCGGATAACCAGATTATCGGTACAGTTGTAGAAGAAGATGTTGGTTTTGGCGCAGAGAATCTTGGGGTACCGACAGAGGAGATATGGGAAAGAGTCGAGAAAAGCCTGAAAGCAGTAGGTATGCTTGACTATAGGAAACATTCACCTAATAAGCTGTCCGGCGGCCAGAAACAGAGAGTTGCCATTGCAGGTGTCATGGCTATGAAACCTCAGTGTATTGTTCTTGATGAGCCTACGGCCATGCTGGATCCCATGGGACGTAAGGAAGTTATTGAGACTGTCATGGAATTAAATAAGAAAGAAAAAGTAACGGTAATTCTCATTACCCACTATATGGAAGAGGTTATCAATGCTGATAAAGTCTTTGTAATGGATAAAGGCAAAATAGTAATGGAAGGCACACCAAGAGAAATCTTTAAAGAGGTAGAAGAATTAAAGAAATACCGATTGGACGTACCACAGGTGACTGAATTAAGCCATGAACTAAGGAAAAAGGGTCTTGCAGTGCCGGAAGGTATACTGACGGTTGAAGAGCTGGTTAAGGTATTAACGGCCCTTCCAAAGAACTAACCCTGTACAGACGTAGAAAAGAGGTAGTTATGCCAATAATAATAGATAATTTACAATATGTGTACAGTCCTCAGACAGCATATGAAAAGACGGCGCTAAAGGATGTCAATCTGGTTATAAATGACGGAGAATTTATTGGATTAATCGGACATACAGGCTCAGGAAAATCTACTTTGATACAGCATTTAAATGGTCTGTTAAAAGCTACATCAGGTAAAATATACTTTAATGGTCAGGACATTTATGAAAAAGATTTTAGTATGAAATACTTACGGAGTAAAGTTGGGTTAGTATTTCAATATCCTGA
>JAQSXJ010000160.1 GCA_029256725.1 Anaerocolumna sp. | reverse complement strand
ATTGAACAATCCAAGGTATGGAAAAGAAGGCATGGCGGTGATCTTATAAGCCTATATCCTTATATCATAAATGCGAAGGATTGTATGAGCAAACGTATGGGTAGTATGAAAAAATATTGGCAGCATGCTTTGACCGTTGCTGAAGGGCTAAACAAAATAGAGGGTGTGAAAACAATCCCCGAGGTTCCAGTTTGCAATATGTTTCATGTTTATTTTGATGTTCCTAAAGAAACGATAGAAGGCATATTTGCTAATATTGCTTTGAAGCATAATATTGTCCTAGCAGCAAATATCAGAAATATCGATGACTTAAGCTGTCTATCTGAATTATCCTTTGGCGATAGCTTCGGCCTCATACCACAAGAACTTTTGAATGAAGCTTTTAGTCAATTTGACTCTGAATTTAAAAATTTTCGAATCAAATAGGAGTATTAGAATTTGGATGTAGATTTATACAGTTTTTAGTTGTGGCTTATGGTGGCAATGATGAAAGTACAATGAAAAAGCATCATGATAGCTAATAGCGTTGAGTAAAATAATCTTTTGTTTTTAGCAGATTAGTGTTAATATTGTGATAATGAAAAGAATCCTGTAAGTTAAAATTAATAGATAGATTGATATTATTACCATATATAATAAAAATTCAAAATATTCTTTGTTAATTTGTAATATTCTTATCAGGAGGTAAGCTATGGAAACACTATTTTTAAACAAGCAAGATACTTTTATTGAAAAGGCTTTAAAGCCTGCAAAGGAGTTAATGCTACTGGCCAAAGGCGATGGTGTGGAAATTATGTTCCAAAACATTCAACCAGAAGAGATCTTTGTTGTATCACCTGGGGAAAGTGAAAAGCTCCTTGAATTCTTTTATATAATTGAAGGCAGTATCACCTGCCAAAAAAAAGAGAATGAATGCATATTGCAGCAAGGAGATTACTTTTATGTTCATAATTTAAAAGAAAATGTTTTCTTTAAGACCAATAATTATGTCAAGATGCTTTATGTTTCTTCACAACCAATTTTTCATTTGCTAAGCAGCGAGATTGCTAAGTTGACGAATATTGCAACCGCAATCGAATCTAAAGATCTGTATACCTATAATCATAATAAAAATTTGCATGAATATGCCATGAAAGTTGCGCATAAGATGAACCTATCAAAAGAAAGCCTTGAAAAGCTGTTGTATGCTGCATTATTTCATGACTTAGGTAAGATTAATACCCCAGATGAAATACTGAATAAGCCTGGCCTTCTGACTATTAAAGAGTTCGAATATATAAAAAGACATCCAATTGATGGCAAAAACTTGGTAGAAAAAACTTACTTAAAGAATATAGGAAAAATAATAGAACAGCATCATGAACGGCTGGACGGTTCTGGATATCCTTGGGGCTTGAAATCAGACGAGATCGTTTTAGAGGCTAAAATCATTGCAGTAGTAGATTCTTTTGATGCTATGATATCAGAACGACCCTATCATAAAGCGATGACTGTTGAAGCGGCTATGGATGAGTTAAAGCAATTATCTGATAAGCTATATGATCGTAAAATAGTTAATATCTTAGAAGAAGTACTAATAGAAGAGAGTAAACTATAATGAAACGAATATAAAAATAATCTGCGCCATATAACAAAGGTATATATTTGTCATATGGCGCTTCTAATTGCTATTATATTTTTAACGAAAAAACTGCACATCTAATATGTACAGCCTTTTGTCAACATTCTTTAATTCATAAATACTCGGGTATACAGCCCCGCTTTTAATCTTCAAAACCATCTATCTGCTCTAATTCAGCTCCGAAGTAATTCTCATGAGTTTCATAATCATCATTCCTGTGTACTCTGGTATAGCCAACCATGTAATGAACATGTCCGTAATCTCTTGATGTTACACCATAAAAATAGTGTATATGGCCACCTCTATAAGGTATAGGTGGGCTTGTTCTGATTCTGAAACGATGTCTGTGCCCTTGTCTATAGTCGGTATTGCCCGCCATAGCGTGAGTGTGTCTAGGTGTATCCGGATTATCGCTGGTTGTACCCATAAATCTGTGACGGTGTTGGTCATCTATAGTTGTTCTGCCATTAAATAAATGATCATGTAATCCATTTGGCATATTATCACCTCGTTACAAGGTATTCAGCTTAAGTTCGTTTAGTGCTTGAATATATTTAATTTACCGATTAGTTCAACCAACTTCTTCTACTTATGTTATCCCTTTTATTGAAGCCCTTTTAACCATTCATCCAATTCCATTTCGCGGTCTACACCCACTGAGAATTCCTTACAGGCAGCAATCTGCCCATCCCTGATATAGATCACTTTCCTTGCTTTGGAAGCGACATGGGGATCATGGGTAACGGTCATTATGGTCATACCCTCACGATTCAAACCTTCCAGAATTGCAAATACCTGATCCGCAGCACTGGAATTCAAAGCCCCTGTGGGTTCATCCAAAAACAGAATTTCAGGGTTATTGATCATGGCGCGGCAAATAGAAGCTCTTTGTAACTGTCCGCCAGAAACTTCTCGGATATCGCGCTCTTGGATTCCTTCAATTTCCATTCGCTTCATTAATTTCAATGCACGTTTCCTTATGTCGCCTGCTGATTCTTTTTGAGCTACAAGACCGGGCAGTGTAATATTATCAAGGACAGAAAGATTCTTTAACATCTGTGCATTCTGAAATACAAATCCCATTTTGGTCAACCTGAAACCGGATAATTCATCCTCCTGCATTTCAGATATGTTTATTCCTTCAAACAATACCCTACCGTCACTAATGCTATCCATTCCACTGATACTATATAGAAGCGTTGACTTTCCGGAACCAGATGGTCCCATAATCGCAACGAAATCTTCCTTATTTATTTCAAAAGATATATCCTGCAAAACTTTAGTACCTTTAAATGACTTACTGATTTGTTCAACTTTTATCATGGCTAGACTCCTTATTCTTTTATTTGATCTCTGATATGATAGTTTCTAACAACCTTGGTTCCCACAATCACTGTGACGAATACTACAAGCAGCTGTGCTGCTGGGCAAAGCAGATAGGCCGTAATCGGTTCAACTAACATCGTTATTTTTGATGCGCCCATAGAAGAAAGCATCAATCCGAAAATAACTTCCCCCAAAGAGTTCGCGAGGATCGTTCCGACAATGATTGCCAAGAATTGAATCGTCAGAATACGTACTCCGAACTGTATCCTAATGTCCCGATTTGAAAAACCGATTGCTTTCTTGATTGCGATTGCACTATGTTCTCTGGCTGTGATAAGCTGCAAAAACATCACGGTAATCAGCATATTTAACAGCAAGGAAATCACAATGGCTGCACCTTCCACCAGGCTCATGTTATCTGTAATACCACCAAGAGTCTGGGAAACGAACTCGCTAATCGGAGTTACTTTACTGTCTGTCAGAATACCTCTCAAATCATCCGTCTTTTCCTGGGTAGTGACACCCTCGCTGACATCCAAATAAATAATATAGACTTCCACATCATTTTCGTCAAAATCAATGGCTGCCTTGGCAGTCTTGCCACCGTAAGTAATATCTTGATAAATACCACAGACGGTAAATATAAGTTCTTCCCCCTGATAGGTTACCGTCAGAGAATCCCCAACCTTTTTTCCTAATTCGGTTGCATTCAGATACGAAAGCGCCATTTCTTTACTGTCATTTGGCGCGCTTCCCTCTAGACTCCAGATAAGACGTAGCGGCATCCTTTTGTTCTGCCAGTTTCTCACTGTACTGAATATCAATACGAATATCGCTTTCTCCTACACCCATATAAGTCATAAAAGACGGATTTTCAACCGTATTCTTCATATTCATCGGAAGTAAAATCAAAAATGATGAAAATACAAATACGAGAAAAATAACGGTATATTCCTTCCATTTACATTTCAATTCACCCAGTGCTATGGTAAGATTACGATGTTTCAACCCTGCTGAAGGTAATGAATAGTGACCTTCTTTCTTTATATTCTCTTCCCCACGCATCAGTTCCACAACAGTACTTTTCAGATTCCTGCGAATGATTCTGCGGCTTCCGAGCATTACAATCAGGCTGAGTAGGATTACCCCGATGAAAGGAAATACCCATTTCATCCACTGGCTGGTACCATATCCGCAGTACATAATAATCGAGGATGAAAAGAAATCTCCGAAGGGGATAGAGGCCAGATAACCAATCACTCCCGCTATTAGCACAAGTATTATATATTTCATCTGATATAACTTTTCAATTGCTTTTCTAGGAAATCCGATGGCTTTCATCTCGCCGATGGAATAATTCTCTTCTGCCATGGTTGCTTGAATAATATAAGATAAACATAGAACTGCTATCATTATTAAAAGAATACTAATTGCGATGATTATGAATGCTATCAGCCCATAAGAAAGAGCATTCATCATAGTCAGAAAGCTACCTGGTAAGGCAACACCGTTGGAAGGCATACCCCCATCCATATAATCCTTTGCCAAAACCGAAGTAGCTGTACCCTCCTCTAACAGGAATTCAAACAAGTATTCCCATTCTCCAATGTTAAGGCTTAATTCATCCAGATCTGCCTGACTGATTAAGAAGCGCTTTGAAGATGTGAGAGCCGGGTTCATCGCTGAGTCACGAATAATTGTTGACACAGTCAGCTTCTTACTATAATCACCTTCATGCAATGTAATGACATCTCCGACCTGAATACCAAGCTCCTCCATATAATAAACCGGAACTCCGATTTCTCCATCCCGAACAACAGCAATTTCATTATCCATATTAAGGAGGAAATCAAATCCTTCATTCTGAATAACGAATCCGTTATCCATCAGATACTTTTCTAATGTTTCACCCTGATACATAATATTTGCATTTCTGATATTAAGCATTTTGACTATCAGCGAATCCTTAATATAATCATGGGTTTCTACAAAGTTCTCAAAGGCATCCTCATCATAG
>JAQSXJ010000065.1 GCA_029256725.1 Anaerocolumna sp. | reverse complement strand
TGGTTTATCACTGGAGGAGGTTGAAGCTTCCATAAAATATATTCAGGAAAAATTAAGTGAAGGACAAGCTTATGGCATGAACTTTCTTTATGATCCCAACAGTCCGGAGAAAGAAGAGCGGGTTATCAATTTATATTTTAAATATCAGGTGAAAGTGATTGAAGCCTCAGCTTTTATGGGAGTTACTCCTTCCCTGGTAAGATATAAAGCAAAAGGTCTTAAGAGAAATGAAAAGGGAGATATCGAAAGTTCCAATAAGATTATTGCAAAGATTTCAAGACCGGAGGTAGCAGAGGCTTTTATGAGCCCGGCACCGGCTAGAATTATAGATAAGTTGTTAAGTGAAGGAAAAATCACAGCTTCAGAGGCCGAAATGCTTCAAAGTGTACCTGTTGCCAGCGACCTGTGTGTGGAAGCAGATTCAGGCGGACATACGGATTGCGGAGTAACCTATACCCTCCTTCCGGCCATCATAAAACTCAGAGACGAAATGATGGAGAAATTCCATTATAAAAGAAAAATCCACATTGGAGCAGCCGGAGGTATCGGAACCCCGGAGGCAGCAGGAGCCTCCTTTATTCTGGGAGCAGATTTTATTGTTACCGGCTCCATTAATCAATGTACGGTGGAAGCAGGCACCAGTGATGCAGTAAAGGAGTTATTGCAGCAGATGAATGTACAGGATACGGACTATGCTCCTGCAGGAGATATGTTCGAATTCGGGGCGAAAGTACAAGTACTTAAAAAAGGCTTGTTCTTCCCGGCAAGAGCCAATAAGCTCTATGATTTATACCGCCAGTTCAATTCCATTGATGAGATCGATAGTAAAACTAAGAACCAGATACAGGAAAGGTATTTTAAGCGCAGTTTTGAGAGTATCTATGAGGAACTTAAAAACTATTATTCGCCAGAAGAAATAAGTAAAGCGGATAAAAATCCTAAGAGTAAAATGGCAATGATTTTTAAATGGTATTTTCATTATAGTACGAAAAGTGCCTTAGCAGGAGATGCTGAATCTAAAGTAGATTATCAGGTACACTGCGGACCCGCTCTTGGAGCTTTTAATCAATGGATTAAGGGAACCAAATACGAACCCTGGGAGAACCGGCATGTGGATGAAATTGCTTTAATGATGCTGGGAGAAACTGCTGAATTCTTAAACAATCGATTTCGTTTATTGAAAGTATAAACTCAAAAGGAGATTCAAATGGATAAGAGTGAAATTTTTATAATAATGAAAGAAATAATAGCTGAAATATTACCGGATATTTTCCCAGGACAAATTACCATAGAAGACAGTTTAAAGGAGCTTGGAGCAAATTCGGTGGACCGGATGGATATCATTATCGAGCTTATGGAAAGGTTAGGGGTAAAAATTCCTCTTGTGGAATTCGGGCAGCTTAAAAATATCCAGGGTATTGTTGACTTGTTATATTCCAAAAAAGTGTCATGATACCGGAAGTGGAGGTTACCATAGATCATCGAAGAAAAGAACCTGTCTATGTAACCGGTATGGGAGTGGTTAATGCAATTGCAGACTCAATTCCTGAATTTGAGCATGGTTTAAGAAGCGGGCTTCAGGGCTTTCGGTATCTTAAAGATAAAAAGGTTAATAACGTAAGTGTCATCGGAGCTGATATTAGTTCTTTTTCTTTTGATAATAGAATGGATTACTATTCGAATTCAACCAGGGTATCCAAAGCTTTTATTGATAGAGTCAGAAAAACTGCCCGCAGAGCACCCCTTACCATTAAAGCAGAATTATCCTGTGTTCTGGAGGCCTATTGTCAGGCTGATCTTTTTAATAGGCCCATCCCTGGTGATAGAATTGCAATCATAGTTACGGGCAGTAATCTTACGAATAGTGTAAGGGAAGGTTATTCTGATAAGTTTCAAAATGACCCGGAATACCTGACACCACAATATGCCCTGCAGTTTATGGATACGGATCATATTGGTACTTTAAGTGAACTTTTTGGAATCGGCGGAGAAGGTTTTACCGTTGGAGGAGCCTCAGCCAGCGGTAATGCAGGTATTATAAAGGCTTATCAGTTGATGCAGCTGGGGTTAGCTGATGCTTGTGTGGTGGTGGGGGCTTTAACGGAGCTGACGAATATGGAGCTTCAAGGTTTTTATAATATTGGAGCCTTAGGAGGGAGAAAGTATTACAGCGAACCTAATAAGGCTTGTCGTCCATTTGATGAAGAACATGAAGGATTTCTTTATGGGCAGGCAGCAGGCTGTTTGATATTAGAATCTGGAAGGTCTGCAAAACAACGAGATATTAAACCCCTTGCTGAAATTCTTGGAGGAGTTATAAACCTTGATGGTAACAGGTCCAGTAATCCAAGTCTTGACGGTGAAATAAAAGTAATGACTAAGACATTAGAGGCAGCGGGAATAAAACCGGAGGAAGTCGACTATATCAATGCACATGGCAGTTCCTCACCTCTGGGGGATGAAACGGAATTAGAGGCTATAAAAGGGGTATATAAAGGGAATATCTCTAAGATATTTATCAATTCTACAAAGGGGTTAACCGGTCATTGCTTATTTTCAGCCGGAGTGGTGGAAGCTATTGCGGTTATCCTTCAAATGAATTCCGGGTTTATTCATCCAAATGCAAATTTAGAGAAGCCAAGTCACTGTGAATTCTTATTTGCAGGAAAAACAGAGGTGCCTGCTTCTATAAGATTAGCTATGAGTAATTCCTTTGGCTTTGGAGGAATTAATACAAGTATATTGATAAAAGGTATGAAATGAATGGTCTGGTGTCATAAGGCAGCTTTTCGCAAGGGGACGGCAATGTGCAGAAAACAGAAAGACTCATACTTCGATGGAAAGGTATAAGAAGTCCTAATTCTATGAATATTTTGTGCTTTACAATCTTATAGAACAGATAACTCGCTTCGCTCAAACAATCTGTTCTATAAGATAGCACAAAATATTCATAGAAAAGGACTTCTAATACCTTTCCATAGGCGTATTCGTCTTTCTGTTTTCTGCACATTGCCTGATACTTAATGAAAGACTAATATGTTTTAAAAATTTGAAAACATCCCGCCCTGCGGGTGTTTTTATTTTGTGGTTATATGTGATAGCTAGATAGAGTGTGTTTGAAAAATGATTGTGCCAGGCTGGAGATCAGAAAGGTACAATCATTTTTCAAATACACTCTAAGGTTTGTCAGGATACGCATTGAACTGTTCTGACTGTAAACGGTTTTAAGATACATCGGTAAGGAGGGAAGTCATGATAGAAAATCAATTAGATAACATGAATAATCTAGGGGTTAAAACTTCAGATATTGCAATTATAGGTATGGCTTGCCGCTTTCCGGAGGCTGATAATTACAATGAATTTTGGAGTCACCTGGAAAAAGGGGACAACTTAATCAAAGAAATTGATGAAAAGCGATGGGATACCAAACAGTATTATTCTTCTCATATGGAAGCAGATAAAAGTATCAGTAAATGGTGCGGAAGAGTAGACCGAATGGAGTATTTTGATAATCATTTTTTTAAAATATCACCCCGTGAAGCTGTTGTGATGGATCCTCACCAGAGACAACTCTTAGAAATTGCCTGGCAATGTATAGAAGATGCCGGTTTGAATATAAAACAATTGCAAAGAGGTAAGACTGCTGTTTATATGAATGCTTCCCATAATGATTATGGACTTAGGGCATATGCGGTTGACAATTTAGTTGACAGCTATACGAATTTAGGGAATTACCAATGTATTTCTGCAAACAGAATCTCTTATGCTTTTGGACTAACAGGGCAAAGTCTGTCGGTAGAGGCCGCCTGTGCTGCCTCTTTAGTAGCAGTTAACGAAGCGGTAAGAGTATTAAAGAGCGGTGAATGTGATTATGTTTTAGTAGGAAGTGCTAATTATATCCTGCATCAGGGTCGTTATATTTCTTATTCAAAAGCAAGAATGTTAAGTACAGAGGGGCAGTGTAAAACCTTTGATGCCAATGCAGATGGCTATGTTCCGGGAGAAGGAGCAGGAGTCTTACTTTTACAGCGTTTGGAGGATGCGCTTGCTCAGAGAAATCATATCCATGCTGTAATAAAAGCCTCTAAAGCAAGTCATATCGGAGAGCATATTTCAATCACAGCCCCTAAGGTAAGCGAACAGAAAAAATTGATCTTATCGGCTTATTCAGAAGCTGGATTTACCCCGGAAACCGTAGGCTATGTAGAAGCTCACGGAACTGGGACCCCATTAGGTGACCCTATTGAGGTGGAAGGTCTGACCAGAGCTTTCAGGGAATACACAGATGCCTCCGGGTACTGTAAAATCGGATCAGTTAAAACAAATATCGGTCATTTGGAAGGTACTTCAGGGCTTGCTGGTTTGATTAAGACCGTCCTTATGATGAAGAATCATAAAATAGCTAAAACCTTAAATATAAAGCAACTGAATCCTATCATAGATTTTAAGGCATCTCCTTTTACTCCGGCGGATAACTTTAGTGATTGGAATCGATTAGAGGAAAACATACCTTTACGTGCAGGAATAAGTTCGTATGGGTTTGGCGGCGCCGGCTGTCATGTGCTGTTAGAGGAATATCAGGAACACAAAAAGGCAGAAGCATCAGGGGATATTGATATATTTTTATTATCTGCAAAAAGTTCAAAAAGCCTTGCAATGCTTATTGATAGCTGGAAAAACTTTGTTACCACCAGGGAATTTCGTGACTTAGATTTTAGGAATATTCTTGGAACTGCCATGGTAAGCCGCTCTGGTTTCAGGTTTCGGTATGGGATTAAGGTAGAGAATAAAGAAGAACTGATAAAAAGGTTAAAGGAAGAGGTCTTAAATACTAATGAAGAAAACAGCGTCAGGTGGTTATTGCACCTGGGGGATTTGAAGCTAATAGGATTTGGTGATTTTAAGAAGTTATATGAAACACAACCAATCTTTCACGCTTGCCTGGAAGGCTTTAGAAAGTTTATGAAAGCTGGTGAGTGGAATGGTCTCCTTAAGAGGAAATGGGAAGAAGCTGATAAAAAACTGTATTCCTTTATGGTATCCTATTCCTTCGTGGTTACTTTACAAGAATTAGGTATTCGGTTTGATTCCATATCTTATAGCGGTATAGGATTTTGGGCTGCGCTAGGAGTAAGCGAAATTTTAGAAACGGGAGATATTGTTAATTGTCTCATGGGAAAAAGTGAAAGTAACAGCCTACGTTTTCACAGGCCAAATGTGACGTTTATTGATTATACAGGGTTAATTAATAATACAGAGCATATCGATAATATAGGGCATATCGATAATATCAAGGTGATCGATAATACAGGAAATACTGATTATAAAGTTATACAAAAGATCCTACCATATCAAATCACAGGAATTAATATTAAGAATCTGCTGGACGGTATGCAGATAGAATATAACGATTTTAACAAATGCCTGGAAAAAGCAAGGACCTTATATCGTAGTGTTCCCTCTTTTCGCAGGTTTTTAGAGGAATGGAATAGTTCTTTAACACAAATTGGAAAGAATATAAAAGAACTTTTACATTCTGGGTATTCTGATTTTTACGTATCAAAAGACAAACTGCTGGTGATTGTTTTTATTAGCAGTTCTCTCAGAAGGTTAAATCAGAAATGGGATTTAAGGATGGAAGAGCTTAATTGCACCAGTCAACTCAAGGAGCTACTTAATTTAGTAGAATATAATCTGGTTAGTAAAGAAGAGATTGTACAGTTGCTTGGTGCTGATAAGCCAGATTATGAAACCATAGCAAAGAATATCAGCCAGAGACTTCAAGGTACAATGAAAAAGCATGATTTGTCAAAGGTAACCAATCCTGAACTGACGGAGATTAAGGATTATGAAACGTGGCTGAAGCTTGGAGATACCATTGAAGCTGACAATGAAAAAGAAATAGAAGAGAATTGGGCAAGAATAAAAATCAACCGCGATGGTTTGAAAGAATTAAAAGATTTAAAAGAATCAAAAAAAACAAAAGGATTAGAAACAAAAGAATTAATTGGAACAAAAGAATTAATTGGAACAAAAGAATTGAGTGAGATTCTTAAGGACTTGATACTTAAAGCCTGGCTTAAGGGAGCAGATATAAATTGGGAGAAATTATTGCCGGAAGATTCTTATTCTAAAGTACCATTACCGGTATATGAATTTGATCAGAGTCCGTTTTTACTACCCTTGAAGGGAAAAAAAACCAAGATTGATAAAATAGAACCTATAAGAGGTAAATCCTCAGCAGGATTGGAAATACAAGATTTAAAAGTATCAGAAATAAAAATAGCAGAGATGTTATTGCCAACAGTTGATGAGCAAAAAACATCAGATAAGAAAACATCAACAGAAGAGGAAACAGAAGCTCAAGAGGAAGCAGAAGCTCAAATAGAAGAGAAAACAGAAGCTCAAACAGAAGAGAAAACAAAAGCTCAAACAGAAGAGAAAACAAAAGCTCAAACAGAAGAGAAAATAGAAGCTCAATCAGAAGAGGAAGCAAAAGCGAAAAAAGAAAAGCAGGCGAAAGAGCATAAAGAAAAGCAGGCAAATAAACATACATATTTAACCACACAAGATACCATAATCAGAGATCATATAATAACCGGTAAAAATCTTATCCCGGGAGCTTTTATGATGGAACTCCTTATGGATAAGCTTAAAGACGATGGTCTTAAATCAATAATAACTCTTGAAAATATATATTTTATGAAACCTGGCATTGTTATTAATAATAAAGCAGTAACCCCCAAGTTAGAGAATAACCGGTTTCAACTGGTATCGGAGGAGGAAGTACTGTGCAAAGGGGAATATTCTGAAATAGACTATGTACCTCAGATACCGGTTAATATATCAGCTATTGATTCCTATCCCCAGAAGAATTTTGAGGAGCTTTACCACTTTTTATTCTCTATGGGATATCAATACGGAGAGAGTTTACAAGTTATTCAGAAAATCTGGAAAATAAACAATGGTTATTTCATAAGGTTAATGGAGCAAAAAAGCAGGAAAAGCAGGCAGATAAGTGCAGAACTTTTGGATGGAGTAATACAATCTGTACTGGCAGTGGAATATCTGGAGGGTAATTTAAACTTAAAGAATACCATCTACATTCCTTTTAAAATATCGGAAATAACCATTATGGGTGAACTAAAAGGAACCTGTTACGCTGCAATCGATAAAAAGAATATTCATAAACAAGACGGGAATATCATCGCTTCATTAGAAGTATTTAACGATGGGGGAATTCCCGTAATTACCATGGAGGGCCTTTGTTTAAAAGCTTGTCCCAAAGATTTTCTCCAAAGAGCAGCCAATTCGAATAAAATAAATCAATCCTCATTATATCATTATAAACCCGTTTGGGTGGAAGAAAAATTAGAAGTTGATGATGAAGATACAGTCACTAACCACAAATGTGCCATAATCTTCGCTAATGACGAAAGCATTCCTGGAGCAATTAATGGAACAAATAACGAGAATATGGAAACGAATGGAACACTAGGGATTTTAGAGAAGAGCTATGAAAAGGTATATTTCATTTTTAAGGGAAGCAGTTTTGAGGAACAGGATAATGTGTATAAGGTTAATGCCAAACTGCAAAAAGATTATGTTACTTTATTGGAAACCTTAGAAAATCATTCTAATGGTACTTTTAAATACGATATGTATTATTTATGGGCAAACCAAACAGATGGAATTACTGAAGATAGTACTTCTTCCAATAAATTAGAGGAAATAGAAGAGGAGAATATACAAGCCATATTTAACTTGCTTCAGACAATGTTAAAAATGAAGTACTGTAAATCTTCCAACCTTATAATTGGAGTAAGAGATAGTAAAATTATTGAAAACAAAGATAGAGGAAATAATTTTATCTACGGTGGCGTTGAATCTCTGTTACGAACAATAAAGCAGGAAAATCCAAGGCTATCTGTTTCCATCGTTGATTTTGAGACAAAGTTAGAATCAGAAAAGTCAGAGCCCAAAATGATTTCGGATATGTTTATGGAACTGAAGAATAGACAAAAAGATATTATGGTGGCCTATCGAGGGAATAAAAGATTTATAAAAGGGCTCGTATCAGAAACCACTATAATCTCAAAAGGCACTCTCTTAGCAGACGGGGATACCTATCTGATTATCGGAGGCCTGGGCGGCATTGGAAGCAAACTGGTTCAGAAAATCAGTGAGCTGGTAAAAGCAAATATACTCATTGTCGGTTCATCTCCCCTTGATTCCGTTAAAAAGGAACAAATAACAGCCTTAAACCATAATAAATCAAATGCTTGTGTTGACTATTATCAGTGTAATATAGCAAATGCAATGGAAGCAGAAAACCTAATAAATAAAATAAAACACAAATATAGAAATATCCAAGGGGTTATCCATTGCGGAGGAAAAAATAAGGACAAACTCCTGATCAGCAAAGAGTGGGAGGATTTTAAAGAGGTATTAAAGCCAAAGACCATAGGTACATATAATCTGAATGAAGTTACGGCTAAGGAGCCTTTGAAATTCTTTGTGGCGTTTTCTTCTGTTGTTTCTGTTACCGGAAATGTGGGACAGTCAGATTATGCCTGTGCAAACGGAGTCCTTGATACCTTTATGGATCATCGCAGGCAAAATCACTATCCAGGAAAAAGTATCAGCATAAATTGGACCTTATGGGAGAATACCGGAATGGGTAAATCCAGTGCTGCCATTCATAATTTTGCAAACAAGACAGGCTTCATCTCATCAGAGGCCGGTACGGAGGATTTTATTAATATCTTACAAAGCGAATCAAATCAAGTGATCGTAGTGGCCGATGAGAAAAAATTCGAAGGATTCCTGTCTAAGAATCATATTAACTGTTATAAAAAATAAAATTGAACGTAATTGAGATCATAAGAGTAAAAGGAGGCAATATGAGAGGGAAAGGGAACACAGAAATTTCAAAGGCGACTTTGCCAGAGGGTGAAAAGAATGTGGAAAAACTGCTTGTTGCCATGCTTGCAGAGTTATTATGCATAGAAGAAAAGGAAATAGATGAGAATACGGATTTACGTGAATTCGGTCTGGATTCCGTTGCACTCAATGAATTCACCGATATGATTAATACACGGTTGGATACTGACATTGACTCAACTTTACTTTTTGAGTATTCCAATATGAAAGAGATTGGAAATTACTTAAATGATAAATATATACATTCTGTTAAGCATTACCAGGAACCTGCCCTTGATTTTATAGATTCCTCCTTTGAAAACCAGGTTAAGCAAATTGAAAGTCAACCAGAGCAAATAAAAAACAATCTGGAGCAGATAAAAAACCAGCCAGAGCAAATAAAAAGCAATCCGGAGCAGATAAAAGACTATCCAGAGCAAATAAAAAACTATTCGGAGCAGATAAAAGACCAGCCAGAGCAAATAAAAAATGATCAGCTGCAAATAAAAAACTATTCGGAACAAATAAAATATCAGTCGAAGATGATAAAAAGTCGATCGGAGCAAGTAGAAAGAAACCCGGGATCCATAAGGGAATTATCCGAATTATTTACAGAAAGAGCACCCTCTGCCAATAAAATGAGTGACAGAGAGCCGATTGCTTCAGAAGATATTGCCATAATAGGAATGAGCGGACGGCTGCCTCAATCGGAGAATCTGAATGAATTCTGGAACCATTTGGTTAATCAGGAGGACCTGGTAACGGAGATCCCGAAGGATCGGTGGGACAAAGAGGAATATTACGGAGATCCCCATAAAGGCAATAAAGCAAATAATAAATGTGGTGGGTTCTTAAAGGATATAAAAGGATTCGATGCACAGTTTTTTAATATCTCCCCCAGGGAAGCTGAATTAATGGACCCTCAGCAGCGAATTTTGCTGGAGGAGGTATGGAGGGTGTTTGAGGACGCAGGCTATAAGGCTTCGACCGTAGCAGGCTCAAATACCGGAATTTTTATAGGTGTGGGGAATGATGATTATAATCAGCTGATTGCAGAGAGTGATATAAACTTAGATATTTATGCGGCCACTGGGTCGTATTTTTGTATTACGGCAAACCGGATTTCTTATCTTTTGAATCTTCATGGGCCAAGCAGTGTGGTAGACACTGCTTGTTCCAGCTCCCTTGTGGCAATCCACCAGGCAGTTAAGGCAATTCAAAACGGAGAATGTGCAATGGCTGTTGCCGGCGGCGTTAATCTTATATGTACCCCCCGCCCTTATTTATCCTTCAGTCACGCCGGGATGCTTTCCAAAGACGGCAGATGCAAGACCTTTGACATTTCTGCCAATGGGTATGTAAGAGCGGAAGGGGTGGGAGCAATTCTATTAAAACCTCTTAGCAAAGCAATTGAGGAGGGCGATCAAATACATGGAGTAATAAAGGGAACTGCCGTAAATCATTGCGGTCTGACCAACTCCCTAACAGCCCCCAGTCCGAATGCCCAGGCGGAAGCAGTGCTTACTGCATTGGAAAAAGGTAACATAACACCTGATACCATATCCTATATAGAAGCCCATGGAACCGGAACCAGTCTGGGTGATCCCATTGAAGTAAACGGGCTAAAAAAGGCCTTTGAAGAAGCGGCGAAAGAAAAAGGCATCGTTCTAAAAGACAACTATTGCGGAATCGGCTCTGTCAAATCCAATATAGGACATCTGGAAGTTGCATCGGGGATTGCAGGTATTTTTAAAGTGCTGTTGTCCATGAAACACAAAATGATACCCGGCAATCTTCATTTTCAGAAACTTAATGATAAGATACGATTAGAGGGAAGTCCCTTTTATGTCATAGACTCCAATAAGCCCTGGGAGGCACTGGCAGATGAACAGGGAAATCCATTACCCAGAAGGGCAGGCATCAGCTCCTTTGGTTTTGGTGGTGCCAATGCCCATATTGTAATAGAGGAATATACCGAGAAGGAAAACGCGGTAGACAAGACTTTCACTTTTCCCAAAAATATCATAATACTATCTGCAAAAACGGAAGAACGGCTTAAAATCTATGCAGAAAATCTCCTGATGTTTCTAAGAAAGGAAGACACAGATAACCACAGGCTTACCGACATAGCCTATACCTTACAATGCGGACGTGAAACCATGCAGGAAAGAGTCGCCATTCTGACTGACTCCATACAGGGTCTTACAGAGAAACTGGAATTATTCCTAAAAGGAAAAGAACAGAAAGAAGTCTTTCACGGTAATGTTAAGGCCCATAAGAAAACCATAGCAATATTTGAGGATGACCAGGAATTTGGTGAGACTTTAATCAACTGGGCGAATAAAGGGAAATATGAGAAAATACTTGATTTGTGGACAAAGGGATTATTTTTTGACTGGAAGCTCCTTTATGGGGCAGAGAAACCTAAAATAATCAGCTTACCTACCTACCCCTTTAAAAAAGAATATTACTGGATTCCAGAGACACATAAGAAAACATCCAATATAGAGACCGGAAAAGTATCCTTTCTTCACCCTCTGCTTCATGAAAACATATCTGATTTTACCGAACAAAAATACCGGACGATATTAACTGGTAATGAAGTCTTTTTAAAAGCCCATGTAATTCATGGTCAGAAAATTTTACCCGGGGTTGCTTATCTGGAAATGGCATTAGCAGCCATAAAAGCCTCCATAGATTGTAACGAAAGAGATGCCATATTCCAGTTAAATAATATCATTTGGGCCAAACCTGCTGTAGTAAATGAGAGACCGGTTCCTTTAAAAATTGCTTTACATCTGGAAAATGAGGAGCAGATAACCTACCGGATAACCGGGGAGAATTCTGATATACATAGTGAAGGTTCAGCAAATTTAAGACTTACCGAAGAGTCTTATGAAATAGATATCCGTCACAAACAGAGGGAATGTAACAGAAGGGTATTTTTAAAAGATGAGTGTTACAGAGCTTTTGAACAGATTGGGTTTCATTATGGCAGGGAACAAAGGGGAATTGAAAGTCTCTATCTGGGAAAAGATGAAATTCTGGCAAGCTTAGAACTTCCGGAGGAGGTTAAAAGTACAAGGAAAGAGTATACTCTGCATCCAAGTATTCTGGACTCGGCTATTCAGGCGACCCTGGGGCTTCTGATGGAAAATGAAACAATGGAAGCCTTTGTACCCTTTGCTTTGCAGAAACTTATCCTGATGGATCAGAATTCAGATATTAAATGGGCATATATAAGATCCATTAATGCAGGAAACAGCAGAAATAATCTTAGAAAATTCGATATCGATCTATGCAATAATACCGGTAAAGTGTGTATTCAAATGAAAGGATTAGCCTTAAAAAAGTTTGAAAAGACGGCTGTTAATCAGAAGAATCCGGGGGAGCTGCTTTTACTGGCACCGGAATGGAAGGAAGCAGCTGCTATAAATAAGGAAACAGATCCATATGATAACCACTTAATAATTTTGTGTGAAGTTCCGGAAATCAGCGGTAGACAATTAACAGAAGCGTTAACTGAGAACATTGGAAATTTCAGTTTTATGGAACTGGCGGATACCAAGAGTGATATAGGGCTGAGGTATAAAAGGTATACCGGTCAAATATTCGAGGAAATAAAGAAAGTCCTTTCAGAAAAAAACAGTAATAAAATTCTGGTACAGCTTATTATTCATAATGATGAGGAGGAAAAGTTATATGGTGCTTTCAGCGGCTTGTTAAAAACAGCAGAACAGGAAAACCCCAGAATAAACGGGCAGATTATCGAAATTGGACAAGGAGAAACCACAGCTGAACTAGTAAATAAAATTATTGAAAATGGAAAAAATCCTTCAGACAAGCAAATCACTTATCGAAAAGGAATACGTTATGTGAAATGCTGGAGGGAATTAACAGGGACTATGGGAGAAAAACAACCCTGGCGTGATAACGGAATATACCTGATAACCGGAGGAAGAGGAGAGCTGGGACTTATTTTTGCAAGAGAAATAGCAAAGGAAGCAAAAAATCCGACGATTATACTAACCGGCAGGGGAAAGCTTGAGGAGGAAAGCCAGAAGAGCCTTACAGAGCTTCAGAAGCTTGGAGCATCAATTGTGTACAAGCAGGCTGATGTTACAGATGCCCTAAGAGTTCAGGAACTCATAGAAGAAATTATCAGAGAGTATGGAGAGCTGCATGGAATCCTTTATTGTGCAGGTATAAACCGTGATAACTATATTTATAAGAAAACAAGGGAAGAATTCCAGACGGTACTGGAACCAAAGGTAAGCGGCTTAATAAATCTTGATCAAGCAGCTGCAGATATTCCTTTAGATTTTTTTGTTTTATTTTCCTCCATTGCAGGTTCCCTTGGAAATCCGGGACAGGCGGATTATGCCGCAGCCAACGCCTTTATGGATGAGTATGCGGGATACAGAAATGAACTGGTAAAAAGCGGCAGGCGTTTTGGCAGAACCCTATCCATCAACTGGCCTCTATGGCAAAACGGAGGTATGCATATGACGGAAGAAGCTGAAAAACTTCATGCAGCAAAAACAGGAATGGAAGCCTTGCAGACCGATAAAGGTCTGGAGGCTTTTTATAAAATATATGGACAGGAACAGAGACAAGTTATGGTTGCAATGGGAGACGGCAGGAAGATACGTGAATTTATAAATAAATAGTAGTCAGAGATATATTTTCAGACATAGAACAAAAAGTAACTCAAAACAATTTCATCAAAATGAAAAGGAAAATTGGATATGAAAGAAAATATAAATGAGAGGGCAATGCTGTATTTTAAAGAATTGCTGTCAGTGGAACTAAAGGTTCCGGTACATAAAATAGAAGAAGATGTGCCAATGGAGGAATACGGGATAGATTCTGTAATGGTTATGCAAATGACCGATAAATTGGAAGAAACCTTTGGAAGCCTGCCTAAGACTTTATTTTTTGAATATCAGACCATTGGGGAACTGACCGAATATTTTATGTCTGAGTATCAGCAGAAATTAAATGATATTTTAGGTATCCAGAAAGAAGGCAGCCCTACAGAATTATCTGTTTCTAAAGAAAGTACTACGTTATATTTTAAAGAGCTGTTATCAGAAGAATTAAAGGTTCCGAAACATAAAATTGAAAATGATGTGCCCATGGAGGAGTACGGTATAGATTCGGTAATGATCATGCAGATGACCGATAAACTGGAAGAAGCCTTTGGAGTACTTCCGAAAACGTTGTTTTTCGAATATAGAACTATAGAAGAGATTACTGAGTATTTCATGGAAGAACATCATCAGAAGCTGAAAGAGATTATAGGTTCAGCAAGTACTAATGGCAATCAGGAACCTGATATAAATACAGATAGAGACCCAAATCTTAGTATTAGCTTAAATAAGGGTTTGGGTAAAGGATTGGATCAAATCATTAACCAAGGTCGAATACAAGACCGAAGTGATGAACGAAATCATGACATTGATAAAGACTTTAATAAAAACTTTAATAATGATTTTTATAAAGACAGTAAAAGAAATATCAATAGTAATCGAAATATAAACCTTGATAATGTTTTTGAGAAAGAGGAAAAGTACATACCATTTATAACATCTGGGCTTGAGAAAAGGAATCAGAAAAAGCGGTTTGTTTCTTTCAAACAGGGAGAGAAAGAGGACAAAGAAGAGAAAAATATTTCGTCTGACATTGCTATCATAGGTCTTGGCGGCAAATATCCTCAGTCAGAGGATCTAAACGAATACTGGGAAAATCTGAAATCAGGCAGAAACTGTATTACAGAAATTCCAGAGGACCGCTGGGATTACACGGCATATTATGACCAGGATAAACAGAAGGAGGGAAAGATAAATTCCAAGTGGGGAGGTTTTTTAGACGGTGTTTATCAGTTTGATCCCTTGTTCTTTAATATCTCTCCCCATGAAGCTGAGATAATTGACCCTCAGGAGAGACTCTTCCTTACCTGTGTCCACGAAACCCTGGAGGATGCAGGTTATACAAAAGAAGCGTGCAGCCGTTACAAAGAAAATGGTATGGAAGGCAATATTGGTGTTTTTGTAGGCGCCTTGTTTGAGGAGTACCAGTTTTACGGTGCCCAAGAGCAGGCACAGGGTAATATGATTGCGTTGAACGGAAGTCTGTCTTCCATTGCAAACAGAGTCTCTTATTACTTTAATTTTCATGGACCCAGCATGGCAGTGGATACATTATGCTCTTCTTCCTTAACGGCTATACATCTGGCCTGCCAAAGTCTCCAAAAAGGTGATTGTGAGATGGCGGTTGCCGGGGGTGTCAATGTGACACTTCATCCCAATAAATATGTACTCTTAGGTCAAAATAATTTCCTTTCCAGCAAAGGTCTTTGCGAGAGCTTTGGAGAAGGGGGAGACGGTTATGTTCCGGGTGAAGGGGTAGGCGCCATATTACTGAAACCTGTCGATAAGGCAGTGGCTGAGGGGGATCATATATATGGAGTAATTAAAAGCACTGCTATCAATCATGGCGGGAAAACCAATGGCTATACCGTACCAAACCCCAACGCGCAGGCAGAGGTTATACGAAGAGCTTATAAAAAAGCTGATATCAATCCCAGAGCAATGGGATATATAGAAGCCCACGGTACAGGAACGGCTCTTGGCGATCCCATCGAAATCAGTGGGTTAAATAAAGTATTCAGCGAATATACGGAGGACAAGCAATTCTGCAGAATCGGGTCGGTAAAATCCAATATTGGTCATTGTGAAAGTGCAGCTGGTATTGCAGGAATTACAAAGATTCTGTTACAGATGAAATATGGATATCTGGTTCCTTCTCTTCATTCAAAAACATTAAATCCAGGAATTGATTTTAATACTAGTGCATTTAAAGTGCAGCAGAATCTGGAACCCTGGAAACGCTGTACGTTAGAACTGAATGGTGAGACAAAAGAATATCCCCTGATGGCCGGGATCTCATCCTTTGGCGCGGGCGGTTCCAATGCACATATCGTTATTGAAGAGTATCTAAAACCAACTCTTCCGGTAAACACTGAAAAGCTGTCGCAGCAAATATATGTTTTCTCAGCCAGAGATGAGAAGAGATTAAAACAATATGCGGTGAAACACCAAAGTTTTATTACTGCATACAGTGACAAGGATGAAAGTGATACCGGCAGTCTGTTTCAGGATATAGCTTATACCCTTCAGGTTGGCCGTGAGGCGATGCAGGAAAGAATTGCAGTTGTTGCATCTGACCTTAAGGAAGTAAAAAAGAAATTACAGGATTATATCAACGGGGAAGAATATATACCTAACCTTTATCAGGGGAATACCAAATTACTTACCATCAAGGATGTTTTTGAAGGAGCAGCAAGTGAAGAATTTGTAAAAGCTTTGATAAAGAGCAGGGAATTTGATAAGCTTGCCGAGTTATGGGTATCAGGTGTTGCTATTGATTGGCGCTGGTTATATGCTGACGATAGTTTACCACAGCTTATTTCCATACCCACGTATCCCTTTGCCAAAGGAGAGTATTGCCTTGCAAAACCGGTTATAGTTCATGAAAAGAATCACAACAGAAAAGAATCCGGTGGATCAGTGACAGAGGCTGATAACTTTTTCTATATTCCTAAATGGGAACGCATGAAAGCGTCTGAATTAAAAAATGACAAAGTTAGTAAGTCACAGAAAGTTCTTTTCATTTTGAACGAGGCTTCTGGGGCTATCAGTAATTTGACTGAAAAATTATATAAAGATCAGGAAGTAATCAAAGCAAAACTAGATACCTGCCCGGAAAAGATTTCCTCCCATGAATACAGGGTAGATTCTGCTTCTCTGGCTTCTTTCGAAAGATTACTGACAGAAGTTAAGGATATTGATACCTTTATTTATTTCGGTGGAATCACAGCAGGAGAGTTTGATTCCAATGATTTGGAATATTTAGACCTTGTTCAGGAACAAAGTGTAATGTCCTTGTACCGGCTTATAAAGGCCATGATAAATTGCGGGTATGAATCCCGCAATATCACCTTTAAGCTGGTTACAAATAATGTACATAAAATATTACCGGAAGAGATAGGTCTCCCTTATGCAGCCGGTGCATTTGGTTTGGTAAAATCAGCAGAGAAAGAATTCCCTAACTGGCAGGTTAGCGGGTTCGATATTGACTTTTCGGGAGAAGATATCTTATCCCCGGAAAAGGAAGCTGCATTACATTCTATAGTCTATGACAACTTATCAGTCAGCAAGTCAGAAATGGTTATCAGAGACAAGGTCAGATATATTCGTAAAATATACCCGGTGAATCTGTCTCAACAGAAAGCTGCCGGGTTGAAAGAAGGCGGGGTCTACCTCATAATTGGCGGAACCGGTGGTATAGGTCTGGAATTATCTTTGCATATTGCAAAGAAATATCATGGGAAGCTGATTCTTACCGGCAGGAGGGAAACAAATCAGGAAATTGAAGGCAAACTAAAGCAAATAGAAGCCCTGGGTGGAAAAGCGCTCTATGTTCGGGGAGATATAACGGACCCTAAGAGTATGACGGAAGTAATCAGGACAGCAAAGGACAAATTCGGCAAAATAAACGGAGTAATCCATTCTGCCCTGGTTTTGCAGGATCAGTCCCTTCGGAATATGGAAGAAGAGACACTAAAACAGGTGCTTGCACCAAAAGTAAAGGGAAGTGTAGTTCTTCATAATGTGGTAAAAGAGGAAGAACTGGACTTTTTAATGTATTTTTCATCCGGTCAGACCTTTATCGGTAACCAGGGTCAAAGTAATTATGCGGCGGCTTGTGCCTTTACCGATTCCTTTGCTTTGTATGAAAATGAGGTATTGGGCTATCCGGTTAAGTTAATTAATTGGGGGTACTGGGGCGAAGTTGGAATCGTAGCAGGGGAAGAATACAACAGACGGCTCTCTGCCAATGGAATATATCCCATCCAAACACAGGAAGGGATTGACGGAATTGAGAAAATCTTAAGTTCAGGGGCAGTTCAGACACTTGCAATGAAAGCAAGTGA
>JAQSXJ010000064.1 GCA_029256725.1 Anaerocolumna sp. | reverse complement strand
CCAATGCTAAAACCGGCTCTTGCTACCATCGGTTTGTTCCTGGCACTCGGTTACTGGAATGAATGGTATAACTCCATGTTATTCCTTTCCGCTAAGGTAGAATTCAGACCTCTACAGTATCACTTATATAAAATTGTCAACGAGGTTGCATCCTTAAAGAACTCCGTTGCAGGTTCCAATGTAGTAGTAACCTCACTTCCTCTGGAAACACTTAAAATGTCTACAGCGGTTGTGGCAACTGGTCCTATCATTTTACTTTACCCCTTTGTACAGAAGTACTTTATTGCAGGTATCACAGTTGGTGCTGTAAAGGGCTAAAGAGAAAGTAACTCGGTGGTGTTTCTCTTCGCAAGACGAAGTAAACATATAAATTATATAACAGGAGGAAATTTATGGGGAAAACATTTAAAAAACTACTTAGCCTCTGCCTGATTTTAAGCATGGCTGTCAGCCTTGCTGCATGTGGTCCAAAGAATAACAATTCTGGACAGGGAACAGATGGCGGTACAACAACTGCTCCGACAGATGGCGGATCAACCGGTGCAATTGATACATCAAAACATGAAGTAATTAAATTCGTTGTACTTGGTAACAAACCAACCAACGGCCGCTTAGAAGCAGTAATGACTGAGCTGAACAAAAAGCTCACAGAAAAAGTTAACGCAGAACTTGAATTATACTATGTAGAGTGGGCTGACTGGCAGACACAGTATAACCTTCTCTTAGCTTCCGGAGATTCCACAATCGACTTAATCGGTACAGCTACTGACTGGTTAGATGCATGGCCTAACTCCAAAAAAGGTGCTTTCTTAGAATTAACAGATGATATGTTAAAGACTTATGCACCTCAGACTTATGCTTCTGTATCACAGGAATTCTGGGATATGTGTAAGTATAACGGTAAGACTTATTTAATACCTGAAGATAACTACAAACAGTGGACAAATCATGGATTTATGTACCGTGGTGACTGGGCGAAACAGTTTGGTTTAACAAATGGTGTTAACAGCTTTGCAGAACTGGGTCAGTACTTCCAGGGCATCAAAGACAACTATCCTGATGTTATTCCCTGGGATGCAGCAGCAAGCGGCCAGGCATTTGGTTCACAGATGGCAGGTGGTTACTTCCAGTCCAATACAAAGACACTTTTCCTTGACGGTTTAGAAGTTCCTATCTTCTTTGGCGCTTCCAATGAGGATCCTTTTACACTTGTTTCTCCTTATATGGAAGGTCAGGAATATATCGACTTTGCTAAGCTGATGAAACAGTGGGGAGATGCAGGATACTGGAGAGAAGACGTACTTAACTACACAGGAGATACACGTGAAGAGTTCTACGCAGGTCAGACTGGTGCAGATCAGCATCATACTCAGACTTACTACACAACAGTACGTCCTCAGATGGATATCAAACAACCCGGTTCTGATGTACAGTTCTTCTCTTTCTCAGAGCCTAGCAAGAACCTTGTAAACCTTATCATCACACACGGTGCTTTAGCAGTAGGTGCTAACTCTAAACATCCTGAAAGAGCATTAATGGTATATGATTTAATTCGTAATGATGAAGAAATCTATCGTCTATTCAATTATGGTATTGAAGGAACTGATTATGTAGTAACAGATGATGGCAAACTTGGTCGTCCTGAAGGATATGATGATTCTACAGATGCTCTTGGTACTAACTTCTGGTATGGACGTAATGATAACTTAGAGCTTGATAATGAAACATGGTATTCAGGAAAAGCTGATATCTTTGCAAACTATGATTCCTATGCAATTGACTCTCCTTATTCACAGCTTGTATTCGAAACAGATGACATTGCTTCCTATATGGCTAACTTATCTGACGTATTTGCAAGTTATGTAACTGCTATTGCTTTCGGTAAAGCCGGAGATCCTGAAAAAGCTGTTGCTGATTTCAGAAAAGCAATGAAAGATGCAGGATATGATGAGGTGTATAAAGTGCTTCAGGATCAGTTGACTGCTTACAAAGAGTATTTAGGCAAATAAAAAACGAAATTACTGACAGAAAAGTAACCTGTTAATAAATAAGTTGACAAAAAAAGCTTCATACGAGTTGCAATGTTAATTTGTGGCTTGTATGAAGCTTTACAACTTTATAAGGAAGAATTATGTTATAAAAGGTAAATATATATGAAATTAATTTTTTTCCTCTTCCAGATATAAAATCTATATTCAAGGTTTTTTATACCTGGAAGAGGAAAGAACTAAAATTCAACTTATCTGGTAAATAAACATACTAGCATGTTGTGTTAGATTAGATACTGCAGTTATGATAATTGAACATATAAGTATCAGGATTTGAAATCATACCAGAGGATATCAGATATCAATATAGAGTATAAGTAAATATATTATCAGTAATATCAGGATGCAAAAACAATAAAAATGAAACAAATACTTCTTAAAATATTTTATAATTTCATTTCATTCATTATTTTGATTATAAGTGCAGGAACCGAAACCGGGGATTGACACTTAACATAAAGAAATATTCAGTTGCAGAAAGGAAGGTTATCTAGCATGCAGAACAAGTTTGACATAAGGGATAAATTTTACCTTAATGGAGATGAAATACAGATAATATCAGGTGGAATACATTATTTTCGAGTTGTACCAGAGTATTGGAGAGACAGATTAGAAAAATTAAAAGCCATGGGCTGTAACACCGTTGAAACTTATGTACCCTGGAATCTTCATGAGGAGGAAAAGGGGAAATTTAATTTTAACGGTATTCTTGATATAAAGAAATTTATTGAAGTGGCAGGAGAACTGGGACTCTGGGTTATTGTAAGACCCTCACCTTACATCTGTGCGGAATGGGAGTTTGGCGGACTTCCGGCCTGGCTGTTAAAAGAGGATGGAATGCGCCTGCGAGGACTCTATGAGCCTTTCTTAGACCATGTGAAGAGTTACTACAAGGAATTGTTTAAGATATTGACACCTTTACAGATTAATTACGGTGGACCTGTTATCATGATGCAGGTAGAAAACGAATATGGTTATTATGGAGATGATACCGAATATCTTAAGTGGATGGCACAGGTAATGAGAGAGGAAGGTACGGTAGTTCCTCTTGTAACTTCAGACGGACCCTGGGGAGATGCCCTTAACTGTGGAAAAGTAGAGGGAGTTCATCCCACTGCTAACTTTGGCTCAAAGGTGGCGCAGCAATTTGAAATTCTTAAAAGACATACAGATGGCCCTTTAATGTGTATGGAATTCTGGGTAGGCTGGTTTGATAATTGGGGAGTAGACAAGCATCAGACCTCAGATCTTGAGGAGAATAAGAAAGACCTGGAAGAAATCATGAAGACCGGAAACGTCAATATATATATGTTTGAAGGTGGTACGAATTTCGGATTTATGAACGGCTCGAATTATTATGATGTGCTGACCCCGGATGTTACCTCCTATGATTATGATGCGGTTCTGACAGAGAGTGGTAAGCTTACAAAAAAATACGAAGCCTTTAAAGAAATTATCGGAAAATACAACGAACTTCCGGAGGTAACCTTAACAACAGAGATAGTAGAAAAGGAATACGGTACAGTTAAACTTCACAGTAAGACCGGTCTATTTGCAAACCTTAATAATCTGACAGAAAAACAAACCGGTAAATACCCTGTGTCAATGGAAAGAGCTGAGCAGAATTATGGATATATCCTGTATCGTTCAACTCTTAAGAAGGAAAAAGCAATAGAGAAAATCAGACTCTATGATGCGAACGACAGAGCGCAGATATTTGTGAACCAGGAGCCGGTATTAACTCTTTATGACCGAGAGCTGTTAACAGAAAGTGAGCTTACAGTAGAGTTAACGGATAATAGTCAGCTTGATATTCTGGTAGAAAATATGGGACGTGTGAATTTCGGTCCCAGATTAGAGAAACAGAGAAAAGGAATAGACAGTGGGGTTCAGGTAAACGGTCATCTTATCTTTGATTGGGAGATGTACACATTACCTTTAAAAGATATTGAGAAAGTAGATTATGATAAGGATTACGAAGAAGGCAGACCTGGATTTTATAAGTTTTACTTTGAAGCGGAGGAAGCAGGGGATACCTACCTTGATTTTACCGGATGGGGTAAAGGCTGTGCATTTATAAACGGCTTTAATCTGGGAAGGTATTGGGAAATCGGCCCTCAGAAAAGACTCTATATACCAGCGCCGTTGATTAAAAAAGGTACAAATGAAATTGTGCTGTTTGAAACAGAAGGTAAGTGTAAAGAAGAAATCTATCTGAGCAGCCAGCCGGATATCGGTTAATTGTTATATTAGTAAATAAATCAAAAAAAGAAGCACCATGGCTTTCTGACCGAAGTAGAATGTCATGGGGCTTCTTCTATCTGAAGGAATTTAAGATAAGGCTAAACAATTGTTTTTGCTTTCCACTTACCACTTTGAAAACGTCTGAAGTATAATATGCCACGGAATAGCTCATCCATAGCAAAAGCAATCCAACAGCCTAGAAGTCCTAGGTCAAAAACGATACCTTTCATCGTAGAGCATGTTTGAAAATTCATTGCACCGTTCTGATTACCCCACTTTGGAGTATACTGGATTGCCTCCCTAAATAAGTGGAGCGACCAGCGCACGGCACAAGCAGTTTTAAAGCATAACTCCAGAGCGTTTTTGAAAACTCAACCTATTATGGAAAATTAGAAAGGCATGGTGGATATATGTTTTATGAATTGAATTCCAGACAGATTCCCAGAGTACGATTAATGAACACTGCAGCCATACAGCCGCCTTTTGTACATAACAAAAGAAGGGCAGAGGAGTATATTGTCTATGTTATAAAAAAAGGTGAGATGTATCTGAAAGAAGGCAATGTTAACTATGTACTTCGAACAGGTGATTTTCTTGTTCTTGACAAAGAGTACTTCCACGAAGGCTACAAGTCTTCTCACTGTGAATACTATTATCTTCATTTTAAACAGGAGGATATCAGAAGATTTCCCATGGCTCCGGAGGAGGAGTTTATTAAGTTTATTCTGTCAAAGCACAATGATTCTCTTAAAAGTGATCCTTTTTCTTATAATACAATAGACAATGACGTCTTATTGCTGCCCAAATATTATCATTTTAACAGTACAGCGGATTTTATTAAGGTGAGCTGCCTTTTAGATGAGGCTGTAAAACACAATAAAGACCATATGGACAATTACAAGATTATGTGTTCCATTAAGGTAATGGAGGCTTTTATAGAAACTTATCGAAGTTATTTGCTGTATACACTTCAAAAAAGCACCTCTGTTATGCCAAAATCCTATCATAAGGTTCAAAAACTGTTGGAATATCTTAACACGGAATATGCCAGAAAGATTACCAGTCATGATATAGAAGAAATATCGGGAAGTAATTTCGATTACATAAACCGTATATTTAAGAAGATGACTCATAAAACTATCTTTACTTATCTGAATTCTGTTCGTATTAATCATGCTATGGAGCTGATCACCACCACAAACATGAAAATGTCTGAGGTGGGTCAGTCCGTTGGATTTACGGATTTATATTATTTCAGTAAGGTATTTAAAAAAGCGGTGGGAGTATCGCCTTCTAATTATAATAGAGAAGGCTAAAGTGAAAAACTAAAGTTATTACAGAGTTATACTTCTTGTCTTTAAGCTACTGCCTTTTACGGTAAGGACACCTTTGCTGTCTTCGTTAAGAGCAGCATATATAAGCAGCTTTCCATTATAAGCACGACGATCTAAGGAAGTATAGTCTCTTAAATCAGCCAGATTACCATTTTCAAGACCAAGGATCTTACCACCATCTATGGATACTCTTAATAAACTGCTGTCTGTTAAGCAAGGAAGACCATTTCCGTCAACGAGGGTAACCTCAATCTGTTTTAAGATAAGACCATCAAAGGTTAAAATATCTTCTACATAAGCTTTATTTAAGGATAAAATATCAGCAGAAGGTTCCCAGCAGGTAAGGGAAATATCACAAGGTGCACCATTTGTAAGAAGAAGGTCTGTAATGATTTCTTTGTTTTCGTTATCATTTAAATAACCAACAGCTTTTAATTCTCCGGGTTCGAAAGACAGGGTAAAAGGGATATAACCCAGACTGTCATCATAAGCTTTCCTTCCCTGGCTTTTACCGTTAACAAATAATTCGATACCGTCTAGATTTGTATAGCATCTTACTTCAACTTTTTCTTCAGGAATATAATTGTAGCTCCGGAACATCTCTTTCCATTCCCATTCGGTGACAGCTTCTTTCTCTGTTTCAGCGGCTCTGGCAGTTGTTAAATATATAGTAGGTTCTGATTGCCAGAAGCTCTTTCTGCGGTAAAAGGATGTCTTCTTAAAACCTGCGGTTGTAAGAAGTCCGGCATAGGAGCCTCTTATCGGCCAGCCGTGAGCTTCTCCCAGGTAATCAATTCCTGTCCATAAATATTGGCCGGAGATGTAATCGCAGTCTCTTACTGCTTTCCAGGCACTTAAGGAGTGACTGTTCTCACTGCCAAGGAAAGGTTTCCCGGGAAAACGTCCATGGTCTCTTTCATACCATTCTTCCTTATAATTGTAGCCTACCACATCAAAGGAATCGATGTAGCCTAAATAGGTAGACAATTCAGGAAATGCTACGGCAGCAGTAACCGCTCTGGTAGTATCCGATGCTTTTACAATCTTTGTTAAATTAGCTGCGATTACAGAAAGTCTTTCTGCGTTAGGCTTGTTGGGGTTATACTCTCTTTCAGCAGAGGGTTTATCTTTATCGTTATTACCAGTCATGGTTGTAAAAAGAGGATGGCAGTAAGGGTCATTGGGGTAATCTATTTCGTTGCCGACACTCCACATAATAATACTTGGATGATTTCTGTCTCTTTTAATCAGATCAGTTAGATCCTGTTCATGCCACTGAGGGAAATCCTCTGCATAACCCTGATGTCTGGGTGGATATACATTATGTCCGGTCCACCACTTATTCTTAGGACTTTCCCATTCGTCAAAAGCTTCATCCATTACAAGGAAACCTAGTGCATCACAAAGGTCATAAAGCTCAGGCATATGAGGATTATGGCTCATTCGTATGGAATTACAACCCATTTCCTTTAAAGCTTCCAGTCTTCTTAGCCATACGGAGGGCAGGACAGCAGCGCCAAGACAACCGGCATCATGATGAACGCAGACACCTTTTAGTTTCAGTGGTTCTTCGTTTAAGTAGAATCCATTATCCGGTGTGAAATGGAAACTTCTGATTCCTACCATGGATTCATAGTTTTGCTGAGTACTAATTGTACCAGTAATCGATTGAGCTTTAATTTCAGTAGTAAGTTTATAAAGATGTGGTTCATTTACAGACCACAACATAGGTGAGGAGAGTAAACCTTCTGTAGTTACATCCTTTTTTTCCTTAGGGTTTAATCGTAAGGAGCTGGTAATAGTAAGAGCTTCTTTGGTTTGATATTGAAGTCTGTGCTGCAGTGTAACTTCTACTTCTTCAGCAGATTCATTTATAATAGTGGAGGTAATCTTAACAGCTGCTTTTTCTTTTGAAACCTCAGGGGTTGTGAAGAAAATACTGTTATATTCTGCATAAACTGGTTCTTCGGCAGTAATTGTGACTTTTCTGGTTATACCGGAACCGGTAAACCAGCGAGAATCAGAGATATCCTTGTGGTCTACTCTCACAGCCATTACGTTAGGGGTATCACCAAAGACTGCCTGCTCGGTGATATCATAGCGGAAGGTAGCATAACCGAAGGGACGTTTTCCAAGATAATAACTGTTACACCATACCTGGCTGTTCTTATAAACACCATCAAAGGTTATAAAGATTTTCTTTCCCTTTAATTCCTCCGGAAGAAAAAAGGAGCCGCGATACCAGCCGATGCCTCCGGCAAGATATCCGGTACCACTGGAATATTCTTTGGAAAAAGGCATATGCACGGACCAGTCATGAGGTACGGTAACAGCCTCCCAGCTGCTGTCGTCATAACCTTTATACCAGGCCTCCGGGCAATCATTATATTGAAATTTCCAATTGCTTAATAGTTGTGTATTCATATTTAGCTCCTATCTGCGTGCTTTGGCACGCGTGTAAAATCAGGGGAGTGGAAAGTGATTTTCTTTCACATTAGCTCCCATTTTGTGCAACATATGCTGCAGAAGTGGCACTGATGTAAATCAGGGTGTGAGTGATGTTTTTAATAATTCCACGCTAACCGCCATGTCATCCTTAATACACCTTAAGTTTGTGCCTTGGATTACGCAGGAAAACAAACTTTGCTTTATAAATCTGTGTTTGCTTACATACACAAATGATACTTTTATTATAATTTTTTCACCGCTTAATGCAATGGCTAAAAAATGTTTAAATTGTAATATAGCGACTTATTGATGACTTTTAAAGTAATTTCGTGGTATTGCACAAAGATTGATGAAAATACATAATTATCAAGAATGAATTCGGTTTCATAAATAGTGAATAAAGTGGTTTTACGTGAAAACAAAAAAAATAAATATTTGTCAATATTGCATAAATGGCAATACTGATTAAACTGGATTAAGGTTACTTAAAAACATATTTCAGAAAATGGCTATAACATATCAGCAGTCGTAACGATGCTTTAGATGAGAGAAATTATCAAATAGGTGTTGCATTTGAAAACTTCGTATGTTATACTACATAAAAACTTTTTCTGGAGAAAAATACCATGTTTATTCATTCACTATGCCATCCATATATTATAATTAGAAGCCGTTTTCTGTAGCTGGGATATCCCATAGATACAGAAGACTGCTTTCTTTTGTATCTATGCGGTGGATGAATATTTCAAGCAATGCCGCATTATAATCTTTCCTTATTTGGGAATTTTATATGCGGCATTTTTTATTACCGGAATGAAAGTAAGAAGATAGAAGGAGAGGCCTGGAAATGGATGTAATCACAGCAAAAGAGTTGCGCAAGAACTTTAAGGTCAAACAGAGTAAAGGCGGCTTAGGAGGAAGTTTTTCCTCGTTTTTTAAGCAGGAGTACAAAGAGGTGGAGGCGGTTAAGGACATCAGTTTCCAGGTAGGAGAAGGAGAGGTGCTTGCTTTTATCGGTCCTAACGGTGCCGGAAAAAGTACCACAATTAAGATGCTGACAGGTATTCTCTATCCTGACAGCGGGGATATGAAGGTTCTCGGGCTGTCCCCATCGACAGACAGAAAGAAGTTGGCCTATGAGATAGGTACTGTATTTGGGCAGAAAGAGCAATTATGGACACACCTTACACCCTATGATAACTTTATGTTCTTTGGAAAGGTCTACGACTTAAAGAAGGAAGAGGTCATAAAACGCATTGATGAGATGAAGGAAAGCTTTGAACTGGAGAGCTTTATGAATACTCCTGTAAGAAACCTATCCTTAGGGCAGAGAATTCGATGTGAAATCACAGCTTCCCTGATACATTGTCCGAAAATACTCTTTCTGGATGAACCAACCATTGGACTGGATCCGGTTGTGAAGGAGAATGTCCGCAGCTTTATAAAGAAGCTAAACAGAATGTACAACACAACAGTCTTTCTGACCAGTCATGATGTGGGAGACATCGAAAAATTATGTAAGCGGATTATTATCGTAAATGATGGCAGAATCGTAATGAATGATTCCATGGACAGCTTAAAATACCATTATTTAAATCGTAAACAGATGGAGATAAGGTTTAAAGAGGTTGCTGATTCGGAGACTGAATTTCGCGTACGGGAAATGAACAGAGACGGTGTTCGGATTCTTAAGGTCAGAGATAATGAGATGAAGCTGGAAGTGGATACGAAGATATGCCAGGTAAATGAGTTGTTAAGCCTTATGAACGGTGAGAGTATCATAGATGTTAACATTGCTAATATACCACTGGAACAGATAATTACAGAGATTTATAAAGGGCAGCCTTAGATTACTCTGAAATTATATAGCAGGAAAGTTCACACTGACTGAAATAAATAGAAGTGCTCTTATAAGCACGGAATTCGTAAGGGAGGAGTTATGAAAAAATATTACTATATTTTCCGTGTTAGTTTCATGGAAAATCTTCAATATCCTATGAATAGCATACTTGGGTTTATCAGTTATTTTTTAATGATCTTTGTTTTTTTTCAGTTGTGGAATTATATCTATACAGATCCATCGGCAATCATTGCAGGGTACACCAGACAGCAGATGATCTGGTATGTCATATTTACTGAAATTATGTGGTATGGTACCAGAAGCACTACCTTAACAGGAGGTATGAGCAGGGATATCAAGAGCGGTACTGTAGCTTATTCGATTAATAAGCCGTATTATTACCCCCTTCATATTCTAGCAAAGTATTTAGGGGAAATAGGCTTCCGTTTTTTATTATATTCAATATTAGGGAGTTTGCTGGGACTGTTGCTTCTTGGCGCTATACCGGGATTTCATTTCGTAACGATTACTGCAGTGGTTCCGGTAATGTTCTTAGGATTACTTATTAACAGTCTTATTCGAATCAATATCAGTATCTTATCCTTTTGGGTGGAGGATGCCTTACCCTTTCAGTGGATCTATGATAAGTTGTTGATTGTTCTTGGTATTATGTTTCCGGTAGAAGTATTTCCGGATATCCTGCAGCCTATTATTCGTGTGCTGCCAATCTATGCGGTTACCTATGGACCGGCCAAACTGGTAGTGGATTTTTCAGCAGAAGTGTTAGTTAAGATCTTGCTGGTGCAAGGAAGTTATCTGGGAATACTTACACTTATTATGGTCTTTCTATATGAAAAGGGGGTAAGAAAATTAAATGTTAACGGCGGTTAAGAATCAAGGGAGCCTTTTACTTACCACAGTTAAGTACAATATCATGCGCGAGATGACCAATAAAACAGCTTTTATTATGAATGTCTTGTTTATGATGTTAAACAATTCAACATTTATCATACAGTGGATGGTTATCTTGCATTTAAAGAAAGAGATTGGCGGATATGGTATAAGAGAAATTATGACCTTATGGGCACTTTCTGCCAGTGCTTACGGCTTTGCACATATATTCTTTCACAGAGCCTTCAGTCTTTCGGAACTTATTACGGAAGGCAAGCTGGATGCATTTCTGGTGCAGCCGAAAAATGTTCTGATAAATGCAGTTACTTCTACCACCAGTATTTCTGCAATAGGTGATCTTGTATATGGTTTTGTACTTATATTTTTCACAGGAATATCGTTACGGAAATTCCTGCTGTTTACGCTCTTTACGCTAACGGGAGGATTCCTCTTTACTGCTTTTGCGGTTATAGCAGGAAGTCTCTCCTTTTGGATTGTCAGGGGAGATTATATAGCAGGCAACCTTACAAGTATTATGGTAAATTTCTCTACCTATCCTGACGGAATCTTTAAAGGAGCAGTTAAGGTCATGTTATTTACTATCATACCGATAGGATTTTATAATTACCTGCCTGTAAAGACCATGATTTCATTCCGGCTTTCTTATCTGTTGGGTATTCTGTTCGCTGCAGTGTTTATTGTGCTTCTTGCTTTTCTGGTATTTCATAAAGGGCTGAAGCGGTATTCATCAGGGAATCTCATGAGTGCCAGAATATAATGCGTTTTTGGCGTATTGTGGCAGCAGGATGTTTGAAAATACAAAAAGCCCTGCAGCAGGGAAAGGGTAAAAGAGCTGCAGGGTAAGAGATAGGCTAATTAATGATGTAGAATATATTATCTTAAAGCATCAATTGGGTGTATAACCGAAACGGTAGCCCCTTTATCAAGTTCTCCCGGTACATTAATATACTCGGCAAGTGCTGTTTTGGGCTTCTCGATTAATTCTATAAGTTTCAGTCCGGCATACCTGCCAATTTTATCAGTATCCTGACTAATGGTGGTAAGCTGTGGTTCCAGATATTTGGTAGTCTTAATCCCATCGTATCCTGCTATGGAGATGTCTCTTGGAATTTTTAAGCCCTTGGATTTTATTGCATTTATTCCTCCAAGACTTGCAAAATCGTCGGGAAAGAGAATACAGGTTGGGGGATCGGGCAGTTCTAACAGCTGGCTGGTCATCTCGGCAGTGGTAAAGATATCTCTGAAGGCCGAAGCTTTAATATATTCGTCAGGAATCTCCACACCGTATTCTTCCGCTGTGCGGTAAAGGGTAGTGAGTCTTATGGTGGTCACATAGTTGTTTCTTTCGCCATGTATGTATGCAATTTTGCGGTGTCCGCATTCATAGACATATGTAAACAGATCTTGCATACCTTTAATATTATCAGACATGATACCGGTTCTTCCATTGAATATATGATCAATGGTTACTACCGGCAGATCGCTTTGTATCAGCTCTGTAACCTCCGGATTATCATAATCGATGCAGGCAATGACCACACCGTCAAAACCTCTGTATCTGCAATGCTCCAGATAAGACATCTTATCCTTGCGCTGCTTGCTGCCGCTGATGAAGGTGATATCATATCCCTGCTGTTCTACGGTTACCTTAAAGCTTTCTAAGACATTACCAAAGTAATCATGGGTCAAGCCGCTTCTTGCTTCATCAATAAATAATACACCGATGTTAAAGCTCTTGTTGGTCTTGAGTGCCCGGGCTGACGAGTTTGGGAAATAGCCCATTTCCTTGGCGGTTTTTCGTATCAGTTCCCTGGTATCCTCGCCGATATCTTTATGGCCATTCAGCGCTTTACTGACGGTAGCTACGGATACTTTACAGGCAATGGATATA
This sequence comes from Anaerocolumna sp., assembly GCA_029256725.1. GTDB lineage: Bacteria > Bacillota > Clostridia > Lachnospirales > Lachnospiraceae > Anaerocolumna. Next base: position 27,567 of record JAQSXJ010000064.1, on the reverse strand, counting down.
TCTTTCATGGAGACCATGTTCTTACCCTCCCAGTAACACATTTATTATCATAGCAATATATATGTATAATTTGACTAACGTAAACGATTAAGAATATGATTAGTGTATAATATTTTACTATAAAATGCAAGAATATTTTCTGTATTTTTCAATTTTAGTACAGTGTAATTCCTAAAAAGACGAGTATAAATTTATTATTTGAGCATGAATAGCTCTGTTTTATTCTATTAACAGGCAATTTAAGCAAAACAGAAAGTATAATTGCGCCTATGGAAATAACATCTTGGTAAATTGGTATCAAAACATGAATCTTTCTTTTTTAGTTCAATTTTGCATCCCATAGCGAACAACTGGCCTTTTTGACACTTAAAATGTTTAAATTCATGCTAATTACTTAACAGTCAATGACAGTATGAAAATGGTTCGTATTGATAACCATTATCAAATTATATCTTGTATTCTGTTTTCTTTTGTGGTAGTATTTGGGTAGGTCTATGGTATATGTGACTGTTCAGGCTCAGCCGATTTATATAGGAAATGTGTCAAACATCTGAAGGGCTTAACGGCCACGACGACTAATTATAAAAGGAGGAACACCAAATGAAATACTTAGAAATTGAGAAGGTAATAGGAAGAGAAATTATTGACTCCAGAGGTAATCCAACTGTGGAAGCAGAAGTGGTGTTAAAGGATGGTACAATAGGAAGAGGAGCTGCTCCCAGCGGTGCATCTACCGGTATCTTTGAAGCATTGGAATTAAGAGATGAGGATAAAAACAGATTCGGTGGAAAAGGTGTATTAAAGGCAGTTGCCAATATTAACGGACCTATCAGTGAGGCTTTAAAGGGTAAGAATGCAGCTGATATCTATGCAGTAGATGCAGCGATGATCGCTCTTGACGGAACCAAAGATAAATCAAGTCTTGGTGCTAATGCAATTCTTGCAGTATCCATCGCAGCAGCAAGAGCAGCAGCAACAGCGCTTGAACTTCCTTTATACAAATTCTTAGGCGGCAGTGCAGGAAACAAACTTCCGGTTCCTATGATGAACATTTTAAATGGTGGAGCTCATGCTGCCAATACAGTAGATGTTCAGGAATTTATGGTTATGCCTACCGGTGCAGAAAGCTTCAAAGAAGGACTTCGTCAGTGTACAGAAGTATTCCATGCACTTGCTAAAATATTAAAAGAAAAAGGTCTTGCTACTTCCGTTGGTGATGAAGGCGGTTTTGCTCCTGACCTTGCCAGTGATGAAGAAGCTATTCAGTTAATCTTACTTGCTATAGAAAAAGCCGGATACGTACCCGGTAAAGATTTCGTACTTGCTATGGATGCTGCATCCAGTGAATGGAAAGGTAAAGAGAAGGGCGAATATGTACTTCCCAAAGCAGGAACACATTATACGAACAAAGAATTAATTGCACACTGGAAAGAACTAACAGAGAAATATCCTATCTACTCCATCGAAGATGCGTTGGATGAAGAAGATTGGGAAGGCTGGGAGTTACTTACCAAAGAGCTTGGTGATAAAGTGCAGTTAGTTGGTGATGATTTATTCGTTACCAATACCAGCAGACTGAAAAAAGGTATTGAACTTGGCTGCGCCAATTCCATTCTGATCAAACTGAATCAGATTGGTTCTGTATCAGAAACATTGGAAGCGATCAAGATGGCACACAAAGCGGGTTATACAGCAATATCTTCCCACCGTTCCGGTGAAACAGAGGACACTACCATTGCTGACCTGGCTGTAGCACTTAATACCTGCCAGATTAAGACCGGAGCACCCAGCAGAAGCGAACGTGTTGCGAAATACAATCAGCTGCTTCGTATTGAAGAAGAACTTGGTACAAGTGCTCAGTATCCTGGATTCGATGCTTTTAATATCAAAAAGTAATGAGTAAATAATAAATTCTGTAAATAAAATCTGTAAATAGAAAATATATATAGTATATAAATAAGAAAAGCTGCGGCAGTAATCTGTCGCAGCTTTTCTTAGAAGGAAATCTATGATTATTTCGTTATAAGCTTAATTATTTAGCAAAAACCATGTTACCAAATTTAGCTGTCTGGGGTTTAGCCCATAACCATTCGTTGGTGGAACTGTCATCAAAATAGAACATTGCACCTTTTGAAGGGTCAGCACCAAGTAGTGCTTCTCCTGCGGCTTTGATCGCTATTTCAGAAGCCGGTTTCTTAATATAACCATTCTTAACGGGTGTAAACTGATAGTAACCACCTGGAACATCATTTATAACAGCTGTTACGGAATCAGGCCATTCTTTACTTTGTACACGGTTAATAACGACTCCGCCGATGGCAACCATTGCCTTATAAGGCTGTCCGGTAGCTTCTGCTGTAATCAGTCTTGCTAAAAGATCTTTTTCTTTCTGAGTATATTTTATTACTGCTTTTGAAGAGGCAGCTTCGACTTTTGCGGAAGTAGCGGTTGTCTTTGCAGCAGCGGTTGTTTTTGCAGCAGCGGTTGTTTTTGCAGTAGCGGTTGTTTTTGCTGTGCTTTTAATACCTGGCAGTATCAACTTCTGACCTACTTTTAAGGTATCATTGTATTTGCTGTTGGCTTTTCTTAAGTTAGCAAGGGAAATCTTATTTGCTTTTGCAATCTTGTTAAGGGTATCCCCTTTCTTTACTGTATAAATCTTAGCGGAAATCGTTAACTTCTGTCCCTTTTGTATTGTATCAGTTTTTAGGTTGTTGGTTTTCTTTATACTAGCTACAGATGTTTTAAACAATTTACTGATTTTATATAAAGAATCGTTTGCTGCAACCTTGTATGTCGCGGCAGATACATTTGCCTGACAAAGTACAAGGGATAGTAAAGATGCAGCTAACACAACTCGTACTGATTTCAATTTTATCATCAAAGCCTCCTATTGGTGGACCAAAGCTTGGCGTCAACGGGTTAACAATATTGTAATATGTTTGTCACAATTAAACCATAGGGCATTACTGGAAATAGAACCAGATCTTAAACAGGGCTACTGAAAACAGGAGAATTTGGAAGGAATAGGTGAGAGAACAGCTATAAGAGGGAACCCCTAGAGTATTAAAAAAGCTGTTAGACTTCCCTTTTATACTGTTTTTAAGGATAAATAGACAGAACTGCTATCTGTAAGTCTGCAGATTTGGCTGATTGACCTTCATTCAGTGCATATAGGGACAGCTAACAGCTTATTAGATAAAATGACATGTTGATACATATATTAAAATAAGTTGATTAAACTCTAGCTCATATAAAAAAACATATATTCATGAAGTTTAATATCTGAGAGAAAAAGCGAATATCAATACTTTGTTATATCTTTATTAATACTTTGATATATCGTTAGATCTTTATTAATGAGATATAGATCTAATCAGTAGGATTTTCTGAGTCTGTTAAATAGGCAGATATGATAAAACGCTGGGGTGCAGGACCAATATAGGTAAAGGGATAGCAGGTAGTAAGCGTCAGAGTAGCTTGTGGTTTTGGTACAATGACGGTGGTATCCTCTTTATCTACAATTCGAAACTTTTGTATGCGATAAGTAAAGCTTCCGGCAGCGGTGGTAACCAGAATGGTATCGCCTTTCTTTAACTTGGAAAGGTCTGAAAAGACGGTATCCCGGTGCCCGGATAACACACAATTATCCGCCTCACCAGGTAATACACTGTCAGCATAATGCCCAACCCCTTTACTTAACTCTGAATCCTCAGTACCTTCATAGACAGGCAGAGTCAAATCAAGAGAGGGAAAGGAAAGTGAACCAAAGTTCTCACCGAATTCCGGTCTTTCTTTATATAAAGGATTTAAGCTATTCGTTTCATTAGATGTAAGCTTATATTTTTTCTGCAATATTTCCATAAGCTTGGTTTCGGTGTTATCCGCTAACCTATCGGCAGATTTGATACTTTCATATGGTTCCGTTATTAGAACAGAAGCAGGTGATTCTTTATAGGCTGGTACTGCTTTCTCTGAATAGAAGGGCGACTGAAGGAAACTACTCTTAACCATGTGAAAGAATCCGAAGAAGAGCAGTATACTCCCTATTAAAATCATTGTAACTGGCAGTATTGCTTTAGGCAGCTTTTTTCTCATCTTTGTTATTCTTTCTTCTATTAAGCAGGATTCCACCGGCAGTAATTAACAGTGCACCAAGGAGTATGAAGCTACCCTGGCTTGAAGCAGTCTTAGGTAAAGTGCCTCCTTTTACCGTTTTAACCGGCTTGTTAGCATCTGCCTTGCTGCCGGTAACAAGTGGAAGTTTATCAGGAATACTTTCAGCCTTCTCTAATAAATCACCGAACATATCAGATTATAAAGTATACATTCTGATTTATGAACAATGAAATTATGACTATTAAGTTGATTTTAGTTATACCTTTTCCAGGGATAAAAGTCTGAAATACTTGGTGTTATAGTTCCTGGAAAAGGCTGAGAATTTCATACAACTTAAATTAGAACCGGGGTTTATTATACTACTACAGATGCATTATATCGAAAGATCTGACAATCATCTACAGGAGCATATTGGAAGAAGAGGGTATGGTATCAAAGACTGGGTAGTTTATACATTTTGGAGACGAATATCGGTTACCGCTCCGGTTAATTTCTGTTCCTTCAGCTTATCATTGATAATCTTTAGCACATCCTCACGGTAGATAGAGAAAATACCGGAGAGCAGTTTATTTATATCCTGTCCGGGAAGTTCGGCAAAGGCAGCTGTTAGCATTCTGGTAGGGGCATCACCCAATCCGTTAATGAGGTTTACGACCTCTTTGGATTTCTCATCCTTAGAGGAGAGATTTTCAAGTATCATAGGAATAAGTCCTGCTATGAACTCACCGTAATTGATTTCATCAAAGGTTACTTCTAATTTTAACATATTTATTCTCCTTTCCTACGCAGATTAAGCGTATTTAAAGCTCAATTTTTATTCGTTTCAAGGTGTGATTTTCTTAATCTATAACTCTTTTTCATATTTTAATTGAATAGTATTTACTTTAAGTGGAAGGGACTTCTTTGCCGTATTTTTGTTGATTTCCCGAATTATCTTGTCCTTATTGGCATTAATAAGGAAGGCGGTAAGCTGTTCTTTGGCAGGAAGTATACGAATACCGGCTTTTAGCAGTATACCGGCTAGGTCCTCGGGAAGGAACTTTTCAGCAGCCTCATTGAAATTGAGGTCACGGATATTGACTGAAAATCTTAGCATGGGAATCTCCTTTCTTGGCAGTTTTTTCTATTATATATGATGTGTGGGAATTAGACAAGGTGGGATATAAAATGGGTACGGACGATGATATATTGCTAACGGACGATGATATTTTGCTAACGGACGATGATTTGTGGTTCTGTTTATCCGTTTTGCTCTTCGAGAATCCATATTCCACTAAAGTGACAGAAGCTATTCATGGCAGGTAAAAAAGTGCCAAACTCGCTGGATCTCTTTGGGGGTTTTTACCTATTCATAGTTTCTGTCACTTAAGTGGAATAAGGATTCTCTCAAGGCAAAACTGCTAAACAGAACCACAAATCATCTGCGTGTTGGCTGTTACGTATGATTTGTGTGTTTTTTAGGTGGAAGATGAAGATAAATAATTGATACAATAAAGGCTGTTAGTGCTTTTGGTATTTTCAAGCTGAAGATGTACGAAAATATTAAGATTGCTATCTTATATAATTTATGGGTGATGTGGTGGTTTGTGCAAAATTAATTTTAGTATTGTTAGAAATAATTAGAAATAGTATAATAATTACAGATGTAGTAGCCCTATTAACTCTTTTTCTATGTTAGGAGTGAAGTTTATGCATAATCGTATAACTGAGCCTTCAAATATTAACAAGCAAGTAATTCCTCTGAAGAATAATGAGATTAATAATAGCGAGTATCTCGATGATTATAGTGAGGGGAATGATAGAAAACCATTTTTTTCTAGGGTAGGTAAAGCTGTTCTTGCTCTTTTATTTGCGGTTATTGTTCTGGCTAGTCTTTTTTATCTTTTTTTTGATATGAATTTATCTTACCAGCCTGTTAAAGGATTGGAATTTCAGGTGCTGGAATATTCAAAGAATGACAAAACTCTTACCCTTAAGATCAGCAGTGACACTCCTTTGGCGGAGAATTATAGTATTGAATCCTATGAGCGCAATAACAACAATGTATTTATACGAATCCGTAAACCTCTGGTAACCTTCAGACCTGGTAAGAGTGGAAGAGGTGAGGAGACAGATGTCTATGAATATATCTGCCAGATATTTGCGGAGTATGATGACAATGTTTATTTTAAAGGTACGAAGAGTGATGAGGCTGTATTTATCTGGGCGGAGAATATATATAAGTTGAAATAAGTTTTTTAACCACTTAAGGTTTATTAATGTCGTTTTAAACTTTATACACTAATAAAGACTAATTTGCGAAATACAAATTATTGATTTATACGGGATGAATAGTTAGGCTGTGTTAGCAGCGGATTGAGAGAAAATAGATGTACGGAAATATGAAAGTAAACAGAAATACGAGAAAATTCAAGAAACATGACCTGATTATTCTGTTGCTTGTGACATTTAGTGCGCTTTTGGTTATGGGGAAGGATACGATTTTTCAGGAGGGAAATCCGCTCCAATATGTTAGGCCTATTTTTATGCTGACATTAGGTAATGAATATGCCAAGGCAGAAAGAGCTGCTGCTAAGGGAGAGACAGAAACGGTCTTTCTTACAAAGAAATCAGATAGTGAGGCATTGTTTTCTTATATTGAAGATAAGTATCAGGTTAAATACAAAGAACAGATGGGCGGAGGGTACATATTTGAAGGTGCATCAGAAGACAGAGTAATAACAGGAAGGACATATCTGAAGTATTATACTATATGGACTATTTCTCCCTGACAGTAAAGGAGCATAATTTTATTCAGAAAATAAGAATATAATATATTAAGAATGCAGGGTTAGCAGGTGTAATTTTGATATTACAGGATTAATATATTGGGACAGGACATAGTAAAAAATTAATTATTCTTAAGAGTTAATAAACAGAAGAATTCATATTTGTGCCGCTTAAGACGGCGGAAGAGGGGATAGATTGCTAAATAAACACTTTCAAACTCCCCTGATTTTATACGCGTGCAAAAGCACGCAGATGGGAGCTAAGTATGACGAAAATATCCAGAAGTAAATTATACTTTGCAGTCGGTGTAACCGTTTTATTCATCTGCCTATTAATTGTTATTACTTACAAAACTTATTATCCGGTATTACATAGTGAAAAGGTCCTAAGAGTATATGGATGGGATATTGCAAGCAGTGATAAGTTCAGCAAAACTGCACCGATAATATCCAAGGACTTTTTGAATCAGGATATTACAAAACTACAGATTGAGGCATCTGTTAAGATTGGTCTTGATCCAAGGCGTTATGAAGGGGAAGCTTTTCGGAAATATTCCTTTAATCTGATGCAGGAAGGCGTCAGTAAGAAGCTCAAAGCAGACATCTGGATACAGGACAATAAAAGTATCTGCGCTTATATATACCATGCAGAAGATAATATTGCTATACAGTACTGGTCCCCTGATACCTCCTATGAAGAGATTCTTAAGGACCTTGCAGAAGGAATGTAATGATATGAAGGAGAAAATAGATGCAAATAGACTTAAACGGAATCATTGTCAACGGGAAGCGTCTTGAAAGATTGGTTGACTTCTTATTTACTATCAGCGACAGAGTTGAGCTGGTAAGTACATCTACCAGTGATATGACAAAGGAGGAGTATGTATCAGCCAGATGTGATTTAAGGATGAAACTAAAAGAAAACGGTGAGGAAGATGATGCTCTAGGAACAGATATAGACGAAATGTTTCTTAACTTAACGGGTGAAGAAGAATTTTTTTATGGAAAAACAAAAGAAGAAATTCAAGAGGAAATTGTGGTTCTAAGAACACAAGCACAGGAACGTATTTTAGCACGTGAGAATAGTTTTATAACAAGTGAGGATATTAGTTTACATGACGAAAGGAAGTTTAAGGGACTTTGTTGTACGAACAGGGTGGTAACCTGTAATACTCACTGCACGACCGGCAGTCCCAGAGTAGTATACAGCTTTTCTGCCAGTGAGGAGTTGAAGAAACTCTTTCATAATCTTGAGGTTCTAACCTGGTACTTTAAAGATGTAAAGGGTGAATATTTAGCAGAGGACCCGGCTTTTTATTATAACGACAAACTAATTTGCTCTATATGCTCCCATGAAAGGTATATTTTCTTGCATCTGGAGGAGGAACAGGTAGAAGAATTCAAGACATTTGCTATCCCTTATTTCACTGATAACATCTTAAATATACCTCAATTTCCTTTTATAGATGAAACATTACGCATTATCACTCGTTATCCTGTAATAACAACGCTTCTAGGAAAGGAAATTATTGATTTCCATGAGGATAACTTAGATAAAATTATGAAATTCAGTACTTGGTTTAACGATAATTATGACATGCTTAGAGAAGGTATAGAACCTCATAAGAGATCAGTGAAGGAAATTATAGAATATTTAAAGGAAAGATATGTTCTTGAACCCTTTCAAAGCAGAACTTTGGAAATGCAGTGTAAAAGGAATGCCTGGGACATGTATTACTCATCGCCTTTCAAGGATATTAGTACAAATCGGAGCGAGAACAGAAATTTGCTGCCCATGGAACTGGAATTCTTTATGTATAAGCTGAATTATCATGGTAAAGAGCTGATAATTGGTGGTGAATATAGAAGTAATTACCTGTTTGCAGATTCTATGGATGCAGAAGATAAACTGAAGGATATTTTGAAAACTCAAAATGATATGTTATATTGTTATTCGGAAACAAATGGTTTCCCAGAAGGCCTGTTCCAGTTCATCAGAGAATTGAATGAGGTGCGGGGGATTGATGAATACGACAAGTATGATAATATGTATCTCCAAAGTTACATATATTTATTAAAGTACGAGGAAATAGAAAATGGGGAGTTATATGAGTTAAATTAATTTATTGAAATTTTTTTAGATAGAAAAGGCCATATATTCAGGACTTTTTATTCATGTAGGAGGATTATAACTTATATGGCTTAGTATCTTTCTGTCTAAGTGTAAAATGCTTTAAAGATGGTGAATATAATAATGTTCCTGACGGTGATATGATAGATTCTCTGGAAGGAATAACAGGAGAAGCAATTTTGGCAAATGATTATATGAAAGAAATAGAAGCAGGTATAACTGGGCTGAATTTATTAAGTGATTAATCAATGCCAGGGGTAATATTGATTCATCTGCTGTATGTGTCACGTGGTTGAATACGAAAATCAGGCAAGATTTGACATTTCTTCAAGATGTGCTATAATATCCAATAAAAGTAAAATGAGTCAGAACCATAAATTCATAGTAAAAGGAGGAATTAAATGAAAATCCAAAAGAACTTTATAAGTAAAATAGCTACAATAGTACTTGCTGCAAGCCTTATATTAACTGCCACAGTTTCAGTAGCGGCAAAGACTACAATAAATGAAGGGCTGGTGGATATCGGAGACATAAGTTTATATGCCAAGATTATGGGTAATGACAGTAATGTATCTGTTGTTTTCGATTCCGGTTATGGTGATGGAATTTATACATATTCAGAAGATTCGTCCTATGAAACCTGGCATAATATCCAATCAGAGATATCTAAATACGCTAAAACAATAACTTATGATAGAGCTGGATTAGGACAAAGCGATAGTGGAGTTAACAGAGAGTCATTAAGTGAAGAATTAATTGATTCTTACTTAAATGGTGAGGACATACCCTATGATGAGTCTGAGTTTGATATTGGTTCCGGCAAAACAGCTATAGACAGGGCAAGAGACCTCCATGCATTATTAGAGTCTGCTGATGTAGATGGACCATATTTATTAGTCATCCACTCTGTTTCAATGTTAGAAGCAGTAGAATTTGCCAAAGAATATCCTGGTGAAGTGGCAGGTATTGTAAGCGTAGATGGTACCTCGGCAGATACCATGCAAAAAAATATAGAATTTTTTAGAACCTATGCCCCTGAGGTTGAAGATTTATTCTTAAGTCAGTTTCAAAAGTATGACGGTACGTTAAGTGAGATTATTCAAAGTTCTCTGCAAGTAAAGAATGCAGGAGACGTATTAAGAAATATACCATTAACGATCCTTCATCCTTCAGATAGCGGAGACGGTCCGGAATATCAACAGATGTCAGATGAAATTATAAGAAAATGGACTACCTGGTCGAACTATTCAAAGCTTATATTTGTACCTGACACAAGTCATTATATTATGAAAGACCAGCCACAGTATGTAGTTAAGGCTATAAAAAATATGTTGAAAGAAATAAATAATAGTTGTAAGTAAATAAGATTGTATCAGAGTCTGTGGAATGCTCAGGCACAGTATTATGAAATATAAGTGCTGTTTAAAAGAACAAGAATTGCATAGAAAAGAATTAATAATAGAATTTATAATACTGGAAAACAACACAATTAAGAGTGTTATGCAAGAAAGGAAAGGCTGGAAGAAAGTCAAGGGACTTCTTCCAGCCTTTCCTTGTAATTAATGTAATTATTTATATAAGTTTTTCAATACCATCCAGAGCTAAAAATATGTTTACCGCTATAAAAAGTATGACCCATAAGGCAGTAAAGGTATATTTATATTGATGTTTGGGTGATTTGTTTTCACGCAGGTAAGTTATCAATTTCTTCCTGTTCATAATCAGAACAATCATACCGACGATGAAGAAAATAGCATTAATAAAAGTGGTTATCAAGTTCTGATCATCTTCCGGCAGACCTTTTATCAGGAAGCCCAGTACATCACTAAAGACAAAATTATTTATTATATGTATGAGTACAGCCCATTTAAAGGAATACTCCATGGCAACATAGCCTAATATCAAGCCTACTACTGCAGCAAATAACCCTTGTATAAAATTTGAATGAAAGACACCGAACAAGATGGAAGACATTATTATTGCAAAAAGCTTTCCGAACTTTTGAAAGGATCGCAGCATAGCGCCCCGAAAAACAATTTCTTCTGTAATAGGTCCCAGAAAACTTGCATATAAGAACATAGATACTGTTGTACTGGTTGCCGTGGCAGTTTCAATTTGCCCTAACATGGTATAACCAAAGTTATTCAAAATCAGCTCTGCAAATATACCAACAAGACTGAAAAGGGTTTGAACGGACATAAAAACGAATAAGATCTTTACAAAGGTGCTTTTATTCATTTTTTTATGAACCACTGTTAAGTCAGTCTTAAGCAATTCTCTCTTGCGGTAAATAAGAATAACAATCAATCCAAGCGCAATTCCCAATATACTGGACCAACCGTTTTCTCCTATTGATGCAATAAGAGCATCGTAATCCCTATCGCTGATGTTCCTGTTACTCATCATAACAATTAAAATCGAAAATACCGAACATACAACGACGGTTGTAAACATTACTAACTCATATAAAAAAAGTGAACGGACTGTATAGTTGACTTCTTTCTTAAAGCTCTTTTTATCCTCTGTCCCATTGATATCAGATTCCATTTCCGGTGGTCTCCTATTCTTTATCATATTGTAAACATAAGCTGCTCGCATACCCCAGGAACAATGGACTCACGTTGGTATATAAGTTGAATAAGATTGTATGAATTTCTACCGAATATAAAAATGTTATACAACCAAGTATTTGGATAACTTAAAAAAGAACCTCCCAAATTCAACTTATATATAATTATACATGAAAGCAGTCTTTGTAACAATTGGAAATTAAACCATATTATTCGTTCCTTTAACTGTCAAAATATCTTCCTGCATAAGAGTAAAAGGCTTTCATTTTACACTTATGCAGAAGCAAATAATCTCATACTAATAGTTATTGAGTCAGCATAAAGGTATTTCTTAAGCACAAGGCACCATAGCCAAAGGTTGGATTCGGATACACCGGTTCAAAAGGAAGCTCTCTGGCTCCGGCAATCAGATAAGCCCGCATCTTTTCTCCATACATAAAAGGGTCATGGATGTCTACGATACCCCATTGCATCATCAAGGCGCAGCTGCCGGTTACAAAGGGAGTTGCCATACTGGTACCGGAGCGGACAGTATACCCGCCTCCGGGAGAACAGGAATTTATATTTACGCCGGGAGCTACCAGATCCGGTTTAATCGGAAAACCACCTCTTGGAAAACCTCTTCCTGAAAAAAAAGCAAGACTGTCATTGGAGCCGTCATAAGCACCCACAGAAATTACTCTCTCAGCAGTTGAGGGGATAGTAAGAGTGGTTACTTCGGTAGGTCTTAAAAAAGCCGTCTGAGGATTTAATACACCTCCTGACGGAAGCCACATATCGTAATTGCCTACTACGATACTTCGAGGAACCAGTTCGATAGTCCATATACCCGATTCTACATAATCATTCACCGGTATAAACTCCAGATAAATTTCCTGTTGGCTGTTATAAGGTACCGGTTTACCGTAATACAGATAGATCTCCGTGGGGCCGATCCGAAACTGCTGAGTACCTAGGCGCTCAGGAATTGGACCTACCCTGGTACCGCCGGGTGAAGTTATAGCAATGTCAAATTGATCGTAGAAATTCTTCCAGAGCTGCAGATTAAAAGTGAATTCATATTCTCCTACAGCCAGCTCTATAATCTCTCTTGAAGCACCTGGAGTCATACTTAACACTCCGCTGGTATGTTTTGCTGCGGTGCCTTCATTTCCTGTTCCCACACAGATATTTATACGCCCTCTGTTGGCAATATCGCTCATGTAGTTCTCCAGAAGAGAATTTCCCGTATGTGAACCATAGTTGGTACCAAAGCTGATATTGATAGCCATAGGTCTGTTCAGAGCCAGAGAGCGTTTTACGCAGAAGTCAATACCCTGCATCAACTGAGTAGTACGTGGGAAAGAGTTACTGATGGAGGAACCAAGCTTTACTATCAGTAGCTCGCTCTGGGAAGCCACACCACGGTATAGACCATTGCTGGCTCTGCCATTTCCAGCCGCTATGCCGGCCACATGTGTCCCGTGCCCTGACAAATCCACGCTGGGAACAATAGCAAGTCTTGCTGCCTGATCCGGTGCATTTAAGGCTTCGTTAATTCTTTCCCTGGTATATAGGGTGCCAATAGCATAACCTTCCGGAGGGGCTCCTTCAATGGTCTGATCCCATAACTCCAAAATTCTGGTGGAGCCATCGGGATTTCTAAAATCGGGATGAGCATAGTCAATACCGGAATCGATAACGGCAACAATAACACCGGTGCCAAAGAGATTGAACTGGGCTGTCTGAAGGGGATTGATACAGGAAATACTTCTGCCCTGATTAACAGAGTAGAAGAGGCGTTTTGGCTTTTCAATAAATTCTATTTCCTGGTATTCTGAGAGCCTGGGTATCAGCTCTTGCTGAATGGTTATGATGGCATACTCATTCTGAAGGGGTACCACCACAGCACCTAATTCTTCTGCAATTCGTGCTATATTACCACTGAATTTAACTATAAGCTCCCATAGTTTTACTTCCGGTATGAACCCCACGTTTAAATCCAGTGTTTTATCTCGTACCTGTTCTGGAACATCCAGTGCAAGGTTTAATTGATTGTCTGCTTTTCCGTCAGGCATAGTCTTAACCTACCAGAGTTTATTAATTTAATATATGCGCACAGGATAATCTTGATTTCCTTTTTCGATGAAAGCACGAATTTATTAACAGCAGTAATACAGCCTGCGGGATAAACCACCCATAATGTACACTGTTCGAGATGATGTATCCCGTAGATTGCAATTAGCAGATTAATAAATCCGTGCTCCTTAGATACTCAGCCAATATACGGGCACCATCTGTGAATCGTTTGTGGTGAGATAATAATCAAAAATATCATTACTACGGCAGCTGGCAATTATTTTATCTCCGTAATAGGTTCTGGAATCTTTACGAAAGACAGTATAAATAATTGAGCTGCCATCATATTGGAGTATGCTTTTGGTAGAGATATCTGCATTATCGGATTCAAAGGCGGCTATTCTTATTTTATCTGGTATACCCTTGTCTATATTCGATAGAAAACCATAGAAGCGTTCAGTATTATGAGGTCTTATGGCGCTTAAAACCACATCTTTGTTTTTAACAGCCATATCAACCGTATATGTTTCAGGTAAAGTCTCCAGCTCTGTTACATGTTCCTTGGAATAATTTCGGTTCATGTGTTACCTCTGATTATGTTGATAGTATAGTATATGGCTTAGCTGATTGAATGGTGTATCTGGATATGTAAATTCTACTTAAAGAAGCAGTATAAAAATTCTTATAACCTACAAAACTCTAATGAGATTGTAATTTTACAAATTAATACAGTTGAGGTATGATATATATATATAAGTAATTATGTAATGTGAAAATAATAAAACGGATGAGCAGGAGGTAATGATGAAGCGATTATTATTTAATATTTTAGTTCGAGTAATAATTTTTTCTCTTTTATTCGGAACAGTAATGGGGATTTGTTATCTAATTAGCAGACATTATGACTATAGTTATATGCGTATTATTGAATATGCAGGTATGCTGTTGCTCGTTATTGGAGGGCTTTCCGTACTCGGCGGGCTGAGTATAAGAAGTGATGTCAGGGATAATGAGACGAAGTTATCACTGAAATGGGGCAGAGGATTACAGGAGGATATAAAGCTAGCTGCAGACAACAGAGTCTTTTTTGTATGCATGGCATTAGCAGGGTTAATATTGGTTGTGGCACCACTGATTTTTAATATCCGATAAAAAGATACATTATAGAAAAAGATAACAGAGAATTAAGAATTCTTATACATTACTATGTAAGTATGAATCTTACTATTTTGCGTAGATTTTCGTCATTGATAAAACTTGACTTTCTACACTCAAATCAGCATTTCGTTCATTAAAAAAAGCTATTATAACCCTTAAAACTCTTATATATCTGTATGAAGTGTACTGCTTTGGCAGCAGTATAGTCATTACGGATAGTATAAGAGTTTTTTGTACTAATAGCTTAATGGAAATTAAGATTGACAGAAATCTCTGTACTCAGTATAATAAAATTGCTTATTAAAGAACTTTTAAAAAGTAATTGTATAAATTAATCATTAACAATCAGTGTTAGGAGGTGTTTTATGTTAAGTGGAAATACCCTATTGATGAAAGAAGTTAATAAAGATCTGGTAAGAGAACATTTAAAGACCTTAAGAAAAGCAACGAAGCAGGAGTTATCTCAAAAGATCGGGTTAAGTGTAGTAACTGTCAACTCCATTCTAACGGATATGGTGAAGACCGGAGAAGTACAGGAAGGTGAGATGATTCCCTCTAATGGAGGCAGACCCTCCCTTTTGTATCATTATAATGTAAATTACAGCTACGGGATTGTTATCTACGGACATCAGAAAGAGAATCAGAACTGCATTCATCTGGCGGTAATTAATCTTGCTGGTGAGATTGTTTATAAAGAAGAAACCTTTATGGAAGATATTCAGCTGGAAAGCTTTGAGGAACTTATAGATAGGGGAAGAGAAAAGGTTTCCCACATCTCAATTATTGGCTTTGGCTTACCTGGGGAAGAAGAGGATGGCATTGTAACCATTAATGACTACAGAAACCTGACCGGTAATGACTTTATGAAGCATTACAGGGAGAAATACAAAGTACCGGTTATATTTATCAATGACATCAATGGTGCGGTAAACGGTTATTACCACTATAAAGCACCCGGAGGTATGATGAATGTTGCAGGAATTTATTTTCCGAGGCTTTATCCGCCCGGTGCCGGGCTTGTTCTAAACGGTGAGGTATATACAGGTAATAAAAGCTTTGCAGGTGAGATCGCAGGTCTTCCTATAGGTGTAGATTGGATTAAGCTTGACTACGGCAACCGGAAAGAAGTAAGTGAAGCTGTTGGCAGACTTGTGGCAGCTTTGTCCTGTGTCATAGCACCGGAGCAAGTAGTTTTGTATGGTGATTTTTTTCAGGAAGATGATGTTGCGGAAATTAAAGAGGTTGCTGAAAAGCTTCTTTTTGGAATGTTCGATATTTTTCTGGTGGTATCTCAAAAATTCGAAGAAGATTTTGAACAGGGCATGATTAGATTTATATTGGAGCACTCGGCGGATAAGTATGTACTGTCCAGAAAAGGATTGTAAAGAAGTAAACAAAATAATTTGAAATGTTAATAAGAGCGTCCGGTGAAAATGAAATATTTATAAATACTGGATATTGTGTATTGCATAATTAAGTATATACATCTTGGACTTTCAGGAAAGAGGTTAGAATGACTATTTTACTGTTAATTATTATATATCTTGCTTTTATCAGTCTGGGGCTTCCGGACTCCTTACTTGGATCAGCCTGGCCGGCAATTCATCCGGGGCTTAATGTGCCTGTATCCTATGCTGGCATTGTAACCATGATAGTATCAGGTGGAACCATTGTCTCCAGTTTCTTCAGCGGTGTTGTTATAAAGAAGCTTGGAACCGGCCTTGTTACAGCCATCAGTGTTATAATGACAGCTGGTGCTTTACTGGGTTTTGCTTACTCTGACAGCTTTGTCTGGTTATGTCTGTTAGCAATTCCCCTAGGACTGGGGGCTGGCTCTGTAGATGCAGCACTTAACAACTTTGTAGCCTTACATTATAAAGCCAATCATATGAGTTGGCTCCATTGTTTCTGGGGAGTAGGTGCTACCCTTGGACCTGTCATTATGGCTTCTTTCCTGAAACAGGACGGCAGATGGGACTTGGGGTATAAGACCATCGGAATACTACAGTTAAGCCTTTCTGTAATACTATTCCTGTCCTTGCCCTTGTGGAAAAAGGTCAAAGAGGAAAATAAAGATATTGAAGAAGAAGGTCAGAAGGAACTTAAAAAGAGTGAAATATTAAAACAGAAAGGTGTACTTTCCGCTTTATTTGCTTTCTTTGCTTATTGTGCTATTGAGGCAACCGCTGGATTATGGGGCAGCAGCTTCTTGGTGTATACTAAAGATGTTACTCCGGAGACTGCGGCTAAGTGGGTATCACTTTTTTATCTTGGTATAACGGCGGGAAGATTCCTTGGAGGTTTTGTTACCATGAAGGTGAAGAGCAGCACCATGATACGTATGGGTGAAGGAATTATACTTCTTGGTATTATCCTACTAATACTGCCTTTTGGAAATTACACACTGATGGGCGGTTTGCTGCTTATGGGATTTGGTTGTGCACCTATCTATCCGGGTATGATCCACGAAACCCCAAGACGTTTTGGAAAAGCAGCCTCTCAGTCCATGATGGGAATGCAGATGGCTTGTGCTTATATTGGTTCAACCTTTATGCCACCGCTCTTTGGTGCAATCGCCAATTCGGTAACCTTCCTTTTATATCCTTTTGTATTGCTGGTATTCTTAATAATGATGGTAATTCTGTCAGAGAGAAGTTCAAGAAGCACTCTATTAAGTTAACTTGTTAAATCTTGATTTTTTCCATGGTTTGACTTACAATAGGACGGTATACAATTACATATGGTGCTTCAGGCAGCATAGACAGGCAATGTACCGCAGGGAATAATACGGCACAGGCAGAAAGGAATTTTCTGATATGAGCAAAGTGCAAACACTGGAATATAAAGAAAAACTAATCAATGAAATTAAAGGTTTCAAAGAAAAAGGCGAAAGCTTCCTTCGAAAAGAATTAACTGTTGCTGAATTTAAGGGTATCTCAGGAGGAATGGGAGTCTATGCACAAAAGGGCGGTGAGCAGTTCATGCTTCGTCTTCGTGTATCTTCAGGAATACTGAGCAGAGAGTATTCGGATTTAATTATTCGTTTAACAGAAAAGTTCGGCATTGATAAACTTCATCTGACTACCAGACAGGCTATTCAGCTACATGACCTGACTCTTGATGAAGTATGTGAGATAATGGAAGAATCCATTCGAAATGGTTTATATACAAGAGGAGGCGGTGGTAATTTCCCAAGAAACGTTGCCCTGTCACCTCTCTCCGGTGTAGAAAAGGGTGAAGCATTTGATGTTACACCTTTCGCAGTCTGTACAGGGGATTATTTAATGGAACATATAACGGAGTATCGTTTACCTAGAAAATTTAAGATAGCCTACTCTAACGGCGGCAGAGATAATGCTGGCTGTACCTCAACGGATTTAGGCTTTCTGGCAGTTTTAAGAGAGGGTAAGCCATATTTTAAGGTATTTCTAGCTGGTGGACTTGGTAATAATCCGGCTTTTGGTATTGAACTGAAAGAACTGATTGAGCCTTTTAAAGCCCTCCATTATGTAGAAGCAGCAATTAGGCTGTTTATGGCAGAAGGAGATTATCAGAATAAAGGAAAAGCAAGACTTCGTTACGTACCGGTAAGAATCGGTGAAGAAGCTTTTTTGCATGCTTTCTATGATAAATTACAAGAAGTAGAAGAAGACAGTGACTTTGCAGCATTTGCAAAAGAGTTTGCTGCTTGTAATGTAAAGATAGATAAGGATAGCAAAATAGATCAGGAAGTTATACTTACTGATAAAGGTGGGGTTATCCTTGAGCAGAAACAGGAAAGTTTGTTTGCGGTGAGAATCCATCCTATCTGCGGACAATTTAAAAGCTCTGACTTCAAAGTACTTAGAAATTTTATGGAAGAAGTCATAGAAGAGGAAAATGAAAATATTGTGCCGGATATTCGTTTGTCTATGGATGAAAGCCTTTTCGTAAGAAATCTTACAAAGAAGCAGGCAGAGTGATTATATGAAAGCAGAAGGAATAAACCCAGACAGACTGCCACAGCTCTCAGTATCCGGCTGCTTGAATTCCTGTGCCAGACATCAGATAAGTCCATTGGGCTTTACTGGTATTAAGAGAAGGGTAGACAATGAACCGGTAGATGCATTTGATCTGCATATCTGCGGTTCTTCTTTAGAAGGTGCCTGTCATCTTGGTAAACCTGTCGGCAGTATGAAAAAGAGTGATATCCCTGCCTTTCTTGGTAAGCTTGCTCTTACTTTAGAGAATTTGGACATGGAGTATGCTGACTATGCCTGTGATAAGGAAGAAGAATTTCTGCAACTGATAGAAGAATTTAAAATCTAAT
Source organism: Anaerocolumna sp. (assembly GCA_029256725.1). Lineage (GTDB taxonomy): Bacteria > Bacillota > Clostridia > Lachnospirales > Lachnospiraceae > Anaerocolumna. The sequence continues at coordinate 8,454 of JAQSXJ010000064.1, read as the reverse complement.
AATATTAAAGTAAGGAAATATCGAAATAGCTGTTTGACCCAGGGTCAGACAGCTATTTCTTTTGTCTTCAATTCTCTTCTTACCACGGTTAACATAGTAAGAAAGCAGGCACTGCCACCAATGAAATTAGATACAGGCTCTGCAAGAAAGACTCCGTCCGTTCCTGTTGAAAGAAGTCTTGGCAGCAGTAGGGTAAGTGGTACAACAATAACGATTTTACGAAGTATAGAGAAAAATATGGCATATTTGGCTTTTCCTAAGGCTACAAAGACAGACTGGCCGGCAAACTGCAACGACATCATAAAGAAACCGAAAAAATAAATCCGCACGGCTGTTTCCGCTGCTTTTATAAGGTCTTCATTGTGGTTGAAGATCCGTATGAAAAAATGGGGAATAGTATGTAATACTCCCCAGGCTGCCAGGGTGTAAGCAATACAGGCGGCAGACATGAAACGGATAGCCTTTCGGACACGGTGATACTCTCCGGCACCGTAATTAAATCCAATAACAGGTTGTGAGCCGTTTGTTAAGCCGGATACAGGCATAGATATGATTTCTCTGATGGAATTAAGTACGGTCATGACACCAACGTATAGATCTCCACCGTAGAATTGAAGACTCTTATTGCAGACAATCTGGACGATGCTGTTGGAAATAGCCATCATAAATCCGGAGAGGCCAAGTGCCGTAATCTGTTTCACAATAGAGACCTTTAGTTTCAGGTTACACAACTTAAGCCGAAGGATGGCCGTATTTCCGGTAAGGAAACGGAATACCCAGAAGGCGGATAAGAACTGGGAGATAACAGTAGCTAGTGCAGCTCCTTTAACACCCATATGAAATACAAAGATAAAGATGGGGTCAAGGATAATATTTGCAACAGCTCCTAACAGGACAGTAGCCATACCGATTCCAGAAAAACCCTGGGAATTAATAAAGCTGTTCATTCCAAGACTGATCATAACGAACAGATCACCTATCAGATAAACAGTGATAAAGTCATTGGCATAAGGAAAGGTCTCTTTACTTGCGCCAAAGAGATATAACAACGGTTCTTTTAATAAATAACCCAAAAGGGTTAAAAGCACGGAAAATATGAGAAGCAGTGAAAAGGAATTACCCATAATTTTTTCTGCTTCTTCATTGTCACCTCTGCCTCTGGCGATGGAGCATAAAGGTGCGCCACCCATACCAAAGAGATTGGCAAAAGCGATAATAATAGTAAGGATTGGAAGAGTAAGACCGATACCCGTCATGGAAAGCGTGGCATTCTCAGGAATTAAACCGATATAAACACGGTCAATTACGCTGTATAAAACGTTGATTAACTGAGCCACGGTCATTGGGAGGGATAGTCTTAAGATGTTTCTAATAACGCTGCCTTTTGTAAAATCATTTTGTTTCTTCAAAACTATTCTTCTTTCTGCAAATGGGTACTGCCAGCCTAAGTATAAATATATCTGATCTATTATGGTTTCATTTAGTTTTCTTAACAACTATTTATTGTATCACAATTTAATATAAAATGAAACCTTAAGGAAAGTTATTAAGTAGTGATGAATTGCAGGTCATCACACTCAATAATGTTAAATACCTTAAAAACATATGCATAGCTGTTGTAAGTAGAAGAGGCATTCCGCAAATAATATCATGAGCACGACTAGTCTACTGCTTTATACAGTTTTTCATTTAAATACATATAGTCATTTATCTGATCAGCAGTGCCATAGGGTGCGAAAATATGGTTATTAGTAGAAATATACATACTTTGTTCTCCATATACAGCACCGATATACTTCGCAGGGGTATCTACAGAATCCGTAGTTTTAAAGATTATACTGACTTCTTCATTATCCATGTTTCCAATAGAAAGTATAATTTCTTTCTGCCCATCTTCATCCAGATCATAGAAGCTTACCTGAAAATAATAATCTTTCTTCGGCAGAGTCCCTTCCTCAAAAGCATTTATGTTTTCTAATGGATTGTGCTTAAGGGCATTTAAGAGATTGACCGCTGCTCTATCATTATAGTACATAATTTCTGTACCGCTTTTAGCATCTGCTCGTATTCTAAACATCTCCCTTGTTCCATCGTTCTTACCCATATCAAATTCCATAAATGCATTGCTTCCGTCTGAGTTGATATCTTCTCCTTTGATAAATATAAAATTATCATTATGAATATCAAATAAAATATCATCTCTGATGGTTAAGTTTTCATAATCAATATTGCTTTTTACGTTTTCTCTTCGGCAGCCCGAAAGCAATGCCAGTGACAGAATTATAATAACTATTTTCATAAATCTCATATATGCGTCTCCTTTTGAATGCTTCTAAAATATAAATAACAAATAATCACATGGCTATTATTATAGTATATCATTGCCAAAATATAAATACTACAGTTTCTAAATTATAACAATTTTATTTGGACAATCTTATGCTGGAAAAGGAAAAATCGAAAGTCAGCTAATATAATAAAAATTTCTGTGGGATACTAATATTAAATTTTAAATCTAGCATTGAATTTCATCTATTAAAGATTCAAAAGATTACTGCTTATCAGGAAATTACTGAGCAAACAGATGGAGATAGGCTGAAAAAACAAAGACTGTTTTTTCAACCGTAAGTTTGTGCTTGCGCACCACAAACTTGATATATGCAAAGACGTGCGCAAGAATAGAGGTTAATATGGGTGAAAAGCATGAAAAAGGATTATCAGCCTGGCATCTGACAATGATGGCGGTAGGTTCCGTAATCGGCGGCTCCTTCTTTTTAGGATCTTCTGTGGCAATACGCTCTGCAGGCCCTTCAATAATCCTTTCTTATATACTGGGCGGTGTACTTGTATATTTTATATTATTTGCTTTGTCTGAAATGACTGTGAATAATCCGGGCGTTGGTTCCTTTCGTGGATTTGCAGCCGATGCCTATGGACCGGGAGCAGGATTTATAACAGGCTGGGTATATTGGACAGGAATGGTACTTGCCATGTCCAGTGAAGCAACAGCAATATCATTACTGGTTAAGAACTGGTTTCCGGAGGTTTCGACAACAATACTGGGAAGTACCATAATAATAGGAGTAACCCTTATAAATCTACTGGGTGCCAGCAGACTAAGTAAATTAGAGAGCGGACTTGCAGCCATAAAGATGCTTACAATAGTGGCATTTATCATAATGGGTGTATTACTTATATTTGGAATAGTAAGAGGTGTAACTACAAATGGTGCAGGTATCGTATACAATACTCCGGCAATCACAAATGAGGCATTTTTTGCAGATGGTTTCAGAGGACTTGCAGGCAGCTTACTAATAATCATGTTTGCCTATGCAGGATTTGAAATAATAGGCCTCGCAGCCTCAGAAGCAAGAGAACCCAGAAAAACAGTACCAAAAGCAATTCATCGAACAGTGGTCATACTATTAGCCTTATATATACTGTCAGTAGGAACGACCCTATTCCTGATACCTACAGGCGAAATAAGAGAAGATATAAGCCCCATGGTAGCAGTACTTAACCGCTACGGTTTTACCTGGGCCGGAACAGTATTAAATATAGTATTAATAACTGCCATCCTATCAACAATGTTAGCATCCATGTTCGGGCTGGGAAGAATGATAAGGTCACTGGCAGATGACGGCTGGGCCCCACCCTTTCTAAAAGAAGTAAAAGAAGTACCCTATAAGGGAATCTTATTCTCCGGTGCAGCCATGCTAATCGGCTTATATGTAGGACTGCTGCTACCTCAGGTATATCTGTTTCTAATCAGCGCCGGTGGTTTCTCTGCCCTGTTTACCTATGCCATGATAATGGCAACTCACATTCGTTTCCGAAGAAATCACGGGAAACCGGAAGACAGATTACGATTAAGAGGCTTTCCATACTCCTCCTTATTTGTATTACTATGCCTGATTGTTGCCATCATAAGCATGCCCTTTATCAAAGGCCAGGGAACAGGACTAATAGCAGGAATTGCGATCGTTATATTCTATGGTATAACCTATCTAATCATAAAACAGTTCCGAAAAGAAACAAAAAGCAACAATGACACAACTCACCTAAACGACAGGCTAAGTATGGAGACCTCCAAGGAACTTACCAACCTGGAAGATTACAAGACAAAACGACAAAAAGATAACAATAACAGAAAAAAATAAGATTATTAATTCAATAAAGAAGTATATAAGTATGTAAATATATTAGAAATGATAAATTCTATAATTAGAAAGGTACAGATGGGTTCTGCTTCCATTTAGGCACTTTCTATTGAAGGAATCCTTATGACACTTAAATGCCAGCAGCTGTGCCTAGGTAAAAATACACCACTGTCCTGTCCAGGCACAACTGCTGGCATTTAAGTGGAATAGGGATTCCTGAACAAGAAAGTGTATAAATGGAAGCAGAACCCATCGTCCGCTATCCGCACCACCAGTCCGTACCACAAAATTTGACTTTTTACGGTGAAATGGTTGCATTAACTGAACGGTAAGAATATAATAAAACCCAAACATGAGGGAAAGGGCCGGAAAGCAGGTATGGCAGGCAGCATGAAGTGGTTACAGCATTTAAGAACAATAAACCATCATAAATATTTGGTGATGAGGTATTGTTTCAGAGCAGGGCTTTACAGGCAGGGAATGTTACATGATTTGTCCAAATACAGTCCTGTAGAATTTCTGGTAGGTGCGAAATATTTCCAGGGTAACAGAAGTCCAAACAATGCAGAACGAGAAGACCGTGGCTACAGTCTGGCATGGCTTCATCATAAAGGCAGGAATAAGCACCATTTGGAATATTGGATAGATTACAGTGTAAATGAAGGGGCTCCCATGTCTGGAATGAGAATGCCGGTAAATTACGTTGTAGAAATGTTCTGCGACAGAGTAGCTGCCAGCAGAATTTACAACAAAGAGGCATATACCGACAGAGATGCTTATGATTATTTTAATACCTCAAGACAGCACTATTTAATACACCCGGAAACAGAAAAGCTCCTAGAGAAACTTTTGGTAATGTTAATGGAAAAAGGAGAAGATAAAACCTTCCAATACATTAAAACCAAAGTTCTGAAACAAGGTTATAATATTTTAAAGTAATATGAAGAAAAGTTAAATGAATAAAGGTTACGTTTTGTGAAGTAAAATGCAATATTTTGTAGAATTTTACATTGCTTTAATAAATACTTTACATATTTAAAACATTGTCGGGATACAATGCCAGTAGGTTGTACCCGGGCAGACAGGAGGAAATGATATGCTGTATGCAATTGTGGATTTAGGTTCCAACACTATGAGACTTTGTATTTATGAAACAAGTGAAACGGGGTTAAAGTCAATCTTTGAAAAGAAAACCATGGCGGGCCTTGTTAATTATATCAAAAAAGAGAGGCTTAGCACAGCAGGCATCAAGCGAGCCTGTGACATTTTAAATGAATATAAACATTATATCAGTAATTTTGGAATCAAAGAGGAAGAGTTAAATATATTTGCAACGGCTTCCCTTAGAAATATAGTAAATACCCAAGAAGTAATCCAGACAATCAAAGAAATAACCGGTCTGGATGTAGAATTAATCTCCGGCGAGGAAGAAGCTACACTTGACTTTAAAGGTGCCATAAAGGTATTTCCGGAAAGCTCCGGTGTACTGGTAGATATCGGCGGTGGAAGTACTGAGTTGGTGTCATTTCAGGACAGACAGATTCAATATGCAACCAGTATGCCTGTTGGTTCTTTAAATCTCTACGTTAATTATGTGAAGAAGATTATTCCCAAAGAAGAAGAGCGGGAATTAATCAGAGAGCACATAAAAGAGACTTTAAAATCCCTGGAATTAAAAGAAGAAACAGCACCATTTATCTGCGGTGTAGGCGGTACCATGCGTGCAGCTGCCAAACTAAGCAATCAGATTTATGGCTATGGAAAAGAAAATATCACAATAAAAACCTCTGACATAAAAGAAATCCTTGATACGATACGAAATAGCAAGAAACAGACCATATCACCGGTACTGCAGGTAATCCCGGATAGAATCCATACAATTATTCCGGGTCTGATTGCTGTGGATACCATCGCAGATTTCTACAATGCAAAAGAAATATTTGTAAGCCGTTACGGTGTCAGAGAAGGATATCTATACGAAAGAATAATAAAGGAGAATGTGTATGCCCCATCTGGAAAATGATTTCCTGGAACCCTTTATGCAGAATAGGGAATTGTCGTGGCTTCGCTTTAACAGACGTGTGTTGGAGGAAGCAGAGGAGGAGACTGTACCTCTTTACGAACGGTTGAAATTCGTCTCCATCTTTACCAGCAATCTGGATGAGTTCTTTATGATAAGGGTAGGCAGTCTTACCGACCTTATGTATATGGATAATAATGTGGATGATAAGACCGGATTTACGGCGAAACAACAGCTGGAATTCATATTTCAGGCTGCGGTACCTTTGTATAAAGAGCGGGATCGGGTATTTCAGATGGTGGAAGAGAAACTCCGTGAATTTGGAATACGTAATCTGGATAGCGGTGAACTGAAAAAAAGCGAGAAAAAGCAACTGGATAAAATCTTTGAAGAGGATATCAAACCCATACTATCCCCTCAGGTCATAGACTCCAGACATCCTTTTCCTCATCTTGTAAATAAAGGAATCTATATCGTATGTGAGTTTGCAGGGGAATCCACGAAGTTTGGTCTTATTCCCATATCTCAGTCCTTGCCTGGTTATTTTATGCTTCCCAGTTCAGATAACAGCTACATACTGACAGAGAAGATCATATTAGAGCATATAGCGGAAGTATTCGGCATGTACAAGGTAGTTTGTGCGGCAGTCATATCTGTTACCAGAAATGCAGATATCAGCCCAGAGGATGAAGTCTTTGAGGTAGATGACGATTTTAGGGAGAGAATGAAGAAGGTCATTAAGAAAAGAGCCAGACTTTCACCTGTAAGGCTGGAGGTTCAGGGACATTTAAGCAAGAGCTTGAGCAGTTTTCTGCTCTCTAAGCTGAACCTGACAAAGGAACAGGTATTTACCAGTGTAGCTCCCTTAGTGCTTGGATATGTATTTGATTTATATGCTCATTTACCTTCTGCCTTGGTAAAACAGTTAAGCTATCCATTTCGGTTCAGCTGAAACGTAAGGATATCCTGCTATTTTATCCTTATGACCAGATGGAACCCTTTCTTCAGCTCCTTAGGGAAAGTGCTCAGGATCCATCCGTAATCTCTATTAAGATAACCATATATCGTCTGTCAAGAAATTCAAGAATTATAGACTATCTTTGCAATGCTGCAGAGAATAACAAAGAAGTTACGGTTCTTATGGAGCTAAAGGCGAGATTTGATGAGAAAAATAATATAGAGTGGGCAGAGCGTCTTGAAGAAGCCGGCTGTAATGTTATTTACGGCTTTGAGGGCTTTAAAGTTCACAGTAAGATCTGTCTAATTACCAGGAGAGACAGAAATCGTATTTTTTATATCACTCAGATAGGTACAGGAAATTATAACGAGAAGACCGCAAAACTGTATACGGATCTTTCCCTTATGACGGCCAACCAGGTAATCGGACAGGAAGCCAATGAATTCTTTAAGAATATGTCCATTAGTAACTTAAAGGGAAATTATAACAACCTATTTGTGGCGCCTTATTCCTTTAAGAATAATCTGATTGCTCTAATCGATGATGAAATTGAGAAGTCGAGAAGAGGGGAAGCTGCCAGTATTGTAATGAAGTCCAATTCCCTGACGGATAAGATAATTATTCATAAGTTATCAGAAGCATCGCAGGCAGGGGTGAAGGTTAAGCTCATAATCAGAGGAATCTGCTGTCTTCTTCCCGGAATAAAGGGAAGAACAGATAATATAACAGTGTATAGTATCGTAGGACGATTCCTGGAGCATTGCAGAATCTACTGTTTCGGGTTAGGAAAGGATGCCAGATTATATATTTCATCTGCTGATATGATGACCAGAAACACTCAGAGAAGAGTTGAGATTGCCTGCCCGATTCTGGATGAGGACATCAAAGAAAGTATTCAGCATATTCTTGAGGTTATGTTTAGCGATACAGTAAAAGCAAGAATTCTTAATAAAGACGGTACTTATCGAAAGATTGACAGTGATACGGTTCCTATAGATTCACAGCAGTTATTTATTGAAGAAGCAATGAGAGAAGATGGTAAAGCAGCAGCTTCCAAAGAATATATATTGAAATTTTTTAAGAAAATTGTACGACCATCCAAATAACAGACTGTAGACAAACTATATTTTTGATTTTAATTTATGCATTTTATGGATTTTTATATAAATAAAAGCCATGACAGTTTAATAAAGTCATGACTTTTATTTGTATGTATCAAATTCTTTAGGATAGAATCGATGATGGTGTAAACGAAAAAGCAGCTTTCGCTTACCAGTAACTGCCCTTTCGTTTACATCATTTTCGATTTGTCCTAA
>JAQSXJ010000063.1 GCA_029256725.1 Anaerocolumna sp. | reverse complement strand
TTTCCAGTTCTCTGACTTGTTTCTTCGTCATTGCAAACTGAAAGATATCTTCACTGGCATGAATAAAATCATAGAAATTGCAGTTGCCTGTTCTTTCACCGATCCCAAAAAGGGTACAGTCTACATAGGCTGCTCCTGCTTTGGCACCGATAATTGAATTAGCAACTGCCATACCTAAGTCATTGTGAACGTGCATTTCAACTTCAATGTCTGTATGTGCTTTTATCGTTTCAACAATCTCTTTCGTCCTGCCCGGTGTTAAGACGCCTACGGTATCTGCCAGCCGTATAACCTTAACACCGGATTTTTTTAGTTCTTTTATAAGGCTTAGAATAAAGCCGATATCTGATCTGGACGCATCTTCCAGTCCAACAGTAACGTCTATTCCTTTACTTAAAGATATATCCACACAATCCAGAATATTCTTTTGCACCCAGGCTTTATTCTTCTTAAGTTTACTATATATCTGTATGTAAGATACAGGAGTTCCAATATGAAGTATATGGGGTTTACAGACTAAAGATTTTTTTACATCCTCTATATTCATACGGCTCCATACTGAAATCTTTGAATTTTTGGCACAGGAAACTATCTCTCCGATACAATCGCTTTCTGATTGTCCAAGACAGGGTATTCCGGCTTCAATTTCATATACACTGATATTGTCAAGAAGTCTTGCAATTTTAAGTTTATCTTCTCTACGAAGAGCAATACCGGGGCTTTGTTCCCCATCTCTTAAGGTTGTATCAACGATGTATTTTAATTCCTTCATTAGCACCCACCTTTGCTGCAATTTGTGCGAACTCTTCATCACAAAGACTGCCTCGGCTATCCGAACAGACTTCCTTAATCTTATCAAGCATTTGTAGTATTACTGTTTCCTCCGGAACCGGTAATAGAAGCTCTTCCATCTTCATCTTAACAGCCTTGGTTCCAGAATGCTTACCAATGACCAACTCTGACTTTCCACCTACGCAAGCAGGTTCATAGGCTTCATAGATGGCTGGATTCTTACTCATCGCATCCGCATGAATACCCGATTCCACCTTAAAGATACCTTTGCCTATTACAGGTTTTTTATTGCTTATGTTTGTATCAGTAATTTTCTCATAGAGTTTTGTAAGCGCCGGTAATACAGTAAGATCTTTGTTCGGTTTATGTCTGACCACCAGACGCAGTGCCATAAGTACTTCTTCTGTCGCTCCGTTATTCTTATGACCTGCAAAGCTTACCGTTGCATCGGTGCCATAGCTTAGCAGCCACTGTATGGCCAAAGCACTGGCACAATGATATGTATTTTCCGGATTCAGATTAACCTTCGTATTTGGAATATTTTTCTTAATTTCTTCCATAGCCTTATCATAACCATTACACATTAAATCGTCAAGACCTGCAATACGCAATTCTCTGCAATGGGATATAGAGCGGAGTTTGATAATCTCTCTTATATCATTAATCTGAATTTCCGGCATCAGATTTTCCAGATTTTCATGGAAATGGCAGGTATACCGGTAGAAACCCGTATACCTGGCTATATCTTCTGCATAGTCGACCTGAAGGATGTATTTACCGTCGTCCGGCAGGTACTCCATTTTCTCATACGCAGCAACTGATATTTCAATTACATCAATGCCAATATCTCTTAATAGTCTGCAAAATAAATGAAGTTCCTCCTTTGAAGGCAGGCAACTATCAAATCCGGTTAAGGTATTATCAATAATTCGAAGCATTATGCACCCCTCCTGACTATTCATGCACTTATCAGTTAATATGATTAAACATTGTTATATCATTAGCTCTTTAACAGGATTTCCGTTTTCAAAATGCTGTTCTATAATCGTTTCAACATCCTCCTCCGTTAAGTTGCCATACCATATACCTTCGGGATAAACTACTGCAACTGGTCCCTTTTCACAAATCCCAAAACATCCGGTATTGGTAATCATTACATCGCCGGACAAATCTCTTTCATCGATGCCCTCCATAAATTTCTGGACGATATCGACAGAATCCTTTGAAAAGCAAAACCCCTTTTGTACCCCGTTGATTCTACAGCTGGTACAGACAAAGATATGATATTTAGGACTTACCATAAGAATACTCTCCTTTTCTTATTTATAGTATAAAAATTTATTTATGAATATAAATTATATATGAAGATAAATGTCTACATTAGATACTGGTAACCTGGTTCTTACTGTAATTTAAATTATTTTTTATACGGATAGTTTACATTCAGCAACTGCCTTTTTAACAGAATCTTCAATTCTGTCATAGGTGGCAAGTACATGAATACCCTTCTCTTTTAACTTTAATTTAGGTGATTCCCCAATACGCATGGCTACAACAGCTGTACAGTCGGCTATGGTCTTTAAGATGGATGTAATCTTATCCTCCTTCTCATCGCACTCTAGCGCTCCGTTACAATATTTCTCTACTACCCGTCTTTCTTTAAATTGAGCAGTTCCATCTTTATAATCATAGATATAGAATTCTGACACCTGACCAAAATGCTGGTCAACCAGAACACCGCTTTTTGTTGCTACTGCAACATAGATGTGTTTGCTGCCCTCTTGTTGTTCTTTAGCCTGTTCATGTGTTTTCCTTTGGTCATCTATTTTTTGCTGCTCGTGCATATCCTGCTGGTCGAGCATTTTCTGTTGTTCAAGTATATCCTGCTGTTCGAGTATTTTCTGTTGCTCGTTTGTATCCTGTTGTTCAAGTATTCTCTGTTGCTTAAATGTTTCCTCTTTATTCTCCGGTGATATCTTCCCGTGACAGGCATTAAACTCTATGGAACGGTCATCACCCAAAGCACCAATAGCATCTGCTCTGCATTGTTTGCAATGATACATCTGCTTCATGGTTTCTCCACATTTCTTTCTCATTGCCATGATTTCCTGATTGTTTACTAAAGGTAATTTTTCGAACACACTTCCTTCTACAGGAATCAGCTGCATAATATTTGTGATTGCTGCACCAAGTTCTTTCACTTTACTTACCACTTCCGGAATGTGTTCATCATTTACACCCTTTATCATAACAATATTAACCTTACAGACAATTCCCCTTGATGCCAGCATCTTTATTCCTGCCATTTGATTGGACATCAGAATAGCCGCTGCCGTTTCCCCGAAATATGAGTTTCCCATATAGTTCACATGGCGGTAGATTTTGGCTCCAACCTTTGGATCAACCGCATTCATAGTTACGGTAATATGGGATACCCCCAAAGCAATTAATTCCTCCGCATATTGAGGTAACATGAGACCATTGGTGGAAAGACAGAAGGTAACTTCTTTATCTTCCTGCCTGATCAATGTCAGTGTACGCTTCGTTTCTTCAAAATTAGCCAGTGCATCACCCGGACCTGCAATACCGATTACAGAGAGCTTTGGTACCTTTCTCTTAACATACATGTATTTCTCATAAGCTTCTTCCGGGCTTAGGATCTGTGTTGTAACTCCCGGTCTGCTTTCATTGGGACAGTCATACTTTCTTACACAATAGTTGCAGCTGATATTACATTTCGGGGCAATAGGAAGATGCATTCTGGCATAATCATGTGCACCACAATTAAAACAAGGATGTGTTTTACTCTTCTCTTCCGCCGTTAGTTCTGTTACTTCCGCTGTTACTGTTGTTTCTCTTATTTCTAATCTTTTTTTATCAGCAATACTATTTGACTTTTCTTCTATACTCAATCCTTGTTTTTTTCTATTCATTTTTAACTCTTTCGTATATTCATTCTGATTTTCATCCTGAAAACTCTCAAACTGGTTGTTTTTCTCATCCGGTTGTGTCCTGTTCTGCAGACCCTCTTTGAAGTATTTTGAATAGAGTTCTTTACGAAATCCGGTTTCCTTGCCTGCTAATATTACATTGGAAATGTCATCAAGAAAGGTAAGCGCACCATTATAACCCAAAGTTCGCAGTCTTTGACCTCCCACTCTGTCATGAATTGGGAAGCTTCTTCTAACAAGATCAATCTTTAGATTCTCAGATATCCTTCTGCCATCCGAATTACCAATCAGGACATTTACGTTCAATTCCCGTGCTTTCTCCTCAATGGTCTTAAAATCCGTATCACTGAGTATTTCAAACTCATCAACGAAATAACGCTCTGCAACCTCTTTAATCTCCTCTGTAAGCTTAGATACAATGGAAGGACATTTTGACCCGGTGGCAACCAGTATAGGTAATATTCCGTTTTCTACACAAAGTCTTACAGTAGAGTACACAAAATCAGGTTCGCCAAAAACAGCTGCTCTGGCTTCTCCGTTATATTTATGAGCATCTATCATGGCATCCAGGAATCTGCCTCTTTCCTTTTTGAGCTTATCAGTAATCTCCTTTCCTGACAATCTTGCAAGCAAGCGTATCAAGGTATCGTTATCTCTTAAGCTGACAGGCATATTACATTTTTCATAGGGCACCTGATACTTCTCAAACAGGTATTCTGCGACAGAGGGATTCTCGTCTGTAAAGGAAGAGATTTCAATAGTAAAAGCTGCACCGCCCATTTTACGAATGTCCCTTATATCAGTCCCTTTTGAGGGAAGCTTCTCATATTCCGGCTGATATACTCCGTCCAGATTCTCGGATAGATCTGGTAATAGTATATAATCGAGAGAAAAGCTTTCTAAAAGTTCCTTTAGATATCTGGTATCTCCAGGTGATAGTGGAGCAGTTATAACATTTATCTTATTATTTTTATTTGCTTCCATCTCAACCCGGCTTACAATTCTGTACAAAGCTTTCATATAACCTTCAAATTGCGTCCCGGCATAACCTGCTGAGGGTATGGAAATAATCTCTACGTCTTTTGCTTCCGGATTCTCTCTTAGGAATTTATCAATGATCCGATCAATATCCTCTCCGATGGTTTCTGCCAGGCAGGTGGTTTCTACTGCAATTACCTCTGGTTTGTATATAGTAATAAGGTTTTTAAGTCCCTTTAACAGATTCTGTTCTCCTCCGTATACCGTTCCCTCCTCTGTTAAGGAGGAGGAAGCGATATCTACCGGTTCGTTGTAATGGGTTGCCATATGTCTTCTGATATAAGTGCTGCAGCCCTGCGATCCATGAAGGATAGACATGCATTTTTTGATACCGTAGCAGGCAGTAACAGCTCCCATGGGCATACACATCTTGCATGGGTTTACATTTAAATTAACTAAATTTCCTCTCATTCCCTTGCTCCTTTCTAAGCAAATGCTCCTTTCTGAGCAAATGCTCCTTTCTGAGTAAATGCTCCCTTCTGAGCAAATTCCCTTCACTCTGTAATTTGTCTTCAAGGAAATTTATATTTCAGCCTGTATATATTTCCAAACCGGATTATTCATGCTGCTGTTTATTTCTTTTGTAAAATTAATAACACCATCAAACCCACATAAAGGATGTTTCCGTTCATGGTTATGGTCGCAGAAAGCAATCCCCAGCTTATATGCCAGAGGGCGCTCTTTTACTCCTCCTACCAGAATATCTGCTCCTTTTTCCTTCATGAATTTCTCAAGCTCAGCCGGTGTTGCATCATCAAGAATAACCGTATTCTCTCCTACCAGGCTCTCAATCACTTCATAATCCTCTTTCTTACCGGTCTGAGTCCCCACCACTACACTCTCCATTCCCATGGATTCAAATTGCCTGATCAGTGAGATAGCCTTAAAGCCTCCTCCTACGTAAATAGCAGCCTTCTTGCCTTCGAGATTCTTTCGGTACTGTTTCAGGAAACTCTGTAATTTCTCCGTCTCAGCCTGTGTAAAGTCAATTGCTTTCTGCCTTGCCTCCCTATCCCCAAGAGCCTCTGCAATTCGTATCAGAGAACTGGTCGTATCTTCTATACCAAAGAAACTCACCTTGATATAAGGGATATTCATTTCTTCTTCCATACGGTTTGCCAGATAGGTGCTGGAGCCGGCACACTGTACGATATTTAGCTGGGCAGCCGGTGCTTCGATAAGTGTTTCATAGCTTGAATCACCGGTAAAGGTTGATACCACAGGAATTCCGATTTTATTTAAATAATCCTTAATTATCCACATTTCACCTGCCAGGTTGAAATCTCCCAGTATATTGACGCCTTTTCTTTTCTTAGGGTTATGACAGGATATCAGTTCCATAATAGCATTGCAGGCCATTTTATAACCTACGGATTTATTACCGGAAAAACCCGGTGATTTCACCGGTATTACACGCATATCATATTTTTCCGACATGGTCTTACAGACTGCCTTCACATCATCACCGATTACCCCTACAATACAGGTAGCATATACAAATATTAGTTTCGGATGATGCTTCTCTGCTATTTCCTCAATCGCCAGAGTAAGTCTCTTCTCACCGCCAAAAATAATATCCGGTTCTCTTAAGTCTGTAGAAAAACTGTTGCGATACAATTCCTCACCACTGGATAAACTCCCCCTGATATCCCAGGTATAACTGGCACAGCCAATTGGGCCATGGACGATATGGAAAGCATCTGTTATAGGATTTAATACAACTCTTGCGCCGCAATAGACACAAGCTCTCTGACTGACGGAACCGGATACACTGTTGGCATCGCATTTCATGCCATTTCCGCCGCAGCCATCCCTCTTCTCATAGATAAAATCCTTTCTGTCTTCTAAAACATTGGCATTCTCCATAGACCCGCTCCCTTTCTATACAGTTTCTATAAATAAACAAAGCTCCCGTATAATGACAGCTGCGTCACAATTACGGGAGTTTCATATAACTATTCTGTTACTCTTTCAATATTTGATATACCAGGACGTGTTTGAAAACTGTTTAACATCGATATGTTGTCAAAACATACAGGAGTTTTCAAATACCTCTTAATCTCAGAAAGTATTATATACTGATAGAAATTAATTACATAACCATCTCAAAATCCTCTTCCAGGCTGTCTCTATCCTGTCTGTCCATAAGAGCATTGGTTATCAGTTCTGCCAGCCTCATACCACCCTTATAACCTACCAAAGGCATATAAGAATGCACATAACGGTCAATAATCGGAAAACCTGCTCTTATAAAAGGAATATCTTCTGCTCTGGCTATATGTTTTCCGTGGGTTCCTCCTATGAGCAGATCCACACCTTCATTCTTAATCCACTGATGCAGCTCATATAAGTCTCCATAAGCTTTCGCCTGACAATCCTTCATACCGTATTTTTCAAATAAGCCTTTCACTTCCTTTTCAAAGACCTCTCCCGGTGTACCGGTCAGTACATATTTTGGTATCATACCCATTTCCAGTACAAATTCTGTCAGTCCGATTACCGTATCCGGATCGCCGTAGATAGCAACTTTCTTATTATAGGTGTAGGGATGGATATCAATTAAAATATCAACCAGCTGACCTCTCTCTTCTTCCAGCTCATAGGGCACTT
Source organism: Anaerocolumna sp. (assembly GCA_029256725.1). Lineage (GTDB taxonomy): Bacteria > Bacillota > Clostridia > Lachnospirales > Lachnospiraceae > Anaerocolumna. The sequence continues at coordinate 10,922 of JAQSXJ010000063.1, read as the reverse complement.
CTGCTTTTGATATGGTCTGAAGAGCCATTACAAAGTTGTCGGTCTGTGTAATTCCAATAGGCATGGAGAGCAGTTTATAAGGAACATCACACTTCTTCTGCAGTGTCTGACCACCCCATTCACTGGAAAATTTACCGATGGCAAGAGTCTGGTCACAGTCGCCCAGTTCAATGACCTCCTCTACAGTAGTTCCACCTTTGGGATACATTTCAAACTTACCGGTCATAGGACTGTCCATTACACCGCTGGTATCCGGCAACATAGTAAAGGGTACTTTCATCTGCTTTGCAAGCTTTTTCATCTCTCGCATATCACCTGGATTTACAAAACCGGGAATAAGCGCTGTCTTACCGTTACTTTTGCCGGTTTTAACAGATAGATAACTGATGAAGCTTCCTACCATATTTGAGAATCCTGTTACATGGGAACCTTTATAGCTGGGTGTATTGGTGTGAACAATGAACTTACCTTCCGGGATATCGATGCTTTTAATGATTTCATTTAAGTCATCACCAATAGTCTCAGATAAACAGGTGGTATGCACTGCGATTATTTTCGGATTATAGATTTCAAAGATGTTCTTTGCTGCAGTTCTTAAGTTACTACCGCCACCGAACACGGAAGCACCTTCCGTAAAGGAACTGGAGGCTGCCATTGCAGGGTCCTTAAAATGTCTTGTTAAGAACATTCGGTGGAAGGCACAGCATCCCTGGGAACCATGACTGTGAGGGAGACATTCATGGACACCAAGTGCTGCATACATTGCCCCTACCGGCTGACAGGTCTTAGCAGGATTCACTCTTAAGGCTTTTCTTTCATAGGGTTCTTTCTTTGTGTAATCAAGCATTATTATTCACCTCCTAAGGTTCCTTCCAGGATGGGAGCAGTTTTCCAGGGAGCCTTAACAAAGCTCCAGGCGGGGGTATATATCCCCATAGTTACGTCTCTGGCAAAGTTCACAGCTCCTCGAAAACCTGCATAGGGACCGCTATAATCGTAGGAATGCAGCTGTCTTGAGAGGATACCGTTTTTTTGTGCTATAAATTTATCTTTGATACCGGAGAAAAAAATGTCCGGTTTTAAAACTTTTAAGAATTCTTCTGTCTCATAATGATTCAGGTCATCCACCATATAGGTTCCATCCGGCATATCCTTTACAAGCCCGCCGTAGTAGTCTATGAGTTTTTCTTCTTTCAGTTTGCCTATTTCTTCTTCTGAAAGATAGAGATGATATTTCTCCTTATCCGGTTCAACAGTTATAGATTCAATGTTCTTGCTGTCTGCATCCGGCTTAATGAAGGGAAGTACTTCTCTTCCTTCGTATTCATCTCTGTGTCCGAACTCATAACCTGCAAGTACGGTGTTCACACCAAGATCATGAAGGAGAAATTGATAATGATGAGATCTGGAACCGCCTACATAGATTGCTGCCGTTTTGCCCTTCAACTTACTTTTGTAATAAGCCATATCATCGTGGATAAGTCCGATTTCATCAGCAATTACTTCTTCTGTCTTCTTGGTAAGTTCAGTATCGTTAAAGAATTTTGCAATATTCCTCAAGGTTTCCATCGTACCCTTTACACCTATGAAATTAACCTTCATCCAGGGTGTACCGTATTTCTCTTCAATCATTTCCGCAATATAGTTAATGGAACGGTGGCACTGCACCAGACTTAAATTCGCAAGATGTGCATTCTTTAAATCTTCCATACTGCTGTCACCGGTAAAGGTGGATACTACTTCATAACCGATTCGTTTAAGGATTCTCTCTGTCTCCCAACCGTCACCGCCGATGTTGTATTCGCCTAAGAGATTAACGGAAAATTTATTCTTTATCTGTCTGTCACCTTCACCAATTACAAAACGCATGATCTGATTGTTTGCGATATGATGTCCTGCCGACTGGCTGACACCCTTATAACCTTCACAACTGTATGCGATACACTTGATGCCGTATTCCGTCTCTGCCCATCTTGCAACTGCATGAATATCATCTCCGATAAGACCTACGGGGCAGGTTGAACAGATAAATATAGTAGAAGGATGGAATAAATCTATCGCTTCTGTAATTGACTGTTTTAACTTCTTTTCGCCGCCGAATACAATATCAGGTTCCTGCATATCTGTTGAAAAGCTGTATTGCAGGAAGTTATCGATACCTTCCTCTTTCTTTCCCTTATGACGCCTTGTACCCCATGCATAATAGGAACAGCCGATAGGTCCGTGTACTATCTGAAGAGCATCCTTTATAGGGCCTAAAACTACACCTTTACAACCCGCATAACAGCAGCCGCGTTGAGAGATAATTCCCGGTATGGTACGAACATTCGCTGCAATCTGATTCTCATTTTCGTTGTTTCCTATGTCTACCATGTGTTCTTTTCGATTCTTATAAACACGTGAATTATACTGATCCAATACTTTTTCCAATGCACTCACTTAAGGCCACCTCCTTTAATAAGCTTCTGTTGTTGATTCCCCATTACGAACCTGATAATTCTCGTATATAGGTAATACAAATATCTTGCCGTCTCCCGGATGCCCGGTAGAGTTCACTTCCATAATAGCCTCTACAACTTTGCTGACATCCCCATCCTCCACTACGATGGTAAATACTCTTTTGGGTATCAGTCTTGTAGCTTCGGTTAAATGCTCTCCGGAAGGATTAAGGGGAAGTTCACCATTCTCTACAATCGTAGTCAGAAGATTCATGTCAATTAATTTCTTTCCTCTTCCCAATACCTTTCTGCAGGTGAAAGCAGGTATTCCGGCCGAAGCCAACGCTTCCTTGGTCACATTGACCTTGTTCTGTCTGACAATCGCCATTACTTCCTTCATCACAACTCCCATCTGTGTGCCCTTGGCACACTGCCTCTTTCTTATCCTACAGACCTTTTTTCTTGGTACTGATGGTATATGCTTCTTCTACCGGACTGATAAATATCCTGCCATCTCCAAAATGTCCTGTTTCACCGGTTCTCGCATATTTCATGATGATCTTAACTACATCATCCTTATCTGCATCGTCCACTACAATCAGCAGCATTTCTTTTGGTATTTCATCGTAGAAGATTTCACCGACTTTAACACCCTTTTGTTTTCCTCTGCCATATACGTCCATTTTCGTTACAGCGGGATAACCGGCTGATAACAATTCTGACAATACAACCCCAACTTTCTCAGGTCTTATAATAGCTCTTACTAATAACATCACGCCACCTCCTCTTCTTATACATCCATTAATCCATGTTCCATTAAGAGCTCTTCCAACCTATCGATTGACAACGGTTTAGGTATAACAAACATATCATTTCCATCTATTTTACGTGCCAGTTCCCTGTATTCATCTGCCTGAGGTACTTCTGGGCTGTAGTCGATTACTGTCTTTTTATTGATTTCAGCTCTTTGTACTGCATTGTCACGAGGTACAAAATGAATCATCTGAGTTCCAAGTTCTTTTGCTATTGCAGATACCAGCTCTGCCTCTCCGTCTACTTTTCTTGAATTACAGATTAATCCGCCTAAACGAACACCACCGGTATTTGCATATTTCATGATACCTTTTGAAATATTGTTGGCTGCATATAAAGCCATCATTTCACCGGAACATACGATATAAATTTCTTGTGCTTTGCCTTCACGGATAGGCATTGCAAAGCCACCGCATACAACGTCTCCTAATACATCATAGAATACATAGTCCAGGTCATCAGTATAAGCTCCCAGCTGTTCTAACAGATTGATAGAAGTAATAATACCACGTCCGGCACAGCCAACTCCGGGTTCCGGACCGCCGGATTCAACACCTTTGATTCCTGCAAAGCCTTTTTTGAGAATATAGTCAAGATCGATGTCTTCTCCTTCTTCTCTCAACGTATCAAGTACTGTTTTCTGTGCCAATCCGCCAAGCACCAGTCTTGTTGAATCTGCTTTCGGATCACAGCCTACTATCATGATCTTCTTACCCATTTCTCCTAAACCGGCTGTTAGGTTCTGGGTTGTTGTTGACTTACCGATTCCGCCTTTACCATAAATTGCGACCTGTCTCATACTTAAATCCTCCTTAAAGAAACTTACTGTCAATAGTAAAAGACGCCATTACTTTCGTAATGACGTCTCTGTCTGATAGAGTGCATGCAATTTCTATTGAAGAGATTTTATCATTTAGCTCGGTGGGTTTTCAATGCACCGATTTGTCAATTGTTTCTAATATAATACTGTTTTTTTCCACAATTTCAACTAGCAATTTTCTAAGTTTAGAAAATAAATTAGTACTACAACGGAAAATTAGTGATAATGCAGTAAGGATTCATTTTATCCTTGACATTTATAAAACTATTGAATATAATAATCATGATTTTCCGGTTGAGCATTATTTGCTCAAGGTTTTGAGCTTTAGGGTGGAGAGCTTGTATTAGCTTTCCACCCTTTTTATGCAATCCTAATTGTATATCTAGAGTATATCTGAAGGCTGCCTTGGACATCCGGGATTTTTCTTTTTTGAAAGATAATGTGTAATTAATGTTAAGTAGAGATGTTACATTCCTAAAATTGTACTGCAAAAGTTTTAAAGTTGAGCATCCAAAAGAATGCAGTATATTTTCAAGTACATCCCAAGCAAATTTAATAAAGAAAAGGGTGGTTTTTATGCAGTTTATTTTACTTATCTTTGGGTTGGTATTAATTCTTAAAAGTGCAGATATACTTATCGACTCATCTGCCAAAATTGCACGTAAATACGGAATATCTTCTTTTATTATCGGAATTACCGTAGTTGCTTTTGGAACCAGTGCACCAGAACTTGTTGTTGGAATCCTCTCAGGTATACGCGGAACAAACCAATTGACACTTGGCAATGTCATAGGGAGTTCATTATCTAATCTTGCCTTGATTGCTGGTCTGTCCTCAATGATTCTAGCACTTATAATTAAGGATTCTCTAGTAAAAAAGGAACTTCCCATGCTGCTTCTAGCTGAGATCATTCTTTTGGTTATGATGTTATGTAGCAGTACTATGAAAAGATTTTATGGTATCCTGTTATTATGTGGATTTATAATGTTTATGTTATATATTATTTTAGAAGCTAAAAAATCCATTCCTGCTACATTTGATGTCGAAGGTGATTTGGATACAGATAATGATGGCAATGGTCTTAACAATGAAATAATGCAGAAGAAAGAGAAAAGTTTACTTCTGTTATATGTATTAACTTTCCTATCACTTGGAGGTTTAATTATAGGTGGTAAACTTACAGTGGACAGCAGTACACTGATAGCAACTAGTTTCGGATTAAGTCAGACCCTGATTGGTATCACTATCGTATCACTGGCTACAACCATGCCCGAGTTAGTTACCAGTATTATTGCTGTGATAAAAAAGGAACCAGATATTGTTATGGGAAATTGCATCGGAAGTAACCTATTTAACATACTTTTTGTACTAGGCATATCTACCACAATATCACCAATATCAATTGAAAAATCCCTGTGGATCGATTTAGTTATTACAATATTATTGACTATTTATATTTTTATCGTATCAGTTATCCGAAAAAAATTAAATAGGATTGATGGTATACTACTTTTTGTTACTTACCTTGGATTTATGACATATAAGATATTTACAGTCATTTTTTAACGCTAACCAATTGGCTAAAGTATTATAAAGGAGATCTATGATAAATAAAAATAATAAACAATATATTTTAGTTAGTGCTGCTCCGATCCTTTGTATTGCAATGTTGATATTTATGCCGTTTTTAACTATTCAAATTGGAAAGACAACAGGATATATTGCAGGATTCTGTATTTATTGGTTTATCTTTTGCCTTCCTATCTCTTTATATTGCTCTAACGGATTTGGCAAGTTGAGAGAAATCTATACTCAAAAATCAAATATAACAGCTGTAATTAGAAATATATATTATCTATTAGCATTTATGCCATGCATAGCCATCTTTTTTGTTGTATTTAAAAAGGTGGCTCCAATAGCAGGATTTCAAGTTTTAGTTATTGCTTTAGTATTTGCGATAATCAATGGAACTTTTGAAGAATTGTTTTGGCGTGGAATTTTTAATAAGATTTTTAATAATAATATTTTTTTAGCATACATATATCCATCATTATTTTTTGGAATTTGGCATATAGCATTGTACTTGGCAAAGGGAATAATATACCAAGGTGGATTTGCTTCATTAGTTGGTGGTTCTTTTTTCATGGGATTATTATGGGGATGGGTTGCTTATAAAACAAAATCTATTAAAGTTGTTACAGCAGTGCATATAATAACCAATTTTTTTGCTTTTACTGGCCTAATTTATCAAAACTGGTTCAGGTAATTTAACATTTACATCTTGGTATTCATCCATGATTAGTAGAGATTCTTTTCTATATTACCTCTCTCAGTACTACTGTCGCATATACATCAATATACAATTAGTTATTCTGCATTTTTCTTTATATTAGTAAGGAGCTGCAGTAATGCACTGCAGCTCCTTACTAATTTCATTCTTCATCCTGTAACGCAGCAAAGCCATTCTCACCTGTTCTTACCTTTATGACATCTTCAACATCATAAACAAATATCTTGCCATCACCGATATTTCCGGTATAAAGAGCTTTTCTTGCTTCATTAACAACAGTTTCCACTGGTACCTTACTTACGACTATTTCCACTTTAATCTTTGGAAGTAGGTTCATATCCATCGGAACTCCACGATAAAATTCTGTTGAACCTTTCTGAATACCACATCCAAGAACATTGGTAACAGTCATACCTGTTACTTCAATTGCATTCATGGCTTTCTTTAAATCTTCAAACTTATTTTGTTTTGCTATAATTACTATTTGTGTAAGTTTTTGTTTGTCTTCGGATACAGTATAACCGGTAGTTGATACCTTAACGGCTTGTGTAATTGGCACTGCCCCTAAAGGTGCAACTTCTCCGCCACTTGCAAAAACATCGGGAGATGGCATAAAGTCTGCATAAGCACTGGTTAAACCATGTTCTTTGATATCAAGTCCCAGAATCTCTTCTTCTTTTGAAACTCTAAGTCCTATAATTGTTTTTATTAGATAAAATGTAATAACCATTGTAACAGTAACCCATGCTGCCACTGATACAACACCGATAATCTGTGTTAAAAGCAGTTTCACTCCACCACCATAAAAGAGTCCATCTTCCTGAGCAAATAGACCAACAGCAATGGTACCGAAAGCACCGCATAAACCATGAACACCTATTGCACCGACAGGATCATCAATCTTTAGAACCTTATCAATAAATTCAATACCGAACACCACTACAAATCCTGCAAGAATTCCAATTACAGCCGCTCCCAAAGGTGTCACCAGGTCACATCCAGCTGTAATTGCTACAAGCCCGGCTAAAGAACCATTCAAGGTCATAGAAACATCCGGTTTCTTATAACGAATCCAGGTAATACACATTACTGTAACAGTCGCAACAGCCGCCGCCATATTTGTTGTTACAAATATACTACCCATTGCTAAAATTGCATCATCTCCAGTTGCGGAAACTGTTGATCCGCCGTTAAACCCGAACCAACAGAACCAGAGGATAAAAACACCTAACGCACCTAATGTTAAGCTGTGTCCTGGTATAGCCTTAGGTTTTCCGTTCTTATCATATTTACCGATTCTAGGTCCTAATATTTTTGCCCCAACTAAAGCGGCAACACCACCAACCATATGAACAGCTGTTGAACCTGCAAAATCATGAAATCCTTGTTGAGCCAGCCAGCCGCCGCCCCAAATCCAGTGGCCTGAAACGGGATATACAAAAGCACTGATTACCATACTGTATATACAATATGAAGAGAATTTCGTTCGCTCCGCCATTGCACCAGATACAATTGTTGCCGCTGTAGCACAAAAAACTGTTTGAAAAATTAAAAAAGCCATTAAAGGAACACCACTGGGTAAAATTGAACTATAATCCCCTTTAACCATTGGGTCAAAACCACCAATAAATAAGCCAGAGCTGCCAAACATGATACCAAATCCAAATAACCAGTAGATTGGAGTACCAAGACTAAAGTCCATCAAGTTCTTCATTATAATGTTACCTGCATTTTTTGCTCTTGTAAATCCTGTCTCAACCATTGCAAAACCTGCTTGCATAAAGAAAACCAAAGCAGCAGCAACCAACACCCAGATTGTATTAGATGATGAATATAAACCTTCCATAATTCCCTCCTTTAAATTAAAAAAACGCCAATTAAGTATACTCATTACTTAATCTGCGTCTTTGCAAAAAATATTTGATTGTTCTCCTATAACTGTTGCCTACTTTAAATCGCGAGCAATATTCACTCCCTTCAACTAAAATAAAAAGGCTGCAGATAACATCTGCAGCACCTTTGCTTATTTATAATAATAAAAGTATATAAAAAACACATACCAATGTCAATAATTTCTTTATAATTTTTTATTCCTTCTTTAATCTGACTATTATAATCCGGTAATTAAAGCAGTTCACGAACCTTTTCATCAACGATTCCAAGATTATCTGTAGGCTCAAATCTAGCAACCACTTTTCCCTCTCGGTCAACCAGGAATTTTGTGAAGTTCCATTTGATACTAGGTTTTTTGGCAAAGTCAGGATCTGCTTTCCCTAACATTTCATTCAAAACAGAAGTAAGCTCATGATCTTCATCAAAGCCGTTAAAACCTTTCTGCTCTACCAGATATTTATAGAGAGGATGTGCATCTTCACCATTTACTTCAATTTTAGAAAACATAGGGAAGGTTATACCAAATTTAGCATCACAGAAACTATGGATTTCTTCATTGGAACCCGGTGCCTGTGCTCCAAACTGATTACAGGGAAAATCAAGTATTTCTAATCCCTGGTCTTTGTATTTCTCATACAAATCCTGTAATTCATCATACTGGGGCGTAAAACCACATTTGGTAGCTGTATTAACAATTAGCAATACCTTTCCTTTGTATTTATCCAGCCCTACTTCTTCTTCCTTATAATTATTTACCTTAAAATCATATACTGCCATAAAATTTTCCTCCTGTATTGTTTTAATTAAATTAGCGCATTCTTATTTATCTCTATTTAATCGTACAAAATATATATGTCTTTGTCAATACTTACTATTGACATTTTATACGATTTTTATTACTATTAAATTGCACAAAATTAATTACACTTGTAACTGACAGCAGTTATGCATCGCATCACTCAGCTGTAAAGAAAGAAAGGAAAAGCCATGAACAATCAAAATGATATGGGTACCCAGTCCCAGGGCAAAGAACTTCTACCGGGAGAAGAGATGCTTCGGCTTGACAACCAGCTTTGTTTTGCCCTGTATGTCTGCTCCAAGGAAATCATAAAAAAATACAAACCTATCCTGGAACCGCTTGGTCTGACTTATACCGGATATATAACCATGCTGGCTCTCTGGGAAGAAGATGGTCTGACTGTAAAAGATTTGGGTAATAAATTATATCTGGATTCCGGAACTCTTACTCCCTTGCTTAAAAAGCTGGAGGCACAGGATTATATCACCAGGATCAGAAGCTCTAATGACGAACGTAATGTTGTAATTTCGTTAACAGAGAAGGGACAAAACTTAAAGTCTCAGGCCATTCAAGTACCTCATGATCTTATCTGTTCTGTTAAGTTTGATATGGATACTATTACAAACACGCTTGGCAGTTTACATGGAATTATGGAATTACTGACACAAGAAGAAGGATTGTAACTATTCAAATAAAATAGAGAACAAACGTAAATCCGGTCATATGCACTAATGTTGAAGTTATAATATAGTGCTTGCTTATATGACCGGATTACTTTTTTATTGTTTAAAACTACTATTCTAGTGTCTGTGCCTTTATTCTAGCTATTATTTATGCATTAGATATGCAAGTGTAATAGTGAAGTTAACCCGGTCATATAACTTGTAATATTTACTCTATTGTATTCTCTGGCATATTAGGGCAATGTGGTGAAATCCTGTCAGATTTATTCACATACCCGAAATACCTGCATACACTGATTATAAAATCGAATTACAGGAGCCCCTGTCTTATGACAATATATGTCGTTAAATCGGGTGATACCATTTCTTCCATAGCTGCACAGTTCGATGTAACACCGACAAGGATTATAACAGATAATCAACTGACAAATGCCAACAATTTACTTGTTGGGCAAAGTCTGGTTATCCAGTTTGCTGAAGTGACTCATACAGTTGTGGAAGGTGATACACTCTTTGGTATAGCACAAGAATATGATGTAACTCCTACCAGAATCCTACAGAATAATCCCTGGATTGCCGATACAGAATCACTCATACCAGGTACTACAGTTGTTATAAGCTTCCGTCGGGACGAAAACTTCGGTGATATTGTAATAAATGGCTATGCCTATCCTTTTATCGATCGCACTGTCTTACGTAAGACCCTTCCCTTTCTCACCTATCTTTCTCTATTTAACTACGGTTTCACTCCGGAAGGAGAATTAATCCCTATTGATGACAGCGAACTAATTCAGTTAGCCAGAGATTATAATGTTGCACCCCTTATGGTATTAGCACCAATGGATGCAACTGGTAATTTCAGCAATGAAATAGCACACAATCTGTTCATCAATCCAGAAGGCCAAACCACTCTTATCAATAACATACTTTCTACCATACAAGCTAAAAACTACAGCGGATTAGATATCGATTTTGAATTTGTACTGCCAGAAGATAAAGAAGGATTTATTAATTTTATTACTGCTGTTCATGCCAAATTGGAACCTTTAGGATACATTGTAACAGTTGCGTTAGCGCCTAAGACTTCTGGTGATCAGCCTGGCTTATTATATCAAGCCCATGATTATCCCAGAATTGGTGCAATTGCGGATAAGGTATTACTTATGACTTATGAATGGGGTTATAC
>JAQSXJ010000062.1 GCA_029256725.1 Anaerocolumna sp. | reverse complement strand
CGGCGCTAGCCTGCCTAAAAACTATATCTAGCAATTTTCAAGGTTCTGAATGAGCCTGTTTTTCAAGCTCGGGGTTTTCATACGTTACTTTACACTACCCCTTCATATACAGCTATCATATATTTCAGTCTTTCTACTTCCATAGAAAGAACCGTTCTACCATCTTCTGTAATCTGATATACTTTTCTTCTCGGATCCTCCGATGGTATTACCTCGATTAGTTTCTGTTTTGTTAAATTCTCCAGCGCTCCATACATAGTTCCTGCAGCTATTCTTACTTTTCCGCCGCTTAGCTCCTCTACTTTCTGCATAATTGCGTATCCATGCCCGCTTTCTCTTAATGCCAGGAGGATGTAATAGGTCGTTTCTGTTAGGGGTAGATTTTTTAAGATGTTCATGTATTCCTCGCATTTCTATTAATAGTTTTTGTGTGTATTTACTTTCATGTACTGTTTTAATCATGATGCTGATTATTATTTCTTCTGTTTCATAATCTGCTGATAGCAGTTAAATGTAATACATGTCAGCGTTTTGTAACCAATTCCAGTTACCTAATATTCTAGTAACTATTATTGAGATAATTATTTCTTCTTTTAATTATTTTTTTATTACTATTTTTTAGTTGCTATTGTGGTGTTAGTTAATATTTGTTTTGTTATTATCTGGCTTAGTTATTACCTGGTTAGTTATTTTATTATTTTGGTAAGTTGTTTTTGAGTAAATGTCTTTATTAGTTTTAATAGTAGTTAATTAATTTGTATGGTTGGTTCTATATAAAGTTCAACTATACAGTTTAACTATATAGTCGTATTATATACAGTCTACCTGTATATGTCAATACAAAAATATCCATTAACTTTCATTTAGTAGATAATAATAATAATAAAATAATAAGAAAAAGAAGAAAAAAACGGTACAACACCTCCTCTTTATACTACACGCATCAGAGTATAACGTATTGTACCGTTTTCTTATTATATAGAAAACTTTCTATATCCACTTACCATATTTACAAACCCATATAACGAATTATTACAGGTTACTTCTTCTCTCTAACCGAAAGCAGCAGGTCAATCTGCATACTGCTGTCATCCGGCGAAAGCAGATATTTATGAAGATAATCCAGATGTTCTTCGGATCTTAGCATATTCTTGCCGAAATGAAAATTGCTGCTGTATTAACTATGTTGCTTACACCAGTTTGAAATCCTCACTACCTCCTTTCAATATCAGCATAAGGGGCGACACGACGTTAAAGTCAATAGTTATAATAAAAAATCTAATTCCTCAAGATGTGCTCGGTATAACATAGACCGAAACACTTCACTGCCATCAAATTTACGATATTCACCATATTCATAAAACTGAAGCCCACACTTTTCTATAACTCTCCCGGACGCCTGATTATCTACGGCATGATTTGAGCTGAAATCTCTGGCTCCATGATAATCATATGCATATTTTATCATGGCTTTGGCAGCCTCTGTTGTAAGCCCCTGATTCCAGTAATCATACCGGATGTTATAACCAAAATCCCAGAAGCCTTTGTTAAGTCCTATATCTCCGCTGCCAATAAGCAGACCATTCTCTTTCAGTACAAAACCAAAATGATAATTATCCTCTTCTTTCAGACTATCCAACCAGTCTCTTACATCAGAAATACTTGTATATGTAGTATAAGGCATATATTTTGTAACTCGTTCATCACTAAGCCACAGATAAGCAGCCTCTGCATCGTCTGCTGTAAGTGTTCTTAATATAAGCCTCTTTGTTTCCAAAACTGGTACATTCATATATCTCACCCACTTGATATCGCAGAACAACTGCAACATTGTCGCATACAATAGAATTCGAAAAGTAAGGAATTCATGTGACATCCTTTCAATTATTTTATCTTTTACTCTCCCTCATTTTTTGCCATGAGGTATTTATATTTTAATAATATAGACAGTGTTACAGTCCACTTTTAGGTTTGTTTTAGCTCACATACATTCCACATACCATTTATTATTCTACGATTAATTATTTAGCTTTTTGATATTCATATAATTTCTCTGCCAAAGAGCAGAAGAGAGGATGTGCGTAGGGATAGGTCCAATTATCCGGTAACTTGTCAAATAACTGTATTTCCTCCACCTCAAAATCCGGCAGTGTTCCGAGTTTCTCAATTTCTGCATAAAAAATTTGCCCGTATATTTCCGTTTCACTTTCCATCATTCCATCATTCCCTTTAACACCGTAGAAACTTACAGGTCTTAGTTGAAATTCACAAGCTCCCGTTTCTTCCCATAATTCCCTCACTGCTGCTTCATAGGGAGTCTCTCCTGCTTCAATATGTCCTCCTGGGCACTCCCAGCTCTCTCTTTCTCTCACTCTGCAAAGAACCCAATTCTCTTCATAACGGGCAACTATATCTACAAAGAGAAGATTAGCTTCTTTCTCCAAAACCTCATATAATTTCAGTTCAACCACGAGTTACCTCATACTCTTTTTAATATCTTTCTTAATTTATCTGGATCATCTTTTACGATACACAGCTCTTCTCTCTCAATCATATTATTTATCCTCATTTGATACCACCTATCACTTACACCAAGTCTCTTTGTAGTCAATATTTCGCTTATCAGTTGAGCCACAGTAAATTCTCCTGCTGGCATTAAAGCTTTTAAAAAAGTATCATAAAAATCATCTGATACGCTGTTTAACGTACCGTTTATCACTGCCCGCAGCGGAGCATTCTCTTTCTTTAATTGTTTCCACTCATTACTGATTTCCTCAAGCTGCCATTTCGGTATTTCCTGCTCATATGGAAGAAAATAATAGAAATATCCCGCTTCTACTTCACTCCAGCTTGAGAAAGTCATCACACTCTTCTTATCCAAACTTAGATACTTCGGCAACTTCACTGCTGTTATCTTACACTTATAACTCGCAAGTATTGAGATTGTACTATAATACCCACAAGCAGAATAAGGGGTATCACTCCACCATATCCTGATATCTCCTCCCTTTTGTGCATAGTCTATCAAACGATTATAATCAGCTATGGCATCTCTACCTTCTGCCTCAAGCCCTTGTTTCAAGGACTCTTGAAAGGGCTCCTCCATTCCGGGCGGTCCCGGAATTGTCCATGTATTCATCAAGTTCAGGAGCTTTTTCCTTTTATCATCCAGGATATTTCCGGAGATATCTCCTATATCTAATTGAAAAGGAAGGCTAATTATATCCTGAGGACTACCCTCCAGTGACCTATACATTTTTCTTTTTTTGGCTTCCCTTCGCAGAAAACTTTTTATATCCTTTTTTGTAGCATCTCCAATTATACTAATAGCTGATACACCACCTATAATATTGGTATAATTATAATGCATTGCACATTTCATAGCGCCTTTTACACTATTATTAAATACTATTTCCAGCATATTTTCTCCTCCTTTAGTGCTTTATAGTAGACTGTTTACCTTGAATACTCCGTTATTCTTACTTTAATCTTTTATCTTTGCTTTATTCCTGGATAATACCAGATAAATTATTCCTGCACCAGTAACACTAAGACATGGTATCATAATAAAATCAAATGATGCCCCAAGTTCAGATATAAGTACACTGGTAGGTCCGTTTGAATTACCAATAACTACACTTGTCTTTCTTATTTCATTCACAGTCAGTAGAATAAAAATATGTAGTGAAATTATCAATGCACTTAAAAAGCCTGCAATAATTGTAATAAGTAATACAATTTTTCTTCCAAGTTTCATGGTTTTACCCCTATCTCATTTTTTCGTTGGAAATTCTTATTCTGAGACCTATAACTACAATAAATAGTATACTTTTTTATTTCAACTCCAAGCTGTTCGAATGGAAATTCAATTTCATAATCACTAAGCAATGCTGAATAATAAATTATCTTTTTTTAAGATAACATTATTACCATCTTGTAGCAATAGGAGATTGCAAATAGTACTGCTTATTATTGATTTTATTAATTTAAATAGAATATCTAGCCCATCAGAAAGATGATGACTAATGCTTACATCTCTTTATATTATTATTCATTTTCACTACAACTGTAGACTTTAACCATGTACAAAGGCACTCTGCTATATGTATCAGAGTGCCTCGTTAACATTCAAATATAATTTTTCACTTTATAATCAGGCTTTTGTAAAAGTTATGCCACCTTCACATTCTACGTTTCCCAGTATTGTTTCACACTGGATATTCCCCTGACATTCTACACTACCTTGGATGTTACTGCACTTTATGTCTCCTTCACATTCCACGCTATTTGCGATATCTCCGCAGCTTATAGAACCACCGCTCTCCGCATAACCACTTACATTACCGCAGCTTATATTGCTTTCGCATTCTACATAACCGCCTACATTACCGCAGTTTACACCACCTTCACTTTCTAAATAACCTCCAATATCGCCGCAGTTAACTGCACCTTCGCACTCAACATAGCCTCCAACATTACCACAATTTACAGTTCCGCAGCTCTCCACATAACCTTTTATATTACCGCAGGATACAGTACCTTCACTTTCTACATAACCGCTTACTTTTCCATCTATGTTTGCATTACCCCAGATTTCAAAATTTAGCACTGGTTCTTCCATAAATTCAGTGGGTATCTTCAGATTGATACTTTCTTCCCTATTCCAGCGTCTCACATCAATCATCCTGTTCCCTTGGAATTGAATGATACGTATTATGTTATCATTCGGTAAATCTTCTGATATCATTTCCTTTACCTGTACATCACCGTAAAATAAATAATCAATGGATACGCCAAAAAATTGAGCTATTCTTGGCAATTGCAGGATATCCGGAAGAGAACCTCCCGTCTCCCATTTCGATACTGCCTGTACACTGATGTCAAGTGCTGATGCTAAAACATCCTGAGTGATCCCTTTTTCTTTTCTTAAGGCAATAATTGTATTTCTAAAATTTTCCAGAAACTCCATAAAATCCTCCTGTCTGTATTTAACTTCGATACTCTTCTTTCTGTTCAATCACTCTTAAACTATGTATTACTTTACTGCTGTTTATCTTCTGAAGAAAGCTTTCTTTGTACTCAAGTATATAAAACCAAGCCAAAGACTACAATAAACTTCTACTTGAATTTTATTCAACTAACAGTTGAATCAGATGAAAGGGCCTAAAACACCTAAAATTAAGATGTCTCATGCCCTTATTATTTGAGAATTTTTATGAAATTTTGATCAAATAATACAATCTATAATTTCTTGCTGCTTGTAAAACGTAAAAGAAGTTAGCATTCCATCTGTAAATAACTTTTAGATGTTTTTGGTATTATTTCTTTAAAGTATAAACGTACTCCGCTTCAGCTGTTACCTGATTGATTTCACAAGCAATTCCATTCTGAAATACCGGCCATTTCTCCAGATAGCGTTCAGCATTTTCTTCTAATGCCTCTATTTCAATCTGCAGTTTATCCGGGAATCCATAACGCTTCAAGCCAATTTCCCAAGTCTGTCCGGTATAGAACCAGTCATCTACCTGCTCTCCCTCAATATAGACTTTCGCAGTATCTCCTCCGAAATCGATCTGCAGGAAGCAATCCCCTGCACCGGCAGGATATTCAAGTGAGAACTCATATAATTTAATTTTACTGTCTGCTGCTTCCTTGAGCAATTTATATTCAACATTGGCAGAAGGATATTTAGCAAGACTTTCATAAACCGCAAAGCCAGCTTCCTGCTTCACTTTATTTTTGCGCTACACTGCGCAATTACTTATATTTACTTTTACAATAAAAGTTTATTATATTATCATTTTATATTTCTATCGTTTGTCATTATTATAGAACTATAAATAGTTACTATATCTTAATACAAATAAGCTTGATAGTATGATCGATGCTCCATTCTATCAAGCTTTATTGCTGTGTTTCTTTCACTTTTTGTAATATATTAATATTAATAAACGTTTATAAATTGTGCAACACACTGCTTCTGATGATAATTTTAAATTACTTGTTAAACTCCAGTTTCTATGACATAATAGTTTGAAAAATTCGTTGCATTTAATACTCTGCACAAAAGAAAAAAAGGAGCGAACACATGAGCTTTCAATTTGACAATCAGATAGAGATTCATACGGACAGATTACTCCTCCGTAGCTTTACCAAATCCGATATACCTGATATGCTTAAGAACTGGATTGCTGATCCAGAGGTACAAAGCGGTTACGGAGAGCCTCCGTTCACTACCACTGATGAAGTATTCAGTTTATTAGACGCCTGGAAACAACAGTACCGTTGGGCTATTATACTGAAATTCTCTAACGAAAACATAGGTCACATCAGCTTCTGCCGCATGTATGAAGATATCCAAACCGCAGAAATTGAATACTGCATCGGGAAAGAATTTTGGGGTAAGGGTATTGTAACTGAAGCACTGGATGTTTTCATCAAACATACATTTCAATGTACCTCTATCTGTAAACTGGAAGCTTATCACAGGCTGGAAAATCCCGGTTCCGGACGCGTTCTCCAGAAGTCAGGTCTATCCCCTGCTATAAATGTCCAGCGCTTTTCACACCTTCTCAAAGCCCCTGAAGGTGATATCTGTTATTCCATTACGAGAGAACAGTTTAACTCTTAAATTCTTTAACAGCTCTTAAATAAGCCAGTATCATAGGATGAGGATGCTCAGCAGAAGAACTTAACTGGGGTTGGAACAGCGTAGCCAGATAAAACCTTTTACCGGGAATAGTGATAATCCTGGCTTCATCCTCATTATCCACCCCAATCACATGAAAGCCATTACGGTCTAGCTGATTCTGAAACGCTTTATTCAATTCCATACTGCAATTATACTTTTCTGTTATTTCTGCATTTTCATAAATATCAGAAAGTATAGAAATTTTCTCTACTTTTAATTTCTTTGACTGCCCAACAAGAGAACAGGATAATGCAGTTATGTACTCATTAGGTTCATACAGATTGAAAGCCTTATCCTTCAGCTCTTCTATCCCCAATACATTCCTGCCGTATTCAATGGCAGCATGCTGAAATCCGCCACAGGTTCCGATAAAGGGATAATCCTCTTCTCTGGCAAATTGTATGGCGTTAATAGCTCCATTCATGCTCTTATATGGACTTCCCGGTGCACACCATAGACCGTCATATTTCTGAAGTGCCTGACAGTCATCCTCTAATTCCAGGGTTGGGAGCCAGGTATACTCAGCTTCAACTCCCAGCTGATTCGCACAATGATTTATAGCCTCCTGGGTAGCCAACTGAGAAGGACGCCCGTCATAATCTCCAATTATTCCGATATTTACTTGCATCTTTATATACATCTCCATATCTTTTTGGTTTTATTATTTGTTTGTTT
This sequence comes from Anaerocolumna sp., assembly GCA_029256725.1. Taxonomy (GTDB): domain Bacteria; phylum Bacillota; class Clostridia; order Lachnospirales; family Lachnospiraceae; genus Anaerocolumna. The sequence goes on along the minus strand of JAQSXJ010000062.1, from coordinate 48,828 downwards.
TTACTATTTTTTGTTTTTACTATTTTTTTTACTATTTTCATTTACTTTTAATCCCTTGCTACCGGTCTGTTACGACCTTTAAGAGCTACACAACAAAGCGCAAACACTCTTAACGTTTCAGTACATAATTGCTTCTGTTAGTATCCCCTTAGAATTCCAGATCCTTCGCTGCTATATAACCTGCAAAGGATTCTGCGCTTTTAATGGCATTCAGAATTGCCTGTTCCACTGCTTTACAGGCCAATACACTCACTGCATCAAGGGTGGTTTCCACTGCTCCGGTACACAGTGTAAACAAAGTATCTCCATCATATACCGTATGGGCTGGTCTTATGGTTCTTGCAAGGCCGTTATGTGCTACTGAAGCCAGTTTACCAGCCTGGGCTTTCGTTAGTTTCGCATTAGTCATTATGGTTCCTATAACGGTATTCCCACTGTAGAAATCTTCACGTTTACGATACTGATTTAATATTACGGCTTCACTATCAGCAAAATTCTTTCTGTCCGGGGTGAGCATTCCTGCTATGATCCGGTTAGCTTCATAATCATAAATATCTCCTACACAATTAACAGCTATGACAGCTCCCACCATTAAGTCCTTATGACAAAAGGCACTACTCCCGATTCCTCCTTTCATGGCAGTTTCCGTACCATAGGTTGTTCCGATAGTCGCTCCGGTACCTGCCCCATAATTCCCACTTCTAAAAATAGTTTGTCCGAAAGCTTCCTTACAGGCTTCATAGCCCATTGAAGCATCCGGACGGATGGCATGGTCTCCGATTTTTAAGTCAAATAAGATTGCACCGCAAACATTAGGAACTACCGTTGGACCAACATCCCGTCCTATTTTCCTCTCCTCAAGAAACTGCATTATTCCTCCGGCCGCATCCAGTCCATAGGTACTTCCGCCAGACAGTAGGATTGCATGGACTTTCTCCCTGTTATTAATGGGGTTCAGGGCATCGGTATCCCTGGTACCCGGAGAACCGCCCCGCACATCCACTCCGCAGACAGCTCCTTCTTCACAGATTATTACTGTACAACCTGTGGCAGCCTCCCTGTTCTCGGCCTGTCCGATACGAAAACCATCTATATCACAAATATTGATTTTATCCATATTAACCTCTTTCGTGAATGTCAAATCTTTAATTTGATATTCCTGAATCAGTATTTGAAAAAACAGTCATTGTTTTTCAACTATCTTACACTTATTTATTTTTCTGATTTTAAGATTTCCTCTATTATGGTGTCGATATCAGCAAGCGCACCCCTACCCACATCACCGCAGGCAAGCAGAGCTTCCTTTGGTTCCACGAATTTATAGCCGTATGAAATCAACTTCTTTATATTATCCTGGGTTATTTGATTTTCATACATGGCAGTATTCATAGCCGGGCATATGATAATCGGTTTATCTTTTATTGCCATAACTACGGTTGAAAGCATATCATCTGCAATACCTGAGGCTATTTTTCCGATAATATTGGCAGTAGCCGGTGCAATGACACAGCAGTCTGTTCTTCGCGCCAGTGAAATATGCCTAACATCGGGATAGGCTATTTCCTCAAACATGTCAACATAAACTTTGTTCTTTGTTAAAGTCTGCAAGGTTAAAGGTGTTATAAACTGAGTAGCCGATTTGGTCATAATGGTATGAACCGCAATATTTTTCTTTGTCAGCTGATTGGCAATGTCTGCAGCTTTATAGGCCGCAATACTCCCTGTTATTCCAAGTATGATTTCCTTCATAAGCCTTAAGCACTTCCTTTCTGCTGCTAAGTGCAGCTGGTAATTATCAGTAATACCATTGCAAAGTGCATCGTTTGCAAATATAGACTGTTATAAAACAGGCTGTGAATTATGATTTTTATAATTCACATTATTCTATAATCCCCGGGTAACTTTCAGATATTTCACAGTTGTCTGTACGATAGCTTCTGCTATAGCTTCTTTTGTTGAGTAAGTAGCATAGTTTTTCTCGCGGTCTATCAGATATCCTACGTGCCCTTTCGCTGTTATATCTTTTAAATCATTGGCCAGGACAAAACTGCACCTGTTCTTTTCCAATAATCCATAAGCAGTATCAATTAATTCCTTATGACCTGCATGGTCCAATAATTTAAAACCTGTAAGAACCGCATTAGGTGCTATGTCTTTAAACAGCGAAATGATTTTAGGGGTCTGTTCCATGGTTAAGATAAGATTATTTATATCTGAGCGGATTTTACCGTCAGTATTTAATATTGTTTCAGAAGCTTCCATTAAGGAAACGATATACTCCTCTGTTATATCAGGCATACCAGACAGCGATGCTTTCAGGTTTGCGTTTAGAGAATTTGCAAGAACAGCAGCTGAGGTCACTTTATTAATTCGGTAATCACTAACTGCCATGCTGTGGACAATAATATCTATGTCATTTTTCTTAAGGATACCTTTAATAGCAGTTTCCAGACTTGCTACTGTATCTACATAGGTAATCTCTGCCTGGGTTCCTTGGGGAATAAGGGACTTTCTTCCACAGACATAGTAGATACCTGTTACTTCTGATATGGCATCAAATTTCTCTGCAATAAGACTCCCGAGTTTTCCGGTGGAGGTATTGGTTATACTTCTGACACTGTCAATGGGTTCTGTGGTGCCCCCTGCCGTTATTAGAATTTTCATGTTAATCCAGCTTTCCTGTTAAATTGATAACCCCAAATGATACCCTTTTATACTTCTTAAACCCCTTTGATACAATCCCTATTTTATTATATAAATGCTTTCCTTTCAACATATTATATAAATGCTTTCCTTTCAACTATCTTGCAATTATAAGCATATGATACTAAAAAAGTAAAATCATTGAAATATGGCCTCTGTTTCATTTAGATAATATTCACTTATAAATATGCTTTTTTACCCTCAATCATATAATGAAAGGGAATGTATAAATGCTTGATAAAATACTCGTGTTCTTTAATTTTATCTTCAATCTGTTTGTATATACTTCTATCGATAAATTGACTTAAAAAAAGAAACATCGCTTTATAAGCTTATCTATTACAAACTTACTGCTTATAATAATCATCACATTTGCAGTGTTTTATGCATATTGCTTTAATAAAGCGCTTCTTACCATCTTACTTATATTAGTTAATAAAACTGCTTTTTGTTTGCTCATTCAAGTGTAACACCACTTATAAAACCACAAAAAATAAATGGTTATATACAATTCAAGTATCAAAAGCCTTGCTATCATATGATTTCAGACGAATTGCGCACTCTGAATATTTTGTGCTATAATGTAAAACAGATTGTTTGAGTACACATAGTGTACTCATGCGTAGCGAGTTATCTGTTTTACATTATGACAAGCACAAAATATTCAGAGAAATAGGACTTCTTATACCTTGGAATCGAAGCATGAGTTCTTTCTGTTTTGTGCAATTCGCCGTCCCCTTGTGAAAAACTAAAACAAGATGCCTCAAAAGTTCTACACCTTCAGGACACCTTGCATTATCTATATCTATTTGAACTAAATGTAATTTAATTTGAGGTATTAATTTACATCACATGGGTACTTTTATAATAACGAAGCAGATTATCCATAGTACCTTCTAAATTAGTGTTGCTGAGATGGCGCGCTTTATCAAAAGGCATAGGCTGACGGTTAATGCTAAAGACCGCGCTTACACCCATATCATAGGCTTCTTCTACGCCATCGCCAATGGCTCCCACAACGGCAATAACAGGAATACTGTATTTTTTCGTTCGCTGTGCTATACCGATTACTGCTTTTCCCCTTAAACTCTGTACATCAATCTTTCCTTCTCCGGTAAAGACCATATCTGCGTCTTGTACCAGCTCATCAAAGCCTACCAGCTCTAATAAAGTCTGGATACCGGATCTAAGCGTTGCCTCCGTAAAGACTGCCAGGCCGGCACCAAGACCGCCTGCTGCTCCTCCGCCGGGAAGCTTTGAAATATCTCTTCCCGTTGAAGTTTCCATAGCCTTTGCCAGTGCCTTTAGCTGCTTATCCAATAACTGAACCGTTTCAGGATCCGCTCCTTTTTGAGGTCCAAAGACATAAGCTGCACCGGAGGGACCAAACATCGGGTTGTCAATATCACACATTCCAATAATCTCAATCCCATCCGTCAGTTTACGGATTTCAGATATATCTATACGTTCAATCTGTTCCATTTCGCAGGCTGCCGGAAAGAATTCTTTTCCTTCTTTGTTATAAAATCTGCCGCCTAAAGCTTTCGCCATACCTATTCCGCCGTCATTGGTACAGCTGCCGCCTAAACCGATTATCAGCTTCCTGCATTTCATGGAGCAGATTGCATGTTTCATGATTGTTCCCAGACCGTAGGTCGTCGCATGGCAAGGATCCAGACGATTCAGTCTCTCTGCCATAGGAAGCCCGGCTGCAGATGCTACTTCAATTACTGCACAGTCTCCCATTCTGGCATAGGTTACCGGTATCTTATCTCCATAAGGTCCTTCCGCTTCTATCTGTATTGCTTCTGCCTGCAATGTCTTTAGGAAGCAGTCCACCGTTCCTTCGCCACCGTCCGCAATGGGTATCTCAATTACTTCACAATCCGGATAGTGTTTGTGAATGCTGTTTCTCATAATCTCACATATTTCCATGGAACTTAATGTACCCTTAAAAGAATCCGGGATAACAATACATTTCTTCATACTAACTCCCATCTGTGGGCCCAGGCACACGTACAATTCAGGAGGTTGATAAAACGTCTATATGTTTTTTCAACTACTCCCATGTGTGGCGTCACCTTTGTTACTTTAAAGTAAGCCCATATCACATAATACTTTTTGTAACTTTGCTTTTTCCTCCGGCAGTAACTCTGCTATGGGGTCAAGGCATTTACCTACCGGGAAACCAAGCATATTAAGGCCTTCTTTGATTGCCTGGGGAAAGGTTCCCATGTTGCAGGCTATTCTTAAAGGTGCCAGCTTAAACTGTGCTTCCAGAGCTCCCTCTAAATCACCAGCCATATACTTATTATAGATATCAACAGCAATACCGGGTGCTACATTGGCACAAGAGGCGATTGCTCCTGTTGCTCCGTAACTCAAGCCAGCATAAATCAAGGTATCTCTTCCTAACAATACGCTGAACTTATCATTCCCTCTAGTCAGTCTGATATATTCTTCTGTATTGGTAAAATCACCGGTACTATCCTTTACTCCCACAATATTCGGAATTTCAGAAAGTCTTGCAATTGTTTCCGGTGTTACGGTAACATTGGTTTTCGGTTTGTTATTATATATGATGACAGGCAGGGAGGTATTCGCTGCGACTGTTTTATAAAATTCGTATATCTCTGCCTGAGTTTGTGATATAAACATAGGGGTTAGCACTGAAAGTGCATCTGCACCGATTTCTTCTGCAATATGTGCCAGTTCAATGGTTCCTCTGGTGGTGATATGATTCGCTCCTGCATAAAGCGGAACTCTGCCTGCGGTCTGCTCTTTCACAATAGACAGGATTCTTTTGCTTTCTGAAAGATCTAAGGCATAAAACTCTCCGGTGGTACCAAGTGGAAATAATCCATGAACGCCTTGTCCAATCAAATGGTCTACCAATTGTCTTAAAACAGGTTCATTGATTTCACCCGCCTCTGTAAAGGGTGTAATAATAGGTGGTATAATACCCTGTGGCTTAAACATCGTAATCCTTCTTCCTGTCTGTTAGCTTTCGATAGTTACATTTGCGATTTTCTCATAGTACTTAGCGATGCTGCTGTGATCTTCTTTCTCATGTCCGTCTGCTTTTAAGGCCTGCATCATTTCCATTACCTGTGCTGTCAAAGGAGTAGGCGCACTGATTGCATGTGCTGCATTTAAAGCATTGTTTAAATCCTTGATATGAAGTTCAATTCGAAAACCCGGATTAAAGTTACGATTTAATACCATAGGTGCTTTGGCATCCAATACTGTGGAACCTGCAAGTCCGCCGCGAATCGCCTGATATACAAGCTCAGGATCAGCCCCTGCTTTCTTAGCCAGAGTAAGTGCTTCAGACATTGCCGCAATGTTAAGTGCTACAATCATCTGATTGGACAGTTTTGCAATATTACCGGAGCCTAGGCTTCCTACGTACACTACGGAACCAGCCATGTTCATTAATAGGTCATAGTATTTATCAAAGCTTTCTTTCTTACCGCCAACCATAACAGAAAGAGTTCCGTCAACAGCTTTAGGCTCTCCTCCGCTTACTGGTGCATCTAAAAGTTCTACACCTTTTTCCTCCATTGCTGCACCGATCGCTTTGGATTCCATGGGATCAATGGAACTCATATCAATTACTACGGTTCCAGCCTTTGCTGTCTCAAGAACTCCGCCTTTTCCAAGAATAACGGTTCTTACATGAGGAGAGTTGGGAAGCATGGTTATGATCAGATCACACTCTGCTGCTACTGCTGCTCCGTTTTCAACCGCTTTTGCTCCAAGGTCTGTTAATTCTTTTACAGAAGCTTCATTTATATCAGATACAACCAACTCATGACCTGCTTTGATCAGGTTCTTGCTCATTGGTTTTCCCATTATACCAAGTCCTATAAATCCTAATTTCATATTTTCCTCCTTATCGCCGCCCTTGGCGGCTTGGCACACTCCAATCAAACTAGCTCTCATTGCATGCCGCATCTGCTTTCAGATGTAGCACTGCCACAAATCAGAGTGTGAGATTATGCTTCTTTATAATTCACACTAACACCCATGCATACCGCAAGCCTGCTTGCGGTACTGCCCAAATTAGAAGTGTGAAATGCTTTTTATTTCACACTTGCAACCATGCATACCGTAAGCCTGCTTGGTACTGCCCAAATTAGAAGTGTGGAGTGTCTTTTATTCCACACTAGCCGATAGAGCCAATCTGCCAGGGTGAGTATTCATTTCTGCCGACACAGTTTAATTCGGCTTTTGCTTTTTCACCGGAAGCGATTCTTAATAATCGTTCAAAGATCCGTCTGCCGGTTTCTTCTATACTTGCTTCCCCTTTTAAGATATCGCCGCAGCTCATATCTATATCGGAAAGCATACTTTCATAAACATCATCAGATGCTGCCATCTTAACCACCGGTGATGGATAAGCTCCAAAACAGGAACCTGTCCCGGTAGTATAAGCAATCATTGTTGCGCCTCCGGCAATCTGGCCGGTAACCGCAACTGCATCATATCCCGGTGTATCCATAAATACCAGCCCTTTCTGTCTGACAGGCTGCGCATATTGATACACTTCCATAAGGGGAGTGGTACCTGACTTCTTAAGTCCGACACCTTTATAGGCTTGTTCCTCAAGATAGGAATGATCGATATCCCAGAACTCTCCCCGGAATTCTTCCCCGGAGGCCAGCAGTTCCTTTAACTGGACTGCCCTCACCCACCAGTTCAGACGGTTCACCAATTTTTGGTGTACTTCTGCATTAGCTGTTCTTTTTAACAATTCCTCCTGGACACCGTATAGCTCCATGGTTTCACTTAATATAACCGTTGCACCGGCTCCTACTAACAGATCCGCAGCAACACCAAGTGCCGGATTAGCCGATATCCCGGAGAGTTTATTGGTACCGCCGCATTTAAGTCCAACTACCAGTTTATCAGCAGAGACTGACGTTCTGCTTACCGCATTTGCCTTTTGCAGCATTCCGTAAACGATATCTATTCCCTTTTCTACGCTTTTCCGGCTGCCGCCTTCTCTGCATACGACTAATTTCTTTAAGAAAGGGCCTTCGCTTAACTGTTCTGCTTCAAAAAATCCCTCTACGCTGTATTTATTATCATGAAGTGAAACCACCAGCATACCGCCGATATTAGGATTATGTATATAACCAAGCATGGTTCTTCGCATGACCTCTAAAATCTGTCCTTTGATATCCAATGCTCCGCCTAATGTAGTGATAAAAGGAATCACTCCGTCTATATTTCTGAAACCGGCCAGACGGTCTGCTGTAAAATAATCCGCAATCTGCCTGGCAACGGTTGCTGACTCATTTTCCGTTGCTATTACACCGATATAATTTCTTGTACCAACGCGGTTATCACTTCTGACAATACCTTGAAATGTAGCTTTACTATTCTGAAATTCCTCCATAACGGCACCTCCAAAGAATAACTAACAGAGACTATTCAGTAAGAATTTATCCGATGTACTGAATAGCTATAACTAATTTAACTATACTGCATTCTGTTATTCCTGGCTATTATTTTTTTCCAATTTCTGCGTTGAGTTCTGCGGTAGCACCGTGGATCAAGGCTTTTAAATAGCCTGTGGAATAAGCAAAGGCTGATTCTTTTCCGCCGCATCCTTCGGTAAAATCAGGAACATGATCACAATGCATTGCGCCGTCATAACCGCTTTCCACGAACTGCTTCATAACTTTATACATATCCATATATCCATCTTCCAGTAAGGTTTCTTCGAAATAAGGAAGGGTATTGCTTACATTTCTAAAATGTACGATATGTACTTTCTTATTCTCTACGAAGTACTTGATATCCTCTAACAGGTTACCGAATCTGTCTCCGCCTTCTAACCAGCAGCCAACACAGAATTTCATTCCCAGATAAGGGCTGTTACCAACCATGTCAAAGGCTCTCTTATAATCCTCTGCAGACTGGATTAGATTGCAGACACCCTCTAAAGTCGGAACCGGAGGATCATTGGGATGTAAGGCCAGACGAATATCCGCCTCCTCACAAACAGGAAGTACACGGTCCATGAAGTATTTAAAGTTATTCCACATTTCTTCTTTTTCATATTCCCGGTCGAAGAATAAAGGACGTTTGTTAAGCTCGTCCATATCTACGATTCTTCCTACTGCTCCTCTGGTGTGTTCACCTACTGCAAAACGTGTGGTGGATACACGTCCCTGATCCCAGGTGATATATCCTACTCTGATGCCCGCTTTTCCTAAAACACGGTTAAAATCATTGTATTTAGCAATCCAATCATCTCTTTCAGGAAGACCTAAGTGGATGGAAGGATGCTTATACATATTTACATTACCTGCATCGTTAACTGTTAAATCAAATTTAGCACATCTTTCAAAGAAACGCATAACAGAGTCATAATTGCTGTCCTCATCTCTAAACATTACGAAGACATTTTTAAGTCCCATCTGTTTCGCAAAAAGCAATTTCTCATCCGAATCACTTGAAAGAATCGGAATCTGTACCTTAATCTTACTCTCAAACATACTTGCACCCTTGAGTACCGCTTTCATAACTGCGATACTGCCACATTTGATATTTATAACTGAGTGAAAGAATCTGCTAGTGGCATCCTTTCTTTTCTGAATTTTCTTTCACTCGAAAACCCATGATAACGCCTAGGATGTGTCGTTTTCAAACACGCCCTGAGGCATCATTACAACTTATTTCTTATCGTACAGGAAACATGCTACTTCGTGTCCGTCTCCCACATCCTTAAGCTGTGGAATCTTTTCACGGCAGCAATCCATTACATGGCTGCAGCGGTCATTAAAGGGACAACCCTTTGGTCTGTTAACGATACTTGGAACTTCTCCCTGAATGGGAACTCTCTTTCGCTGTGCCTCCACTTCCGGATCAGCAACCGGTACCGCTGCAAGGAGGGCCTTGGTATAGGGATGTAAGGTATTATTATAAAGTGCCTCGCATTCCGCAATTTCAACTACACGTCCCAGATACATTACAAGTATTCTGTCACTGATATGCTTTACTACTGCAAGGTCATGAGCTATGAACATATAGCTGATACCTAACTTAGCCTGCAGTTCTTCTAAGAGGTTGATAATCTGTGCCTGTATGGATACATCCAGTGCCGATATAGGCTCATCGCAGATAATCAAGTCCGGTTCAGAAGAAAGAGCTCTTGCTATACCAATTCTCTGGCGCTGTCCGCCTGAAAATTCATGAGGCACCCTGTCCTTTAGGGCAGGATCCAGACCAACCAGTCGGAACAGTTCATCTACTCTGTCATCATATTCCTTCTGTGACTTACACTTTTTACTAATTTTTAAGGATTCTCCAACAATAGAACCAGCTGACTGTCTGGGGTCAAGTGAGGAATAAGGATCCTGGAATATCATGGCTATCTTAGACCTGAAGGGTCTCATTTCCTTATCCTTAAACCCTGCAATGTCAGTACCATCAAATACAATACTGCCTTCGTCGGGTTTATATACTCTCATGATACAGCGTGCCATTGTTGTCTTGCCACAGCCGGATTCTCCAACGATTCCAAGGGTTTCACCTTTTTTCACCTTAAAGGAAATCTCTTCAATGGCTTTTACTTCACCAATCTTTTTACGCATCATTCCTTTAAAGATAGGGAAGGATTTTCTTACATTCTTGGTTTCAAGACAAATCTCATCTTTTAACTTTCTAACCGGTGCAGCTTTCTGAGGTTTGTTTCTTACTTCTTCCTCTTTCAACTGCATCTCTTCTTTTGTCAGACAGCAGGCTGCGAAATGATCTTTCCCCACTTCTTTGAGCTCTGGCTTAAGGCCTTTGAGACACTTATCCATGTGGTACTCACAACGATCATAGAAAGGACAGTATTCCGGTCTTGTGGCAGGATTTGGCGGAAGTCCGTCGATAGGAATCAATACACGGTCTTTTGGATCATCCAGCCTTGGAATAGCCCTTAACAAACTTTTGGTATAAGGATGCTCCGGCTGCTTAAAGATTTCTGCTGTTTCGGCTGTTTCCATTACACTTCCGGAATACATAACATAAATCCTCTCAGAGAATCTGGCTACGATGCCAAGGTTATGGGTAACTATAATAACAGCTGTATTGGTTTCCTTTGCAATGTCCCTTATCATTTCTAGGAGCTGTGCCTGGGTGGTAACATCAAGAGCCGTTGTAGCCTCATCGGCTATCAGAATATCCGGTTTTGAAGACATTGCCATAGCGATCATGATTCTCTGTCTCATACCACCGGAGAACTGCTGAGGATAATAATCAAAGCGCTGTTCTGCATCGGGTATCTTAACCAGCTTTAACATCTCAATGGTTCTGGCTTTCGCCTCTTCTTTGCTGAGCTTTAAATGCTGTATGATATTTTCCTGTATCTGAAAACCAATGGTTAATACAGGATTTAACGAGGTCATAGGTTCCTGGAAGATCATGCTGATACGACCGCCTCTGACGTCTCTCATCTGGGCACTGTTGGCATCATATTCAAGCAGGTTGGCATCAACGCCTTCTAAACGTACTTCTCCGCTTTCTACCTTTCCCGGCGCACCAATTAATTGCAGAGCACTGAGCATTGTTACTGATTTACCGCTGCCTGACTCTCCTACGATTCCTATGATTTCTCCCCTGTCCAGATATAGGGAGACACCGTCAACTGCACGTACTCTGGAACCGTTTGTCATAAAGCAGGTCTGTATTTTATTTATCTCTAAAAGATGTCTCATATACTTTTGTTCCTCCTGTTAGATTTCACCTCTGAGCCTTGGATCCAGTGCATCTCTTACACCATCACCAAGAGTATTCAGGAATATAACCAGTAATGCGATACAGACACCCGGTGCAATGGAAAAAGTCGGATTCTGAAGCAGATAGTTTCTTCCGTCACTTACGATACTTCCCCAGGAGGCTGTAGGCTGGCTGATGCCAAGTCCTAAGAAACTCAAACCTGCTTCTGCAAGGATGGTCTGTCCTACCTGCTGTGTCATTGTTACAATAATAGGTGATATACTGTTTGGCAGTATGTGTTTGAACATCAAACGGAAACTTCTGTTACCCTGGAGCTTACCTGCCATGATATAATCTGTTTCTTTAATAGAAAGTACCTGGCCTCTCATCATACGGATGTAGATTGCCATATTGGAAATACCAAGTACGATGGCAAGGTTTAAGATTCCACCGCCAAATACGGCACACAGGGCCATTGCAAATATAATCTGAGGAATGGAACGGATGGCTTCGCTGACACGGTTAATAACGTCATCAATGGCTCCTCCGAAGAAACCTGCAACCATACCAAAGAAAGTTCCAATAGCACAGGCAATAACTACTGCCAGTACACCAACTAATAAGGACACCTGTGATCCGTAGAGGATACGGCTTAAGATATCTCGCCCTGAATTATCCGTTCCCAGTAAATATTTCATGCTTGGATTCTGCAAGCTGTCCATTAAATTGGTCTTATTGGGGTCATGGGGTGCTAAAACCGGTGCAAAGATAGCAACTAATATAAAAACGATAACTCCTATGAAACTGATAAATACAATCTTTCTGTTAAACAGGGTTCTGGTAAATTTCTTCCTATTTTCTCTCTTACGCATTTTCACTAATTCTTTATGAGCTACTAAATCCTTTTGTGCTTCCACTGACTTCACCTCTCTTCTAATCCAATCGGATTCTGGGATCTACGATTGCATACACAATATCCGTTATTACATTAACCGCGCTGGATACAAATGCTATCATAAGTACACAGGCCTGAATCAACGGAATATCCTGCGCCTGAATACCTTTTACGAACAAGGTTCCTACACCTGGAATGTTAAATACTGACTCAACGAAAACGGAACCACCGATAAGCATACCAAGTCTTAGACCCATTAAAGTAATAACGGGAATCAGTGCATTCTTTAATGCATGAAGATAAATTACTCTCTTCTCTGCTAATCCCTTGGATCTGGCAGTACGAACATAATCCTGACGGATAACTTCTAACATACTGGATCTTGTCTGACGTGCAATAGAAGCAATTCCACCCAAGGTCAGACAGGTTAAAGGCATAATGGTCTGTTTCATGCTCTTTACAAAATCCACTGTAGGTGATGTGAACCCAAAGGCCGGAAGCCAGCCCAGTTTCATTGAAAATATGTATAAGAACAGAACGCTTAACCAGAACTGTGGCAGACAGCAAGTGATGTTTGCAGTCATAGTTACGATAGTATCTGTCTTCTTACCTCTGTAAATAGCACTTAATATTCCCAAAAGAATTCCGATGGGGATACTGATAACAAATGACAGCAGTGAAAAATACAGAGTCGTAGGTATACGTTCTGCTAAAACATCAACCACCGGCATGTGATAACTGGCGGATACTCCGAAATCTAATCGTATTGCATCCCACAGCCATAAAAAGTATCTGACGATAATCGGTTTGTCCAAATTCAATGCCTGATACCATCTTTGATAGGTCTCTTGTGAAATCTCTCCTCCTAACATTGCATAAACCGGATCACCCGGCAGCATGGATACCAGCATGAATACCAAAAATGATAATATGAGTATTACAACAGCTGTCTGGCCTAATCTTTTCAGGATATACCTTCCCATTTTTGAACCTCCACTACTTCTCTGTATTCCTTTATTTTGCCTATTCGGTCCGCACTCTTAACTTACTAACGGATGCTTCCCTTATTTAGAGCGTGTCTGAAAACTTTTTGTGACTGACCAAGGGTCCTCTTTGCGCAAGACAATGCATGATATCTGGATGCAATAATCTGCAACACAAATTAGGGGGCGCAATATTTCACAAAGAGGAATCATCAGAAGGTCACAATGGTTAACAAACACGCCCAGGGGCCGCATTGCTTATCCGGCATGTTCTCATTGTATAGAAATTTATATCTAAGTGCATTATGCTGTTAACACACAAAGTAGTTGGAATATTGTTTTAGCAAAACAATACCGTGTTATACTCAGAATAACCTCCTATATTTATACAAATAAGAGGCTGTTGCATTATAAAATGTGTTGCCGGAAGAAGCCCTCTGACATTTCTCCACACACGAATTAAAAATAAGCCACCGATTTTGTACCCAGAAAACATACAAATTTGTACGCTTTCTGTATACGAAATCAGCAGCTTATCTTTCAAGCAGTGTATTTATAGAATGTCAGAGGGCTTCTTCCAGCTTTTCATTCATATTGCAGCAGCCTCTTATTCTTATTAGTTTCAACTTCTTAATTTTCAATTTCTTATTAGTTTTCAGATTCTTATTAGTTTCAGATTCTTATTAATTTCAGATTCTTATTAATTTCAGGTTCTTATTAGTTTCAGCTTCTTATTAATTTCAGCTTCTTATTAATTTCAGGTTCTTATTAATTTCAGGTTCTTATTAGCTTCAGGTTCTTATTAGCTTCAATCATTATTTAAATTAATGATGTTTTGATAAATAGCTGTCTATCGCTAAGAGCAGTATAGCATCATTTGTATTACTTAAAGGCTGTAACCCCAGTATTTCTTTAAACTTCTTGGTACGTGCCAGAACCGTATTCTTATGAACAAATAACTCCTTTGCTGCTTCTGCCGGCTTCATATTGGTAGCTGCCAAGGCAATGGCAGTTGTATGAAAGAGTTCTTTGTCCAGATAATTATCAACGATATCTCGGTAACTGTCAAAAATCGGATTGAGTAGATCCGGGCTTATGCTGTTAATCATATAATCGATTAGATAATCATTCATAAAATAAATTGATTCTGAGCGAAATCTTACGTGATCCTCCAGCCATTTAAGGCAGTCATAAGAGTTTCTGTAATGTATCAGAGAATCTGTCGGTATGGTATAATAAAACTTAATGCTAACGAAATCTTTGAATTCCCGCTTCACCTCAAGTATGTCCGTAAAATAATCAAAAATCTCTTTCATATTCTCCCTGAAATAAGCAGGCTCGAATTTCGGAAAGGATTTCATTAAAATAAGATGCTGTCCATCAATGGGAAATAATATATCCTGGGCTTTTTTCATAGTGGTCAGATAGCTTTGATAGATATACTGACTGGCTTCTTTGGAATTATCACCAGTGACATGGATAATAACAGTTGTTCGATAAGCGCTATCACGGATTCCCACTTCTGTTGCCAATTGAAAGATACGGGAAGGATTAATGGGTTGTTCAAATAATAAAGCATCACGGAACTTACTAATATTCTGGGCTTCAATCAAATCAGACTGGCTGGTATTCCTGTGAAAGAAAAAGGACTCAATGGTCAGCTTCGCCATCTTCGCCATAGGCATTACTTCCTCTGGGTTACCGGAAATCCCTACAACACCAATAGGCTCCATTCGTTCTACCAACAATAGATTCACTCCTTCGGCAACACCAATTAAATCTTCCGAAGTCTTTTCTATAATACTAACAAAATTCTTGCTTTTTATCAATTCATAGGCAACCAGGTGAAAATCACCCACACGGGAGGGTGTACCGCTTGCTATTATAATTCCTTTTTCATTCATGATATTAATATTAATACCAAGCTGACGATGAATCTTTGTTACATAGTCCCGGACAAGCTCTACATTTATCACTGGATAACCCTCCTCCTTTCGTAACTGATGACCCCCTGGCTGCCATCTTCCATGCTGACATCTCTTATAACCATTATAATGGATTACAATAACTTTTCAATCTACTTTTTCCTGGTTTAATTTTCCAAATGCAGAAATATGTCGAAAGAATGTTGTACCGGTGTGTTGGTGAAACAGATAAACCCATTTTTATTGTATTACAAATATAATGCAACCTGACTGTTTTTTAGGTAAATTTAAAATACAAAATATCAAATGTGCACAACATATTATAACATGCTGCAAATTTGAATAACAAGGAGGATATAAAATGAAAAAAGTTGTAGCGCTTTTACTGACAACTGTGTTAATTGTCAGTTCATTAACAGCTTGCGGTAACAAAAACAACTCAAACAACAGTACAAATACTGCGACCGGTACACCTACAGAAACTACTTCTGCACCTGGAGATAATAAGAGTGGTGGAAACATTACTTTGTGTTACGCAGAGGAACCCACTACTTTCTTTCTTCCCTTCTCTGCATCTACCGGTGACAGAATTTCAGCTGCACCAGCTCTTGAGTCCCTTGGAAGAGTAGATGAGAATGGACAAACCAGTGGCTGGTTAGCCGAGTCCATCGTAGCAGACTCTGAAGCACTTACAGCTACAGTAACACTGAAACAGGGTATTAAGTTCTCTGAT
Source organism: Anaerocolumna sp. (assembly GCA_029256725.1). Lineage (GTDB taxonomy): Bacteria > Bacillota > Clostridia > Lachnospirales > Lachnospiraceae > Anaerocolumna. The sequence goes on along the minus strand of JAQSXJ010000062.1, from coordinate 32,871 downwards.
GGCACAGACTTTAATGCAGAAGCTTTAATCTGGAACTTTGATAAAATGACAGAAGGCGGAAAAGCTTCTGAACTTGGATCTCCGGTTTCTTACGAAGCAAAAGATGAAAATACCGTTGTTCTTACCTATGAGGCATGGGCAAATAACTGGGAATCTATTCTTGGTGAAGTATATATTTATTCCCCTTCTGCTTTCGATAAGAACGGCGAAGACTGGGCAGCTATTAATCCTGTTGGTACCGGCCCTTATAAGATCTCTGAATACGTACAAGGTTCACATATTACTTATGTAAAAAATGAAAATTACCGCATCGAGGGTCAGCCTTACCTGGATGAATTAAAAATTGTCTGGATATCAGATACTACTGCTCAGTTGTCTGCTTTCATGAACAAAGAAATTGATATCCTCCCTACAAACGACTCTACTATAAACGGAATGCTTGATGGAAATTATACTAATATTGCTCTTAACGCACCGGATCTTGGACAGATTAAATATGCTATGTTCGCCAGCGGTGACAGCAACTCTCCTTTTTATGATGTAAAGGTTCGCCTTGCAGTTATGCACGCAATTGATTGGGAAGGTTATGTATATTCATTAACAGGCGGAAGAGGTGTTCCAATCACACAGTTTGGTACTCCCGGCTCCTGGTCTTATGATGAGAGTACTGAATTTATTTCCTATGATATTGAACTTGCTAAGAAAATGTTAGCAGAGGCAGGTTATGCTAATGGTTTCCAGACTACTATTACAACCATCGCTGTAAACAATGATATAGCTGTTCTTCTTCAGGCATCTTTAAGTGAGATTGGTATTACAGCAGATATTAAAACTGTAGAAACTGCTGATTTCAACTCTCAGAAAGCAGAAGGTATTTATGACGGCGGTATCATTACCGGTGCAGGTGCTTCCAAAATGGATTTCACCAACAACTATGTACGTTTATACTCCACAAAAGGTGTAAACTACTTAAACATGATGGCACATCCTGCTGATTATGAAGAAGCATTATTTGGTGCTTTATCAGCTACAGATTTAGAAAAGAAAAAAGAATTATTAAAGACAGCTTCTGTTAAACTTACAAATGAACATGCTTTAATTATTCCTTTAACAGCAGTATTCCCTGCTTGCTATGTACAGGAAGGTGTTAAGGATTCCGGAATCTATCAATTTACCAGTATGCAATGGACACCGGAAGCATTATACATAGAAAAATAAAAAAGCTTTTTTTACCAAACAGTAATTCCTCCCTAAAGAATAGTGTTTGATTTAATAAAAAGTTCAAATGAGGTATACCAGGCAATAATAAGGCCTAGTATACCTTTTTGAATTAAAGATATGAATCGAATCAATTATGATGAAACTTATTTTTAGAATCTTATTTTAAAATCTTATTTCAATCTTATTTTAGAATTTACTTTAGAATCTTATTTTTAACCTTATTTTAGAATCTCATTTTAGAATCTTGTTTTAGTATCTCATTTTAGTATCTCATTCTAGAATTATTCAAAAATCTCATTTAAAAATCTTATTATATAATCTTATTAAAAGATTTTTTACGAATTTATATGAAATATGTGGAAAAGTATAAAGAATAAATCTGTATTGACGATATAATATATGGAAATTATAGGATGAATTTCTTTTACAAAAGCCACGGAAGGTATTGTTTAATTTAATAACAGTGCCTTTTTTTGTATGTTTTTTTACAGAAAAGGGTATTGTTATCTAAAAATACTTTAGATAAAAGGAGATAATAGGATGGATGTATCTACAAAATTCAGTAACACCATTACCACTAGCGGCAAAATCACTGATTATTTTTCCAAAAGAGAAACTCCAAAGGTAGAAACTCAACCGGCAACCGATTCTTTTGAAAGTCTTGTTACAGAGTATGCAGGTCTTGAGTACCCAAGCGAAATAAAGAATCGTGTATTATCAGTGGCTGGAAATGCACCTTACTCAGACCTGGCTGACTCCAGCGGTCAAATAAATTATAATGGCGTTACTTTTCAGTGCGACTACAGGAAAAATGCTTTATGTTTAGGGGATATGAGTGATGATTCTCAGGTACTTACAATTCCCCTGTCCGCAGGCGGCTCACTTAAAGTTAATGTCAACAGCTTGGATGGACTGGGAAGGGCTATCGGTATGTTTTCTCCAAAAGATCAGAAACGAATTATGGATGCTTTAGCTTTATATGCCAAAGTCAAGAACAAACAAGATGAGATGGAATCTGAAATTGTTAAAGTATATAAGAATCTGACGGTAAAATAATTGTAAGTAATTATGGACTGTTGTAAAGAGATGACTTTGCATAAAAGCTACTGGTTTTTCTGTAATGCATTGTTGAAGTACAGATACGGCTTATGTACGCCGTATCTGAGCAATTCTTATAATACAGCAGTCCTGTTACGATCTAATACGAAATCAACTGAACAATTATATTCTAGTCCAATTCCTTCAGCCTCTCGCTGGCATCCCTGGCAATCCATAACTTATTTCCCTGTTTGACTATCTTCTTATATTTTCCCATTGCCAGTTCCTTTTCTCCGTTGATATGATCCATCAGAGCAAGGCGATACAGAATACCTAGATACTGTCGCTTATGCAGGTCACAGCTTAGAAGTTTTTTCAGATATGCGTAGCTTTCCTCATATCTATGTAAAAAGAAATATCTTTCACCTACAAGAATTTCTACCGATTTCTTTAACCTATTACCGTATGGGCATAATCGCACCAGCTCTGTCTCATACAAAGCTTCTGCCTTTTCTATCTCCCCCAATTCGTAGTAGCATAAGATACGGTTAATAGTGTAGACATAATAGGAATCGTTCTTCTCGGACAATTCTGATTCTTCAATACTGTTCAGATATTCTAGTGCTTTGCTGTAATCTCCCATAATTAGATAAGCTGCTGCACGGTTTATATCAAGTATCGTTACTGCCCTGCTATTTCGCCTGTATTTTCTCTCCTGCCGGTCTATCATTTTCAGATATTTCTCTGGGTCACACTCCCAATCCAATACTTTTCGAAACCTTGTATTTCTGATAACTCCAATCATAATATCGCATGCCAGTACCAACAACACGGTCATAAAAAATGCTAAAACTGCGTTAACATTAAGAGATAGAAGAATAACTTCAGAAGCGATAGCTATAACTAAAAACAGAATTAAATAAATGCCTTTCCTCCCCTTTCCTGATACCGTAACTATTGCAAAAATAATTTCTCCAGTTTATTTGAAAATTCATGAACCCGGTATATCTCTTTCGTCAGTGTTTTTCCTGCTTTTATTGTATGTACTATTATGTAGGTAATTGGAATGCCTAGTAAAACAATATAATATATAGGAATTATGTTCTGAACCAATGCTGTAATACAAACAAGAAGTCCCACTGCCAGTCCTATCGTTGCAAACACTACCCCGGGAGAATATTTCTTAAAGGTAATGGTCCAATAAATATGCTGCAGACCATTGGTAACTGTAATTAAAGCTAAAATCACCATTATGGTGGCGGTTATTCTTAGCTCCGGAAACAGGCTGGATACTGCGGTTATCACAAAACCTACAATGCCAACAAGTACTATCCATAACCTAATCCCCAGCTTATTAGAGGGCGAAGAACCCTGGAATGTACTGTCATACCATTCCAGTATATTCCATTCTTCCAGTTCATGCAACATTAGTAATATAGGAATTGCCCATATTATGGTTTTAAAGTTAATACTTAATAATATTTCTCTCATAGCTTTCTCCATTCTACCTTTTTAAAGGATTATATACTTCTGCTTGTGGCAATAACTTATCCTTCATTTCTTGTAATCACTTGAAAGTGCACACTTGTGCCATCTGTATTAATATGTTATACTACAGGCAAATTCAAATCAAGAATATCTCTGCAAGTGCTACAAAAGCAGTATTTATGTGCCATATGCAGCGAAAGATGCTAGTTATTACAAGTATTGGAAATTAATGAAGATATCATAATTCGCCACTGATTTGTGGCAGTGCCACATCTGTAATCAGATATGGCTTACAATGGCAGCTAGTGGGAAATATAAACATCATTTCACCTTTATACCTGTGTTCAAAGCATGCAAGCTGTGAGAAAGGCATGGTAAAATATTATGAAACAAAGTCACAATGAACTGGCTGTTCAATCCAGAAGATGGTTTATGGAAGCAATGATAGATTTAATGAACTGCAAGACTTTTCAAGAGATTACCATCAGTGAGCTTTCTACTCATGCAGATCTGGGTAGAAGGACTTTCTACCGCAATTTCACATCAAAGGAAGATGTTATTGAATCATATCTGGATTTATTGATAGCGGAATTTATTAGCCGATTAATTCGGCAGGAAGTGCTGACTGCAAAATACTGTCTGATGCAGTTATTTATTTTGTGCAGTAATAATAAAGCTTTTTTAGTAGGTTTGAATAACAGCAATATGCTGCCCTTTCTCCTGCATAAGTGGAATCTTTCATTGCCACATATCCATACTTTAATGTCAGAGAAAATTCCCAATTTCCCTAATCAGGACAGTGAAAACTCACTTGGTTATGCTCTTGCCTTTAATGCTGGTGGCGTCTGGAATGTGACAGCAAAATGGGTCAGTTCCGGAATGGTGGAATCACCGAAAGAACTGACCCTGATAATCATGAAAATGGTTCGATTTAGTAATGTAAAAATAGCGAGAAAAAGTAATCCGACTTAGTCCTTTTATACTTTCCTATTCTAAAAATTCAACTACCTTATTCTGCTCTAAACTGTAAGAAAAGTTACCATAGGTTTAATAATTTGCCAATGTCTTTAATTTTAGTTTACATTTAATGTAATCCAGATAGATCTGTCTGTTTCCTCCATTGCAATTTTAAGTTTAATCTCCTTATGAATCACTCTGCCGTCTTCCATTTTAATATCCAGTCCGATAATGGTTGAGTTGATTTCCTGATTTAAAACTTCATAAAATATTTTGTCCCTTTGCTCTAAATCTTTCTCTCCCAGTTTCTTTAGAGCTTCGTCCTCATACCCATATTCGGTATATTTTGCCTGGATAGCAATAGCATATTTATAATTCCTTTCTTTCTGCTCTTCATAAGGTACCTTTAAGGTATTGCCGCCTGCCCAGAAAGGGGTATTATTGTCCTTTATCCGAAATGTAAGTTCATTTTCCTTATCATAGAATTCTTCTTGCTGTACCCGGGGATTTTCTTCCTTGTCACTACTTAATTTCTGATTTTCCCTGGAATCTTCCTCTATATCATTGCTGGAATTCCACTCTCACAAATCATCCGCATTCGTACTATTTCCGGTGAGGTTACAGCAGAAACTGTAAACATGCTTTCCATGCTCTGCAATTAACTGATTCAGTTCTTCTGTTGTCATAACTGCTCTCCTTGTTATACGAAACTTAAGATGTCTTGTATCATTACCTCTCACTTATTTATTGTAATGGAAATAATATCGGTTCATTTAATTTTGTATTTTCTATAAGTCAGGTGAAGGTAAAACTAACTACCAGTATCTTGTTTCAAATCAGAAGTTTGAAAAATACCCAGTCATTCAATCAATGACCGAGTATTTTTTCTTTTTCTAAATATGGAATTCTTAATACTATTTGGCCGTTCCTCCTGCACCGCACATCCTCCCGCTGCAAACAGAAGGCAGAAAACCAATCCCAACAGATATATTCTATAACTCCTGCTGTTGTTACTTGGGGGTTACCCCATTCGCTTTTTTAAAAGCTTTGTGAAAATAAGAGGTACTGGAAAATCCCACTCTTTGGGTTACCTCACTTATAGACAGGTTTTTGTTTGCCAATAATTGTTTTGCCATCTCCATTCTGAGATTACTGATGGTATCCTTTATTGTTGTACCGCTGTTCTGTGCATAAATCCGGCTGATATAAGGAACTGATTTGTTCAAATTATTCGCCAGGCTTTCTACTGAAAAATCCGGGTCCATGTACTTCACTTGAATTAAATTTTTAATCTGCTCAAAGAAAAAGTCCTGTTTCCCTGCTTTCTTCTTTTCGAATTCCTCCTGGATCTTATCAAAGAAGGAATAAAAACGCTCTTTTAAATCACTTTCCGATTCCAGCTGATGAAGCTGTAAAACCATGTCTTGGCTTTCAAAAGAACTGTTGACATTATTTTTCTTCAGAACGGAAACCGTGTTATTTAAGGTAACAATTAATCTTGCAATAGCCATATTAAAGATGGATATAGGGTAGTCTCTGAGGTCTGAAAAAATAACCTCATATATTTCCTTGCCCTCATTTACCTTACCTGCCATCAGAGCCTCCACCAGCTGTTTTTCCTTGGATACGGGATATTCGTACCCGCTTGCCGATTTCTTATTAAGGGAATCCGCATAAATCATACTTCCCTTATCGTAAAATACCCGGTGCAAGGCTGCTTCCGTTACCTGATGATACAAAGCCATTAGCTGTTCCGGCTGTCTTCCGAAACTGCTCATTACCACAGTCAGCGATATATTAAAATACCCGCATACGGCTTCTTTGGCAAATTGAAGCTTTTCAGCAAACTTTTCATGATCAGCCTCTGCTTCCATATTGATGAAAAAGAGCACATCGCTCTCTCCCATATCCGTACCATGAACTATGTATTCTGTTTCCAGCACTTCTTGAAATACATTAATAATTGAGAATTTTATGGCATGAAGCATCTCAGCATCCGTGCGCCCGATTAGTCCCCGATACCCATCAATGCGGACAAGTACCAGACTTAAGTTCTTTTCAAAATCCATCTCCATGTTCAGTTTTCGGAAATAATTTTTCAGGTATTCCTTGTTATTAGCCTCAGAACTCCCCAGCAAATCACTAATATATACTCTTTTTAAGATGTTTTTTGCGTTTCTCTGTTCATGTTCCAGTTCCTTAATATCGGTTTCCATCTCATAAATAGGATGATACAGCCTTCTGGTTATCCAAAAGGCCAGTAAAATACCAATTATAACAAAGATAAAACTAACAATAATGGTCAACATCTGAATCCAGTTCACGCTGCTTAACATACTGTCATAACGGGTAAGGCTGACATATTGCCAGCCGTATTGATCTCTTGGACTATAAACCACAAACATCTTCTCTTCATTTACCGTATCCGTAAAATACCCCTGCTTATCCCCGTTGGTAATGATTCTCCGGATATAGCTGGTATCGGAATAATTCTGGAGCATCAAAAGGCTGGTACCGTTGGAAACAATATTCCCCTTTTCATCTACAATAAAATACTCCGTATCCTTTCGTAATTTATTTTCAGAGGCATCCAAAAGATAGTCTGTCTTAAAATTTATCAGCACACCGCTGGTTTCCTTATTCTTGGTATAGGAGTCATACATAAAAAAGGTATAAAAATATTTCGTCTTATTATTCTTTTGAGAAACATAGGAGCGGGCTATGGGTTTAAAAGGCTTATAGTCTTTAAAATTATTGATAATGTTACCGGCAGTCTCATCCAAAAAACCTTCATTTAATCTTTCATATCCATTCCTGGTCAATTCCCCATATTCACTGCTTCCCTCAACATAGACATAGTTATTGTATTTGTTATATATGTAGATGGATTCGATATAGGGTATGGTAGCCCTGTATGTCCGCAGCTGATTAAAGGCCGCACTCATATCATTGACATTGGGAACTTTCGAATATAAAAGTTTGACTACGTTCATATCATGATATATCTGATTTCCGATTTTTACTGCCACCTCTGACAATTTGGATACCTGTGCCTGCTTACTGTTTATTTGCTCTACCCGGGCCTGGTATTCGTATTTCATAATCATGGATTCAAAGGTGGAATAAAGAACAATGGAAGTCAATAGAATTGCCATTACAACACTCAATGTTATATTTAAAAATAATTTTGAAAAAATACCCCTTTTGAACAGGTGTTTCATCGTATCCCCCATATGACCATATGTTTTTTACAACATACCCAAAATATTTTTTTCTATTTAATTCTTATATAGTTTAAGCATACCATCTATATATTCACTATTCAACCTCAACAATCGTTTTGTCTGTGGCAAACCCGGGCCAGGTGTATATTGTAATCATACAAGAAAATCTGACAAGAAAGGAGCTGTTGTGACAGCCCCTTAACCTTGACAAAAATTTTATCTTTCTACGGTTTATTTATAACCGTATTGTTCGCAGTATGTTACCCATTGTTTGGTATAAGCTTCTTGAATCTTAGCAAGTCCTGCTTCATCTGCTTTCTTCAGGAATTCATCTACCGCCGCATCCACATCGTTTAGGCTATATCAATATCAGGATATTTTGTTTTTGCTGCAATACCGCTTAACTCTGTAAATAATACATTGAGCTGTTCATCGTTCTTTGTTGCAAGGGCATACTCCGGATTTCTTAAATTCCAGGTATTAGCGGATTCACCGCCATATTCGCTGTGCTTTTCTCCATCCACATATAAACCATCCGCATCAATAGTATAATGGGTTCCTTCAATTCCATACTGGATTAAATGATTCAGCTCTTTATCCATATATAATAAATTCAAAACCATTGCAGCTCTCTCAGGATTCTTGGAATTGGTGGGAATTGCTGTACCATTTCCTGTAGGGTGGTTTGCATAAGCTACCCCGTTAATCTCTGCAAAAGGAATATAACCAATCTTATAGGATGGATCCATTTCCGCATCATTTACAGAACCAACATATTTTGCCGGATTCTGTCCGGATACAAGGCAGATATCCTGTCCATTCTTAAACGCATCGGAGTCGTTTGCATCAGAAAGAACACTCTTTGACCAGAAGCCTAAATCAGACCATTTCTTCATTGTTTTCATATCATTTCTGAAATCGTCTGAAGCCCAGTAATCAAATAATTGGGAAGGTGTATCGTAATTCGCTGCCAAACCATAAGTGGGGGATTCCTTTACCCAGGAATACTTTGCCTGAAGTGCCAGAGTTGCGCTAAAGGAGTAGGAGAAGGATGCCGTATTAACAGAGGGTTTCATTATACTCTGATTGGGATCATTCTGTTTTACCCCGGTAAGGTAAGCTTCCAGATTCTCAAAGCTGTCCGGTTTCGGAAGGTTGTATTTTTCTCTTAAATCTTCACGGTACTGGATACCGCCGTTGGTATACTCTTTCTTAGAGCTGGGTACGGAATAAATATTACCGTTAATCTTCATCTGGTTCCATACATCCTCCTGAATATAGGAATAAAGTTCAGGTGCATAAACCGGAAGGATCTCATCCAAAGCTGTAAATGCATTGCTGTTGGCAAGTGAAGCATAGTTGATCCAGCTTGCGGTATAGATAAGATCACAATCTTCACCGGATGATAAGATCATATTATACTTTGTTTGCCAGTCAGTCCAGGAAGTAAACTTAAAGGTTACTGTTGCATTTACTTTCTCTAAAAGCTTTTCATTAATCTTATCCTGTACTGCCAGCATATCATTGGGGGGATCTCCCATTAAGTAGAACACCAGATCCACTCTCTTGGATGTATCAATAGCCGGTGTCTCATCCGTACTTCCAGTATCTGTTCCTTTGTTCTCTGATTTTCCGGTACTTGTACCAGCAGTATCTGAAATATTATTTTTACCGCAGCCCACCAATGCTGAAATCGTCAGGCAAAGAATTAGAAGCAAACTTAAACTTCTCTTCCCTATTTTTTTCATTCTTATCCTCCTTGTAAGTCTTTCGACTTGTTTTATACATTTGCAATCATAAAGAATTTATTACCAATTGTATATATAAATTCTTTATGATTGTTGTACTTTTTGCAATAATTTTAAGTGTAATTTCATGATATTATTGTAATTTCAATGTATTTTGCCTTTTATAGTAAGCAATAATTTCTTGTTTTTATACATATCACATAAATTCTTACTGTGTTACAATAATTTTAATTCTTTTTACTTTTTTTCCTTTTATATAGATTTCCACATAATCTGTTCCAACACCCTCTGCTTTCACTGCTGCCTGAACTTTCCCTTTGTTCATACCTGTTACAACTATTCCTTTTTTGGCAGTTTTCCAGGTGATATCCGATGCCTTGTAGCCCAGGCACTTTACGGAGAAGTAAACTGTCTCACCTGCTTTTACCGACTTAGGTGCTTTTATAAGCTGTATCCCTGCTTTCTTTACCGTAACTTGAACCAGGAAGCTCCTGGAAGAGCCGTCTTTTAACTGAGCTGTTACCGTAACGGTAGTTTTGCCCGGTGCCTTAGCTGTTATTTTGCCGGTCTGGCAGGCAGAAGCAACCTTTGTGTCAGCAGATTTATAGTTAAATTTCACTTCTGCCACGCCGGAATCTGAATTGTTCCTGCTAAAGCCATTTACTGTTTTAAGCGTAGCCGGTAATACTGTTTCTATCTTGAAGGTATTGCCTGTACTGCCGTTTATATAGAGAGTTTTTGACTGGGTTGTCAGCTTTATCTGAGGAAGAAGGGAAACTCTTACTGCTTCCTCCGGTTGTTTTGGTAATATAACATAATCCGAGCAGTGTGTTATGCTAAACCATAAATCTCCGTTTTCCTGAATGCTCAATAAGTTGTTTGGAATTTCAAGCAGTTTGCCTGACTCTTCTTCCCTGTAATAGATATAAGCTTTTCCGCCTGGCTTTAATCCGGTCTGCTCAGACTCCGCTGCTATATTAAGCTTCACCTTGGCAGAAGCCGGTAGCAGACCTGTATGGGAAAATGTAACCGTAAGTCCCTTTACTATCTCTTTTCCATTGGAAATCTCCGCAGGCTTACTGCTTATCAAAAGATTAATGGCAGCAGCTTCTCTTTTCGATTCTTTAAGAAGTTTTCCGTCAAATTGCCACTGGTATTCCTTCTCTCCTGACTGTACCGTTATTTCTATGGTCCTTCCTGCTGCTTTTGCTGCCGCGATAACAGGTGACGGGAATGTCAGCTGTTCCAGCAGGATGTTCGCATTCCCTATGACTAACTGCTCAATAAGTTCCTTTTCCGGAAGGCTTAAGGTTAAGGTAAGTTTCTTTCCGGAGGCTGCCTGTGCCAGTATCTCTGCCTGGGGCAGGGTTATTGTAATTTCAGCCTTATTTCCTGTTACTTTCACAACAGATATACCAGCCGTCAGATTTACCGTCTTTTCCGTGTTTCCACTAGCGGTATTGGAATTATTTCCGCTGTTATTATTGTTACTGCCAGGTTCTTCCGTTCCAGGCTCTTCCGTTCCGGGAGTTTCTACTTCGTAGGGAACCAAAACCGGCTTGTTCTTTGTAAAGTAGTTCTTTAAAACATCAGCAAATTTGGCATTTCTGGTAAAGCTGTCTGCTGTTTTAATTCCGCTCCATTTTTCCTGGATGATTTCATATGAATCGGTATTAACGAAAACCGGATTGGATTTGCCGGTATAAATCCCCCAGCTGCTGCCTTCACCGCCATCCGATACCTTAAAGGTCCAGGTCGTGTAACTATATCCCTGCGCCTCAAAGATTCCCAGGCACTGCTTCCAGCTCTCTGTGTTATTAAAGAAAGTAAATTCTCCGATGAATACAGGAACATTGTAGTTCGTGGATTCATTTACCATCTTCACTTTTTACATTTTCCCAGCCGTAAAGGGAAGGCTCCGGAAGATCTGTGGGGTTCCAGATACCCTGAATATATATGATATGGTCCTTATCTATATTGCGGATGGCTCTATAAATACGATCATATACATCATACTGCACTAACTTTGTGGCACTGGGCTCATTTAACAGATCATAGCCGCATACCATTGGTTCGTTCCGATAGCGTTTTGCAATCTCTTCCCATAAGTAAACAGTCCTGCTGATATTTGCTTCATTGTTATAGAAATCACCGATATCTTCCACGGTGGTATCACCAGAATGATCCTTTCCATTCTGTGATCCTACCGCACCATGCATGTCTATCATGACATAGATATCTCTTTTCTTCGCTTCGTTTATAAACCAGTCCAGTCTGTCAAAGGCTGTTGTTTTTAACGAACCGTCTTCGTTTAACATTTCAAAATAGGTAACAGGAAGTCTTAATACATTCATTCCCTCTGCTTTTACCAGGTCAAAGTCACTTTCTGTCCACCAGTTATCCTGGTATTTATTGATCAGTTCATTGGCCTTTGCCTTACCAAACCGCTCTGTAAATACCTTAAGTACAGTGAGCTGGTCTTTGGCATCTACCGGGCACTGCCAGTTTTCTGTAACCAGCCATCCCCCTGCATTGGTTCCGCGAAGGATTACATCTTCTCCGGTTCCATAATTATTTCTTACTTTTTTACCGTCTGTCTTTAAGAAATTAGAAGGTGTATTTGTTATGACATATTGAAATACTGCTGTCTGGCTTATTTTATTTGCTTTCACCGCTGCCGCTTTTATGGTAGTTGTGGCGGTAATTTTAAGTGGCCCTTCGTATACCTGGGAGGAGGCCGAAGGTTCTGACCCATCTGTGGTATAATGGATTACGGCATCCTTGGTATCACTTGTAAGGACCAGTGTTCTGCTTCCGCCATAGGTACCTGCGGGAATAGATGCTTTCGGCATTTTTACACCGCTGTCTGAACCGGTTATATGATATTCGAAGGTTTTTGTATCACTCAGGACTCCTTCTGAATAGCCGACTGCTTTTAATGTGGTAGTTTCATCAATACGGAAAGGTGAATTATAGCGGGTTGCATTTATTGTAGGCTCGCTTCCGTCCAAAGTGTAATAAACCGCCGTATTATCCTCTGAGGAACGCAAAGCTACAATAACCGAGTTCTCGTAGGTTCCCGCTTCGCCGAATATGGTAACGACCTTACCCGGTTTGATATTATACCGGAAGACAGAAACATTACCTGCAGCACCTTCTTTCACAGCCACTGCCTTAACCGTTGTCGGCTTCTTGATATAGATTGCTCCGCTGTATCTGGCGGATTTATCCGTGGGTAATGTTCCATCCAGTGTATAATAGATATCCGCACCGCTTTCTGCTGCCAGTTCAACAGGTGCAAAAACATCATAGGTTCCGTCACTAAGACTTGACATCACCTCTTTCGGTGCAGGATTTAAGGAAGGAAGCAGGCTGCCTGGAAGTCCTGTATAAAGATTATCCGTAAAATAAACCTCGTCAATATAATACGTACCGGTGTTATAAAAGCCAAAGGTAACTTTGCTTATATAGGCTAAATCCAGTTTATTAAAGCTCTCCATTGTACTTAAATCTACATAGTACTGGCTCCATTCACCATAACGGGTACTGCAGGTGGTCCAGGCAGCTGCCTGGTTTCCGAATTCATCCTCCAGGAACATTCTGGTGTTATTGTAGGCCTGCATATCCTTCACATAAAATACCAGATATTTTGAGAGTCTTACATCTGCGGTGCTTCCGTTTTCCGGCTGTATGGTAATACTTCTTACAGATGTGGCAGGCGCCCCGCTTAAGGTGGCCATCTGATAAACAAGGCCCTTGCTTCCGTGATATTTTTCCGTGCCGGAAGAGGTAATAACAGCTCCTTTGGCAGCTGTTACCTGATTTAATCCATTATCAAAGGTATTATAGGAAATAGCACCGCTTACCGGAAGAGCTTTAATACGGTAGGAAAATTCCGCTGTCTGGCTGGCTTCCTCATCACTTTGTCTTATGGTTACCGCTTTTATCAGGGTATCCTCAGAAAGAGTGAAGGGAACCGTATATTTCTGGGAAGCTTTTGTAGGCTCAGAACCATCCGTAGTATAATAGATCTCACAATCAGGGGTCTTTGTGGATAAGGTAATGCCGGATAATACCTCATAGGTTCCTGGCTTATAATTAGAGGTTGGTGCTGCGGGAAGTAATCCATTGGTAACATAGATATCATCCACATAGTATACACCGGAATTCCATTCCCCAAGACGGATTGCCTTCACTTTTGAGCGGTCGATCTTACTGATTCCGGAAAGAGAATTCAGTTTAACGGCATATTCTGTCCACTGGTTCTTTATGGCTTTTCCGTCCTCTGCCGTCAGGGTGTTGACCCATGTGAAATCCGTCTTATTTCCGGCCTCATCTTCCAGCTGCAGCTTAAGGGTATTCGCTCCTTGGGTATCTTTTAACCAGAATACCAGGTAGGTATAGTTTTGTGTGTCCACCGGTGCATTGCTTACCGCATAGAAGCTGTTGCTTTCTGTTGGGTCCGCTGACGATGCAACTGTGTATTTTGCCGATTTTGTACCTTTAAAAACCTGGGTATTTACGATCTCTGCATTTACAACATTAGCAATGCCTTCAAAATCCTGAAGAAATACCTTTTTCGGTAAGTCCGTCAGCACAAACTGATAATTTAAGGTTACTACTCTGCTGCTCTCACCATCCTTCACATAAACTGCCATTACAACCGTTGCTGTTGTAATGGCAATAGGACCGTTATATCTTAGAGAAGACTGGTCTGGAGTGGTTTCATCCAAGGTATAATAGATATCCCCTCCGGTTTCTGCAGATATCAAAGCAAGGGAAAAGCTCTCAGTAAATGTGCCGGAGTCATGATCCGCCGAAGGAGGTGAAGGCGGAAGGGTATTTGTAAAATAAATATCATCTATGTAATAATCCCCTTTATTCCATTCCCACATTTTGATCTTTGCTATCTTGCTGGAATCGAAACCTACTTTTGCAAATTTACTTATCGGAACACATATCTCTTTCCATTCATTATGAATAGCTTTTGACGGTCCTGTCCAAACACCTTCGGACTCATTTCCGGTAGTATCGACCAACTTTACTTCCGGGTCATTGTTTCCCGCTGTATCTTTTATCCAAAACACAAGGTACTCTTTGCCGGAGGCATCTACCCCGTCTGCTTTTCCTGTTGTAACGGAAACGGTCTGTTCTTCGCCCTGCCAGTCATCTTCCGTCTTCTGATACAGAAGCGAATTCCCCCCGTTATGGCGGTCAAGATTTGTCAGCTTATTCGTGCCGGGGTTATTGATGTAATTACTGCTTTCAAAATCCTGGAATATTATTTTATTACCGGAATCATCTTCTAAATAAATATCATCGAAGTAATAGGTACCATTCTGCCATTCATACATGGCTATCTGTGATATGGAACTCATATTGATACCGGTAAAACTGCTTAATGGCACCTCCAGCTTAGTCCAGTTGTCCTTTACCGCCGCCGCGGTATAAAATTCTGCTGCTTTACCCTCACTGTCAATTAATTTAACCGGAACCGTATTATTTCCCTGTGTATCCTTCACATAAAAGGATATTTTCGTCATGGCAGAAACGTCTATGGCTCCTCCTGACACGCTTCTGATATTAAATGCATTATTCCATTGCTTTCCCTCAGCCTGAACATATTGAAAAGCCTGTAACCCTGCATGCACATTGCCCGCATCCCTGGTAATACCGTTGCCATAGGCATTTAAAGTAAAATCCCTTTCTTCAAAATCAGCAAACCATACCTTGCTGTTATCGATTTCTGCAGCCTGTACCTTGTCTGCATCTTTCGTAAATCCGCCTCCGTTTACACATAGTCCAAAGACCAGTACCACTGCAAGACTTCGCTTGCAATGCTTTTTGAATTCCTTTATACTTTTTTTCATTGTTACCCCCAATACTTATGATTTTTAACTCAAGTTCTATATACTTTCTATCACCCCTTTCCACAGATTACCAACTAATAAATTGTGCAGCGGACCAAGCCTTTTGCTAGGATTAAACCTCACACTTAGAGTGTAGTTGAAAATGCTTGTTTCAAGCCGGAGGTTCCACTTTTGAAGAGGCAAGGCAGTATACCCCAAAGTAGGGCGGCCAGAACGGTACAATGGACTAGCCTTTAACGGCACCTACTGTAATACCGGATACAAAATATTTCTGTACAAAAGGGTAAAGCAAAAGAATCGGTCCTGTAACGATCACCGCCATGGCAAGCTTAACGGATTCCGTGGGAAGATTGTTTATGGATACATTTGCCTGGTTGGCAATGCTTCTTAAGGCCTCCGCCCTGTTCATCATGTTGTAAAGATAATATTGAAGTTCCCAGGTGGAAGCATCGTTGCTGAAAAGAGAAGAACGATACCAGTCATTCCAATACCCTAAGGCAAGGAAAAGACCTACTGTTGCTAAACCGGGTTTTAATACGGGAAGTACCACTCTTGTAAATATGGTACCATGTCCGGCGCCGTCAATACTGGCTGCCTCGGTAATCTCATCCGGTACGGCAGACGCAATAAAGGTTCTCATAAGAATAATTAAGAAAGGGCTGATAAGTCCCGGCATCCAAATCGCCACTAACGTACCTTTTAACTTTAATACACCTGTTATCATGAAATACCAGGGCACCAGACCTCCGCCGAAAATCGTTGTGAAATAAATTATAAAGGATACCACATTTCGGTAGTGGAAACTTTTTCTGGAAAGTACATATCCTGTCAGGGATATCATGGTAAGTCCAAGCAGTGTTCCGATTACGGTGCAGTAAATCGTTACGCTATAGGCTCTTAAAATATCCTGGGGGGACTCAAATATGGTCCTGTAAGCTGCCAGTGTGAAATTTTTTGGCAGTATATGATAGCCTTCCTGTATTATTGTGGCATTATCCGTTAAGGAACCTGAGACTATAATAAGAAAGGGCAGAACGCATATAATTGAAAAAATGGTCAGCAGCGTATATGCAATACCATTAAATGCAATTGTATATTTTGATTTTTTTATTTTCATGACATCCTCTTTCCTGGATATCCAAGCTTTTATTGGATATTCGTTATTTCGTTTGGTTATCTGTCTATCCATTTAGCCATCAAACTGTTTGATGCCTTAAAATAATGCATATTCCGCATTCTTTCTCTTAACCAGGAAATTAACCGTAATGATTAAGATAAATCCGAATAGTGACTGGTACAAACCTGCAGCCGTGCCCATACCGAAATCAAAGCTGGTAAGTGTTGTGCGGTATACATAGGTATCAATAATATCTGTTGTCTTAAACAGCATGCCATTATTTCCGACCATCTGATAAAAGAGCTCGAACTGTCCCTTCATAATATTACCCAGAGAAAATAATAGCAGGATGATAAAGGTTGGTTTAATCTGAGGCAGAGTGATGTAGATTATCTGCTGAAAAATATTGGCTCCATCCACTTCCGCCGCTTCATAATATTCCTTGCTGATACCAAGAATCGTTGCCAGATATACAACCATTCCATAACCAATGGACTTCCAAAGGTAAAATAATGTAATTAATATAGGCCAGTACTTTGATTCACCATAGAAATTAACCTGCTCCATGTGCAAGCTGCCTAAGAGGTTATTTGCAAGACCGTATTCATAATTAAACAGGTTATAAACCAAAACACTTAATATAACATAGGAAACAAAATAAGGCATAAACATCAATGTCTGGGATACACGTTTAAACCATTTCTTTGTAATCTGGCTGACTAAAATTGCAGTAAAAATCTGGAGTATATTCCCCACCAGTATAAAGACCAAATTATAAAGCACCGTGTTAATGGTGAGTTCTATCAGCTTATTGGATTTCCACAGAAAAGCAAAGTTATCCAGACCCACAAAGGGACTCCCAAATAATCCGCCTTTGAAATCAAATTTTGTAAAAGCGAAATAAATACCCACCATAGGCATGTAGTTATTTACAATAAAGAAAATCAGCGTAGGCACCAACATAAAGTATAAAACCCAGTTTTTCTTTACATCCTGCAGAAATCCCCTCTTCTTCTGCCGTACTCCGCTTCTTTCGCCGGTGGGGTGAATACTTCTTTTTGTATTCTTCTTGTCCATATAATTCCTCCGTCCTTTTTGAATCTTCGAGTCCGAATTATTTGCGAACCCACAAAATTAAAAATTCAAACACTGCAATCAAATACTAATTCAGAACATAAGCTCTGTATATTGGAAATACATAACCTTATTGTATTTTCCTTTAGAATGTCATTGTAATTTTATATTCTAATTGTAAAATCATATTTTTTGCTTATTTCCTTAAGGTAAAGGTCTGGTTCCACATCTCTCTGATGCTTGCCCTAACCGGAATTTAATTGTTTAGCGTGGTTCAGTTTTGCCTGACACATCCTTTAAGAAAAAAAAGCCCTAAGCTGATTTAGAATAAATCAACTTAGGGTGAACCAAAGTCCGTGTTACCACTTAACTTTCAATATAAATTTTACTCACATTCCATCCGGGACAGGTATCTCTGCTGGAATCAATATAAATGTGCTCTTTTACTTTATTTGAAATAAGAGGCTTTATAGTAAACTATCACACTTTTCTATCAGCCGGTATTATAGCAAATCTGTCACGCCTTTCTATCAGCAGGTTTTACAGTAGACTATCAGCCATTTCTTATCAGCGCATTTTGGATAGCATTTTTTATCTTCCAGACATCATCTCCAAAGTTGCTCACTACGGTTATGTTCAGATCTTCATCTCTTTTGTAAGTGCTTATAAATGTAACTCCCGGATCCATTCCTGTAAAATACGGCAGGATGCAGTTCTCGTATTTCTTACTTATCCAGATTCCATAACCATAGTTATCCTCCTCTTCACTGGAACTCTGAATACGCAGCATTTCATCTGTCATATCCGTCGATAATAACTTTCCGGATAAAAGTGCTCTCCAGAAAAGCTCAACATCTTCTACTGTTGTAAATACACCGCCTGCACCGGTTCCTTTTACATCCACGCTATAGATATTGGTATAATACTCTTTCCGTTCCTCATCCCAGATGTAGTTTCCAGCGCAATTGGCAGGCAGTCTGTCCAGCTCATAGTATCCTGTCTTCTCCATGCCGCTGGGGCTAAAAATATTTTCTTTTAGATAGATATCAAAAGGTTGTCCTGTTATTTTCTCTATTATCAATCCAAGTACTACAAAACCCGTATTGTTGTATTGAAACCTTTCACCTTTTTCATACATCATTGGTTTATCTATAAACAGCGGCAGCAAATCGGCAGAAGTACGTATCTTGTAATTGGGAAAATCCCGCCAGAGTTCTTCATACTCCTCCATTATGCTTTCATCAAAGTAATCCGGAATTCCGGAAGTATGAGTCAGCAGTTGTTTCACGGTAATTCCAGCATCAATTTGCTTCCAGTCAAAGTTAAGCAAGTTACCGATGGTATCATCGAATTTAAGCTTCCCTTTCTCAATTAACTGCAGGATACCTGTTCCTATGAATACTTTTCCTGCTGAGGCTGTTGCAAATCTTGTATCTACAGGTCCCTATAACCATAAGCTTTCCTGAATAGTATCTCATTTCCTTTGCTTATGGAGATACAGCCACGAAAATCTTTGTCTATCATATGATTAAAATCCATATTTACCTCTTTTCTGAAGACGAACAGTTCTTGACTATTCTTTGATTGTTTCTCTGCAATCATTAATATAAATTATATACTAATATAAGAGAATCGCAATTCCAAGTTTGATACTAATCTGTTTTATACCCCGTTGATGTTCATTTGCTGTATAATAATAATAATAATAATAATAATAATTTAATAATAGTAATGCCTTTTCAAATTTGGTTTTACTTGATCTAGTTAGTATCCTTTTATTTATATTCAAATTAAGTTATCCCATATCCAGCTATTTATAATTTGAATTATTATGGCAATAATTTTATATGCATCTTTCTATTTAAAAAGCGTTTAAAAAGCAATCAAATAATGTTCTTTATTCTTTGTACTACACATTCTTTCCCTAAAACATTACTGACTTCCCATATATCCGGAGCATTAATTCTGCCGGTTATAGCCACTCTTAACAGATTGGTAAGCTCTACGATGCTTCCTTTATAATCCTCCGGCTGTTTCTTATATGCCTTCATATCAGCAGCATATCCCATTTGCCGGGTTATATCTTTTACTTTATTGAACCATTCCTCTTTCTCTTCGGTAAAATCTATCTGTTTCAGGTACAAACCTAAGAATTCCTCTTTATCACTGGTTGGGATATTTGCCGGAAGTTCCTCTTCCCTTTTAAAAGTTTCGTCAAAGTACATGCTCATAAACTCACAAGCCTGTTTCCAATTTATCAGATCTTTTCTTACCTTTGCGGAGTTTCTACCTATGGTAAGTGCTTTAAGTGTAAGCTCCCTGTTATTTATCAGTACTTTCGCATAATCTGTATTCCAGACTTTCGCCCATTCCAAAAAGCTGCTATACACTTCCTCAGCTGTCAGGCGGCTTAGTACCTCCTTACTGATATCCTTCATCTTATCCATATCAAACAGAGCCCCTGAACTGCTCATTTTATTCAGTGTAAATTGAAACTCCAGATAACCTTTATCCTGATTAGCAGCTCTCCATTCTTCATAATCGGAATTCAGAATCGTCAGCAGATAATTCCACATAGCTTCCGGAATATAACCTTCCTTCTGGTAATAGGCAAGTGCCAGTTCCGGGTCTTTGCGTTTTGATAATTTTCTTTTGGAATTACCGTCCATTTTCATCAAAGTAGCTGTATGACAGTAAACAGGTCTTTTAAAGCCCAGGGTATCAAAGAGCTGAACATGCATAGGTAAGGAAGGCAGCCATTCTTCTCCTCTGATTACATGGGTGGTTCTCATCAGATGATCGTCTACTACATGGGCAAAATGATAGGTCGGTATGCCATCGGATTTCAGCAATACAAAGTCCATGGTGTTCTCAGGGAATTTCAGGTCTCCCCGAATGGCATCATAAACTGTAACAATTATCCTCATAGGATAATTTCCGGCTGACTGCCCACTCTCCGTAATATCCTATATTCTGCTTTAATTCTTTTTGCTTTTCTCTGATTTCTTCCAGCTCTTCCTCACTGCAAAAACAGGGATATGCCATTCCTGCTTCCACAAGCTGTTTCGCAAACACCTGATAAATCTCCTTTCGCTGGCGCTGTCTGTAAGGACCATATTCTCCCTTATCTCCCTCTATTACAGCCCCTTCATCAAAATTAATACCAAAGTACTTCATGGCTGAAATAATAATATCAACGGCACCTTCTACTTCTCTTTTATTGTCCGTATCTTCGATTCTCAGATAAAAACTGCCACCGCTCTGATGAGTCAGTCTCTCTGCTATTACTGCATTATATAGATTTCCAAGATGGATGAAGCCGGTAGGGCTTGGTCCTATGCGGGTTATTACTTCATCACCTGAAATCCCTCTTTCCGGATAACGTCTTTCCATATCCTCTGAAGTAAAAGTAACTTGTGGAAAAAGTAAATCTGCTAATAATTTGTTTGACATAGCTTACTCCTTTCATTGTGTAGCTTTATGGTTATGCTTTTTGGAGGGTACTAATTTGGGGTGGTACTAACGAATCCTTGACAAATAATTAGTACAAAAAAAGCCCTAAGCTAATTAATAAATCAGCTTAGGGCGAACTATAGTCCGTGTTACCACCTAACTTCAAGGAATACTCCTTGCTCTCACTCAGTACGGATAAAATATCGATACTGCTCTCCTTCTAACGGTGGAAATTCCGGTGCAACCTACTGAGATAACCTGTTCAGTCCACGGCTCTGAGCCCTCTTCTATATTGATTCGGTAAAGACTCTCAGCCTGAGGCTACCCTCTGTCTTCTCTCTGTGAACCGCCTTCAACATATACTAATTCTCTTCAACGCCTTTATCATTTCCGTTCATAATATCACAACATGGTTTTACCGTCAAGTAACGTTTGGTGGATATAAGAGTAATTAAATAAAGCTGAATTCCTGAATAATCTGTCTACCGATCAATTCCTGATTTACGAAGTACCAAAACAAAGCGGCGTATCTCCATAGACATTTCTTTGTCCCGCGTCATGAATAAAGTCGCAGAGGATAATATTATATCCCTTTTCTTTTCGGTTCTTTAGATAGCAATAAGCTTCTAACAAAAATCAGACCGGCTATTTTTATGATATTAATTCTATCTATATTATTTTTCCTTACGTTTCTCCCAGGCTGCCCATAATGTTCCGGCAACACAGATTGAAGAATAGCATCCTGTTAGAACACCAAAGAACATCGGCAGTGAGAATTCCATGATAGATTCAATGTGAAATACGATGGACGCGATCATGATAATCAGGACACATAAACCTGTGGTAAAGGAGGTATTGATGGATCTTCCCAAAGTCTGTGTAGTACTTTCATTGACCAGATTAACGACAGGCAGCTTCTGGTCCAGCTTCCTGTTCTCACGGATTCTGTCATATATAACAATGGTATCGTTAATAGAATATCCGATAACCGTAAGCACAGCTGCCACGAAGGCATCATTTAGGGGTATGCCAAACAGTACAAAAGCAAAGAATACCACCAGTGCATCATGGAGAAGTGCAATCATGGCTGTTATTCCTGCCGACAAACCTGAGATAGCTGAAAATCGTATCCACACATAAATTACTATAAACACAGTACATAGCACTAAGGCAATTCCTGCATTTTTAAGGGCTTTGGCACCGATATAAGGCTCAACTACAAAGGTTTCTGAGAGTTTGGCATCTGCTTTTTCCAGGGTATTGTTAATGGCATCCGTAACCTCTGCCTGATTCTCCGGCGACATTCCGCCGTTACCCGCCAGAGTTACAGAAAGCCTCTTAAGCCCTGTAAGGTTGTCCTCTTTGATTTGTATCGTCACCGGCCTGTTGGTCTGCTTCTCAACCGCCTGCTGAATTTTATCTGTATCGGCTTCTGAAGATACTGTATAGCTTAATACCGCTCCTCCGGTAAACTGGGTATCAAGTTTGATTCCTTTTGTAAAACATCCAGCAATTCCTGCCAGAATAATTACACCTGACAGTATGGCAAAGATATATTTCTTCTGGTAAAAGGGAATGACCTTTTTATCTTTTCTTTTCCTGAACCATTTATCCTTATTCCATCTGTCATACTCCACAAAGGATTGCATCAGATGCCTTGAGATGGTAACTCCCACCAGAAGGTTTACCAACATACCAATTAAAAGGGTATAACCAAAGCTTAACATGGAACCGGAACCAAAGATCATAAGTATAATTGCTACGATAGCTGTGGTAACATTTCCGTCCAATACAGAGGAAAAGGCATGTTTATAGCCATAAATAATCGAACTTCTGACAGAGATACCTTTCTTTAACTCATCGGAAATACGTTCCGATATGATTATATTGGTATCCACTGCCATACCCAAGGTTAATATGATTCCTGCTATTCCCGGCAGCGTCAGCGTATATTGGGGAACGGATATTGCCAGTAACTGTATCAACATCTGTAATACTAAGGTGATGCAGGCCAGTACACCTGTTAACTTGTAGAAGGTTATCATAAATACACAGATTGCAAAGAAGGCTATTACTCCCGCTGCCACCATTATATTTAATGCATTACTGCCTAAAGTAGGGCTGATCGTAGAAAAATTGGTGGTTGCCAGAGAGAAAGGAAGGGCTCCTGCATTGATCTTACCGGCTAATTCCTTCGCCTCCGCATAACTAGCAAGATTTGTGATAACTGCCTCTCCTCCGGCTATTTTGGCCTGTACGGTAGGGCTTGAGATCAGGTTATCATCCATGTAGATACTCATCCTCTGCCCCAGTAATTTCCCTGTGGCTTCTTCAAAGAGTTTGGCACCTTTGGCATCGAATTTCAGTGCTACCTGATATCCTTTGGTCACTCCGGAGGTAACATTCTCCGGTGTTGCGCTTTCCACGTTCTTGCCTTCAATCAGCACGTTACCGGAAGGGTCTTTAAAGGTCAGTTCTGCCATCTCACCTAACTCGGCAATGGCGTCCTCGGGATTAAAATTTTTCTCATCAGATTTCCAGGGAAACTGAACAATCACATAACCACCGCTCTTATCCACGGTAACTTCACGATCGGAAATATTCTGGTTGTCCAGTCTGGTCTCAATGACCTCTCTGGCAGTTTCCAGTTCCTGCTCCGTAGGACTGCGCTTAAGTCCCTGGGGCTCAAATACCGCTTCCACGCCTCCCCTGATATCAATACCGTAGCGCATGTCAAAAATACCTTTGACTCCGCTTCCGATTCCAAAAATTGCAATATAAATAAACACTGCTATGGTTATAAAAATAGCAGCAAGCATTTTCTTTCCTGGCTTCATAGGTTATTATCCTCTTTTCATATTTAGTTTTCTATGCCGTTTAAATGCCTGCTGCTCCTTTCTCTCCGTCCGAATTATGTATAAATTGCATCAGAAATCTTCTGCCTATATAACCGTCTTGCAATAAGACCGTTAAACGGGCAAATAAAATAAGGGGGATATATAAGAGAACTGTTCTTAAGAAAATATATTTTAAATGTAAGACCTTAAAAGATAACGTATTTACAGCACCGGCAGAAATACTGGCAGCAAACTCATCTCCGGAAGCTTCTTTTACTTCGTATATGGAATCTGTTTTATGAGAAGGTGCCTTTGTAATAGCTCCTGCCTTAGTAGTATGGGAGGAATCAAGGTCACTGCTGGCGCCTGTTATGTTCAGTTCTGCTGTTAATAAGGCAATGCAGAATAATACACTAAATATACAGCGAATTGCCTTTTTACTTAATATCTGGTATCTCACAGGCTTCCTCCTTCGGTAAACTTCCGTTACATTGTACACTAAATTTGTTGTATACTCAACCTTTACTTATTGGCATAATTCTTTTAGAAGAAATTCATTACTTTGTATTAATCCAGGATTCTCTTCCTTAGGTTAAAGTGATTCTTCCTGAAGTTAAAAGGATAAAGCAGTAAAATTCTAATAAATACCTAGATGTGTGTTCTTCCTAAAAAGTATTGAAAAGGCAAACTATACCAATCATATAGTTTGCCTTTTGCTATAAAAATTGTTCAAATGGTTTTTGTTGATATACCTGCACCTATCAACCTAACATCAATAAGTTTCTGCTGGTTTTATCCGTATTATTATAAGGTATCAGATCAATATGATACAACTGTTTTCCCACAGCCCTTTTCTGCACTAATTCTGCCAGAGCTTTCGCATGTTCTTCGGTATCGTTTATTCCGTGCAACATAATATATGCCAGGAATACTTTCCGCCCTGTCTGACGTATGTGCTCATCTAAGGTTTCCATTACTTCCTGCAACGGATATCTTTTATTGACCGGCATGATACTGCTTCTTTGCTCATCAAAAGGAGAATGAAGGGAAAATGCCAGATTAATCTGAGGATAGCTTCTTGTAAGCTTTTTAATCTCCGGTATAAATCCAATGGTTGATACGGTTATCCTTCTCTGACTCAGACCAAACAGGTTACTGTCAGTCAGCAGAGCTAACCCATCAAATAAATGAGGATTGGCAAAGGCTTCACCCATTCCCATAAAGGATACACTGTCTAGTTTGTGTCCTATCTGATAGAAATAAAGTAACTGGTCTGTTATCTCATCTGCCGTAAGATTTCTCATAAGCCCTGCTGTTCCCGTTGCGCAGAAGCTACAGCCAAAGCCACAGCCGCACTGGGAAGAGATACAAAAGGATTCCCAGCCTTTTCTATAAAATAACCCGATGGCTTCAATGTGCTCACCGTCAGTCAGCTCAAATAATAACTTATTGGACTGTTTGCTTTTCTGTGATACCACAGGCTTTGCACTGTTTACATGCTCTCCGAATTCCCGTATCAAAGCCTCCCGCAGCATCGCCGGAAGGGCATTCATCTCTGAAAACTGCTCTTTTCGTTGGGTAAATATAGCTTTTAGGATCTGTTCGTATCTGTATTTCGGTAAATTTAAATTTGTAACTATTTCTTTCATTTTATAGTATTTTGAATTAATCTGTTCCATGTGGACTTCCTCAGCAAAGCCAGCATGATTGGCGACATTTCTATTCCATGCAAAGATCGCCTAAAACTTCTGGCTTTGCATGGAGTCTGTCATGTGTAACGATATAATCCATATTGTACATGTTCCATCACCGCTTTCTACAAATAATAAAAAACCATAGATGTATTGCCATACTCAGCAACTTACACCTATGGTTCTATCAGAAATGGAGTGTAACTCTAATTTCCATAAATAAAAAAACACGACCTAAAAAGTCATGTTCTTTCCGTCTGCAATATTTATAGATAGATAAAATAGTGTATGCTGCATTCAGTAAGACAAATACATCGGTATTTACCGAAGTAAAGGGCTTCTTTATCACCTGAACACAAAAGTAATCCCTTTACAACTATTCAGTTGTAATCTCCGATCTTACCACACTTAACATACACTTTTACCTCACTTTCATAATATGAATCCAGTATAAACACTTATCCTGAAAATGTCAAATATTTCGGGATATTTCATGTATCCTCTAATCTCTCACTTTTTTCAGTATTTCAATAGTAACTTCCTTAATTTCCATATTTATTTAAGAAATCTAATACCTCAGCAATAACCTTGTCTTTATTTGTCCAATGGAGATAATGCTTACTTTCATTAATTACCATACCACTGCTTTTATCAGACCAACGTAATAATTCCTCCTGGGCCTTCGTCCACTTGTCATCACTTTTTGCTGATAGAGCCAATAAGGGGATATCCTTCAGATAACCGTTATCAATAACCGTTTGTGCATTCTCATTAATTAATCCCAAACCCTTCAGATTCTCACTGCTGCCTAGTTTATTATAATACATTGCAGCATCGATTTTCTTTACGCTATCCGGAAGCAAATGATTTCTGGTATCCTCACCTACAAAAGGAAGCTTTAGACCAAGGGTTCCAAGCAGCCTATTTATACCTGTTATTCTAAGAACTGCGCTGGTTCGGTTAAGCAGAATGGAACTCAATTCGGAATAATCAGCATAATACTCCGGGCTTCCTCCATCCAGTAATATAATTCCCTTAACCTCTCCCTGGTATCTCTGCGCATACCTGATAGCTTCTAATGAGGCCAGAGAATGAGCCACTATAATGTATGGTCCAGCATGTCCAGCTTCTCTTAATAGCTCATGAAGCTCACCTGTCACGTTATCAATGGTTCTGGGAATATCCGTACCATCACTCCACCCCAGACCGGCATGATCATAACTAAAGGTTTTTGCGTAGACGGATAATTCCTGCTGCATATAATAAAAGTCTGTATAAGCACTCGTGGTTCCTGAGCCGGCGATAAAGACGAGGGTATCTATCCCATCGCCAAGGCTATATGTATGCATCTTATGAGAATTGACTGTAATCAGTTCACCTGTCGGCTTATATTCCTTAGCTTCATATCTCTCCATTATAATCTGCCATATACTGCCTGTGACAATTATAAAAGCAAGGAGAAAAAGTATCTTATGTTTTCTATATTTTTTATTTCTCATTATTATTTCATCCTGTATTTAATTTTTCTAACCATTAAAAATCCCCTCTTTGCAGTGGATAGTTATCATCTCAACACCTACTGTCAGAAGGGTATTTCTTGATTTACGCTCTTTTAAGTTATTCATTATTATCTTCTTTAAATGAGAAAACTTTCCTTCCTCTGTATAAACTATTTCTTAAGCTAAAGCAACCCGGTAAGAATAGAAATTATTGTACGATTTTAAAATTATTGTACGATTTCAAATTTATAGTCCGTGTTATACGTATGGACATATAAGAAGTTACCTTTTTTAATGATATAGGAGGCGGCTGATTTCAATAGTTGTTTGTTTAAGACTTTTCCTGTGTTCCTGTCTATCTGGTACAGATAATCCGCTTCATCAGTGAATCCGTATCCGGTTACAATTACATTACCTACCATAAGAAAATTATTTGCGTTGCTGACCAAGGCTTTTGTTCTCCACAGAACACTATTATCAGACAGCTTTATCGCTGTAATATAGCCATTCATGTTCTTTGAGCTTTTCGCATAGGTATTATGGCTGTGGGAAATATAAAGTACGCCGCCTTTTATTGTTGCCCAATTTATACGCTGCTGGATAAAATCATAATCTGCTTTGATATATTGAGGTGAATACCGATAAGCAGAAAAATCCAAGGAATATTTTAATTCCATTGTTTTTGCATTATAAATGTTTAAGATATAACCTTCTGAATAATCAGCCCCATAAGTGCAATAAATGTAACTAGAATCATAAAATGCAGAAGTTATGATCAGGTTATTCCACTCAGTATCTAGTTCTTCTGGCAAATTACCGGTTGTGTTGCTGTAATAATTAGGTATCTCATATGTATTCAAGGTCAGTTTATTATCCTTAAGCCACTGATCATCCTCCGAAATATTATTCGCTTTGCTTGACTTCACATTTAATTTGATGGACTTGGCCTTTTTTGTCGATGCCTTATCAGAGATATAATAAGCAAAAGACGGCTTCTCTAATATAATAGGCTTATCGTCTTTCACTGCTGCATTTATTTTCATATTGCTGCCACTAAATAGATAGGATACCAGAACCAACATTACCATGGTAAAGGCAATTAATTTCTTTTTCATTGTATTTCCTTTCTTGTACTTTATAATTTTATTATTGCAATAAATCACTCAAGAAAATATAAATAATACTACTACATATTTCATTCATTGTACTATATAAAAAAAAGCCAATCAACTACTATTTGTAAGGTTTTAGAAAATCTTCACTACAGTATAATCATTATTTCTAATATTATAAAACTGACCAGATGTATATTTGCTATAGGAACAATCTATACCTGGTCAGTTTACATGACAACTTATTAACAAATGCAAAGAAAATAATTGCACCACCGACTTTATATCAAAACCATCTTATACCACATTTATACATTAATACCATCTAGTCATAGGTAAATCGTTATTGATTCCTTTGCTGATAAGAATTTGGTGCAGGTCAATAATCCCGTTATTAAAGGTTGCAGCGCAGGCGCACAGATACAGATCCCACATCCTAGTGAATTCCAGTCCCATCATTTTCTCAATCTCATCCCTATGCTCATTAAAGTTCTTATCCCAGCATAGAAGTGTTCTATTATAATGCCTCCGCAGGCTTTCAACATCCAGAGTATAAAAATTATAGTCTGCACACAAATTAATGATTTCCCTGAGACTTGGTACCATACCACCGGGGAAAATATATTTCTTAATCCAGGCATCACCCGGATATTCCCTTAGGGCACTGATATAATGCAATAAAAATAGTCCATGAGGTTTTAACACGGAATCCGCACAGGACATGAATTGATTATAGTTATCTCTGCCAACATGTTCTATCATTCCAACACTTACGACTCTGTCAAAGGACCAATCCTTCTTTGGTAAATCTCTATAGTCCAGTATCTCTACTGTCAGTTTGTCAGTTAACCCTTCCTCTTCAATCCTCAGTTTAAAGCTATTATATTGCTCTTTACTAAGGGTGATTCCTTTACCGGTTACTCCGTATTCTTTTACCGCCCGGATAAGTAAACTTCCCCAGCCACAGCCAATATCAAGAAGTTCCATTCCCGGTTGTAAATTGAGTTTCTTTAGTATTCTATCAATCTTGTTGTTCTGGGCTTCAAATAAAGTATCCGTCTCCTTCGCAAAATACGCGCAGGAATAGCTTAAGGATTCATCGAGCCAGAGCTTATAGAAGTCATTTCCTATATCGTAATGAGAAGATACTTCCTGCTTTTGATTCTTCTTAGAACTGGAGGTGAAAATCAATTTCTTTAAAGCTTTTTTATCTGTATGAAACTTTCCCATCTGTCCTAAAAAGCAATTCAAGGCATGATATAAATCACCTTCTATTTCCAGATCACCTTTCATATAGGCTTCACCCAACGCAATGGATGTACTAGTTATCAAGTCAGTAATGGGAATTTCCTTGTTGAATTTGACTTTAAACATGGGATCTCCGGTTCCGATTAGATGTTCTTTTCCCTTCAGTTCAATGGTAAAGGGCTTTTCATCGAATTTTTTCATAAAGTCTATCATTAAATTATTTAATGCCATATTTTTTCTCCTTTTATTTAAACTCCTCACATACATTATTTACCATAATTTTAGATTAATTCTTATCTGCTAATTTTTTTTGGTAAATTCGTGTTTTGGTACAGATAAAATAATATATTCAAAAAGCAAATAAAATTTACACTGAGTCACAATAGATATAATTTATATTCGAATTATTAATAAGCAAAAACCTCTCATCTGACAACCAATGAAAGCTCATCAAACGAGGTTTAATTATTTATAATGCTCTGTGCCACAATACAGATGACATGAGCATAATATCTTGCCCTTAGACTAAATCAAGCGCAACCGCCTTTATAGTAAACCAACAAATTGTGTATGTTCTTTCTAGCTCAAATCTCACTTTACGTGCAGTTCTTTCAGAGGCTGCATTATCCTCTGTGCAGTCCCATATACACATTCTATTTCGTTTATCAGCTTCCAACAGTGTCTTATAAACCAACAAGGTAGATATACCCTTTTTTCTATGTTCTGTAATAGTATCTACTCCCACATTGTCATGCCTCCTATAGAGGCATGTAATCAATGTACGACTAACTATGTGATTGTTGATTACAGCATTGTTCACTATCTCAACCATTTTTGCCTCCTTAATAAAAGACTATCATAACACTTACTCTAACTCCTTAGTACCTGTTCTGCAAACTCAAACATAAAGCAGAATCAACTCTAGCTCAAGCAATAGCCCAAATTTATATACTTTCACATACTGAAAAACACCCTACCACTTTTACATGATAGGGTGTTCTATTAATCTAATCTTACTTTATTAAGATTTGTCTGTCTTAAGCTAAACCACTTAATATCAAAGATTTATTATTTTTTAGCGTTTAATACTGCCTGTGCTGCTGCAAGTCTTGCAATAGGCACACGGAAAGGTGAGCAGGATACATAGTTAAGTCCTACATTATGGCAGAATTCAACTGTTGAAGGATCTCCACCGTGCTCTCCACAGATACCAAGCTTGATGTTAGGTCTTGTAGCACGACCTTTTTCGGATGCCATTTTAACTAACTGGCCAACACCTTCCTGATCAAGTCTTGCGAAAGGATCAGATTCGAAAATCTTGTTAGTGTAGTAAGAATCTAAGAACTTACCAGCATCATCACGAGAGAATCCGAATGCCATCTGTGTTAAATCGTTAGTACCGAAGGAGAAGAACTCAGCTTCTTCAGCGATTTCGTTAGCAAGTAATGCTGCACGAGGAATCTCGATCATTGTACCGATGTGGTATTCGATATCAGATCCTTTTTCAGCTTTAACAGCTTCAGCAGTCTCAACTACGATATCTTTAACGAATTTTAACTCTCTCTTCTCGCCTACTAAAGGAATCATGATTTCAGGAATGATATCAAATCCTTTTTCGTTCTTAACTTCGATAGCTGCTTCCATAACTGCTCTTGTCTGCATCTTGGCAATTTCAGGATAAGTTACGGCAAGACGGCAGCCTCTGTGTCCCATCATAGGGTTGAACTCATGTAAGGAATCACAAGTAGCTTTAACTTCTTCAACAGAAAGACCCATATCTTTTGCTAATGCAGCGATATCATCATCTTCTGTAGGTACGAACTCATGTAACGGAGGATCTAAGAAACGGATAGTAACAGGTCTTCCTTCCATAACTTCGTATAAGCCTTTGAAGTCACCTTTCTGGAAAGGTATTAACTGGTTAAGAGCTTCTTCTCTAGCTTCAACAGTCTTAGAAAGAATCATCTTTCTAATCTTGTGGATTCTTTCACCTTCAAAGAACATATGCTCTGTACGGCAAAGACCGATACCTTCAGCACCGAACTTAACAGCATTAGCTGCATCAGCAGGTGTATCTGCATTTGTTCTTACCTTTAATGTTCTGATTTCATCAGCCCATGTCATAATTCTATCAAAGTTACCACTGATAACTGCTTCTACAGTAGGGATATCTCCAATATAGATGCTACCGGTAGAACCGTCAAGAGAGATGTAATCTCCTTCTTTCACAGTCTGTCCAGCGATTGTAAAGTATTTAGCTGCTTCATCAATTACGATTTCACCACAACCGGAAACGCAAGCAGTACCCATACCACGAGCAACTACAGCTGCGTGAGATGTCATACCACCACGTACAGTTAAGATACCTTCAGCTGCATGCATACCTTCGATATCTTCAGGTGATGTCTCAAGACGAACAAGGATAACTCTTTCACCTTTTTCATGGCTCTTCTTAGCGTCATCAGCAGTAAAGTATACTTTACCAGCTGCAGCACCAGGAGAAGCAGGTAGAGCTTTTCCAACAGGTGTAGCTGCCTTTAATGCAGCAACATCAAATCCGGGATGTAATAACTGATCTAAGGATTTAGCTTCGATTCTTGCGATAGCCTGCTCTTTTGTGATCTTTCCTTCATCTACTAAATCGCAAGCGATCTGAAGAGCAGCGGGAGCTGTTCTCTTACCGTTACGTGTCTGTAAGAAGTATAATGTCTTATCTTCGATTGTGAACTCCATATCCTGCATATCTTTGTAGTGGTTCTCAAGCAGGTTAGCAATTCTCATGAACTCTGTAAATACTTCTGGCATATCCTCTTCCAGTCTTGTAATAGGTAGAGGAGTTCTGATACCAGCAACAACGTCTTCACCCTGAGCGTTGATTAAGTACTCACCATAGATCTTAGCTTCACCAGTGGAAGGGTTACGTGTGAAGGCAACACCTGTACCGGATGTCTCACCCATGTTACCAAATACCATGGCCTGAACGTTAACAGCTGTACCCCAATCTCCAGGGATATCATTCATTCTTCTATAGTAGATAGCACGAGGGTTGTCCCATGAACGGAATACAGCTGTTACAGCTTCAATTAACTGATCAGCAGGATTCTGAGGGAAATCTGTACCTTTTTCTGTTTTATATAATGCTTTAAATTCAGTAATAACTTCTTTTAAATCTTCAGCAGTAAGATCAGTGTCGTAATGAACACCTTTCTTCTCTTTGATTTCATCTAAAACTCTTTCGAATTTAGCTTTGCTGATTTCCATAACTACATCAGAGAACATCTGGATAAATCTTCT
>JAQSXJ010000061.1 GCA_029256725.1 Anaerocolumna sp. | reverse complement strand
AATCATAAGTGCTGCTACGGCTAACCTGAAAAGTCACGTAAAAGAAGCAGAACGAAGAGAAGCCAAAACGGTTCAGTTAAATGAAATCAGCCGAAAGCTCCTTTCTCTTAACAGCGGAGAAAATATTGGAGGTCTGGCACTGGAATATGTATATTCCCTAACCGGCTGCTCCTGTATCTTCTATGGAAAATCTCCACAGCAAGGGGAAGAAGGACTGATTCGCAGCCTGGATGCAAAGCATACAAATATCATGAACTCCAGCCATGAACAGTTTGTTGCTCATTGGGTATTTGAAAACAAAACCATTGCAGGCTTTCAAACGGATTTCGGCAATGAATCCAGCTGCACTTATTTACCCCTTATTTCACATGAAAGAATCTTAGGAGTCATCGGAATCTTTCAGCTGGGTCAGAAACCTTTAAGCAACAGTACCCTCGACTACTTAAAGCTGATTATCTCCCAGGCCGCCATTGCATTGGAAAGGCAATACCTGGCTGAATCCCAGCAGAATATTCAACTTGAGACTGAGAAGGAAAAAATGCGTGCCAATTTGCTTCGGGCTGTCTCCCATGACCTTAGGACGCCACTTACCGGAATGATTGGTGCCAGTGAAACTATAATGAAGAACAAAGACCAATTAAGCCAGAAGGAACAGGATAAACTGATCAAATATATTTATGAGGATTCCAATTGGCTGCTTCACATGGTTGAAAATTTGCTGTCTGTAACACGTATCAAAGAAGGTGTCTCTGCTGTTAACAAGCAGCCGGAACTGGTTGAAGAGGTCGTAACTGCTGCTGTTGGCCGTCTTAGGAAACGTTATTCCAAGGCAAATATTTCAGTTAAGATACCTGGAGAACCACTCTTTGTTCCTATGGATGCTACCCTCATAATGCAGGTACTGATAAATCTTCTGGAAAACGGTGTGAAATATGCCGGGAAATCCGCACTGATTTCCCTTAACGTGACCAGTGCAGAGAAAGAAGTAATTTTTCAAGTAGCAGACACCGGCAAAGGGCTGGTGCTAGCTGATGCAGATTCTATATTTGAAGGCATCTCCCCAACACCGTCTCTGATAAACGATTCCGTAAAGGGAATCGGCATAGGCCTTTCCATCTGCAAGACCATCATCAATGCCCATGGCGGAACCATTTCTGCCCAAAACCAGCCAAAGGGCGGAGCTTTATTTATCTTTACACTTCCCTTAGAAGGAGGCTATACCTTTGAGTAAGAAAATTAAGATACTGGTAATTGAAGATGAACCAACTATCTGCAAATTTATTGATGCAACTCTTTCCGCCAATCATTATAAAGTCATCCTGTGCAGAACCGGCAAGGAAGGCATTGCATTAATTTCCTCCCATTGTCCCGATCTTGTACTGCTTGATCTCGGGCTTCCTGACATGGACGGTCTACAGGTCATCAAAGAAGTCAGGGAGTGGGCTTCACTTCCCATACTGGTGGTATCCGCAAGAGCTGACGAGCATTCCAAGGTAGAAGCTCTGGATGCAGGCGGCGATGACTACATTACGAAACCCTTTGGAACCAGTGAACTCCTGGCCCGTATCAGGACAGCCCTCAGACATTATATAAAAAGCGAATCCAAGAGCAGCAAGAATAAAAATCTCTATAAGGTTAAAAACTTTCTGATAGATTTTGATAAGCACCTGGTTATGGTAAACGGAGATGAGGTTCATCTTACGCAGATCGAGTATAAACTGGTGTCTTTATTAGCGCAGAATCCGGGTAAGGTACTTACCTACGACTCCATCATTACAAAAATATGGGGACCTTATGCAGAACGGGATAATAAAATACTAAGAGTGAATATGGCAAATATTCGAAGAAAATTAGAAAAGAATCCGGTTGAACCGGAATATATATTAACAGAGATAGGTGTTGGTTATCGTATGGTCGAGGAGGATTAAGACACTTTACCTTAGCAGACACTGCCAAGAGGAGAATAAATCCATGGATGTTACGGTTATTTACGGAGCCAATCACAAAGGAAGTACTTATGAAATAGCAAGACTGTTATTAAACAGCTTAGAGCCAGAAACTGTCCATGAATTCTTCCTTCCAAGAGACTTTAAGGACTTCTGCACGGGCTGTACCAACTGTTTTATGAAAAGCGAGGACTTTTGTCCTCATCGCGACAAACTTGCCCCCATTATAACTGCTATGGAGCATTCGGATGTACTCATCTTTACTAGCCCTGTATATGTACTGCATTCCACCGGCCAGATGAAGACCTTCCTGGATCATTTCGGATATCGCTTTATGATACACCGCCCTTCTCCTTCTATGTTCAGTTATTATTACCACTGCTGCCGGAGGAGGAATGAAGTCTGCAATTAAGGATATTAAGGATAGTCTTACATATTGGGGTGTTTCAAGAATCTATACTTACGGTAAGGCAGTGGCTGCCGTTAACTGGAATGGTGTCACCGCAAAGAACAAGCTCCGGATAGAAAAGCTGATTAAAAAAACAGCCCAACGGCTTAAAATAAGCTCCACGAAAAAGCCAAGTCTTAAGGTGTTCCTTCTCTTTCATACCATGCGTTTTGTCCATAAACACTTTACAATCTCAAAAGTTGATAGTCCTTATTGGAAATCCCAGGGCTGGCTTTCGGCAACCAGACCCTGGAGGGATTAAATCCCTAATAAGTTTGAATCTTTTATAGCTTATAACAACTCTAGAAGCAGGAACTAGTATTCACAATTTATAAGTGCTTTAAGGAGGTCTTCTGAAACCTTAAGCTCCAAGCCTTTTACAGCATCTTCAAGCTGTGAAAGGCTGCTAAAAGATGCGATTGGCACAGCTGAAAAGGGTGCTGCCAATATGAACTTAAGAGTATATGCCGTAACTTCCAGTGCTGACACACCTGCTTCTTTTAGAATTTTATAACGCCTATCATTTATATCGTTGGTATACATCAGCTCTTGTTCCTTTGACAGGGGCTTATTAAGAATTCTCTTTGTAAAATATCCCTTCGCCATTGACATATATGCCATAGCAGACAAGCTGTTTTCCGTGTGAAGACGGTAAGTATCATGATCCATGGAGACAAGGGTCTTATCGGCTACCTTATCCTCATTGACCTTTGCCATGCTCCACATCAGCTGATTTGTGACAAAGCCTTTTAACCCATGGCTTTTAGCATATTCTAAGGCTGCTTCAAGTCTCTCCTTTTTCCAATTGGAGAAACCATAACAGCGGATATCTCCTTTCTTAACCTGTTCCTCCAAAAATTCAAGGATTTCACCTACAGGATGTATGATATCGTCTCTATGAAGGATATATAAATCAATCACATCAGTTCCAAGATAAGAAAGGCTCTCCTCCAGATCTTTCTTAAGTTCTACAGGTGTTAATCTTCCCTTGTCCATAGAAGCAAAATCCGGATGTCCACCTTTTGTAGCAAGAATTACCTGGTTTCTTATACCTCTGTCTTTCAGCCAGCTTCCAATCAACTTCTCACTGCGGGATTTCTCACCAGGTATCCAGTCATTATAAATATGGGCCGTATCAATGAAATTACCCCCAGCTTCATAGAAATAATTGAGTTGTTCCTTCGCTGCTTCAACGGGCAAATCTCCGCCATATGCTGCCGTACCAAGGCATAATTCAGATACCTGTAGATCTGAACCCTTTAAAGTTATCTTATTCATTGTGACATTCCTTTCTCTTATAAAGTCTTACCTGTACACCTCATTCCAGGCAGTCCCTTAAATTCATAGCTGGTGTTATCGACTAATATTTCGGTTTATAGGGTGAATTCCCAATATGTCTCTATTATAGGTACTGTTAGAGTTCATTCATTAATCTTTCTGACCTCTGATATCTTTCATAATTATCTTTGAACATCTTAATGACTTTTCTGGTGACATTCTTTGATATGGCAGAGCTATGGGGTGTAAGTATTACATTCTCCAATTCCCAAAGCGGATTGCTTACCGGTAAGGGCTCCTCATGAAATACATCAAGAAGTGCACCTTTAATTTTTTTCTCCTGAAGTACTCTGATAAGTGCCTCTTCATCTACCGTGTCACCCCTTGCTATATTTACAAATACAGCCTCCTCTTTCATAAGTGCAAATTCCTCTGCTCCCATCAGATGGTAAGTGTCACTGTTAAGCGGCACTGCCATGACTACGAAATCAGCTAAAGGCAGTACGCTTCTTATTTGTCCAAAGTCATGTACTTCATCGAAATACTCCAATTTCTGCGCTGTTCTTTTGATGCCCAGTACCTTCATATCAAAAGCTTTGGCTTTTCTGCCAATTTCTCCTCCGATATGTCCGGCTCCGATAATACATATAGTCTTCTGGTCAAGATCTTCTCCGGATATTGGTGCTCTCCAATGCTTTTCCTGCTTAAGAGGTAAGTATTTATCCAAATTGTGATTGATGTAGAGCAGTCCTCCCATAACATACTCGGCTATGGTAACTGCATGAACACCACTGGTATTGGTTACTACTATCCCTCGTTCTTTCAGCGCTTCCAGCGGAAGTTTCTCAACCCCTGCACTTACACTGAATACCCATTTCAGTTTACCAGCCTGGGATAACATGTCTGGCTCCAGCGGAATACTGTTGTATCCACCCCCAACTGTTACTATAATATCAGCCTCCGGGAGATATCTTAAGGCTTCTTCTTTACTGGTACAAATCTGTACCTTTTCCCCGGTAATATCTTCTACTGCATTTATATAAGCATTTCTCTGGTAAATCAAAGATAATATCATCTTTTCCTCCATCCTTTCACATGTATTTTGTGCATCTGAATTTGTGCCGAGGATTTCGCAGGCACATATTTTATGGTTGAAAGCGTATTTCTTTCAACCTTTAACCCCTTTGCAGGTCATTGGCCTGCCTGTAATACTGCCACATAAAAATAGCATTCAGCTATGACCGGTATTCTATTATTATAATATCAATCTTAACATAATAGGGCAAGAAGCCGCTTAAGACAGGAATTCCTGCCTTTTACGGCTTCTATTTATACTATATAAATTTTTTCAAGTGAATCTTATTAGAAGTAAAGCTTAGTAAGCTCATCAACAATATTCTTCATACAACCGTCTCTGAAAGGAGAATTCAGACCAACTTTGTCTAACATCGGCTCATAGAAATCTTTTGCGGACAGCTTGCATAATTCCAGATAGCTTTCCCAGGCTTTGTTATAATCCTGATCCATTTTGATACGGTACTGAAGTGCACAGGTCTGTGCAAGACAGTAATCGATATAATAAAAAGGACTAGAATAGATATGCTGCTGTTTCTGCCAGAAGCCGCCCTTTGAGAAGAAGGGATCATTTTCATAATCCATATGAGGTCTGTATTCTTTCTCAAGCTTAGCCCACACTTCTTTTCTTTCATCGGGAGTCATGTCAGGATTCTCATAAACGATATGCTGGAATTCATCTACCATACATCCGTAAGGGATGAAGATAATAGAATCCTCCAAGTGCATCTTCCTGTAATCTACCGCTCTGACTCCAAAGAACATTTCCATGTATTTGTCTGTAAAGAATTCCATCGCCATGGAATGGATCTCAGCTGTCTCCATGGTAATGTCTCTATGCTCTTCAATCTCATAATCTCTTGTTACATATCCCTGGAAAGCGTGACCACACTCATGGGTAATAACATCAATGTCAGAGCTGGTTCCGTTAAAATTAGCGAATATAAAAGGAGATTTATAGTCAGGCAGGAAGGTCATGTAACCGCCAGCCTGTTTGTTCTTACGGCCAAAAACATCAAACAGTTCATTCTCATACATAAATTCAAAGAATTCTTTTGTTTCAGGTGAGAGATCACTGTACATCTCCTTACCGCTTAAAAGAATCTCTTCCGGTGTACCAACAGGTGCAGGATTTCCAGTATTAAAATACATCTCATTGTCATAATATTTAAGAGAATCAAGACCAAGTCTTTCTTTACGCAGTTCATGTACTTTTGTAGCAAAAGGTACAAAGATTTCCTTTACCTGGTCACGGAAGTTCTTTACCATATCCCTGTCGTAGCTGTTTCTGTTCATACGGTAATATGCAAGTTCTGTGTAATCCTTATAGCCCATTAACTTAGCCTGTGCTGTACGGTTCTTAACCTGTTTGTCGTAAATCTCATCCAGTTCTTTGCTGTTATCTGAAAAGAAGGCAGAAAGCTTGCTCCAAGCTTCTTTTCTCACATTTCTATCAGAGTCTGTCAGATATTTTCTTAATAAAGATATGTTACACTCTTCTCCGTTAAAATCAATCTTAGCACTTGCAATCAGCTTCTGATAAGTTGTTACCAGGTTATTCTCCTCCTGCATCAGGGGAATCAGTTTCTCGTCAAAGGATTTTAACTGGAGCTCGATATTCTTAAAGGCAACCTTACCGATTTTCTCTTCCATATATGGTCTGAAAGGAGATTCAAAGAGCACTTTAGAATATTGGGATAATAAATCCTGCAGTTCCGGCATCTTCTCATCATAATAATCATTTTCTTTCTCATAGAATTCATCCACGGTATTGCCTGAATGTCTGATGTTACAAAGTACCATCTGGGTTGTAACCCTATCGATGAGTCCATAGGCCTTCTTATGGATTTCGAATTGTTCTTCACCGCTTTTCGCTTCCTTTTGTTCCTTTATCAACTCACCATAGGCTTGTTTAATCTCATCCATATCTACACGCTTATATAGCATGTCTTTAAATTTCATATGTTTTACCTCCATATTCAATCGCTTTTTAACATTTATTATCTTGTTTATTATATCTTAACCAAATTAACTATATTCTGTCAATGTTAGAATATGATAGAAATTATTAAAAAACAGGCTGTACTATTATTCCGTACATCCTGCCATTTAATTCCGTAGTATAAACTTAGGCGCGTCTGAAAATTCATTGTGTGGTTCTAAACATCCACTTTGCTGTATTCTACAGTTATCAAACACGCCGTAGTTTGTTTTTCCATTGAAAAAATTCTTAAATAGAGAATTTTCTTGAGAAGTTATCAAATCTTTATTCTTACGGTAAATTATTACCTCCACAATCTATACCTTTTGCCAGACACCCATGGCAATTGCTGCATCCATGGCTTTCCTGCCAAAGTCTGTCTGCCACCGGTTCCCAGTTATCAGCCGCAGGAATACATTTCTCTGTCAGGTTCTTTACATCCTCCGGCTTCTTAATATCTGTGGATTTAGCGCCTGATTTTTCCACCATTTCTGCAAGCCTTCCCTGATTATCAAGCAAAGGACATGGCCGTAGGTAATTCGAACTAAAAGGCTGGTTTTTGTGGTATTCCATAAATAACGGAGATTTTAAAGCCTCTAAAAGGGTCTTCTTATAAACATTGCTGTCAGAATAATGTATAAAGGCACAGGGTTCAATATCCCCGTTCGCATTAATGTGCAGGTACCTTCTCCCCCCTGCAATGCAGCCTTTCACATATTCTCCGTCATTCCAGAAATCCATCGTAAAGATAGGCTTACTGTCTCTGAACTTTCTGATCTGATGATACATCAGCTCTCGCTGCTCTGCGGTTGCAATCAATTCTGTTACCGCATCAGCACCTACCGGCATGTAAGTAAAAAACCAGGCAAATTTCGCTCCGTTCTTAATCATGTCATCGAAATATTCCTCACTGGCGATTACTTCCGTATTCTTGCTGGTGTAACAACAGGATATTCCAAAGGGAAGTTTCTTTTCTTTTAAGATATCCATAGCCTTCTTAACTGAATTGTAAGTACCGGCACCCCTTCTGAAATCCGTTTCCTGTTCAAAGCCTTCCACACTGATGGCTG
This sequence comes from Anaerocolumna sp., assembly GCA_029256725.1. Lineage (GTDB taxonomy): Bacteria > Bacillota > Clostridia > Lachnospirales > Lachnospiraceae > Anaerocolumna. Next base: position 25,794 of record JAQSXJ010000061.1, on the reverse strand, counting down.
GTACGAAATTCTTAACCCGAAGCATTTCCTCTGCAAATTCATTATCAATGAGGGTTCCGTTGGTAAAGGCAAGAAACGCACAATCCGGATATTTTTCACATAGTCTGATAATATCCTTTTTCCTTACCAGCGGCTCTCCTCCGGAATAAATATAAAAGCAAATCCCTAACTCTTTTCCCTGGCTTATGATACTGTCCAGGGTTTCAAAATTCATGTTAAGCTTATTTCCGTATTCTGCAGCCCAACAGCCTATGCAATTTAGATTACAGCCGGAGGTTGGGTCTAGAAGGATTGCCCAGGGAATATTGCAATTGTGTTCCTTTCTTGCTTTGTTCTGACTCTTTCCTCCAAAGAAAACAGCATGTATGATAAAGTTCTCGAACAGTCTTTTCCTGACTCCATCATCTATATCGCTGTAAAGACTCTTAACCAAAGTGTACCAGTTACTGTCTTTTCTGTCCGTATAGGATTTGATGGTTCGTGCCTGACTGCCAACATATCTGCCGTCCTTATCAATTTTAATCAACCAGTTTAAGATTCTTGGTATATTCTTCTCCGGATTGGAATCTAAAAAAGATAAGATTCTTTTTAATCCAAAGGTCTGTAGCTTTTCAACGATACTCTTTCTGCTCATGCCACCCCTTACGCCTTGACTTTATGACATTATATGCATCAGGGGTGCGGAAATTTACATCAGGTCACTTACTAATGAAAAATCCTACCAGGGAAGTACATTACCTTCATTGTCCACAAATATTCCCTCACTGTCCGCTGTTAAGGAGGCAAACAGTTTTATAAGTTTATCTGCAGTCTCATAGGGATCCAGATCAGCATTCGGACCTCCCATATCCGTCCTCATCCAGCCGGGCTGAATAGCAAAAACAGGAATCTTATCTTCTTTCAGATAGTTGGACAATAGCTTTACCGCCATATTAAGGGCTGCCTTCGACATACAGTAATCGAACTCCTTCACACGTTTTGCCATACCGATACTGCCGCTTTCCGAAGAGATATTATAGATTCCGGCACTGGCACTCTTCTTTAGGAGCGGTAGAAATGCTTTAACTACTCTTAAGGGTCCAACAGAGTTAATATTATATACAGGCAGACAGTCATCCAGCCTGGTCTCTTCTAATATATCAAAAGAACTGTCTGCATGGATAGCCGCACTATTTATAATAATATCTATATGGTCTGTCAGCTCTTTTACAGCTGCTGCCGCTTCAGTTACAGAAGCAGTATTATCTACTTCCAGTGTAATGAGTTCAAGATTCTCACCGTATATTTCTTTCAAACCAAGCAGGTCTTCCTTATTTCCCTGTCTTGTTCCTGCAAAGACCTTATTACCTGCCTCCAGATATCTTTTCGCCAGGAAGAATCCAAGTCCCCTGGTCGCTCCTGTTATTAGTACATTCATATAACGACCTCCTTCTGTTTTGCTTATTATAATTGGCAGAAGTGTGTTTTGTCTAGTAAGGACTGAAGATGATATAACTTTATACATCAATTGGCTAAGATTCTCTTAGTAAACTTTTATTAATTCTTACTTCCACTCTTTGGGAAGATAACTAATTGTGTTATGAATCATATCCTCTACCAGTTTTTCAATTTCCTTACTGCTGGCTCTCTTCTTTACCAGAGGATCGTTTTTAAAAGCCTTTACTACAAGATATTTATCGCAAGTCAGTGCTGCTTTTAATACTCTGTCATGATTTTTCACGTGAGGCATTACAAGGGCTTTCACCTGTTCCGGTATTTCGCCTGCCATAACCGGTCTTATAGCATCTCTTTCAAATAAGGCGTTGGTTTCGACCAGGGCATCCTTTGGCAGATTCTTTATCTGACGGCTGGTATTTGGTATGTTCACATTACTTACTACCGTAGTAAGTCCGCATAATGCCTTGATTAAGAGAATTCCTTCTTCCCCGGAGGCTTTCAATTCAATCCGCTCTTCTCCGGCAGCTATTTTCTTACTTCTTTCCAGACGTTTCTTTAAATCCTCTTTTCTCCAGTCCACTGTAGTCAGACCAAACTTCCAGAATTCTACGGTCTCAGGATCCTTAAGATAACGTTCTCCCGGCATGAATTCTGCAAGATGTCTGTCACCGGCAGCAGCAATAAGTCCGTATTCTTCAAAAAGATCGAATTTCACTCTATGCGCACAGTCAAAGGTTGAATTAGCCCAATTCCTGTCCTTTTCCTCTAATCCATTCTCATAATGCTTCTTCACATAATCTCTGTACACGGGCATTAAATCTATCCCTTTACAGGAGGCATAATCAAACCAGGTAAAGTGGTTAATACCTAACACGTTAACCTTGATATCATCTCTTTTAATATCTGTTAGTCCCAAGGAATCCTCTGCAATCTTCTTCAAGACGTTCTGAGTTCCGAACACTTCATGACAACAGCCAAAAGCCTTAATCTCCGGAAACACATGATAAAGAGTCTTTACACAAAGAGACATGGGGTTAGTATAATTAATAACCCATGCATTAGGTGCATATTTCTTAACAGCCTCGCCGATTTCTACAAACATAGGTATTGTTCTTAAGGCACGAATAATTCCCCCTGGGCCCGCCGTATCGCCAACAGACTGGTATATTCCAAGCCGCTCCGGCAGATGCACATCTGACTGCATTTCCTCAAAAGTACCGGGTAGGATGGAGATAACAATAAAGTCTGCTCCTTCAAGAGCATCTTTTAAGGTAGCCTTCGTTTCATATTTCCACTTACCTACAGTATCCTGACGCTCTGATAAGACATTTCCTATAATTTCGTTATTCTTTGCTGCGTCTATATCAATGTCATACAGTTTGACTGTTCCGCTTAATTCAGCTTCTCTTGCCAGATCTGTCATGAAAGTCCAAGCCCAGCCTCTGGAGCCCCCTCCGATATAAGCTATTTTCATATCACTTACTTTGTTATTACTATACTTCATCCTGTCACTGCCTTCCTTTCACCTGATTCCATATGATGTTTCATAATTATAGCTAATTTTAATTCCTAGGAGGAGTAACTTAGATATCTCATATATACTCCTACTGTTTTAACCAACGGCTGATACTAACAGCACCTCATCTGATGTCTAAGTCATTCTTTTAATCATTCTTTTCATTCTTTTATATATAGACATTATATATAAATATAGTATAATTATCTTATGTTATATTACCCTTTTGGCATCAAATTCAAACTTTTGGATACAACGGAAAGGATTAATTCATGGAGCGGATATTATATGACTTAAACGGTACCGGTATTCTTACAAACCGTATCCTACGTGACTATGAATACACAATGGAGCAGAAACACTTTCATCAGGAATATGAAGTCTATTATCTTATGGAAGGCGAACGCTATTACTTTATTGAAAAGGGAACTTATCTTGTAAAAGAAGGCTCACTGGTATTCATTAACCGCGGGCAGATTCACAAAACAGCCACGGTTAACAAGGTCCCTCACGACAGAATCCTGCTTTTAATCGATGAAAAACCTTTTTCTGATTTTTTTGCTCTGACTAAAACCTTAGACTTAAGTGAATTTTTTGCTAAACACTGGGGTGTGATTACCTTTGAGGAAGAAGAAAGAGTTAAGGTTGAAACACTCCTTCTTGATATCGCAAAGGAATTAGAGCACAAATCTATGAGCTATGAGTTTGTCGTTATGGGAAAACTATCCGAACTTCTGTTATTGGTAATGCGTAAATATGAAAGCAGTACCTTTCCCTTTACCAGACCTACTGTAAGTTCAAAGAAACACGATATCGTGCAGGAAGTCGCCAGTTACATTGCAGAAAATTATGATAAAGAGGAATCCCTTAACAGCATTGCCAAGCGTTTCTTCCTAAGCCGCAGCTATCTAAGCCGTATCTTTAAAGAAATTACAGGCCTTACGGTTAACGAATACCTTAACATACAGCGAATTAAAGCGTCACAGGAATATCTAAGTACCACAGCCTTAAGCATCACTGAAATTGCCGGAGCTATCGGTTACGACAGCATTACCTATTTCGAAAAGGTATTTCGCAAATATAATGCCTGTACTCCCTTGGGATATCGTAAGAAATACAAAGAGGGACTGATGAAAAATGATTGACAATAGACAGAAGTCCCATTGCTTTTATGTAATACACTACCTAAAAGCAATGGGACTTCTTCTTGCAGCAAGCTTTAAATAGCAACAGCTGCCTTTATTACATGGACAAATCTTTCAGCTCTGATAACAATGCCATATCAGAAGCTGTAAGCTTGACATTTGAGCTTATATTCTCCCCTGCAGGTGTGGTAACAATAATTTCTATTACTGAACCTTCCTGTAAACCCTTATTCTGAATAGCTTCTATGAATTTAGGGAACTTGGGATGATTACCGGTAAAGGTCTCCCAGGCTTTCTTTAATTTCATAAGTTTCATCGGATTTAGCATAATTATTATTCTCCTTTTAATAAAATGGCGGACAAAGCCATTGTCTATTAATATTTATAAATCTATCGCTTAGAAAAATCAATCATAATTACACTAATAACGGAAATAATGAAAATATTTAAATCCATAAGACTCCCTTACCTTATATTACACTACCTAATTCTAATTTGCATATGTGATAATTGATTCCAGCTCCATACTTCCCTTTATAACCTTAAGGGTTATTGCCGTGCGCTCTTTTTTCTTGAGATTTATCATTTCTGTCATCCTAAACTCTCCTTCACCTGATATTTCTGCCAAATGAAGTCTTTCTCCGTCCTGCAGCACCTCAAATACAACTTCCTCTAAGGTATGAAAAGATATATTAACCTTCGCTCCTTCCTTTATATTATTTAGCGAATAAGTTGCAAATTCGTCCGCTTTCAAGGCAAGAACTAATCGTTGAAAACCGCAGTCAAAAACAAATTTCCTTCTGTAGTCTTTATGTTTTTCAATTATCTTCATACCTGTCCCCAACCGGTAACAGAAGATATTCTCTTCTTCTCTAAGTCCGGAATAAGAAATTCCTTTTCCAGGCAGCCCATCAAAATCGGTTCCTCTAATAATACAGCCTGGTTCACGAAAAACTGCTGCAGATACTTTTTTTTCTATCTTACAGTTCTCAAACAGCATGTTATGTAAATATTCTTCTAATATTTCTCTTGCTTTCTCATATCCGGGATGTTTTCCTCCTTCTGTATAAGCAAGCAGAAGTTCCCAGTCCTTTGGCATTACCACAGAGCAAGGGGAATTGCTGCACTCCATCTTCTTCCAGGGCCAAATGTTATATCCGATTCCAAGCTCTTCAGCTAAAGGATACATGGCAGTAAACCATTCAATCGTATTTTCACCGGTCTCCCCCAGCCAAAGAGGCACCTCCCACCTCTTTGAAAGCTTTATAAATTCTTTATAGCAAGCTATATCCGGCATGCAGGCATACCGATGGAAATGAATAATCATTTTGGAATCATATCTTTTGTAGAATACTTCTGTTGAAGTTGCCCAGTGGTGCCCTTCTATACTGATAATATGCTTCTTATCTACTTTTCTGATTTCCTCGATTGCTTTTTCATAGAATTCGCATAGTCTTGGTACCAGGTATTCCAAGTCTTTATCCTTCTCTGTTCTCTTGGGTCTGATCGGTTCATTTAAAAGATCATAGCCACCTACAATCCACCTGTCAGCATATCTTTCGGCCAGACGTTTCCATAACTTAATTCCCTTCTCAAAGCAGTCATCATCCAGGAGAAGCCTTGGCATATCATCAAGGCTGTCATCAATATTTGCACCGGTTTGTCCTCCCGGAGCACCGTGAAGATCGATAAAAGCATAGAGTTCATATTTCTCACACCAGTCAATAACCCTGTCCAGAAGTTCAAAACCTTCTTCCACCCACCTAATACCAGCATCTTCTTTCAGAAAGAGTCTTGCATTTATAGGTATTCGAACGGAATTGTATCCCAGCTCTTTCATATAACTTATGTCTGCTTCTGTTATGTAATTATCTCTGAAACGTTTCCAGAAGGATTCTGCATATTCTGATCCTGTAAGTTCCGTTATTACTGCTTCTATTCTCCTTGGCCTGTCAAAACGTTCATTTGCTCTTGCTTTCCACATATAACCTTCACAAAGCAGCCAGTTACCCAGCCCCCAGCCTTTTAATATTACTGTCTCTCTATCTTCATTTACTATTCTTATACCTTCTGTGTCTAAAAATCCCTTCACTACATTCTTTCCCATTGTAATCCTCCCATCCTTCTGCTTTTATCTGCTTTAAATCCGTATTGCATTGATTTGTTGATTTTATGAATAACTTAAATACATAATACTCTAAAAACGTTTTTATTTATATTAACACATTTAGTACTTATTTTCAATATTCTAAACGTTTGTTTTATGTGTTTTGCACAATTTTTGGTTATATATAGCTTTTGGATACAATGTGATTTTATTGGCAGGAGTTTTTTGTTTCTACTACTTTTATTATATATGCAGATTAGCGTGTGAAAAACTTCGTTTCTCTATTAAAAAAACTGCCGTCCTTTTATAAAAGACAGCAGTTTATCTATTTATTATATTAGCCTTTTCGTTTTCGAACACATTCTGCGAGAAGATATTCGATCTGACCGTTTATTGAACGGTAATCGTCTTCTGCCCAGGTAGCTAGTTCATTCCACAGAGAGGGTGATAATCTTAGCAAAATTTGCTTTTTAGATTTTTCCTTGTCCTTGAGAACCTTTTCTTTCTGAAGTACTTCCTGTTCCAATTCTTTTATTTTCTCAAGTCTCTTCTTAAGTTCTTCTTCCTTCCCTGATACGTTATCTCCCACCAATCTATTTATGTTGTTCTCATTTATATCTCCCATTCTGATACCTTTCTATAGATTTAGTAAATCGATCCGCTGTTAACTATCGGCTGTGCATCTTTATTCCCGCAAAGTACTACCAACAGATTACTTACCATAGCAGCTTTTCTCTCATCATCCAGTATAACAATATCTTCCTGTCCCAACTGATCTATTGCCATCTTGACCATACTTACTGCTCCTTCAACAATCTTCTGTCTTGCAGCAATTACAGCAACCGCCTGCTGTCTCTGTAGCATGGCAGCGGCAATTTCTTCTGCATAGGATAAGTGGGTAATTCTTACTTCCTTAATCTCAAGACCGGCTTCACTGACTCTCTGCTGCAATTCAACCCTCATACTGTCTGCGATTTCCTGGCTGCTGCCTCTTAGAGTCTTCTCATCCGCATCATTTTCCATGGTATCATAAGGATACAATCTTGCTACATTACGTATTGTAGAATCACATTGAATTGCTAAAAAAGTCTTGTAATTATCAACGTTAAATACTGCCTTAGTAGGATCAGCTACTCTCCAGATTACAACAGCACCGATAATAATGGGATTACCAAGCACATCATTTACTTTTTGTCTTTCGTTACTGAAGGTTAAGGTCTTTGTAGATATCTTCTTTCCACCAGGCTGCTGTGTTGTTACAGCAGTCGTTGTAGCACCATAGGCCACTGCAGGTGCGACTGCACTGGGTGCTGCAGATCTTGCCGGATTAATTGCCCCAGCAAAAGGGTTGGTATAATAGAAGCCTTCTTTTTTAATAGTACCATAGTATTTACCAAACAATGTTAATACCAAAGCTTCATTAGGATTGAGTATGTGGAATCCGTTTAACATAATAGATAATATCACTACAAGTAAAATACCCCCGGTTAACAGAACTGTGCCTATTGCGTAATCTTCTTTGCTAAGTGAAATGGATCCGGCTATAATAGCCCAAACCGATACTCCGAAACCTATGAGTACCAGAAGGAGCATAAGCCCTCCGCTTAAAGGTTTTATTTCTTTTTCTTCAATGTTATTTAATTTGAAACCTATTCCATTATCCATATGATTTCCTCCGTTTGAAATATTATTATGATATCAATATGATATCATATTAGCATCATATTATATTTCTGTCAATATATTGAATCGAAAATTGGTGAAAGAAATGCTTTTCACTATTTGGTTTATTCATTAATTTTTAGGTTTTTTAAAAAAGAAGTATTTTTTGCTTGACTTTTGGACAAAAAGTAGTAGAATATATACGTTGGCTTTGCAGTTGTGGCGGAATTGGCATACGCGCTAGATTCAGGTTCTAGTCCGCTTAACGTGGGTAGGGGTTCAAGTCCCCTCAACTGCACTTGAGAAGTCAAAAACGAACCCCATTTATTTTATAGGCGGATTTGCTCTAACGGTTTATTTTGACTAAACGGAAAAAGCGATTAAGTATTATAAATTACTTAGTCGCTTTTTTAGTACAAAATTTTGTAGTTACCGATAAACTCTTGGCGCGCTTCCGCTTGCCGCTACCGCCTTGCATGAACTAAAAAATGAAATACAATTTTTTATTCATTCCAGTTGGTCTATATAATGAAAATAATTATGATGTAACTGGAAAAGATAGAGTGTCATGCAAAATATTTATTTTATATGTTTTTCAAGTTCGGTTATAACTGTTTTAAATCTTTCGTGTTCTCGTACCGGTGCAAAAATCTCTCTCGATACTAAGTATTCTTTTGAGCCTGACGCCGTGGATTTTATATCAAGGTCCTTATTTTTAGAACAGGTCTTTCCTTGAAAAATAATCGATGTGTACGTTGATACTTCCGGTAGAGTGTCATATTTTACGCTATATTTTGCAAACTGCTCTATACAGTCAAGCGCCTTGTCATAATCTTTCAGTTTTAAATAATCTTCAGAAAGCCAATAATAAACTGCTCGTAACCTTAAAGTTTCATAAATATAATCATTATTTTCGTGCAGTATTTCTTCAATACTTACCAGCTTTTTAAACAGTTCTACTCTCTTTTCTGAATTATCCTTATATTTAGTGTTTGCAAGATTTTCAATTAAATATTCAAACATATCCGATAACATCCATATATTTTGAACAATCTGATTAGATTTCGCTTCACCGTCAAGTATTTCTGGAAGCACCATATCTCGCGAATCACGTGCAAGCGGCAATCTGTTTGCTGTTTCAACAGCTTTTTCTTTTTCACCTATATCTTTATAACCACGTGCAAGAACTTGAAGCGAACGAAAGCGTAAATTGTCATCTGTACAATCACTCAAAATGCGTGTGCAAATTGATATAGATTCCCGTATATTGTTCTGTTTCTCTTTTTCTGGTTTTTTCGTAAGACATAAAGTTTTCGCAAGACAGTACAACAAATCGTAATTATTCGGAAATTCCTGAACAGAGTTTCTAAGCATTTCAACTATTGAACCGTCAAACCAATTTTTGCTCCTCTCGGGTCCCGCTTGTTTAATAATCATATCAATCTTTTCCTGATTTTTCATAACATCAAAACACATCAGTTCATCAATACTTACATTGAAAAAATTCGCGATTGACGGAAGAAGCTCTATATCAGGATAACAGCCCTCGACTTCCCATTTACTCACAGCTTGCGCCGTAACACCTAAATATTCTGCAAATCTTTCCTGATTAACATCAGCTTTTTTTCGCAATTCCCTTATTTTTTCACCTATTTTTATAACCATAAATATTCCTCCGTTCTTATAATATTTTTTACAAGCGCTTGTAGCTATATTATAAAATACAAAGAAATTAACATCAAGAAACAATTATTTGTTGTTTAATCAACCGCTAGTTGTTATTCTATTATATTATTTATTAATGATGGTTTGTTTCTATTCCTCTTATGCCGTTTGAGATTATAACACTCGTATGTAATGTGGTTATAAGTTTGCTCAGCTTTATCTTTTACATTGCTGACTATTTTAATAGTCCTCTAGAAATCAGTCTCTCTTGAACCGACAATTAGATTAACATCAGAATATGTCATTATTTATGGCATTGGCTTTTTAATTCTTTTACTGTAACTATAGAGATTTGTTCCGCTTGGGTAAAGGCACAATCTCCCACCATTAACAAACTTCTTTGATAATTTTACACCAACATCGTCCGTTTCTTCTTTTACTTCGATGCCTTTTATTTGATTTTTTGAAAATACTGTATCAAAAATTTGCTTACTATTGCTATCATTAATTTCTATATCACCTAAATATGCACTCAAATATGCCCCGACATTATCAACTCGATTTATTGCCACTGTATTGGTAAACCGTTTTGCTCGTAATCGTACTGACAGCTCATTATATCGTGGAATGCTAAGCAATAACAATGTCAAGCTAATTAGCGCAAAGGAAAATACAGCAGATAACAGTAGCATAATTATATTGCAAGGGGTTCTTGAAACACTCGCCGAATATTAAAGTTGTATAATAGATGAACTTACACCTTAACAAAGAATTATTTGATCAAGATGTCATCATGGCATCGGATGCCATGATGATTAATCCAGAAATTATTGAAAAACAAAAAAAGACTGTATTCTCCTACATAATGCAGTCTTTTTCTTTTCATTACTAGACTTCATAATGTGAAATAAAGTAATGAGTATTACAAGGGGTTATGGCTTAGCAGCATCTATCGAATATTAATGAGGGGAGTATAGTTAAAATACTTAAGATACTTAATTTTAAGAAGTATGTAACCCCTTGTCACTACACAATAACATAATTTTACATGACAGTCATAATTTTTCAACGCATTTATGCACTGTTTTATTATTTACAGCGCATAAAAGCGTTTACTTGATTAATATAAAAGAAGATCTCTCTCTGCTCTGACGGATTTAAGCTGTTAAGTCTATTTATTAACAATGATATATCAGTGTCATTTTCACCGTTAGCATTTGTATTTGTTCTTATTAACCTTATTCTATCACCTATTACTTTAACTGTATCACTCATTAAAAACCTCCTGCCTCTAAGATTAAGATAACTGTAATTATGCCTAGTCTCAACGGCGTAGAAGCGTTTAATGATAATTCAAGTGACTTAAAAGCGATATCTAAATATAAATCTCTACTTTGCTGCTCCTATTATTAATAATTATAGAAAAAATATTCACATCCCAATTTCAAAATAATAACATGCTAGTTTTTCTCTAATTTAAAGGGCAGTTTTGCGTAATAATTTCCACAGAACTGCCCTTAGTATACTTAAAAATATCATTTTAATTTCTTAATTGTTTATGTTACCAACAGGATACTGTTCTTCCAACTGATTATATCTCTCACCTAGAATAATAATATCAATACGCCTATTCTTTTTCCTGCCTTCTTCTGTATCGTTATCGGCAATGGGTTTATATTCACCATATCCTACTGCTACTACTTTTGCAGGTGATATGTCACATTCGGAAATAAATAAACGTACTACCCTTGTTGCTCTGGCAGCTGATAACTCCCAGTTTGATGGATATACACTGGTTACAATAGGACGGTTATCCGTATGTCCCTCAACACGTATATGATTATTAACCTTATTGATTAAGTTTCCTATTTTAACCAGGGATTCCTGATATTGAGGTTTGATTTCTGCACTACCTGAATCAAACAGAATAGCATTATTCAGAGTAATAACAAGACCACGCTGATCTATACTGGTTGATATGGCATCTTCCATCTCAGCCTCTTCAAAATCATGATCCAGATTATCTTTCAGTTCCTCCATATTAACCAATTCTTCTTCACCAAGGTACTGTTCCAACTCTTCTCTGGGAACTCCAGTGTCTTCCTGACCTGATTCACCGCCTTGGCTTGTCCCGTCGGGATTTACGATGGGTTTAATAATAGAATCACCGTCATACGGAATGACGGACTGCTCTTGTGACATCATGCCTTTAAAGGAATCTGCTATTTCTTCTGCTTTTGACTGGTCTATTTTACTAACTGCGAACAGAACGATAAACACGGCCAATAATAAAGTCATCAAATCAGAATACGGCAACAGCCAGGCTTCTCCACCTTCTTCCTCCCCATGATGCTTATGTTTTTTCTTTCTTGCCATACAGCTCGCCTCCTTATTCCAGATTTAACTCCTCAAGAATTTTCTCCTGCTTACTATAAGGAAGTACGGATAGTAATTTTTCCTGTACCATCATAGGGGATTCACCTTTTTGTAATGATAAGATACCTTCGATGGCCATATTCTTAAGTAAGGCTTCTTGTTGACTTTTAACTCTTAATTTCTTCGCAAAGGGATTCCACCATACATATCCGGTAAAAATACCCAGAATTGTTGCAATAAAGGCGGCCGCTATCGCTTCTGCCATTGCCTCTGTATCATCAATATGTGACATGGCGGCAATCAGACCGAATACCGCACCCAAAACACCTAGTGTAGGTGCATACATACCTGCTGATGAGAATATACTTGCATTTACCTCATGTCTAGCTTCCATGGCTGTTATTTCAGAATCAAGAATATCAACAATTAATTCCTGATCCATACCATCTATAACCAGACGGAGCCCTTTCTTTATAAATGGATCTTCTATCTCACTTATTTTGCCTTCCAAGGCCAGAAGTCCCTCTTTTCTGGCTACGTTAGACAGTTCTACGATTAATTTAATAATTTCTGCTTCAGTCATTCCCTTTTTCTTAGTAAAGAGAATTTTAAATAGCGCTCCTATACTCTTAAGGTTAGATCCCGGATAGGAATTTAGTATTGTAGCAATTGTTCCTACGATTATTACGAAGAAAGCTGCCGGATTTAATAATACTGTGAAGCTGATATGTTTAAATATCATTGCTCCGATAACGGCTATAAATCCTACTATAATTCCTAAAATTGTTGTTATTTCCATTAGGTTTGGCCCCACCTTCCGTTTTTTCACATCTTTATATTCTGAGCTTCTTTTTTTGTCGAATATTGTTAAAGAGCCTCATCATGTATTCTAAAGCGCGTGTCTAATTTCTGTCTAATATAAATTTCTTATACTGTCATATTAATTCCTTATAACATCTGTCTCATTGATTGTCAGCCACCTCCAAGAAATATTTTAAACAGAGATTTTCATTGAATCTATTATATACCACACTCATATCGATATATTGAAGCTGCCCTTCAATAGGTATTTTGACTACATCCAGGCCGTTTATTTCACAACACTCCGGTACTAAGGCAACTCCCTGATTCATCCCCACATAGATGTTCATGATGTCCTTATCCTCTACATTCGTTATTTTACTGGGCATGATTCCTATTTCATTAAAAAAAGTAAGTAAATGCTCCTTACTTTTCTCCATACCACTAAAATTTAAAACGATGCAGTTCTGTGAAGATATTTCTTCCCCTGTTAATATTTCTTTCTGTGAAAGGGGATTCCTTTTATTAACCAGCGCAAACGCCTTGCATTTTGCAAAATTCAAATATCCAATATCAGTATGATCTATAAATTCATAAGGAATAGTCAAGGTACAGTCATATTCCCTATTTAATAAATCGGCATTTATTGCACTTACCTTAACTCTTTTAAATATAACACTTATATTTGGGTACTTTTTATTCAGTCTTTCCACCAATTCTATTAAATAAGAAGTTTCATCCCATCCGGTAACTCCTATTCTTAAAGTTCCTGTAAAATTCTTTGAGATATCCCGGCATTTATCTACGGTATATGTGAATTCATTAAGAAGTTTGATTCCATCTTTATAAAGCGCTTGTCCTGCTTCTGTAAGTCTGAACTGCTTTGTACTCCTGTCGATAAGTTCAAAACCCAGATCCTGTTCCAGCGATTTTATTTGCTGACTGATTGCGGGTTGAGCTACATGGCACTTTTGCGCTGCTTTTGTAAAGCTTTTATTTTTTGCGACTGCAATAAAATATTCCAGTTTCATTAGGTTCATTTATGTTCTTCCTCCGTTAATTGTTCTGCGGGCATTGTATTTCCAAATTAACGTTCCTGCTATATTAATAATAACACATTGACAAAACGAAATAAATACAAAAGCAATCTTATAATCAGGTGACTTTCTGATAGAATATACAAATTTGTATAAAAAACCCACAGGATATTTATCAACTGTGGGCCTTTACTACTATATATATTCTTTAGTTCAAATGCATTGTATTACAGCTCTGATGTTGGATTGTTTTTCATGATAATGATAAAGCAGAAATATGTAGTGAAACCCTGATGTTACTGCCTTAATGTATATCTGCCATTTCATAAGCCATATAGATGAAACAGTGACAGCTTTTCTCTAGACTTTACCTTAGATAAGCTGTCACCCATTTTTCTAATTTATCTCATAAGCATACATTCATTATATCCTGCTGCCTTTTCTCACATATACCGGCTGTTGTTCGCAGCCCACTAAAGTTCCATTGCATTTTTTCCTACTTTTGTATTATTCATCAGGATTGAATTTCTTACAACCGCACCTTTTCCTATGGTAACCCCACGAAATAATATACAGTTCTCAACCTGTCCTTCAATGTTGCACCCATCCGCTATAAGACTGTGTGAACCATCGGCAGAATTCCCATATCTGGCAGGTATCTCGTCTGTCATTTTCGTGTAGACCGGACCATAATTGTAGAATAGTTCGTGTCTGGGTTCCGGTTGTAAAATATCCATGTTTGCCTTAAAATAATCACACAGGGAATTAATTTTCCAAAGGTAACCTTTATACTCCCAGGCAGCTAACCTATATCTGCCTAAATTCTTTTGAAAAATGTCCTTTTCAATATTAGAATGACTATAAGCAGCCGCATCTTGTATCATGCTTAACAGAAACTCTTTTCCTGTAATCCATATATTAGTTCCAATACAGTCATAATTTCCTGCCTTCTGCCCCAGACGAATATCTTGCACTATACCATTTTCTGATATAACGTATACTGTTTCTTTGCTTCTTTCCTCCCCCTCCTTAAGTCGGTAAACCAATACTGTTATATCTGCATTATTGGTTATATGAAAGGAAAGCGGTTCTTCCAGATCCAGATTGCATATTGCATCACAATCCGTTAAGATGACATAATCGTATCTGGACTTTTGAATATAATCTTTGATTCCTTCTAAGGCTTCAATCTTATTCTGATATATTCCCGAGGAAGTACGCCCAAAAGGCGGAAATAGAAATAATCCCTCTCTTTTACGATCCAGATTCCATACCTTTCCGGAGCCTATATGTTCCATGAGGGATTGATAATTGCTCTTAGCAACAATTCCTACACTAGCAATAGAAGCATTTCTCATATTGGACAGAGGAAAGTCGATAAGACGATATTTACCTCCATAGGGCAGCGCACCCATAGTACGGTTATTCGTGATTTCTTGTAACTCTTCATCATGCATATTAGAAAAGATTATCCCGATTGCATTCAGGTTCATCTCATCACCTCCTGGCAGTCAGTGTCTACCATCATATTAGCTTCTATAACAGTACCTTTCTCAATCTGAACATTTCTTCCGATAAGTGTTAACGCAGGAAGTTTATTAGCTTCTGATTCTTGTCCAATTTCTGAGTTCTTTCCTATTATAGTGTTCTCATCAATAATGGAGTTATAAATCTTTGCATGTTTGTTTACTACTACACCGGGAAGGAGAATGGAATTACTTATTAGAGCTCCCTCCTCTACTGTAACCCCGTGAAAGAGTATCGATGATTTGATATGTCCATGGATATAGCAGCCTTCTGTTATGATACTGTTACTGACAGCAGCGGGACTGCTTATATAATGAGGCGGCAGAACAGGACTGTTGGCATAGATAGTCCAATGAGGATCAGCCGTAAAAATATTTTCACTTTTTAAAAGGTCCATCTGTGCTTCCCACAAGCTCATAACCGTTCCTACATCCTTCCAATATCCTTGAAAGGGATAAGCATACAGCTTTTCTCCGGCAGCCAGCATAGCCGGAATGATATCTTTACCAAAGTCATTAGAGGAGCCTTCTGTTTTCGCATCAAGTTCGAGATAATGCTTTAGTTTATCCCACCGAAAGATGTAAATTCCCATGGAGGCTTTGTTACTCTTTGGCTTCTGGGGTTTTTCTTCAAACTCATATATTTCGCTGTTTTCTTTGGTATTCATAATACCAAACCGGGAAGCTTCCGCTATATCCACCTCAATGACCGCTATTGTGCAGTCCGCTTCTTTTTCCTTATGAAATTCAAGCATACGGGAGTAATTCATCTTATATATATGGTCACCTGATAGCACCAGCACATATTCTGTGTTATATCCGTCTATAAACGCCGTATTCTGTGCTATAGCATTAGCAGTACCCTTATACCAATCCGAGCCTTCCCTTTTTGCATAGGGCGGCAGAATATGGACTCCGCCATCTGCTCTGTCTAAATCCCAAGGTTGACCATTTCCGATATAATCATTCAGCTCATGTGGCTGATATTGCGTAAGAATTCCAACAGTATCAATTCTGGAATTCACACAATTAGAAAGTGTAAAGTCAATAATTCTGTATTTTCCTCCAAAATAAACCGCAGGTTTGGCTCTGTTCTTTGTCAGCACTCCCAGCCTGCCTCCTGCTCCTCCCGCTAACAGCATAGCAATACACTCTTTTTGCATAAATACCTCTTCTTTCGTTATTCATGTAAATTTTCTTTAAGTCATTACATGATTATGGCAGTATTTATATTGATAATGTTGGTTATTTGTTAAAATAAAATATAACTTTACCTATTATCATTCCTTAATTATTAAGTTTTATGATATAAGAAAATATACAAAAATGTAAAAAAGATGAATATTTTTAGGGTCTAAAAAAGAGTTCCTGTCAGTTAAAACAGGAACTCTGATATCACATAATTATTTGTAATTACCGGTTATTTTAAATGCACTGCTCTATATTATGAACTCTTCTTACAGATTTTATTTTATATTAAACCAGATAACCGGATGAACTGTGAATTCTTCAGAAGATACCATATATCCATAGTCCATTACAGTACCCTTTTCTGTCATAAATGCCGCGCTGTTCTGTGAATTGCCAGGAGAACGCAGCCAGCTGTTTCCTTTAAAGCCTTTTATAAAGGTTTGGTACTCATTAACTTCCTCGGTACTTAACAAGAAGATAGAATCCTGTGTGTTGTTTCCTCCATCTGTACCATAAACGGATTTGTTGTTTTCTATAATACTTAGAACGATACTATTTCTTTCACTCTCTGAGAAAGTATTGAGTAGAAAGTCTGAATTCAGAAACTGACGAAGAGAAGAGTTTTCCCACGATGTATCAACAGCTTCTGTATTGTATGCTCTTTTGTCTAATGCTACTTTCTTTATAAGCAACGCCTTATCTTCTGATTTGTTTAATAGGATCCAGTTATATCCTCCTATCATCACAGTATCACCAGGCTCCTCATTTTGTAGTATCAGCTTGATCATGGACACTTCTTTTTCTTCACTATCTTTATAATCATCAGCAGCAGAAAACGCTTTGGCAGCCCCTTTATAATCTTCTTCCTTATAGAGATTCTTACCAATCATGTATTGACTTTTCTTTAATTTTTCTTCGCTGGTTTTATAATCACCTAACTTGTCATATATTTTAGCTGCAGTTGGATAAGCTCTTAGAAATAAGAGGGTATTTGCTGCATAATATCTTCCAAAAGGAAGAAGTGCAAATAGTATTAAAAGCAGAATTCCTGCTATTATACTAATCTTTTGAACCAGATTCTTTTTTATACTTTTGTTTTCAATCTTTGTACTTATTTCTTCGCATTGTGCTGCCAATGTATCAGCATTCTTATATCCGCTTGCTTTCTTAAACTCCTCTGCTGCTGCCTTGTACTCCGATACAATCCTGGCCTTGTTCATATTGATCTGTGCTTTTTCATATGCCCGTTTTTTTAGTTCTTTTTCAGTCTTTTGTGCCAATTGTCTGCATTTCTCTGCATAGGCTTCTGACTCCTGAAAACTCTTTAACTCCGTAAACTGATCTGCTATATTCTTGTACATCTCAATCTTAGATGCAGTAATTGTCATACACTGGGTACTTTGCATCAGATCTATCAAGTCCTCATATATTTGATCTGTGCTTTTCTCTATTACCTTCGGTTTTTCTTTCTTCATATTCAAAACCCATTCTATATTAGCTGAACTTCCATGTAGTCGTATCCTATGTCAGAGCAAGAGATGTACACATGATAACTTATCCCAAGTACTTATTAGTTCAGCATAATATTGTCCTTTTACACATTTTTTTATTTAATGATTTATTATTCTTTTTCTCTTTTCCATTACTAATTATTTGTCTCTTCTTTTTAATCTAATCATCTGAATTGATTTTAGAAGATCGAGATTTATGAAGATTGAGATTTATGAAACTAATTATTATTGAACTGATTAATTTATTGGCAAATATCGTTCCATCCCTTTATCCCCTTTGCAGATTCCATTCCTCCCTTCTTGGGCTTATAACTGAACTTCAAGATGAAACTCTATCTATAAAACGCTTCATTCTTTTGAGACCTTTTTTCTCCCTATTTTATTCAGAAGTAAAAATAGTTCTGTTTACAATGATTTTACAGCTGTATTATACTCCTTATTTTGGCTTAATACAAAATATATCTTTTCTCTTTTTAGTTTAATTAATTTAATTACTTTCTCTTTCATTTGAATTAAAGGTGCTATATGGTATTTACACTTTTGTGCTTTAAGAGCTTCGGCTTCATCTGTAACCCCCACCCTGTCCTATTCTCCTTTTAGTAATTATTGCTAAGGGTATAATCACAGGTGTTATTTACATTGTTTTAGAGATAGGATTTGCTGAACAAAAGCATTATTCATTTATTTGGCTTTTAAAGGTTCAGTATATATAATGCAAATGTACTTATACCCCTATGGGTATAATGCCTAAGTTTATTTCATTTCATTATAACGGGAGGATATTAAAAGTGAAAGATTGGATTACTTTTATTTTATTTATGTTTGTGGGATTAGCTTTATTTATATCAGGAATTATCTATTTACTGAAAGAAAAAGATGACATTGAATCGGTAAGATATACCGGATTATCTCACTTATCTGTGCAGTGCTGATTATTATATCTATGTTAGTGAAGTTTGTATATTAACCATTACATATAGTTCTTATTAGCCCGGCAGAATATAAAGATAAAGGGTATGACTCCTTAGAATCATACCCTTTATCTTTATATTCTGATCTATATTTCTTAAAACCTGATATTAAACTTTGTAAGATTAATTAATGGATTATCTTACTTTCTTCCACTCTTCATACTGAGTCTGAGCTTCTTTTAAAATTTCCTGATAGCCGGCATCGTCAAGTGCTTTCTGATAATCTTTAATTACTGCTGGTACATCTGCTGGTTTGATACCGCCGTTTTCAAGAGCAAAAGCGAACTCATCAAAAAGCGATTCACATGCTGCATACTGCGCATCAATATTTGTTTTATCAAATCTGAAACCGTTAGCAATTGAGCCCTTTGCACCATCATTGAATGTTGTATACATTTCAATCTTGTCGTCCGGTTCACCTACTTCAAGAGAAAGTACGGTTACAGTTGTTGATTCCCACGCACTGTGATTGTACAAACCTGCTTCCGTTTTCTGAATCTTACCATCTACTCTTGTGTAATCTGTGCCTTCGATACCAAAAGTATAAAGATCAGCTAATGTTGTATCTGTGTAAAGGAGTCCCAGGAACTTCAGGCAAGCATCCACTTCCTCATCTGTGCTGGTAGCAGAGATTGCATAAGTGGCACCTAAGGTACCATTGGACTGTGTCCAGTTGTCTGTGATCTTAACCATTTCTACGTCCTGTTTGTAACGATTGTTTGCTTCGCCATTGTTGGGAACATCTGTCCACCAGGAAATCCCCCAATCCTGTGTCTGAGTTGTGGTATCTGTTGTAGTCTTTGTAAGATCATCTTCACTAATATAACCCTTAGCAGCCCAATCACCCATCAAAGATGCAAATTCCAGATATTCCGGTGAAGCAACTGTATTCACAACGGCATCCTGATCTTTATCCACAGCTATAAAGCTGCTTTGGCTAAAGAAATCATACTTGTTCAGATAATAACGGAAGAACATTGCTGTTTTCTGTGTAAGATAAGGATATTTCAGACCTTCTGCTTTTAAATCTTCAAGCATAGGCTCAATATCTTTTAAACTCTTAACAGTTGACAGATCCCAGCCGTATTTGTCTACCAGTGCCTTACGGAACATCAGATTGTAGCCTTCCGCTGCCTCTTTGTAGCAAGGAATAAAATAATTTTTTCCACCAAATCCGGATGATCCCCAAACCCATTCAGGCATCGCCTTGTAGATATCGTAATTGGGAAGTTTGTCAGTGATATCATACAGAGCACCCCGTTTTACAAGGTCGTCAGTTTTGATAGTCTCCGCCCAGTTTGCTGTCCAAAGAAGGTCAATTTCATTATTTGCAAGTGCAAGATTCGCCTTATCAAAGTACTCACTGCTACTGATGTCACTGAGTTGTATCTCTACATTAATTTTATCTCCGATATAAGCATTGATAGCATCCTGAACTGCCTTCACTTCAGCAGTATCTGGTACAGTATTAAAGCTAGGTCTATATACAGAGATCTTAGTCATAGCAGTATTACTAGTTTTATCACCGCTGCTCTCCGGTGTGGCTTCTGCTGTTGTTGCGGTCGGTTCATTCTTACCGCTGTCGGATGTGGTTTTTGTGTTATTGTTACCACATCCTGTTGCAGTTAACATCGCTGCTGCCAATGTCACCGCAAGAATCTTTTTCCCTAATTCCTTGATTTTTAACATATTATCCTCCCTTAATAAATTATATATTTCAAGATGCCCTGCATCATGAAAATCAACCTTTAACAGAACCAACTGTAAGTCCTTTGACAAAATATTTCTGAAAGAATGGATAAACAATCATAATTGGACCGACTACTGTAAGAACAGTAGCCATAATACAGGAGTACTGTGGAATATTCTGTTGCATAGCAATCATTGCAGAACCTGTAATACTCTTATTATTTAATAAAAACTCAATATTTCTCTGGATACGCACGAGTAAAAGCTGCAGTGGCGTTTTGCTTTCACTGGTTATGTACAACAAGGCATTCTGCCAGTCATTCCAGTAAGCAGTTGCCATCATGAATCCAACAGAAGCAAGTGCCGGTTTCATCAAAGGCAGTACAATCTGGAAAAACGTCCTGTATTCACTGGCTCCATCTATCCGGGCAGATTCCATTAATTCATCCGGAATACTCATTTGAATATATGTACGCAGAATGATGACATTCATGGTAGAGACCATTAACGGAAGAATAAGCAGCCAGATACTATCCTTCATATGATAGACAGAGGTAAAAATAATATAACTTGCCAGCTGACCACCTGAAAAAAGCATCGGAACCATAACAAATATGGATAGTGCTCTTCTTAATCGAAAATCCCTTCTGCTCAATCCATACCCTAAAAGACTCATAACCAGCAATCCCAGCAAAGTTCCTACTACCGTTATAAAGATTGTTGCACCGTAGGAAACCGCCAGCTGTGTACCGTATTTAAATACATACTTGAAACCTTCCAGTGAAAATTCCTTCGGAAAATAGGTGAAGCCATTGCTAACGATACTCTTTTCATCTGAAAAGGCAGTTACGAATACCAGTATAATTGGCAAAAGGCAGAATAAGGTGTATATTCCCAGAAGCACACTCAGTATGTACTGACCCGCGCCTGCTTTTTTCTTCTTTACTTGAATGCGAACTTTATTATTTACATTGGACTTCGCTGCTATCGTACTCATTTTCTTCCCTCCAATTTTTTCTAGAACAATGCATTTTCCGGTGCCGCCTTTCGAACAATTCCATTTGCCGTTATTATCAGTAGAAAACCGATAATGGATTGATAAAAGGTGGTTGCCGCCGTAAATCCATAATCCGGGGTGGTTAAAATAGCATTTAATACATAAGAGTCAATAACTTGAGTAGTTGAATACAGAATTCCACTGTTTCTAGTTACCTGGTAGAACAGACCTGTATCAGAACGCATGATTCCACCAACACCTAACAGAAGCATAATGGTTATCATCGGTATCAAGGAAGGCAGTGTGATGTTCCAGATCTGTTTCCACTTATTGGCACCATCTATCTGTGCTGCTTCATACATTTCCTGATCAATACCCGCCAGTACGGCCATGTACAAAACCGAACCGTAACCTACAGAACTCCATATCTTTACCGTTGTTAAGATAAGCGGCCAGTATTTGGCACTTGTATACCATCGAACCGTCTCGCCTCCTACAGAACTAATTATATTGTTAATCATTCCGTCATTGCTAAAAAATGCATACACGATGAACTGCACTGCAGCAAAAGAAATAAATACCGGTATAATCATAATGCTTTGGAATACTTTTCCAACACGTTTAAATACCAATTGGTCGATACCGATAGCAAGCACGATATTCAGTGTAGTGCAGATTACAGTAAATGCCACATAATACAGCAGTGTATTCCTAGTCATTCTGGTAAAAATATTTCCGGAAACCAACAAGAACTTAAAGTTATCAAGTTGTGCCCATGGACTGCCCCATATTCCAAGACTATAATCAAACTTCTTAAAAGCCATTACCAAACCGAACATTGGCATATAGCTGAACAAAAGCAATACTAGAATTGCAGGTAAACACATTACAAGATGCGCTCTATGCTTCCACGTATTATGTAAAAAATCTTTCATTTTCTTTCCCCCTTACGTAGTTTTAAATCGTCAGATTGTCTTAACAGCATTTTCCATCCTTTCTTTCATCATTACCTTCCTTAAGGTTACTTACAGAATTACCGGGTAATACCTTCCCTCCAATAATCACTTGCTCAATAATAGCTGCCTTAGGATTTTCTATCAGTGCAATGAGTTTCTCAGCTGCTATTCTTCCGAGAGCTCCGGTATCCTGTTTCAATGTTGTTAACTTAGGAACCAATACCTGGGATAAGGTAATTCCATCATAACCGGCTATAGAAATATCTTCCGGTATGCGAAGGCCGGCTTCTTTGATTGCATTCATTCCTCCGATGCAGGAGAAGTCATCTGAAAATACTATACAAGTCGGTCTATCCTTAAGCTGCAGCAATTCTCTGGTCAGTACTGCAGTCGTGTCCGGGTCATGATAAATTCCACTCTTAACATATTCATCTGGTACAGTTATACCAAGTTCACCGAGAGTCTTATAAAAACTTCCCACCCGGTTCTGGGTTACAGAAGAATTGGCTCCGTGTATATAAGCTATCTTGCTGTGCCCCATTTCATAAATGTATGTAATCAAATCTTTCATCCCATTTACATTGTCTGAAACGATTGCGGTACGGTTATCAAATACATGATCTATGGTTACAACCGGAAGTTCTCCGTTAATTAACTCTGCAACCTGTGGATCTGTGAAACGGATACAAGCGATGACCACTCCGTCAACTCCCCGGTATTTGCTATGTTCATAATAGGTCATATTCATCCGGCCTGTGTGCCTGCTGATGAAAGTTATGTCATAGCCTTTTCTCTCTGCCTCTTGCTTAAAGCTATCCAAAACATTGGCAAAGTACTCATGAGTCAGACCGCTTTGAGCCTCATCTACAAACAGAACCCCAAGATTATAAGTCCGGTTTGTCTTTAATGCTCTTGCAGAGGAATTCGGAAAGTAATCCATCTCTTTCGCAATTCTTATTATGTTTTCTTTTGTAGCAGCTGAAATATCTTTATGATTATTTAATGCTTTACTGACCGTTGCTACAGATACCCCACATCGTGTTGAAATGTCTTTTATAGAAACCAAAGTCTAAGCTCCTTACTATAAAGTCCCCTTATTTTCTTAAACGTTTTCTAAACTTGGACAAAAAAATTATGCTTATATTATCCGTGTTGTTTCTTTGTGATTTGTGTATTATTACACTCTAGCTAAAATATTATAGGCAATTATAAACAAAACATTATGTATACTTAACGTTTTTTTCTATCCTGTTGTTTTTTTACATTTGTATCATATACCTTTTTACTATATTTTGCAAGTATTTTTTAAAAAAATACATAAATTACTCAAACGTTTTCGTTAATACCTTTGAAATATGCATTTTTCATACCACAAGCTGGCATTCAAAGGCGTTAATGTAGGTATTTTAGACAAAATTCGTCATGACATTCAGAGAGATAAGACAGAAAACCTTTAAGTCATTTCTGTTGATACCTTCTTCATTCTTTAGAATTGGCAGATATTAAGAAAGTTATTTTCCCTAAGCTTTATTAGAAAAAAATAAAGACCTCGATAACTCGAGGTCTCTGTGCATGCTGTAGCATCTTATTTATTTTATCCCAACTTTATTTCATTTTAACTGAATATGAACCAGAAGTGCTGCTGCTGTCTTTTGTAATCTTAATATAATAGGTCCCCTTAGGCAGTTTCTGGCTTTTACTTGTGCTAACATAAGGTACTGCAGCGTCTTCCGTAGTATATTCATCAACATATAACTTACCAAAAAGTGAGTTATCAGAGCCATAGAAAGATAAACTTATATCACCTGATACATCACCGGTTAATGTAAGTTCAACTGCCTGATCTTTTGTTAAAGTAATCTTGTACCAGTCTTCTTTCCCTTTTTTGTCCGTTGTAAGAATCAGACCTTTTGATGCAGTGCCCATCTTTAAAGAAGCCGCTTTTGATTTTGCAGTACCGCTTTTGTCAGTAATAGCTGTAAACTTATATTTAAGTGCATAGTAAGAATCACTACCGTTAGATAACTTAATATAATATGTCCCCTTTGCCAAACCGGCAACGGTACCAGAAGCTAAGGAGCTTCCTTTTGATACTAATTTCATTTTACCGCTTACTTTTTGATAAATATCTACATCTATGTAACAGTCTTTTCCATTTGCATAAGTAGTATATACATTTACCGTACCCGCGCTTTTAAGGGTAATTGTATAATAATTACTATCACTACTGCTTAATAGTGTAACAGTCTTACTCTTACCACTTGTTAACACATCGTCATCAGCGGAATAGATATCAGCTGATATTGAGTAATCGATATCATACTCTTCAAAGGTCTTAATCGTTGTATAATATGTACCAGCTTTTGGTATAGCCATTCCAAAAGTTGTTACCACATCTGAGGATGCATCAACACTTGTATAAGCAATGCAATCAGTAAGTGCTTCGTCTGTATAAACGCTTATAGACACACTGTCTGAATTGTTTCCCTGATAATGAAAACGCAGTAAACCTGAACAGCCCGTAGTAACTTTAACCACAGACCCCCTGACATATCCATCATCACCCTCTGCTAATAACTTACCGGTATAAGCACTTTTCGTTACATCTTCTTTTCCTGTTTTTATAGTGACAGCTTTAATCTGACCATCTGCTGCCTTAGCATAATTGTCATTGAAGGTAATCCCCACCAGAATTAATGTTAATAAAAAAACATACTTCAATGCTGTTATCAATTTTTTAGTATTCATTCTACTCCCTTTCCAATTATACGCATTTTAAACAACTACTGGACGATTAATGCAAACCATTAATATATCTCCCACCATGGTTTGACTTAACTTCCAATTGGCTACAAACCTGCACGTCTATATAGTATTTAAATTCTCGAATAGTGTCAATAAATTGTTAAATTATTGTCATATCATGTCATAATATACATTCCATTTATCCGCTATTTTTCAGTGTTTTTCAACCAAAAAATATTTTTATTGTCAAGTTTTATAGACTGTCGCTTTTTTACAAAATAATAAATTAACGACATCAGAAGTCTATTTGTTACTGTTTGGTACATAAATACTTTTTCACACGAAAATTGTTGAATATCCACGAGAAATAAGTTATTATTCAATCATATCGGAATAATATATTTTGCTTAAGCAGCAAAGGAGTTTATAAATGACTGCGACACTCACACCAGCGAATGGGAT
>JAQSXJ010000159.1 GCA_029256725.1 Anaerocolumna sp. | reverse complement strand
CCTGTTGAATACAGGCTTAATCACTTAGCTGCATAAAGAAATTGCGTAGTAGTTTTCAACTACTACGCAATAAAGTCTAACTTATTGGGGTCACATCATGGATGTAATCCATAAAGCTTCTTTTTTATGTGTCATACTCTTTTTTAATATTTTTGTAGTTCCAGAATAAGTTCTTCGTGAATCCGCTGAATAGCTTCGTCAGCAAAAGTGGTATCAAGGAAGATTTCCACAGCACGTTTTGCCTGAGCAACCAGCATTTCAAGGCCATTGACTGCTGGAATTGAAAGCTTTGCTGCCTGGGCCAGCAATTTGGTTTCTAAAGGATTGTATATAATATCTATTACACCTTCTAAGCTTTTGTAAGCTATCAGATCCACAGGTGAAGCATCTGTATTGGGATACATTCCTACAGGGCTGGTGTTGATGATAAAGGAGGCATCTGCATGCTTAAGAGCGGCCTCCTCATAAGAGATACAGTTAACCCCTTCCCGGTGTTTGACAATTATTATCTGAGAGGCTTTCAGATAATGAAGTACGGCAAGTATTGCTTTAGCAGCTCCACCATTACCAAGTACCAGGACCTTTTTATCCTTCACTGCAAAATTATGATAAATGAGTGTATACAAAAAACCATAGAAATCTGTGTTATAACCGTATAATTTTCCTTCGTTATTTACTACTGTATTAACGGCGCCTATTTTTTCTGCATGTGTATCTATTTTATGTAAATAGGGAATTACATCACTCTTATAAGGAATTGTTACATTAATACCTGTAAAATCCTTCGCTGTCATAAAGTCATGAAACTCTTCTTTTGCAACAGGTCTGATTTCGTAGCTGTAATCCTTGATGTCATGAAAATTTACCAGTTTCTCATGTATGGGTTTAGAATAGCTGTGACCCAGTTTTTCTCCGATTAATCCGTATTTCATATGAACTCCTATCTGTGTGAGCATTAGTGCTGCATTTCTATAAATCAATGCAGTTATTAATTTAATCATAAGGATAATATATAAAAATCTATTTTGCAAGATAAAATATAAGGTCATAATTTTTCAAGGGGGACATATATTGTTTTAAGGAGGAGGACGAGTACCTGTAAGGTTTCGTATTTTCTTACAGGGAAAAGAATGCAATGAATAAAAAAGAAGAGCTGTTAAAAATTTTCTCCATAAAGCTTCGGAACATTTTAGCAAAAGCTGATTTAGAATATGAGTTGCTTCAGGAAATCAGACTACGTGTAAATGCTCCGCTTTTGGTAGTGTACGGTAATACGGAATATTTCTTAAATGAACAGTCTGAGCTATCTCTCTCAGGGGATAACAGTTACATACTTACCAGAAATGAACTGAAGGAAACTATGGAATATATCAGTAATTACTCGCTCTATGCTTTTGAAGAAGAATTAAAGCAGGGTTTTATAACCATAACAGGAGGGCATAGAGTCGGAATTGCCGGAAAGGCCGTTCTGGAAGAAAATCGAATTAAAAGCATCAAGCATATTTCTTTTATAAATATTAGGCTTTCCCACCAGATAAAGGGATGTGGAGAGAAAGTTATTCCATTGCTTATGGAAGAGGGAAACTGCTGCCATACCTTGATAATATCGCCCCCTTGCTGCGGAAAGACTACCTTGTTAAGAGATATCATACGATTGATTTCTGATGGTATCGATGGAAGGGAAGGGCTTACGGTTGGAGTGGTTGATGAAAGATCAGAAATAGGAGCCTGTTATATGGGAGTGCCTCAGAATGATCTTGGAATCAGAACCGATGTACTTGACTGCTGTCCTAAAGCCAAGGGAATGCTTATGCTTATCAGGGCCATGTCGCCCAGAGTAATTGCAGTGGATGAAGTTGGTTCGGCAGAAGATATTGAAGCGATTGAGTATGTTATAAACTGCGGATGTAAACTTATTGCAACTGTTCATGGGAATTCTATGGAGGATGTTAAGAATAAACCTTTACTCAAAAAGCTTATTGAGAATAAATTATTTGAACGATACATAGTACTCAGCAATAAAGGCAGTGTAGGGCATCTGGAAGAGGTCTATGATAAAAACGGCAGGCCGATCTATTCCTGTGATTTGCTGACAAAGTAACGCGTGCTAAGGCATGCAGATGGGAGCCATGAGTGAAAGAAAAGCATTTTCACTCCCCTTGATTAAACGCGTGCTAAAGCA
This sequence comes from Anaerocolumna sp., assembly GCA_029256725.1. GTDB lineage: Bacteria > Bacillota > Clostridia > Lachnospirales > Lachnospiraceae > Anaerocolumna. The sequence goes on along the minus strand of JAQSXJ010000159.1, from coordinate 1,848 downwards.
CGCAGATGGGAGCCATGAGTGAAAGAAAAGCATTTTCACTCCCCTTGATTAAACGCATGCTAAGGCATGCAGATGGGAGCCAACAATGATTATAACCTTTATTAAAATTCTTGGCTGTGTTCTGATACTTTCTTCTTCAACAGGAATGGGATTGTATTTCAGCAGTGAGTTAAAGGGAAGAATCCAGGATTTGAAGGAATTAAGAAGAATCTTAACCTTGCTCCGCGGTGACATAAGGTATGCTAACTCACCGCTGCCGGAAGCAGTACAAGCTCTGTCAGTCAGACATGATGGCAGGTATAAGAAATTCCTTACTATGGCAGCGGAAAGGCTGAGTGAATATGGTGGAGTTTCTTTTTGCGAAATATGGAAAGAGTCTGTAGCTAAGGGGCTTGAGAATACCTCTCTTAGTAAAAAGGATCTACAGAATTTGTCCGGCTTCGGCGACAATCTGGGATACCTTGATAAAGAGATGCAGCTTAATACCATCGATTTATACCTGTCTCAAATTGAAGAGGAAATTAAAGAACTCTCAAAAGGTGTTAAGGAAAAGACCTATATGTATAACACCCTGGGTATTCTGGGGGGGATTTTTCTTACGATTATTATGCTTTAATCCCTAAATAATCAACTACGTATTAATGGATAGAGGAGATGAAAAACAAAAACAAAGATGTTTTTCAAATTTCTGAAAAATACGTGTGCCAAGACACACAGATGGGAGTTAACATGGACATCAACCTGATATTTAAAATCGCTGCGGTAGGTATTCTGGTTTCAGTGTTAAATCAGATACTAAAGCAATCGGGAAGGGATGAACAGGCTTTTCTAACCACCCTGGCAGGTCTTATCCTGGTTTTGTTCTGGATTGTGCCTTATATCTCTGAATTATTTAAGACCATTCAGAATCTGTTCACATTATAAGGAAGGGAGAATGGGATGTTACAGATAGCCTTAGTTGGAATCAGTGTAGTATTGCTGGCAATTATCTTTAAGAATTATAAGTCCGAATATTCGGTTTATATAAGCCTGGCAGGCTGTATACTGATTTTCTATCTGGGAGTAAGCAGGCTGGAGCTGATTATAAGCACTATAAAGAAGATTCAAAGTTATATTAATCTGAATGATTCTTATTTGGGGATACTTATAAAAATCATTGGTATCACATACATATGTGAGTTTACTTCTGACCTTTGCAAAGATTTTGGACATACTGCCGTAGCGAATCAGATAGAACTTGTGGGTAAACTGACTATACTGGCAACAGGAATGCCTATTTTACTGGCATTGCTTGATACCATCAATAAATTTCTTACCTCCTGAAATTACTATGAGGTGCCCCGGTGAGGAGGGATTATGACGAAACAGAAGAAAGATGTACTTTGGAAAAAGGTACTTATATATATAGCATTTGTTATGATGTTACTACAGTTTCCGATAGCGGCATCTGCTGCAGAAACAGACGAGACATCAGGACTTAAGCAGAAGGATATTGATTATACCCAAATTCAGTCAGTTATCGACCAGGCACTGTCAGATGATAATAATTTTAATTTTATGGAGTATGTTACGGATTTAATTTCGGGGAAAAGAACTTTTTCAATAACGGGCATTCTTGATGATCTTAAGCAGGTAGTAACAGGGGAAGTCAAATCAAATTTAAGCACCTTTACAGGATTGATATCCATTGCGGTTATTGCAGCAGTATTTACGAATTTCTCATATGCTTTTCATAATATGCAGGTGGCAGAAACCGGATTTTACGTGGCATACCTGTTGCTATTTTCCGTGTTGACCGGATCGTTTATTACAGCATCTACCATGGCGGCACAAACCATTTCTTCTCTG
>JAQSXJ010000158.1 GCA_029256725.1 Anaerocolumna sp. | reverse complement strand
AATACTCATTGGTTCCGTTGATATTTAAATACAAATCATGATCCGTCGGGTTAATTCCTACCTGTTTTGAATTATCATAATAAACAACAGAATTACCGTTCACATAATATGTACTTGAATTTAATGCATATTTGCTATTCGACTGTTCAATATTCCAATTATTATTAACAAGTGAATGATTCGGTAAGGTTGTACTAGGTACTCCATTCACTGACGTAGTGAAATTAGTAATAAAATCACAATCATTCAGAAGATTTTCACTTAAATTCACGCTAGCACTTGCATACGATGGAGATAATATTAATCCTGCTAATAAAATAGCAATTATTTTTTTCATTTGAATTCCTCCTTGGTATTCAACATAATATTTGCAGAAAGTTCATAATCTTAATTTGGGAATCGAAAGTACTTTTTAATCAAATAGATGTTTTTGACAACCAAACCAATTTGTTTATTTAATTAATAACGCTAAAATATTCATTGTATAAATACTTGCCATGAAATCATTTGGATGGTTTACATTGTTTGCTGTCATATCAATATATTTTTTATCTGCATCCAGCATGCCCTGATGCATTTGTCCAATATTCACAGTGACAATACCCTCCTCACTTTCTGCGATTTCCTTAAGAACGGTATAATATGATATTTGATCCTTAGACTGATTTGCTGCCATGGGATTCGCCAACATGGTACCTAAGAGAATGAATTCACATTGACTGTTTCTTTCTCTTATGTTTTCAATTATTGTACTCATATAAATCTTAAAGGTATTTTTATCTATTCCGTTTGTTGCATCGTTCATACCAAATCCAAGAATGACTAAGTCCGGTTTGTAATCTGGCATTTCAGACAATGTAACCTTAATTCCCGGCTGTTTTATCTGCTTACCATCCACCCATCCGATTGATTCGGTATTTTTAATGGCATTTTCACTCGTCCATCCCCCTACCGCTTTGTTCAAGAGATTGATTTGTGATCCATAATACTGCTCCAGATTTTTAGTAACTGCGACAGGCCAACTATCTTTATTGGGAAAAACTTTTAAATATCCCGAAGAATTAGCACCGGTAGATATAGAGTCACCATAAACCAATAAATTGACTGCTTCTTTATTCTCTAACTTGCTCATGATAATCTTCAGTTTATGTCCCTCATAAACTGGAGTCGTCCCATCCCATTTCTCATTATATTCGTAGGTAACATATACTTGTCTTGAAATAAGTTCAGCTCCTTCTGTAAATGGGAGATACAGTCCTGCCGTAACACTTGGAATACTGGTATAGTCTAATCCATCTATTTTATCTTCTCCATTAACCTGCATATCTGTCATAAATGGTATGTTACTATTAAGTGCAGTAATCGTTTTACCATTTACAGTATAATCAGTACCTTCTTTCCAAACCGTTTTTACACCTGTTTCTGTTTGATATGTTACCATCTCAGTAATTTTTGCAGGTTCAAACAATAAATTACCAGACGGTGAATTCCCGTTATTCGAAACCAACATGATACTTTCATCTTCTATCTGATTCGTTAGCCAAAAAGCTTTCATTGCTTCCTCCTTTCCTGTTTCCTCTTCCGCCTTATCCGAGCTGATATCAGAATTAATTTCTGTTTTATTGTTATAAAAGCAGAAACATATAATCAAAATTAAGCCGATGCCTATTACTTTTTTTAAATGTTTCATTCTATCTCCATTTCTAATTTATCGTGGAAAATAAAATTTTTACTGTGGTATATTACAGGAACATCAATGTCATCCCCGCTGCTTAAGATTAATTTATTACCAATTAATTTGGCATTAATTCGTTTTGAGTGGTATACAAAGTTCAACTCAACACTATTCCAGAACGGAAATAACTTGGGGTTAACTTTAATTCCGTTATTATCTGTTACTATCCCCATCAATCCTCTAAATACAGCATACCATCCCCCGGCCAGACATCCCGAATGTACTCCCTGCCATGCTGAATGATGAATATCCATAATATCAATATTTAAAGTGTCATTGAAATAATTAATAAATGATAACATTCGTTTTGCCTCAGCGGAACAAATTGCGTTAACTGGAAAAGTTAAAGAAGAGGAAGACTCACACATTTGCTCATAATAATCCCAATTACTTTCGAAATTACTGTTTTTTATCTCCAAATTCAAATAGGTATAAAGCAACATGACATCCGGCTGTTTTATAATTTGGCTTTCGTGGTACAAGCCTGCCTGCTTCATTTGAAAACTCTTTCCAGTTCCAGTTCCTTCAATCTTTAAGCTCCTTGATAATCCAAAGTATCCGTCAAATTGTGGAATGAGCCCCGAGGATTCTAATGGAAGATACATATGATTTGCTACTTCTTTAAATTGAATTATATCTTCTTTCGTAATCTCTAAATTATCTCTAATGGAATCTTCTGAATATTTCTCATTCAATTCAAGTGTTTTTACCAAAATATATTGTACTAAATAATTCGTGTACGCATCATTATTGATATATGGGTGGTGTTCATCCGTCCCTGTTACATTAATAAGCTGGTACTTCCCCTCTATGAATGTAACTTTAGTAACCCAGTATCTGCATATCTCATACAGCATCTCAAATCCATAGCTTTTCATAAATTCAATATCAAATGTATTTTCAAAGTATTTAATAATACCAAAACCAACATCTGCTGTTATATGTATCTGCATAAATGGATGTCTTACATACTCCCAAACATGCTCGGTACCCTCTACGGAAGAGACAAATGGAAATCTCGCTCCCTTATAGCCCTCAGCTTTCGCATTTTTTCTCGCCTCTTGTAATCGATCATATCTATATAGCAAGGCATTTCTCGCTACCAGAGGATAGGTATGGATAAAGATTGGTAATTGATATATTTCACAATCCCACCACACAAACTGGTTGTACTTTTCTCCCGTCAATGCTTTTGCAGATAAACTGTGAACACTATCATGCATTGATGCAGATATCACCGTGTGATAATTTGCAAATCTTAATTCCGCATCCTTTTTATCATCACCATCTATTTTAACATCAAATTTTGAAAATATATTTTTCCATTTTATAACATGATGCTTTTTGTTTTCTTCATAATTACCTAACAATTCAATACCATCATCAAGTTGCTTCAGATTTATATTCTCATCCCTGGCGGTAGCAATATAAACATTTTTTTCAACTCTGTATTCTTTAGCACTGCCATTCATTACTGCTTTCTGATATATGAGGTGGTTACACTTTTCACCAATTGCACCAACTTCCTCTCCATCCTGATAGAAGCGGCTACTTACGCATACCTTACATTGAAAAGAATACTTCTTACCGGAATTAAAGCAATATATTAGTTTAAGGTCATTAATTATTTCATTTTCAAATTGTAAAACCTTCTGTCCTCCTGTCCTGACTTCAGTATCAATTCCGGAGATTATACTTACTGGCAAGGTATGATTAACTGGTCTGGCGATAGCTCTAATACAATACATATGTTCATCTTCATAAGATGCAAAGCGTTCAAACGAAAACTCAGTTATGTTACCACAATCATCTTTCCATGTCACATTTCTTAAAAAAGTGGCTTCTTCTGTATTTAAGCTTCTCTCCCAGGAAAGTATCTCACCCTCCCAAGGATAAAAGGGTTTGTCCCCTATATAAAATCTGATTAACAGGAAATCAACCAGATTAACACCTGTAACCTGTTTATCAAATTCTTTCAGTTTCTCCTCGTTAAAATAGTATTTTTTCATATACACATTATCACAAAAAGGTTCGACCACTTCTATAATCTCATCAATAAAGCCTCTGATAAACGCTCCTTGAATCCTGGTTGAACCAAATTCCTCTAAGCTGCCTCGCACTCCCATGTATCCATTTCCTGTCGTGAACAAAGAAGCGTTCTGAGGTTCTTTGACTAAATCATATTCATTTTCAACTAACTGATTTTCTGTTAAAAAGTTTAACATATGAGTCCTCCATGCCCGATATCAATTGGGACCGTTATAAAGTATATATTTTATGCTTTACAACAGTCCCAGTAATGTATT
>JAQSXJ010000157.1 GCA_029256725.1 Anaerocolumna sp. | reverse complement strand
TTTGTGCAGTGAGACAGTAGTGAGACCAAGAGAAAGTATTCATAAGATAAGAAGTCTTAGAATTGATAATATACTTGCAAACAGATATATTGGTATTCCTGTATTCCTCCTTATAATGTTAAGCATATTCTGGCTGACATTTGGAGTAATCGGGAATTTCTTAAGTGACTTATTGGCCGGAGGTATACAAATACTAACGGACATTATTAGAAATACTTTAGAGGCAGCTGGGACTTTTTCTGGCGTTATTGGAAGACAGTGGATACATGGCAAGAGTTGCCTTTATTATGGATAAACTGCTGGGTAATATTGGTCTTTCGGGACGTAGTTTTGTTCCTATGATAATTGGTTTTGGTTGTAGTGTACCGGCAGTAATGGCAACCCGTACCTTACCCAGCGATAGAGACCGGAGAATGACGGTTTTCCTGATACCTTTTATGAGCTGCAGTGCAAAGCTTCCGATATATGGAGTATTTACCATGGCATTCTTCCCAAGCCATCGTGCGCTTGTTATGATATCCCTCTATATATTCGGGCTGTTGATGGGAATTGTGAGTACAATGTTTTTAAAGAGATACATATTTAAAGGGGAAGCAGAACGTTTTGTAATGGAACTGCCAAACTATCGATTTCCCGGTGCTAAAAGTGTACTTCTAATGTTATGGGATAAGACCAAAGATTTTCTGACACGCGCTTTTACTGTTATTTTTCTGGCTTCGATTCTTATATGGTTCTTACAGAAATTCACATGGAGACTGGAACCGGTAACAGTGAGTTCACAGAGTATGCTGGCTGAAATTGGACATCTTCTGACTCCCCTGTTTAAGCCCTTGGGGTTTGAAGATTGGCGGATCTCTACAGCCCTTCTTACCGGTTTTATGGCAAAGGAAGCAGTTATTAGTACCTTAGGAGTGCTTACCGGAGAAGGAGTTACGAGACTGCCGGCTGCGCTGAGTGAACTTCTGTCACCTGCTTCTGCATACGCCTTTCTGATCTTTACACTGATTTATTCGCCTTGTGTGGCTGCTATCAGTATTATCAGAAGAGAGCTTAATACTATTTCAGCCATCTGGATAGTAATGTATCAGACTATTTTTGCCTGGGTTTGTGCATGGATGGTATATGGGGTTATTCGGCTATTAATAGCCTAACGCTTCATTTATAAGTATAACTTTTATACGGTCCTCTGAAAACTGACCGGATATCAATACAAAATCATTGCAGATTCTCTCCTTATGACTGCAGTCGATGCAACGGTTTAAGGAGGTACAGGGAGTTGATTTTCCCAAACGTTTGGCATCTAAAGGAGCTGCTATCTGTCTTGCTCTGGTTATGGCATCTTCAAGGGTATCAGTAAGTTTATTAATTCCGGCAATAACAATGACTTGATTCGGTCCATAAAGCATAGGTGCAACCCGGCTGCCGTTACCATCGATATTAAAGAGTCTCCCATCGGTTGTTATTGCATTAACACCGGTGAGAAAGGTATCAGCAGCAAAATTCTTAAGATATATCTGGCGTTTTTCATCTCTGGACAAGCCTGGTTTAAATTTGTCCAGGAAGTGATAATTACCCTGTCTTATATAATCAAATACGCCGGTTTCTTCTAAGGTGACTGAATCCCCACAGCCAACAGTTGAACCGGGAGTTATCAGTTCCTTCAGTAAGCACAATAGATTCTCTTTATCTTCTATATAATATCCGCACATGTTATGTCTTCGTAGATTGTTTATAGTTTTTTCAATACGTAGATCCATTCTTAATCCTCAATTTCTTTCTGTATTCTTTTTAGTGTTAGATCTAAAATCTCCTTGTTTCAATAAAGACATGAAAAATTTATAGCATAATTGTCGTTAATGGCGTAGGAACCCGCTACGTCTCATTCCTATGCCTTGCCTCAGTGAAAATATCAATTAGTGATATTAAGTAAAATTTACGCAAGGCAGTACCAGTATATCAATAATCACATCTTACTGCAAATAGATGTGACTGTAATAAAATACCATATAAAAATAGGGAACCTCTTTAAAGTACCTATCGTCTAATTGTCATAAAGGGAAAGGAAAGGAGGAACCTACAGCTTTATCCCTGTTCATGAACATCTAATATTGGAATTAATAAATTAACCTAAAATGAGTGTTATTCTTTCAATTACAAAAAACTTTTCGATTTATAAATAGTTTATAGCCGCTGCGAGCGGCAGAATGGAGAAAATTATGAGAAAAATGAATTTATTAAAAGTTGCTATGCTTGCTATGTCAATTACACTGCTTTATGGCGGAACAGCTAAAGCATCAGAAACTGAAACAGCTAAAGCTCCTGATACTGCTGTTTCTTCTGAAATATTATACACAACTAGTGTAAGCACAGACAATCCTCAGGATAAGGAAATGATGCAGAAACAGTTAGAGGTTGATAAAATTGTATTTGAAGATAAGCAAAAAGAACTTGAGGAGAAGGGTATAACTGTTACTTATACGGCGCCTCTTGAAACAGCAGTAGAGGTAGCTATTATACCTTTTAATGCAGACAATGAAAATTATGTGTATGAATTACTTGGTAAAGATAATATTTCAGTTGTAGAAGGTGTTGCTCCGGAGCTGATCTATGCTTCAGGCGCTGCAACAGGAGAAGAACCGGTTTATAAAGGAGAAGAGGCACAAGAGCCTATTGAAAATCTTGTAGATGATGGTATTATGACCATTCAGGGTGGTTCAGAAACTGCAACCGATGACCAGACAGCAGGAACAGGAGAAGAAATCAACGAAGTTGAGCTTACATCTGCTACAGTAGATTCCAGTAAAGCTGCTGAATCAGGGGTAACAAAAGCAGCACCTGTCAGTGCTGAAATTAATACAGCAGCACAGCGTTCACCTGTTGTTATTGGCGCTGTTGTAACCTTTATCCTGTTGCTAAGCGGAATTGTTTATTTCGTTCAGAGAAAGAAAGAAACTAAATAATATAAAAGTATAAAAGTAAGCCTTGTTGACGTCTCGTCGGCAGGGCTTATTTTTATGCGAGAAAAACATTGTTATTAATACGGCATAATGGTACATATTTCGACATTTTACAATATATTAGTATAGATAGTCTGAGTCTGAGTACTTAAATTTAGAACTACAGTTATCAGATTGTCGCTGGCCTTCTGAGGTTTTCTGCCAGAAGAGCATTAGAAAGAGAGGAAAATGTGCCTTGAAGCTATTTCATAATTTTCTCATGGAATTAAGCAGGAAAAGGGTTAAGTTAATCCCTTTTGATGTACAGCAAATTCATGAAAGTGCAAGTGAAATACCAGAGGGTATCCAGATGATAAATGCACCTCACCTTTGGGAAGCAGGAAAAAAAGGAGAAGGTGTGGTCGTTGCAATTATTGATACAGGCTGTCAGACGGATCATCCGGATTTGGCAGGCAGAATAATTGGCGGTAGGAACTTTACCTGTGATTATGCTATGAATCCGGATAAATATGAGGATAATAACGGTCACGGAACCCATGTAGCCGGAACGATTGCTGCAATTGAGAATGATGCAGGTGTGGTAGGAGTAGCACCACTTGTTAAATTATTAATTGTTAAGGTATTAGATAAAAACGGAAGTGGAAGTTATCAGAGTATTATAGAAGGTATAAATTATGCAGTGTCCTGGAGAGGCGAAAACGGAGAAAAGGTTAGAGTTATTTCGATGTCCCTTGGTGGCCCTAATGATGTAACGAAGCTCCATACAGCTGTTCAGGAAGCAGTTGCTGCTAATATACTGGTTGTTTGTGCAGCTGGTAATGAGGGTGATAATAATAGCAATACCAATGAACTTAGCTATCCGGCAGCCTATGACGAATCAATTGCAGTAGGTGCTGTTGACTTTAATAACAAGATTGCTAAATTCAGTAATAGTAATGATAACGTGGATCTTGTAGCCCCTGGCGTAGGAATTCTCTCAACCTATATCGGTGGTAAATATGCGACCTTAAACGGAACCTCTATGGCAACACCTCACGTATCAGGAGCTCTTGCACTGATAATAAATGAAAGTGAAGGAAATTTTGAAAGAACCCTTACGGAAACTGAACTTTACGCACAGCTGATTAAGAAAACTGTTTCTTTAGGAATTGATAAGAGAAGTCAGGGCAATGGACTTATTGATTTATCAAAAGAATAAATATAAAGAAATTCTATTTATTATTTTTACAGACAAAATAATAGTATAGATAAATAGATCAGAATATAAGGCAGGAAGTTTTAATTCCTGCCTTATATCAATTGTCTCTTTCAATATTCAGTTTTTAGCAAACTACTTGGATCCGAATAACTTTTATGACATAAGCCAGTCCAACTTAACCATCTCCTAAATTTGCT
>JAQSXJ010000060.1 GCA_029256725.1 Anaerocolumna sp. | reverse complement strand
TTACCAATAATTAAGTCATAGACTGTGAAACTTAACTCATTTTTCTTCACTCCAAGTCCGCTTGATGTATTTCCCTGAGGATCTATATCAATGGTAAGAATATTCTTTCCTTTCTCAGCAAGGCAAGCAGAGAGGTTTATGGTGGTAGTAGTTTTTCCTACTCCTCCCTTTTGATTAGCAACTGCTATTATTCGTCCCATCATTTCCTCCTTCATTCATGTAATTTGACTTAAATTACATGCACTTATGTACATTACCTGTTATTAACAACATATCATTGTTTATCCAGTTTTTCTTAATTTTAATATTTTTATGAAGCCATTTGGACTACCTTTAATTATAACATTATTGCTTTTATTTATCTATATAATTTCATTATTAATTTTGATATAAAATAGAAATATTGATAACTTATTATTAATGTTTCACGTGAAACATCTTATTATGATTTAAGAATGTTTTAATATTTATTTTCTATATATTAATATAGAAAATAATCAATCTATTAACTTTTATATTATCTTGTAACTACCAAATGCAGCAATACAGTTATTTAATTAGATATTGTAATATATTTAATTAGTTAATGTACTATATTTTGAAATTCATCTCTTAATCTTTTGTATACGTTAAGTAATTCCATTCATATTATTAGAATAAATATGTTTCACGTGAAACATATACAAATTCCTATTGCTTTGTATTGCTTTATATTGTTTTACATTATTAGTTTGAAAACACTTAAGTAAAAATCTTCTTAACCTGGTGTTGTATATATAAATGGATATGAAAAGTAACATATTACAATAGTTACAAGAAAGGTGTGTGTTAATCAATGTCCAAAAAAGATACCTATTATTCGGAAGAATTCAAACAAAAGATAATTGATCTGTATCAGTCAGGTAGCTGAATAAGCTATCTAAGCAGTTAATTGGTGTAACAAATATAATAATATATAAATGGATTAAAGAAGCATCTTCAATTAAAGTATTCGAAAAGGAAGAAATCACTTCAAGGGACTACAAAAATAAAAAATTAAAAATCCTATTCTGAATTTTAAATGGAGAATGAGATCTAAAGGTGCTCTTGAGTCACAGTAATATAGGCCAAATATTAAATTAGTTTATATAATAAAGCGATTCTTTCTTTAGTAAAAAAAGTATATCTCTTATTTGTATTGAATCCTTTTACTCTTTGCTAAAAAGGAAGAAATTGATCAATAAATAAATGATTTCATTGCGACCAGTAGTTCGATCTTTGACATATCAAATCAAAACCTGATAAAAAAGGATTCATAGTGCAATTAGCAATTGACAATATGACTCCTCATGCAGTATATAATGCTACATAGGAATTTAAACTTTTTGTGTCCATGTTATTAGAGTTTCTCATTTTGGGCTTAATGATAATACACAAAAATCCATGAAACGCAGTCAAGGCAAGGGTTTCAGCCTTTACGGTGATTCATGGATTTTGCAAAAACTCTAAGGCTCTAAAATACATAAAACACAGAATTTGAAACGGTCCCCAAATTATGTATATTTATAAAACCTTTATGTCTTCCTCCATAACTTTTATCTTTCTCTACATATTTCATTCTTTTTACCTCACTTAACATATCTTTTAAGTTTTTAATTATATCTTGTATTACTTGACCTTTATACTACACTTATACTTTCTATATATCTTTTCTTCAATTTACTTAGAATTGTTTATTTAATCCATAACATTATTATACTTTTACTTTCTCTTGACATTATTCTATCTTCATTCTTAGTTATATTTTCTCTCGTAATAAAACGACTTAGAATTTTATGTTTCACGTGAAACATTTTATTTTTATAGATTAATTACCGACTATTTATTTACTTAAAAAAAAGACAAGGTATTTATTCAACCTTGCCTTTTTTTCATACACATATTATTATCTATCTACCAATTATTCAATTTAAATAACTCAATATATTTAGAAAACTTCAACTATGTTATTTCTAATAGCATATACGGCTGCTTGAGTTCTATCGGAAACACTAATTTTTCTAAAAATATTAGAAACATGATTTTTAACTGTTTTCTCACTAATGGACAAGTTATAAGCAATTTCTTTATTAAATAAACCTTCCGTTATAAGCTTAAGTACTTCCATTTCTCTTTTTGTTAAAAGACTCTCTGTTGTAGTTTCTGTTTCTCTATTCTCCAGCTTATCGTTAAGAAGGGGTACCATATTAGGTTGAATAAATATTTCACCATTATATATCGCAAATATTGCCTTTCTTAATAGATCACTTTCAGAATCCTTTAATACATATCCATTAACACCTATATCAACAGCTTTCAATAAATATTCGATTTCATTATGTATTGTAAGAATTAATACTTTTACATTAGATTTCATCTCTTTTAATTTTTGCAGTACCTTTAAACCATCCATTCTTGGCATATTAATATCCAATAATAATACATCTGGTTTCTTAATTGCTAATTCTTCAATACACTCAATTCCATCTCCTGCTTCGCCAACAATAGATATATCACCCTCAAGTTCCAGCAGCTGCTTTAAACCCTCTCTTATCATACGATGATCATCTGTAATAACTACCCTAATAGTGCTCATCTTATACCCTCCTAATACTTTTCAAAGGAATCTTAATTATTATTCTTGTTCCCTCATTTTCATCTGTTTCTATATTGAAATCACCTGATAATATAGACACTCTTTCTCTCATCATTGATAAACCGAAACCAGAAAATATGTTTTCCCCTGGATCTGACAACTTTTCTTTTTTAATACCGATTCCGTCATCTTTGACTTGAACTTTTACTGATTTTTCTGAATAACTTAAGTCTATTTGAATTTTTTTTGCTTTTCCGTGCTTTATGGCATTATTAACAGATTCTTGAATTATGCGAAATAAAGTTAGATTTATAGCAGGTAACAATGTTCTTTCATTATTATGTAATTTTAAAGCTACTTTAATATTATAATTTTGAGTAATATCTCGTATATACTTTTCTATAGCAGGTATAAGACCCAAATCATCAAGTGCCATTGGCCTTAATCCATAAATAATATTACGCATATCATTTATAGTAGTCTTTATTGTTCCAACCATTGTCTGAAGTTCTAATTTAGCTCTTATAGGATCTATATCAATTAACCTGGTACATAATTCGGTTTTATGCATCATGGTCGTTAGATTCTGTACTGTTGAGTCGTGTAAATCTCTTGCTATTCTCTTTCTTTCTGTCTCTTGAGTTTCTATTATATTCAATCCGAACTCATAGCTAATATTTTCATTTTTTTCTATTTTTTCAGAATAACTTTTACAAAAGTCATCCATATCTTCATAAAGGTTACCTTTTAAGGTATGAAAACAACTCTTTATATTATCAAGATTATTTTTATTATTAATGCATTCAAAGAACTTTTTTTCTTCTCTCTTTATATCTTCATCAACTTTAACTTTGTCAGCTTTTAACTTTGATAATTTTTTTTCCTCTGAGCTCAAATTTAATAAATAAACATCTTCAGAAATATTGTCTACTGTAATAGCAGATATTTTTTTCTGGATTTTCTTTTTCTTTTCTTCTAGAGATTTTAATCTGCCATTAATCAGTTCAATTTCCTGCTGAACACTTTTTTCATTTTCATCAATATAGCATAGAGCATCTCGTAATTGTTCCATAAACCCCATATTATCTTCCTGATAAATCATATTTATTACTCTCCTATTATACTAATATTTAAAAATATCAGGTTCATTTGTGTTTTTATTCATTCATATAAATTTAAGCCAGTAATAATTTGTTATTCTTTATAATATACTATATTATACCATAATTTGCATTTAGGAAAGCGTTTTTTTTCAATTTTGACACATTTTTATCACATTTTGTGAATAATTTTAATTTCGACATTGTTTATAGAATTTATCTGGTGATATTTCACATTTTATCGTATCTGATTTTATTTTGTCTTTTTTTGTCGTTTTAAATCCTACACGAAAGAACAAATTCTTTTGTTGTTCTTGTATAATTGTGTATATTTTTTCATAACCTTTACTAAAACCTTTATCTATAGCAAACCGTAAAAGAAACTCACCATTCTTATTATTTCTCTTCTCAGAAAGAATAGCCAACCGGTCAATATAATAATCTTCATCTATCAATTCTAATACAACTGCTCCAATTGGTTTATCTTCTTTTACTCCCTCATATAAAACAATATAAATATTTTTTACATTAAATTGATTATTTACATCGGTTTCTTGGAATACAGACTTCCAAACAGTTACTAAATCTTCATACTTATCCGCAGCAACTACCTTTCCCTGTATCATACTCTCCTCCTAAATCAAAGTGGTTCTTTCGAAGGTTTACCAGAAGATCTTGGATACTTATCTGAGATCTTGTCAATCTTTTCAATAATAACAAAAGATCTTCCTATATCACCATCTAAATTGAACTCTTCACAACCATTTATTCTGCCACCAAGTAGTTTTACTGCTTTCTTTGCATTCTTAACTTCCTCTAGAACATTTGAGCCTTTATAAGAAATAAAGAAGCCTTTTACTTTCACGAGAGGCATACAATACTCACTTAAAGTAGATAAGTTAGCTACTGCTCTGGAAACACATATATCGTACTTTTCTCTATAATTTCTATCCCTTCCCAAATCTTCAGCTCTTGCATGCACAGCACATATATCTTCCAGTTTTAATTCAGAAATTACTTCTCTTAAAAAGTTAATCCTTTTGTTTAAAGAATCCATTAATGTAACTTTAATTTTGGGAAAAATTATTTTTAAAGGTATTCCGGGAAAACCTGCACCTGTCCCAACGTCAATTAATGTAAGCGGTTTGTTAAAATCATGCACACGAACTATTGAGAGACTATCTATAAAGTGTTTTGTTATGTAAGGTTCATTACCTTATTGGTTTCAACAAGCATTTCATAATATTTCACCAGTAACTTTGCTTGATCTTCTGTTATTGTTATATTTTCCTTCTTTGCCGTATCCAATAACTTTTCTATTTGATCCATTTAACTCCTACTTCCTTGCTTTAATTTACTTTTAATCTATCTCTTTTTATTTGCTTCATACCCTAAACAATGAATATAAAAAGAACTGTTGCAAAAGTTACAAAAGCTGGAAAAAGCTGAATAGTTTTCAAATACACAACATGAAATCCATTAACCTATTTTATGTGCAGTAATAAAACACCTTTGTTCTATCATTCTACACTAAGTCAGTAGTGAGTCTTAAAACTTGTGTTATGGAAACCATAAAGCTCCATCCAGCAATTTGATTTAAAATGTAACTGCCCTATATTATTTTATAAAACTTCTCTTCCTTAAGTATAAAAGTCTTTACATCTGTTAATCTTTTTTAACTATAGTTCATCTAATTTATAGGATCTTCTTTTCTCCTGAATTGTTCCAAATAAACTAGCAGTACAGATATATCTGCCGGTGAAACACCGGATATTCTGGAAGCTTGTCCAACAGAAGATGGTCTTATTTTCATCAGCTTTTGTCTTGCCTCTATACGCAGGCTCTTAACCTGTTCATAATCTATATTATCAGGGATATTTTTTTTCTCGAGCTTTTTAAATTGTTCTACCTGCCTTAATTGCCTCTCAATATACCCTTCATATTTAATATTAATATTAACCTGCTCTTTTACATCCTTAGGAAGTGTTTTTCTACCTGTATCAATTTCCTCCAGCATATCATATGTTAATTCCGGACGTCTTATAAGCTCACCTATTGTAGTACCAGTCTTTAAACTCTGACTATTATTTTTGACAAGGAAATCCTGTACCAATGAATTCGCACCTATTAAGGTTTCATTAACCCTTCTTGTCTCTTTCTTTATACTTTCTTCCTTTTCTAATAATCCTTGATATCTCTCCTCACTAATCAGTCCCACATTATAGCCAAATTTAGTTAACCTAAGATCCGCATTATCTTGTCTAAGTAAAAGTCTGTATTCAGCTCTAGAAGTCATCATACGGTATGGTTCATGGGTTTCTTTTGTAACCAGATCATCTATTAAAACACCAATATATGCCTGAGATCTATCCAAAACAAGCGGTTCTTTGTCAAGCAGTTTCATTGCTGCATTAATTCCTGCTATAAGTCCTTGGGCTGCTGCTTCTTCATACCCGGAGCTTCCATTAAATTGGCCACCGCTAAATAAGCCGTCTACCTTTTGGAATTCCAGAGAAGCTTTCAACTGATTAGGATTAATGCAATCATATTCTATTGCATAAGCGTTTCTAACAATTTTAGCATTTTCAAGCCCTGCAACACTTCGATACATTCTATATTGTACATCCTCCGGTAAAGAACTGGACATACCACCTACATACATCTCATTGGTATAATTTCCTTCAGGTTCAATAAATACCTGATGTCTGTCTTTATCTTCGAACTTAACGACTTTATCCTCTATAGAGGGGCAGTATCTGGGACCGGTACCCTTAATATCACCACTATACAAAGGTGAACGGTGTATGTTATCTCTTATTATTTTATGTGTTTCTTCATTGGTATAGGTCAGCCAACAAGATATCTGTTCCTTCTTAATATCCACATCATTATTTGTAAAAGAGAATGGAACAACTTCTTCATCACCAAACTGTTCTTCCATTTTACTAAAATCTATGGATCTTTTATCAATTCTGGCAGGTGTTCCGGTTTTAAACCGATACATCTCAATACCAGCTTTAGTCAAAGAATCCGTCAAATAATTTGCTGATTTCATGCCATTAGGTCCAGTATAATTACTTACATCTCCATAGATACATCTTGCATTGAGATATGTTCCTGTACACAAAACTACGGCTTTACAGGGATAAATTCCACCAGAATAAGTTTTTATCCCCACAACTTTGTTTTCTTCTGTCAGTATTTCAGTAACCTCCGCCTGTTTCAAAGTGAGATTATCTGTATTCTCAAGTACTAATCTCATTTCCCTGCTATAATCCTGTTTATCTGCCTGAGCTCTTAAAGAATGTACTGCAGGTCCTCTAGACACATTAAGCATTTTAGATTGAATATAGGTCTTATCAATATTCTTACCCATTTCACCGCCTAACGCATCTATTTCTTTAACCAAATGTCCTTTGGAGGTTCCTCCTATATTAGGATTACAGGGCATCAGCGCAATGCTGTCCATGTTTATAGTTACTATTAAAGTATTTATCCCAAGTCTTGCACATGCCAACGCAGCCTCACAACCTGCATGACCTGCTCCGACTACTATTACATCATAACTTTCATATGTGTATGACATACTAACCTCTTTTCTGAAAATCCACCTTCAATTGGATATTTATTAATCCACACCAGACAGCAGTATTATACCACTGATCTATAATTACGACTACTACTTACCCATACAGAATTCACGGAAAATTGTATTAATAAGATCTTCATCCACCTGTTCACCTGTTATTCTGCCTAATGCCTCATAACCATTCATCATATCAACTGCATACAGATCTTCCGGCATATCGTCCTGTATTGTCTTCTCCACCATACACAGGCTTTCAAGGCTCACTCTTAGTGCCTCTTCCTGTCTGAGATTTGTTATATAAACTTCATCATTATATTCCAAAGTCCCCTTAAAGTACATATCTGTAATAAGTTTTTCTAACTCCTCAAGTCCACTGCCTTGTTTAGCAGAAATCATTACTACCTCTTTTTGTGTTCTTTCACGAATTTCCTCTATTGATATTATCATATTAAGATCAGATTTATTTAATAGTATAATTGCCTTTCTATCTCTTATGAAGGCAATCATCTCTTCATCATTTTCATCTAAGGGCACGGATACGTCAACTACATATAAGATCAAATCACTATCTTCTCCCATGGTCTTCGCTCTTTTTACACCAATACTTTCTACAAGATCAGTGGTGTTCCTTATACCTGCAGTATCTATTATGTTTAAGCAAAGTTCACCTATCATGAGTGTTTCCTCAAGAGTGTCTCTTGTTGTACCCGGAACATCTGTTACTATGGCTCTCTCACTACCCATTAATGCATTAAGAAGAGACGATTTTCCTGCATTTGGCTTTCCCATAATTACAGTCTTAATGCCTTCTTTGATCAATTTTCCATTTCCTGCAGTATCCAGTAACTTTTTGATTTCCTTTTTATAACTAGCTATATGAACGATTAACTCATCTTTAAATTCACTAATATCAATATGCTCCGGATCATCAAGTCCTGCTTCAAGATAAGCTAAATCATGGAGTATTCCTTCTCGCACTTCTTTAATTTTATTATAAACATTGCCCTTTAATTGCTTAACAGAATTCTTAAGAGCATAATTACTTTTCGCATTTATAATATCTGATACAGCCTCTGCTTGGGATAAATCAATTCTACCGTTCAAGAAAGCGCGTTTAGTGAACTCTCCCGGTTCTGCTATTCTTGCACCTTTTTTTACGATAACCTCAAGAATCTTTCTTGTTACTAGAATACCACCATGGCAATCGATTTCAATTATATCCTCTCTGGTATAGCTGTTAGGACCTTTCATAACAATTGCCAGTACTTCATCAATTATAATATCTTCATCCTTTATATATCCATAATGGACAGTATGACTCTGCACTTTAGATAGTTTCTTATTAACCTGCTTTGATTGAAATATCATATCACCAATCTTAAGTGCATCCATCCCACTTATTCTTATTATACTAATACCGCTATTATTAACAGCTGTGGCAATTGCAGCTATTGTATCTGTACTTGAATTCATATTTATATCCAAATTACTTATTTGTGAGTAATCCAGAACTTCTCTTAATGATCACTACACGTATACTTTCATTCTGCCTTTCCAAGGCATCCTTTCATTCATAATTTATTATCATCTTTTACTAAATATCTTACAATCAGTATACAAATATATCTTAATCATACTATATAAAATACCTTTAAAACGAGCTAATCTGTAGCCCTTTCTAATTATAAGAAAAATCATAAATATGTTCCTTTTAACCTAAAGAACTTTTAAAGCTTTATTCTTTTTACATACGAGAATATAATCTACTTTATATTTATATCTTTAAAAAAGGCGTATCAAAGCAATTTCCTTTAATACGCCCTTTATCACTATTCTAATTCACTTGTCTTAACTACATCGGTTTTATGCTTATGAGTGTATCCGCCGTATTCTTTTTTGGGTTTGTTACCGTACTGCGGTTTGCCATGATTGCTATGGTTGTTATTATATTTGTAATCCCTGTTCTGAGCACTCTTTTTAAGTGTTACAACTACTTTACGGAAAGGCTCTTCACCTTCACTATGAGTTTCTACAAACTTATCATTCTGTAATACAGAGTGAATTATGCGTCTCTCATATGGATTCATAGGCTCTAAAGCAACTGGTTTTCTCGTTCTTTTAACTTTAAAAGCGATGTTCTTGCCCAGATTCTCCAGAGTCTCTTTTCTTCTCTGTCTGTAATTTTCTGTATCTAATTTAACTTTAATATATTTCTCACTGTCTTTATTAAGTACAAGACTTACAAGATACTGAAGTGAATCCAAGGTTTGACCCCTCTTACCTATTAACACTCCCATATCTTCTCCAAGAACATTAATGTCCATAGAAGAGTCTTCCTCATCATACTTAACTTCAACTGTCGCAGTAATATTCATTGCTTTAAAGACTTTTCCAAGAAAATCCTTCGCAGCATGATCTGCACCTTGTTTCATTCTTGCTCTTATTTTTGCCGGTTTATTAAATAATCCCAGAAAACCGCTGCTTTCCTTTTCAAGTACCTCATATTCAATATGATCACTTGTTGTCTTTAGTTTAAGAAGAGCTTCTGTGATAGCTTCATCAACTGTCTTAGCCGATATCTCTAACCAATCCATTTTATTTTTCCCCCTTATTATCCTTGTTCCTCGACTTTAGAAGATTGGCATTGGCCGATATGCTTCCCGGTGTATAGGAAACATCATTCTTCCCTGAACCCGATTCACTATAATTTTTCTTTACTGAATTAGCATAGCCGGAGGTGGAACTTGTCTGTTCCGGCACCTGTGTCTTTGGTGCGATTGATCTTGTCTGTCTTTTTGCCAGGTCTTCCAGTGTAGCATTTGGATCAAGACCTAACTTTGCCTTTTTCTTGTTAGCTTTCTCTACATTTCTCTGAATAAGTTCATCAATATCTACTTTCTGTAAAATACGATTTATGACAAACTGCTGTATAATTGCAAATGCACTACCTGCTATCCAGTAAATACCGATACCAACCGGGAACATAAAGCAGAAAACACCTGACATAATAGGCATTACATTATTCATCATACCCATAGAGGCAGCCATAGGGTTTTCCTTATCCATTTGAGTAGGATTAGCAGCCGTCATCTGCTTTGTCTGAATAAATTGTAAACCGGCAGCCAGGAAAGGAATTATAATACCTGGAAATTTAAATCCCGGACTGTCGAGAATGTTCATAGTACCAAACAAACTGTTAACACTCATAATACTTTCAGAATTCGTTCTGATAACATCCGCAAGAGTAGGGAAATTGGTAATAAGATCGCTCCAGTGATCAGAATTGAACTTTGCAAGTATATCTATCATATGGTTAATACTTAAGGTATTACTTGCAGCTTCGGTAAAACTTTTGAAATTAACCTGGGAGCCTTCTGCAAAGCCCTTCATGATTTCAAAATAACTGCCGTTATTTAAAATTGCTTCACCAATATTCTTATACCACACATTTATATCCTGTACATAAGCGGGTATACGGTAAATAACCTGATATAAAGCAAACATAATGGGAAGCTGTATTAAAAGAGGAAGACATCCCGATGTGGGATTAGCACCGTACTTTAGATAAACAGCCTGTGTCTCAGCCTGCATTTTCCGTACAGATACATCGTCTTTTTTTCCTTTGTATTTCGCATTAATTGCTGTAAGTTCCGGATTCATCTTTGCAGACAGCTTACTGAATTTCTGCTGCTTGATGGTCAGAGGTATCATAAGGCCTCTTACGATAAATGTGAATAAAACAATTACTAATGCTACATTTTGTATATGAAATAGACTTAGGAATTCATAGATTCCATTCAATATATATCCTAATAAAGTTGCTATGGGACCTAATATCCCGCTACTCTTCGTTAATACCGCCTCTAACAATTTTTTTCCTCCTTGGATACTCCGAACTTGCAGTAATACTATTAACCAGAATTATTCCTTATTTCTGATTATAGGCAGCTACCTTTGCTGCTGTTTAACCGACAAAAGGAACTGCTTTTCTTCCTATAATAATTTATAGGCAGCATTCTGCGCTGCCATTTATCAGTTTACAAAATGCCATATGTTCCAACAAAATATCTACTATCATGGTACCGGATCATAGCCTCCCATATGAAATGGATGGCATCGTAAAATACGTCTTACCGCAAGGTATCCACCTTTTAATGCACCATATTTTTCCAGTGCCTGGATAGCATAAGAAGAGCAGGTAGGTGTGTAGATACAACTTGACCTTCCTTTTAAGGGTGAAATAAATCTCCTGTAAAATTTTACAATTCCTATTAAAACTCGTTTCATCACGATTTAATTGTCTCTTTCAGAATTTTATGCATCCTTGCCAAATGCAACAATGCACTTTTTATTTCCAAGTAGTTTCTACCCTTAGCACCTGCTCTTGCAATAACGATTATGTCTAAACCACTATTAAACATATCTTCGTTTAATCTGTAACTTTCTCTAATTAATCTGGTAATCCTGTGTCTGATTACACTGTTGCCGACTTTTTTACTAACTGAAACACCGAGTTTGTTTCGTTCCGTATGATTATCCATTACATACATAATAAGATAAGTATTCGCATAGGACTTTCCGCTTTTGTATACGGATCTAAAGTTGGCATTCTTTTTCATGGATTCTGATAATTTCAAGATATCACGGCCCTTTCTTTACAATGAATGAAGAGAAGAAAAGGCCACAGTTATGCGACCTATGCTGATAATTTGTGTCTGCCTTTTGCTCTTCTTGAGGATAATACTTTTCTGCCGTTAGCAGTACTCATTCTCGCTCTGAATCCGTGAACTTTGGATCTGCTTCTTTTCTTAGGCTGGAATGTCATCTTCATAAGGGGGCACCTCCTTTATATATACCAAACATAATGGTAAGCGTATTTATTCTATTTTAATAATATAAAATATTATGTTTATTATAGCTTTCAAAAGCTTGTACGTCAAGTGTTTCTTATATTCAAATGTCATATACCAGAAAGTACCTTATATAGAAAAAGACATTTAGCCCAGAAAATGTAATTATCTAGTAATAGTATTTTCCAAATATAGTATAATTATTTCAAAAAATTAGAAAAAAAGTTAAAAACAATTTTTTCACACAAAGTTATCCACAAATTGTTGATGAAATGTGGATAACTTTGTGAAATGGTGTGAATATTCCGTGTTCTTTATCAACAAAATCCTTTTTTTATCGGGGGTTGTCCACTGTTAATATCTTGGATTTTTTATTCACAGGAATGTTATCAGACCTAAATCCTATGGGGATATCCCTGTCATGTGACCATTTTAATTACATATTAGCATTGAAATATCCACAATTTTGTTATATTATATTAAGAAGAATGTATGAAATTTTATTTTAGGGAGATTAGAGTAATGAACGAAGTACAAGAAAAATGGGAAGAAATACTGGAATATCTTAAAATAGAGCATTGCGTTACCGATGTTTCCTTCAAAACATGGCTGCTTCCTTTAAAAGTATATTCAGTAAAAGGTAATTTAATAACCATTTCCATCAATGATAAAATGATCGGCCCTGACAGCAAAAATTTCATCAGCAGAAAGTATGGAATACCTTTAAAAGTCTCAATTATGGAGATTATGAACCGTAATTTTGATATAGAATTTATACTGGAAAGCCAGATTATTCAAACAAAAATGACTGACGATTCCGGCGATGCTTCTAATAAGAATAAAGGCCAGAAAAATGGGGTAACTTTTTTGAATCCCCGTTATACCTTTGATACCTTTGTAGTTGGTGCCAACAATAATTTAGCACATGCTGCTTCCTTAGCAGTAGCAGAATCACCTGCAGAGATATACAATCCCCTCTTTATATATGGAGGCGTTGGACTTGGTAAGACTCACTTAATGCATTCCATTGCCCACTATATATTAGAACAAAACCCTAACAGTAAGGTTATGTACGTTACCAGTGAGAAGTTCACCAATGAGCTGATCGAATCCATTCGTAATGTAAACACTACACCAACGGAATTTCGTGAAAAGTATAGAAATATTGATGTTCTGCTTATTGATGATATTCAGTTTATTATAGGTAAGGAAAGTACACAGGAAGAGTTTTTCCACACCTTTAACACTCTCCATGAATCTAAGAAACAGATTATAATCTCCAGTGATAAGCCCCCTAAGGATATCCTGACCTTGGAAGAACGTCTTCGTTCCAGATTCGAGTGGGGCTTAACCGTAGATATACAATCACCTGATTATGAGACCCGAATGGCTATCTTAAAGAAAAAAGAAGAACTTGACGGTCTGCAGATCGACAATGAAGTAATGAAATACATTGCAACCAACGTTAAATCTAATATTCGTGAACTTGAAGGAGCACTGACGAAGATAGTTGCGCTATCCCGCTTAAAGAAACAGGAGGTCAATGTGACCCTGGCAGAAGAAGCATTAAAGGATCTTATCTCTCCTGATAATAAGAAGCAGCTTACTCCTGAATTAATCGTTGATGTTATTGCAGAACATTTCAATTTAACTTCTAATGAACTCTATTCCGTTAATAAGAGCAGAAACATTGCTTTTCCAAGGCAGATTGCCATGTACCTATGCAGAAAACTTACTGATTTTTCTCTATCTGATATTGGTAAAGTAATGGGTAACCGAGATCATACCACCATTCTACATGGTATTGATAAGATTGAGAAGAGTATAAAGAAGGATCCCGGTATGCAGAATACTATAGATGTCCTTAAAAAAAAGATTAACCCTTAAGAAGGTTTTATTTTTTTCCACAATCAGCTGTTAACAGACTGTGCTTGTCCTGTTAGCAGCCTTGGGATAAGTTTAAAATCTTTTCTTAGGTTAAAATTTTATCCTAAATTCGTTTTAAGTTCATTCACATGGTTATCCTTTTCTGAAATGCTGTTGTTACATGCTCATTTCAGGCTTATGCACAAACTAACAGCCCCTATTACTACTGCTACCAAATTCTAATATATATATTTATATAAAATATCCGGAAGGGAGTTATACACATTTATGAAGATCATCTGCCCCAAGGGAGAACTGCTTAATCGCGTTAACATTGTTCTGAAAGCAGTCCCTGCCAAATCAACCATGCCTATTTTAGAGAGTATCGTAATAGATGTTAAACAAGACACCATTAAGCTTATTGCAAATGATATGGAACTAGGAATTGAAACTATTGCAAAGGGTGAAGTTATTGAACCGGGTTCAGTAGCTCTTAACTCTAAGATATTTTCTGAGATAATTAGAAAACTACCTGATAATGATGTTACTATTCAGACCAGTGATAACTATTCTACTTTAATAACCTGTGAAAAAGCGAAATTTACAATATCAGGTTCTTCTAGTGAAGAGTTCCCTTATCTGCCTAACGTTGAAAGAACAGAAGGAATTACATTATCGCAGTTTACCTTAAAGGAAATTATCAGACAGACCGTATTTTCCATAGCTGATAATGAAAGTAATAAGATCATGACAGGTGAACTCTTTGAGATTAAAGAAGATGAACTGAAAGTAGTTTCTTTAGACGGACATCGTGTATCTATAAGAAAAGTAAAACTAAATCAGAACTATAATGATATAAAAGTAATAGTTCCAGGTAAGACTTTAAATGACGTCAGTAAAATATTGTCAGGTGAATTTTCTGATGAAGCATATATCTACTTTACGGACAAACATGTTATCTTTGAATTCGATGATACCATCGTATTGTCAAGGCTTATTGAAGGAACGTTCTTTAAAATCGATCAGATGTTATCCAGTGATTATGAAACAAAGGTAACAGTTAACAAGAAAGAACTTTTAAACTGTATAGACAGAGCAACCCTTTTAGTAAAGGAATCTGATAAGAAACCTATTATCATAAATATTACCGATGGCAATATGGAGCTTAAGATGAATTCTTCTATCGGATCTATGGATGAGGAAATTGACATTACCAAAGAAGGCAAAGACATACTAATTGGATTTAATCCTAAATTTCTCATTGATGCGTTAAGAGTTATTGATGATGAGGAAGTGGATATATATTTAATTAATTCAAAAGCACCCTGCTTTATCAGGGACAAGGAAGAAAATTATATCTATTTGGTTCTTCCTGTTAACTTTAATTCTGCGGTACAATAAAATAATCATAAATTGATATCTGGAAAGAGGCGTCATGGAAGTCATAAAATTGAGAGATGAATATATTAAACTGGGACAGGCACTCAAAGCTGCGAACCTTGTGGAATCAGGAGTGGATGCTAAATTTGTTGTTCAGGATGGACTGGTGAAGGTAAACGGTAGTACGGAAACCCAGAGAGGAAAGAAACTCTATGCAGGGGATGAAGTAGAATACCAGAACCAGATTATCCGAATTGAGAAATAATGGAATCGTGGTGTACGCATGTTTATTAAGACGTTAGAACTGAAGGATTACAGAAATTACGAAAGTCTTTCCATGGATTTTTCACAGGGAGTAAATATTTTATACGGTGATAATGCCCAGGGAAAAACCAATATACTGGAATCTTTGTATATGTGCGGAACCACCAAATCCCACAGAAACAGTAAAGACAGGGAAGTTATAAGGTTTGGTATGGATGAATCCCATATCCGGGTGGTTCTTGAAAATAAAGGAGTTCCTCATAAAATTGACATACACCTTAAGAAAAATAAAGCAAAAGGTGCAGCCATTGACGGTATACCTGTAAAAAAATCCAGTGAACTTCTTGGAATCGTGAATTATATATTCTTTTCTCCGGAGGATCTAAGTATTATTAAAAACGGACCTTCTGAGAGAAGACATTTTTTGGATATGGAATTATGCCAGCTTGATAAGGTATACTTCTATCACTTATCCAATTATCAGAAAATAATAAATCAGAGAAATAATTTATTAAAACAGATTAGTTTTAACAGGAAATTAATGGATACAATTAGTGTATGGGATGAACAACTGGTATTACATGGTCTAAAGGTAATGGAAGGTAGAAAGGGATTTATTGAAACTCTTAATCCCATTGTATCAGATATACATAGTAAAATATCCGGCGGCAGGGAGAACCTCGTCATAAAGTATGAACCCAACACGGATGAAAATAGCTTTATGGAGAAGCTTAAAAGTTCCTTGGAAAGAGATGTAATTCTTAAGGCTACCGGTACGGGACCTCATAGGGATGACATAAGTTTCTTTAATGGTACCATGGATATCCGCAAGTTCGGCTCTCAGGGTCAGCAGCGTACCACAGCACTTTCACTTAAGCTTGCAGAAATTGAAGTTGTTAGGAAAATAGCAAAAGATAACCCCATTTTACTGTTAGATGATGTACTGTCTGAACTTGACAGGAAAAGACAGAATTATCTGCTTAACAGTATTCACGATATACAGACTATTATTACCTGTACCGGTTTAGAAGAAATGGTGCAGAACAGAATTCAGTGTGACAGGATATTCCGAGTGACGGAGGGATCCGTTTCCGGTGAAAATTTTGATAAAAAAGGTTTCATCCAGAAAGAGACAGGAGGCAATGTATGAGTACAGAATATGGTGCAGATCAAATACAGATACTGGAAGGATTGGAAGCAGTAAGGAAAAGGCCGGGTATGTATATTGGCAGTACCTCTTCAAAGGGACTGCATCATCTGGTTTATGAGATTGTAGACAATGCAGTGGACGAAGCATTAGCCGGAGTCTGTGACAGGATTGAAGTAACCATTAACAAAGACAATTCCATAACCGTTGTAGATAACGGAAGAGGAATCCCTGTTGGAATTAACCATAAAAAGGGGATTCCTGCTGTTGAAGTTGTATTTACTATTCTTCATGCCGGCGGAAAGTTCGGCGGTGGAGGTTACAAAGTATCCGGAGGACTTCACGGAGTAGGCGCCTCTGTAGTTAACGCACTGTCTGAGTGGTTGGAAGTAACAGTTTACACCGATGGAAAGATTCACAAGCAAAGATTTGAAAGAGGTAAGGGGGTCTATCCCCTAAAGGTAATTGGTGAGACTGACAGAACAGGTTCCACAGTTACTTTTCTACCGGATAAAGAAATCTTTGAAGAGACAGTTTATGATTTTGACGTGCTGAAACAGCGTTTAAGAGAAATGGCGTTTCTTACTAAAAATCTTAAGATCGTTTTGAGCGACGACAGAGAAGAGAAAAAAGTTGAAAAGGAATTTCATTATGCCGGCGGTATTAAGGAATATGTGGAGTACTTAAATAAAAACAAAGATCCGCTTTATTCAGAGATTGTTTACTGTGAAGGTACTAAAGATGAAGTTTATGTTGAAGTTGCTATGCAGCACAACAATACTTACACAGAAGGCTGTTACAGTTTTGTTAATAATATTACAACACCAGAGGGTGGAACACATCTTGCTGGTTTTAAAAATGCAATTACAAAAACATTTAACGATTATGCTAGAAACAATAAATATTTAAAAGACAACGAAACTAACCTTACTGGAGAAGACATCAGGGAAGGTCTGACAGCAATTATCAGTATAAAGATTCCTGAACCACAGTTTGAAGGACAGACAAAGCAAAAGCTTGGTAACAGTGAAGCCAGAGGAGCAGTAGATGGTATTGTCAGTGAACAGCTGACCTACTTTTTAGAGCAGAACCCTTCTGTAGCAAAGATGATTCTGGAGAAATCAATCCTAGCACAAAGAGCCAGAGATGCAGCAAGAAAAGCCAGGGATCTTACCAGAAGAAAGACAGCACTTGAGGGGATGAGTCTTCCCGGAAAACTTGCTGACTGTTCTGACAAAGATCCTAAAAACTGTGAAATTTATATTGTTGAGGGTAATTCCGCTGGTGGTTCTGCCAAAACTGCAAGATCCAGAGCTACACAAGCCATCCTTCCTTTACGTGGTAAAATATTAAACGTCGAGAAATCAAGACTTGATAAGATTCTTGTAAACAACGAAATAAAAGCAATGATTACAGCCTTCGGAACAGGTATCTCAGATGATTTTGATATCTCAAGACTAAGATACCATAAAATAATAATTATGACAGATGCGGACGTGGATGGCTCCCACATCAGTACGCTGCTGCTGACCTTTTTCTATCGATTTATGCCGGAGCTGATCAGACAGGGACATATTTATCTGGCACAGCCCCCGTTGTATAAAATTGAGAAAAATAAGGTTGTAAGGTATGCCTACGATGATGCAGAGCTGGATCAGATACTGAGGGAAGTCGGTCGTGACGGCAACAATAAGATACAGCGCTATAAAGGTTTAGGTGAGATGGATGCAGAACAGCTATGGGATACCACTATGGATCCTGAAAAAAGAGTTCTTTTAAAAGTGACCATTGATGAAGAAGAATCCTCAGAAATTGATATGACCTTTACAACACTGATGGGAGACAAAGTAGAACCCAGAAGAGAATTTATTGAGAAAAATGCAAAATACGTAAGAAATTTGGATATTTAATTTCGTATTTTGTTAGACAAAGCATAGATGGAGGAATATAAATGGATGAGAATATCTTTGACAAAGTCCATGAAGTCGATCTAAAAAAGACCATGGAAACATCATATATCGATTACGCCATGTCCGTTATAGCAGCCCGTGCATTACCGGATGTTAGGGATGGCTTAAAACCGGTACAAAGAAGAATACTATATGCTATGATAGAGCTGAACAATGGTCCGGATAAACCTCACCGTAAGTGTGCCCGTATCGTTGGTGACACTATGGGTAAGTACCACCCTCACGGAGACAGTTCTATTTACGAAGCCCTGGTAAAATTAGCACAGGACTTTTCAACCAGGTATCCCTTAATCGATGGCCACGGTAACTTTGGATCTGTGGATGGAGATGAAGCTGCGGCTATGCGTTATACCGAGGCAAGGTTAAGTAAGATTTCCATGGAAATCTTGTCAGATATTAACAAAGACACGGTAGATTTTACACCAAACTTTGATGAGACTGAGAAAGAACCTGCTGTTCTTCCTTCCAGATATCCTAATCTTTTGGTAAACGGAACCTCCGGTATTGCCGTTGGTATGGCCACCAATATCCCTCCTCACAATATACGTGAGATTATTAATGCTGTTATTAAAATGATTGATAATGACATTGAAGAGAACAGGGATACTTCTATCGAGGAGCTGTTACAAATTGTAAAAGGTCCAGATTTTCCTACCGGTGCAACTATTTTAGGTACCAGAGGAATTGATGATGCTTACCGAACTGGAAGGGGAAAGATCAGAGTCCGTGCAGTGACAGATATTGAGCCAATGGCAAACGGTAAGAACCGGATAGTTGTTACTGAACTTCCCTATATGGTTAATAAGGCAAGGCTTATCGAAAAAATAGCTGAGCTCGTTAAAGATAAAAAAATTGACGGTATTACTGAACTTCGTGATGAATCAGATAGAACCGGTATGCGTATCTGTATCGAGTTAAGAAGAGATGTTAATGCGAATGTTTTGTTAAATCAGTTATATAAACATACACAAATGCAGGATACCTTTGGTGTTATCATGCTGGCTTTAGTGAATAATGAGCCCAGGGTACTTAATCTTCATGACATGCTGAAGTATTATTTGCGGCATCAGGAAGAAGTTGTAACCAGAAGAACCAGATATGATTTAAACAAAGCAGAAGAAAGAGCCCATATTTTACAGGGGTTATTAATTGCACTTGATAACATAGATGAAGTTATTCGAATCATCAGATCCTCTCAGAATACTGCAATTGCCAAAGAAGGTTTAATGCAGAGCTTCCAGTTAACGGAAGTTCAGGCTCAGGCTATAGTAGACATGAGACTCCGTGCATTGACAGGTCTGGAAAGAGAGCGTCTGGAGAACGAATTTAAAGAATTAATGGATAAAATTGCAGAGTATAAAGCAATCCTTGCAGACAAGAATAAGCTTCTTACTGTCATCAAGGAAGAGATAACAATAATCAGAGATAAATACGGGGATGAGAGAAGAACTGTTATCGGCTTCGATGAAGAAGATTTCTCTACAGAAGATCTGATTCCTAGGGAAAATATAGTCCTAGCCATGACCCGCTTTGGATATATCAAACGTATGACAGTGGATAATTTTAAGAGCCAGCATCGTGGTGGTAAAGGAATTAAGGGTATGCAGACCATAGAAGAGGACTTTATTGAAGACCTCATTATGACCACTACCCATCATTACATTATGTTCTTTACGAACAAAGGAAGGGTTTACCGACTGAAAGCCTATGAAATACCTGAATCTGGTAGAACAGCAAGAGGAACTGCTATTATTAATCTTCTTCAGTTATTACCGGAAGAAAGAATTACGGCTGTAATTCCTCTAAAGGATTACCATAAGGGTAAATTCTTATTTATGGCAACCCAAAAAGGTATTGTAAAGAAAACTCCTATAGTAGAGTATGAAAATATTAGAAAAACCGGACTTCAGGCTATCAATCTAAGAGAAGATGATGAGCTTATCGAAGTAAAAGCAACCAATAACCAGAAGGATATTATACTTGTAACCAAACAGGGTCAGTGCATCCGTTTTAACGAAAAAGATGTACGTAAGACTGGACGTACCTCTATGGGTGTTATTGGTATGAATCTGGAGGACAATGACGAAATTATAGGAATGCAATTAAATACCCAAGGGGATTGTCTACTCTTTGTATCTGAAAAAGGCATGGGTAAGCGTACCGAAATGGATGAGTTTACCGTACAAAGAAGAGGTGGTAAGGGAGTAAAATGCTACAAGATCACCGATAAAACTGGATATGTTGTAGGTGTAAAAGCTGTTAATGAAGAAAATGAGATTATGATTATAACCACTGAGGGTATTGTCATAAGACTTATGGTAAATGGTATTTCAAATCTTGGAAGAATTACTTCAGGAGTTCGTTTAATCAACATGGGTCTTGAAAATGATATAACCGTTGCCAGCATAGCAAAAGTAAAAGATAAAAGTTCCGAAGAGGAAGTCATCAAAGAACTGGAAAAAGAACTGGAAGAAGAAAACAGTGAGAGTTTTGGTAAGGATGAAGATTTTGAGGATGATTTAAATAGCGTGGAAGACATCTTTGAAAACCAGGTTGAAAGTACTGATTTGGATACAGAAGATAATGAAGTTCATGAAGATAGTGATCAAGAAGAATAAATAACAAATAAGCCTGAATACAGGACAGATGAAATAAGTCTGCTTTGTGTTCGGGCTTTTATACTAAAATACATGCTGTCAGCATTTACGGAAGTGGAGATAATTATGCGTTTTGTAAATACAGATATAATTACACAGAACATAAAGGAAATGTGCATTGAGGCTAATTATAGCTTATCATCTGATGTGAGCATTGCAATTCATCAGGGAGCTGAGAAGGAAGACAGTAGCCTGGGAAAACAAATTCTTGAACAGTTAAAAGAGAATATGAATATAGCAGCCGCTGAAAGTATTCCGATCTGTCAAGATACAGGTATGGCAATTGTGTTCGCAAAGATTGGTCAAGGTGTAGCTTTAGAAGGAGAGCTCATAGAGGATGCAATCAACAATGGAATCAGATTAGGATACCAGGAAGGATATTTGAGAAAATCAGTAGTAGGCGATCCACTTATCAGAGATAATACAAAAGATAATACGCCGGGAATCATACACTATGAAATTACAAAGGGTGATAAGATAGAATTAACAGTAGCACCAAAAGGATTTGGAAGCGAAAATATGAGCAGAATTTATATGCTGAAACCCTCTGACGGAATAGAGGGAGTCAAAAAGGCAGTTCTAGAAACTGTTCAACTGGCAGGACCTAATGCCTGTCCGCCTATAGTAGTGGGGGTAGGAATTGGTGGTAGTTTTGAGAAAGCGGCTATGTTGTCTAAGAAAGCATTGACAAGAAACCTGGATAAAGCATCTAACCTTGAGCATATCAAAAAATTAGAAGAGGAACTCTTATCAGAAATAAACGAAACAGGCATTGGACCCGGAGGATTTGGCGGAAGAATTACAGCACTCGGAGTAAATATTGAAACCTATGCCACCCATATAGCTGGTCTGCCTGTAGCAATAAATATATGCTGCCATGTTAATAGACATGTATCAAGAACTATTTGAAAAAAATAGCAAGTTATCCACAAAAACCTGTAAAATCAGGTGGTTTTGTGGATGATTAATCAATTTATTAAAGGTTTACGTGTATAAATCTTAGTAGTGGTTTAATAAATCTGTGGAGTCTATTACATGATATATTCAATAGCATTAGGTTTCTTTGTTTTTTTATTAATACAATAAATAATGCAACAACGAACGAATAATACAACAACGAATAATACAACAACAAATAATACAACAATAAATAATAGATAGATAACTAATTCAAATAATGAGTAGCAAGTTAGTCAAAACTGTTTAAAGTTAAAGTATAGTAAAGCAATATTACGAGCAACATCAAAATTTTAAAATTTTAAATAGATTACTAAAAATGATATAGATATTTAGGTAGAGAATTAAAAATAATAATATACAGATTTAGAAAGACTACTCCAAGAAATTCATTAATCAAGAATTTCATTAAATAAGTTATTGATTTAGATTATTATAGATTTAGATTGGAAAATTTATATATCTAAAATATAAAGATTAAAGATCAGGGAGATAACATGGAAAAATATATTAATACTCCTTTAACAGAAGATATAACGAAAAGTCTAAAGGCCGGAGATTACGTATACATAACAGGATTAATTTATAGTGCCAGAGATGCAGCTCATAAAAGAATATATGAGTCAGTATTGGAGGGAAAAGAAATACCATTCCCCATTAAAGACAATATTGTATATTATCTGGGACCGACACCGGAAAGAGAAGGTCAGATGATAGGCTCAGCTGGTCCGACAACCAGCAGTCGTATGGATAAATATACACCTTTGCTTTTACAAAAGGGTATGAAGGGCATGATCGGCAAAGGGAAAAGAAGCAAAGAAGTAATAGAAGCTATTAAAAGTGACAAAGGAGTATACTTTGCAGCAGTAGGTGGAGCAGGAGCACTTCTCTCAAAAAAGATAATTAGTTCTAAAATTATAGCTTATGAAGATTTGGGTACTGAAGCAATAAGAGAATTATATGTTGAAAACTTTCCTGTAATTGTAGTAATTGATACAGAAGGTAATAATCTTTATGATACAGCAGTATTGGATTACAAAAATAACAGTAAATAGAAAGTATTAAGATTCAGTGAGATTAAGGCAGAAATAAAATTATTAATTTATTTCAAAAATAGTGAATATTGTTAGCAAAAATAATGTAGAATATAGACTGCAGCCCTTTAAAATAAAGGATTTGTTGAAAAGGTGCAAAATTGTTTGAAAATTGTTTAAAAAATGATTGACAAAAGATAAACCTTTTGCTATACTAACTAATGCACCTGAGAGGTAAAATAAGGGTGTGAAATTGGTAATATTAACTGAATATCATATTATTAGTTCAGTATCCGGAGAAATACTCAAGAGGCTGAAGAGGCGCCCCTGCTAAGGGTGTAGGTCGTTTGCGCGGCGCGAGGGTTCAAATCCCTCTTTCTCCGTTCTTATTTTACATCGATTCAGATTTTATATTGATTCAAAAATCTGAAAAAAATAATTTAAAATAAGTGTTGACAACTAAGAAACAATATGATAGAATACCTTTTGCTGACGCGGTGATGAGTTAAAGAAAACA
Organism: Anaerocolumna sp.; assembly: GCA_029256725.1. Lineage (GTDB taxonomy): Bacteria > Bacillota > Clostridia > Lachnospirales > Lachnospiraceae > Anaerocolumna. The sequence continues at coordinate 114 of JAQSXJ010000060.1, read as the reverse complement.
AAGCGAAAGCAACAATGAACATTGATAACTGAACAGTGAAACAACCCTGAAATTTTCTTATAAATTTCATTCAAGATTTAAGGCTTCGGTCTTAATGATTGAAAAAGAACAGTA
>JAQSXJ010000059.1 GCA_029256725.1 Anaerocolumna sp. | reverse complement strand
GCAAGGGCAGAATCAAAGAGATCTTCTCCGCTCCTTCCTTCAGCTGCAAAAAAAAGGATACACAGTCCAACTTCTGAGAGTGGTCTGAATTCCCAGGTTATCTTAATGTTCTCAGGAAAAGTTTCCGGACACCAGAGTACATAATTGGCTTTCTGCCCAAGATTATTGTCCAGTGTATTTTTAAGGCACATACTGTTTTTCTCAAAGCTAATGTCAGCTTGGCCTTCCAGGATAAAATTCCTGATATCCTCTTCCTTCTCCAAGGAATTCTGATATATGAGCTGTTCCTTTCCCATATATAAATCACTATTCGATATCATCATCTTTCTCACCTAATCTTTCTGTATACTTAATTTCGCTTAACAAATAATTACATTTCCAAAACTACTTCTATTAAATCAAATACGCAATCAAATATCCTGTCAAAAACAGTTTATTAACAGGAATATAGTGAACAGTAATTCTTCCGAAGTAAATATCTTATATACATTCACTCACAAAAACTTCTACGTCACAAAATAACTGTGCATATTTAATAATCAGAAAATACCAACTTGAATCCCTCTAATCTCAATTAAGTAAATATGCTTAATTTCATATTAGATTTTATATGATTATTCAAGCACATTGTATGTTCATTTGTCACCCTATTACAATTATCATTTTCTAACCTGTTTTAACACAAAAAAACCTTCATAACTCCGCTGGATAAACGGTTTTATGAAGGTCTAAAATTAAAATAATCATCTTATGCTTTAATAATTTATATGTGTTATAGATAAACTCAGGTATAGTGAAAGGATTATTTGATACAATTACAGCTGCAGATTTCCTTCAATCCCTTCAAATTCAATTACTTTATGGCTTCCGTCTTTCATAAGCACTGTAACTGGGCCATATCCGCCGCATTTTTCTTTGTCCGTATATGCAACTGAAGCAATAGGGAATAATTCGTCTTCTGTAAAATCCTCCAGACTTTCTTTGGTGATTACCTGAGAAATCAGTATATATGGGTCGTAACCATACTGTTTCTTGCTAGTAAGTTTTCCGTATACTACAATGGATTTCTCAGAATCCGGATTGGTTCCTTCGCTGTGCAGGAGTCCAATTTCTTCCCAGCCGTCATACAGGGTCATGGCAAGCTGCTTCTCTCTGCCGGTAAAATCATGACCTTTTAAGATAATTGCCTTTGCATTTCCCTTTTCTAACTGTATAACTTCAGTTCCGTTATCCGGAAAACCGTATGCTCCCAATGTCATGGAAATAGGTCTGCGATGAAGTTTTAACTTATCTACTCTCACAATACCGTGAGCAACGGGAAAGTCCGCAAGATTTACTGCCTGAATCCAGGTGCATTCTTTGGATATTTCATAATTAAAGTACTGTCTGCGGTAGAGAATTCCTTCTTTCACACCATGCCAAAAGGTAACATTTGCCTTTTGATAAGCTCCGGTTGTGATATCCTCCAGTACATACTGTTGTGCCTCCACGGCTTTTAAAGGCGCTGATTCCCAAGGATATTTCGTATTAAAGCACAACTTGGAATAATTCCACATGCCGTGTTCGTCTCCGCAATTTCTTACTACCTTTCCGGTTCTGAGAATAGTCTCACCGTTGGCTTCATGGTTTGTAAAGCATAGTGCCGGGCCATTCAGTGTTGTCTCCTTGATCTCCCTTTCTTTCAGGTTATCCCAGGTCCCGTTATTTTCTTTCGCTGTCCAGAAAGGATGCTCAGCAGTCAGATGGAGGCAGAGGAAAGCTTTTCCCAGCCAGAAGGGTGATTCAGCACAGGAGTATCCCTGTACTAAAGGTGTGAATTGTCCGTAAAAGCCTAACGTAGGAATTCCTTCATGCAGGAAATCCTCTCTGGTTAAAAACTGAAGCAGGGAACCCGAGGCAATACGCCTTGCCCGTCCGGGATCTGCTGTAGAGCCTTTCAACAACATATTTCCATCAAAAGCACTGGTAGCAGCATTTCGATAAATATTGCTTCTCCCCCACATATTGGTAAATCCATCACGATCAAAGAAATCCCCATAGGTTTCCATCAGTTTATTAGAGTTCTCTTCAAACTTTTTAGCCAGGTATGGCTCTTTTTCATAGCCATACCAGAGATTCCAGATAGGCGTATATACATTAAATGCCCAACAGGAATAATAATCAAAGGAATGCCCGTCACGATACCAACCGTCTCCGGCATAAAAGTTTAATATTGCCTGTCCATGATCTCTCATGATATCTTCATCTATTTGGTAGCCTTCGCTGTATAGGAAGGCCATATCTAACATATTAAAAAGGCGCCAGTTCTGGGGAACTGTACTGGCATGTGCATAACTGGTCAAAAATCCGGCAATGATATCCTTCTCTTCCTTTGTATAGGTATCCCAGATTTCTGCTTTGCTGCTCCACAGACACACTACTAAAGCACAGGTCTCTACTGTCTGCTGAAAAGTTCGGAATGGATCATTGCTCTCTGCCAATTCCAGCTGCTCCTCATAACTACCTACAGAATTGCTGTCTCCTTTGGTACAGGCACGCAATACCTGCTCCTTATAATAATCCCTGATTTTATAATTACAGATCGTAAGCTCCGGATTATCATGAATCAAAGGTGCCGCCAGGAAAAAAGATCTCGCCAGTCCTTCAAAAATCTCTGCTTTTCGTTCCACCTTTAACTGAGCCTCTGTAGCATTTTTATGTGGATAAGTAACTTCTGTCTCTTTTCGTGGCATAACAATGGGGTCATGAATCGATTTTAAATTATTAAAAATTCCGGTTAAAAGATACTCTCCGGCTTCTATCCAGCTTTCTCTGGTAAGCCCTGTAAAGGGGCTTAGTGTAAAATCTAATGTCTTTGGCTGAAATACCATTTGCTTACCATTCCCTTCTCATATCAGTTTAATACTACATTTCCATCTATTGCTGATTTATCTGACATACTCAATAACTTGCCTATAAGCCTAAAAAAGGCTATATTTCTTCTATTGTATAGCTTTTGGGAATTATTTTAAATGACTAATTATATTATTTACTAACTTTTTCTGCTTTTATTAGTATAAGAGTATCAACCATTTTATTTTACCTTTTTACTTTGCCTTTGGACAATTTACCTTTAAGCATTTTGCCTTTAATCATTTTGCCTTTGGACATTTATGCAGCGAATATTTCTTCATTAAGATAATCGAACTGACCTAGGGTGTGTCTTAAAACTCATTGTACCGTTCTGAATACCCCACTTTGCGGTATTCTGCGTTGCAATTTAGGGAACGTAACACCACTACATCCCCCCCAAATCGCGCCTTGCTGTTTTTCGCAAATTGCTGTTTTTCGCAAATTGCTGTTTTTCGCAAATAGCCTCCCACATAGTGGAACCTCCCGCCCGGCACAAGCAGTTTTCAGACACACCCTAGTTGAATAATCTTAAATATGACCTGCTGATGTCAACTTTAATATGCTATAATATAGACCTTGTATGAGCATTGTGTAAAGAACGAACTGAACATTCATACTATCTTCAGTACAATCATTTCACATCAAACACCAATGAATATTGTAGAATATTTGATAGGAAAACCAAAGGAGAAGATGTATTATTTGGCTTCCCATAATGTAAATTACTTAAATTTGGAGGAATAGAAAATATGCAGGAGTATGCAGATAAAGATTCTTTAATATCTGAAATTAAGAAAACGGCCTCATTGTTTATAGCAGAGTTTGAGGGAATTTCCGAAGCAGACAAGTCTATACGCTTTGAAGAAGTCGACCGGACACCCCAGGAGATAATTGCATATCAACTTGGTTGGATGAATTTGCTCCTCAGCTGGGATCTGGACGAATTGGACGGAAAAGAAGTTGTTACACCTTCCCGGGGGTATAAATGGAATCAGCTGGGAGGATTGTATCAAAGCTTTTATGACCAGTATCAAGACCAATCCCTGTCCCAGCTAATAGAATTATTTATTTCAACGGTGGATGAACTGACACAATGGGTTAATGGTTTTAGTAGTGAAGAATTATTTAATCCCGGTGGCAGGAAATGGGCAGCCTCTACTCCATCCAACTGGCCCATATGGAAATGGGTGCATATAAATACGGTAGCGCCTTTCAAATCCTTCCGCAGTAAAATTCGGAAATGGAAGAAATTACGCCTGTAATTATAACACCCATCTTGTCCATTTTTCTTTTGTTTATCCTCTTTTTGAATCCTTCCACTCGGCATCCACAGGTGGAAGTTCCTGACCTGAGCTAATATAGATACGATCTATTCTAAGTTCAGATTTTCTAGCAAGAACTCCGAATATATGCTCACCCTTAGTGAATTCCAGATCGGATATACTGCACCAGTAATATACCTGGGAGGTATTATAAGTATGCAGTTTTCCTTTTGAGTACTGCTCAGTTACAGGCTGCACCTTCCCATCCAGTGCAAAATAGCAGGAATCCGACTTGTCATTATAATGCCTGAGTAACAACCAGATCTGGTAAACTCCCGGGGTATTGATCTGAATCTTATAATGCATTCCCGGCGCAGTTTCAGCCTCTTCCCAGAACAGACCGGGAGCTGCCACATGCATGGCAAGACCGGTTCTGCCATTGGTTTCTGCCTGCAAATGGCTCCATAACAGCTTCTCGTCCTCTTTACCGGCAGTAAGATAAGCATTATCTGAGTTCTCCAGGGCATATTCTGCTTCAATTGCTACAACGCCCTTCTCCTCAAGAAAGCGACCTGTTCCGAATTCAGCTATTATATCTTTTCTGCTGCCGTCTTTTCCAAGCAGTTCATAACGTTTTGCTCCCAAGACAGCCTGGGGGCGATCCAGGTATTTCATAAATATTTGATCAACATAGTTTTCAAAGAAGTCCCTTGTTGCATAGAGCACATTTAAGGGTGGTACTTCTTCGGCTGTGGTATGGTAAAACTCTCTGCTGATTTTATCCAGTTGATTCCAGTCTATCCTTGGTGCTTCTATACCGCTCTCTGTAGAAGAAGTTCCCAAAATACTGCTGACTTTTGGTCCAAGATTGGTGCTTTTTCTATTTCCGGTATAGAGTACAAGCTTTGAAATCGTTACAAAGTTATCCAGCATATATAGCTTTAGAGTATGCGCTCCTTTTGACAGGTATGGAAGGTCAACATAGAGTTTCTCTCCGTTACCAAATACACTTTCCTGCCAATTTCCTGTCCACTCATCACGAGTTTCAGACTCTACCAGAATTGGCTGCTCATCATCCAAGCCAATACAAAAACGAATCTGCCCCAAAGAATCAAGAGTAAGGAAGCGATATATCTCAAGAACAAAAGAACCGCTGGTTTTTAAATAAATATTGTATTCCAGTCCGGGATTATCTTTGAGCTCTTTTACTGCGTAAGCTGTTTCATTCGAAGATGCTAAACCTTTCGCCCAAGCCATCATAGCAGCCCCTTCATGCCTTCCCATGCCAGGAACTGTTGTCCAGCCACTGCTATAAGTATCCGTACCGTTACTCTTATCTTCTACACCTTTCTGATAGCCGTCTGCGGGGATGGACACATATCCATCTGCCTCTATATAACCAGAGAATCCCTCTGGCAACAGAAGTTTTTCCTCTATCCGCACCGTTATGGATATTTCCTTACCATTCCTAAGATCCGAAACGACAATTCTTCCTTGCTTACCGGCATATTTTTCAGGTTCTGTTATGTCAATTAGTATCCTTTTCTCTGTCTGTAGGATTCCTTCTGTTTCTGAAATACAAATCCAGTTCATGGCTTCTTCTGCTCTGATAGCATAAGGAATTTCACCTACTCCTTGATTCCCCAGCTCAATCCATTTCTGGGTCTGTCCATAGGGTGAGAAAACCAATGCTTCCTCTTCGTTCCACAAATCAACACGTAGACTGCTGCCTTCTATTTTAAGAGCAGGTTTTCGTGCAGGGTACATTGCGGTAGCTGGCGGCGGGAAACTCTCGGGAGTAAGTATGCCTTCCCATTTCCCTTCGCTCATCTTCTTATCATAGAAGTACAGCATTTGACGCTTCAGCTCTGTCATCCTGGCAGAAAGTGCCGTATAACTGTCTGCTGCCTGCATATTTCCTCTCTCAAAAGAGAGGGCGCTTCTGTCTCCGTAATAATACTCATGATTGGTATAGTAGGAAGCATGAATCTTCATTAAGAATAATTGGAAGAATCCTATCCTCTCTTCTTCTGGTAAGCTGTTAAGTATTGCATTTCCTCGTCTGAAGATATCCTCCAGTTTCTGCAATCTGCGGCCTGCTTCATCTCCGTAACCGGTTTGTGAGAATATCCCGGATTTCATATGTTCTATTTTTCTTACATTGGTTACCTGAGCAAAGGTGGTGTATAGCTCTGCCGCTTCTGCTCCGTGGTTACCTGAGAAGTTGCGATTGATCCATTCCTCTGTAAATTTACCGGCATCTCTTAGCATTTCACTGTCTCTGCCGGCTTCCCAGCCATATCTTAAGAAGAACTCCATATCCTGTTCCACCGGTTTTAAGCCGCCTACATTGAGAACCCATATATTTCTTATACCGGACTCATAGGATTTTCTAAGCTCATTTCCGGTCTGAGCCAGTGGAATGGAATTGATGAAGAGATAGCTCATAGCTGTACCCGGTGCTGCCCAATAGGAGCTGTGAAAATATAGACCATTACCGCCTTTTCTCTGTTTCTCTGCTTCGTTTGGATAACGTCTCATATGACCGAAGTTATCATTTGCCCATATGAGGGTTAAATCCTCCGGTACTTCTAGTCCCTGGTTGTAAAGGTCTAATACCTCCTTATAGGGTACAAAAGTCTGTAAGGCTTCCTGTCCCTTCTCTTCTCCTAACACCTCTTTTAGGATCTGTCTTTGGTCTGTTATAACCTGTTCTAAAAGAGCAACTTTGGCAGTCTTTTTCTCTTCTGGTGTTAAGCTCTGATCTTCATCTATGGATTTGGTATGGAACCCGGAATCATGGATTCCTCTCATTCCCATGGTAAAACTCACTTCATAATCCTTGTTCTGTTCAACACTTTCTCTCCAGTACTCTTTTAGGATTTCCCGGTTCCTGCCTTCGATGGAATAATCATATATAGCATCTGTATACCCTTTTTTTGTAATCCAGGGCTGCCATTCATTTTGATTGCTGCGTAACAGCATATCGCAATGAGAGGTTCCCACTACTACTCCCATACGTTCTGCCAGCGCCCCATTCTCTTTATTCTCATTGAAGTAATTCACATGCATGGCTGGCCAGATATAATTTGCCTTCAAGCGAAGCAGCAATTCAAACAGCTTGTTATACGTAACAGGTCCAATGGTTCCGTCCGGTGTATGGAGCTTTGACCAGTCATTTAGTTCTTCCTCGTCATTGATAAAGATTCCTCTGTATTTTACAGAAGGCCAGTCCGCTTTTATATAATCTATCGGAAGACTAAAAGACTCTTTTCTCTTTACCGGTATATCTGCCCAATAATACCAGGGAGATACACCAATCTGCTCGCATAAATCGTAGATACCAAAGATGGTACCTCGTCTGTCAGCTCCCATAATATAGAGCGTCTCTTCTGCAACTTCCTGGAGGTAGGCTTCCCAGTGATAGGTTCCTTCTGTTGTCTTTATTTTATCTAAGGACAGCTTTTTCTCACTGATAAGACCAGACAATTTCTCCATTGCTCCAACTGTACCAATGATAATCTGGCTGTTATCTATGAGGTCTGTTATTACAGCCTCACAGCCGAATACAAGCTTTAGGTCTCTGATTAGATTCTCTGTTGCCAGTAGAACTCCACTGTTTTCTTTCTCTGATACATAAATATGTACAGTTTTATTTTTATGAAGCAGCTCCAGTGTCTTTCCTGTTTTCATATTTTATACCCCTTGCATATCGCAGGCGTACCTGCGATACTGCCACAAATAATAAGGAGTGAAAGAATCTCAACGTGGCATCCTTTCAATATATAATTTTCTTTCACTCTTCCCTCTATTTCGCCTTCCTCGGCGGCATAAAATCTGATGAAAAAGCTAGAAATGAGCACTACTGTGCTCATTGTGAGATTCTTTTGAGTGAAAATGTCTTAGTTCACTCAAAAAGAATCTCATATCTCCATCTCTATGCAGTTTATATTTGATCCTCAATTATAAATTCTTTTATAATTACGCTTCACTTCGCTTACTATTATTCCTTTACATACATTAAATTTATCTTTTATCCTCATTACTTCAATCAGTTTAATCAGTTCAATCAGTTCAATCAGTTCAATAAGTTCAATAAGTTCAATAAGTTCAATAAGTTCAATCAAACCTCATTATAACGAATTTTAACAGCAATAATCTTTTATTATATTGTTATTTACGTCATTTTATTATACAATATTGCTGTTATGGAGGTTACGATATGAAAGCAGACTTCACCAATACCCATCCCCTGTTCTCCATAGATTTTGTTGTTCATGAATCTGATCAGGAAATGACTGACTATCACTACCACAACGGATATGAGTTATATATCCTGGAACAGGGCTATCAAAATCTTTTGGTTCATGATGTAATTCTTGATGTAACCAAATACGACGTTGTATTATACAAACCCAATACCTTCCACAAAAGTATGAAAAGACAGGGTTGTGCCAGAACCTGTATTTATTTTTCAGAACGTTTTTTACAGTTATATTTTACGGAATATGCAATCAAGACCTTGCTGCATTGCTTTGAGAAAGAATTGATTTCTCTGAATAAAGAAATATTTCCAAAGCTAAAAAAATTAATGCTTTTACTGGAAAAGGAGTCCATTAATGAATCGGACAACCGAATTTTTATATACCTGGCTGATATCTTAACCTTATTGAATGCCAATGTAGATGCACCCCGTTCAGAGCCTTTTCCGTCTGCCATAACAAATTTATCCCCCATCTTGTCTTATATCAACCGGAATTACAGCAGTATAACAACCATAGATGAGATCTCCGATGCATTTTATATATCAAAATTCCATTTATGTCACGCTTTTAAAAAAGCAACCGGAATTACACTTATACAATACCTGAATAAGATCAGGATACAGAATGCCTGCAATATGCTTGCCAGTACCAGGCTATCGGTATCCAAAATAAGTGCTGCCTGCGGCTTTCACTCTTCCATGTATTTCTGTAAGGTATTTAAGGAGGCTTTATCTGTAACTCCCAGCGAATTCAGAAAGAATGCTCAATCCTAGAACAGGCTATTTAACAACAAAGTAAAAACTTCTTTCATTCTCAGCTCTACTGCCAGAAGAAGCTTAGTAATAAAATACAACAATATTAATAAGGAGTACTCGTAATGCTGCATGGAACCGGAACTGACATCATAAAAATAGATCATCTAAAACCTTTCCTGGAAAGATTAGATGATCCATTTATACAAAAAACATATACATCAAGTGAATTAGAACTTATTCTTAGCCGTCCTACCCCTCTTAACAGCCTGGCTACCAGGTTTGCCGGGAAAGAAGCGGTATTTAAGTGTCTTGGAGTACATGGTAATACTGTACTGTTAAATGAAATAGAAATTCTTGAAAATACAGTCGGTCAACCAACCGTCACTCTTCTTGGCAAAGCAAAAGATACGGCTGACCATTTGGGTATAGTCCTTATTTCAATATCCCTGTCCTACGATACGGATTATGCCATTGCTTTTGCAGTTTCAGAAAAAATTTAAGGTAACTTGCTAGTTCTTACAAGGTATTGGCTTTTTCGGGCATCTCGGTTTAACTGCACCGGCTTTTACAATTGCCTCTTCCTCACAAGCTTTAAGACAGGCACCGCACTGGGTACATTCGTCCTGTTCAATTACATGGATGAATTTTCTTTTACCAAGTATGGCATCATCTTCGCATGCATCAACACACTCATTACAGCCTGTGCACATATCAGCTAGAATATGATAGGTAACAAATTTTGAGCAAACACCTGCCATACAGTTTTTCTTTGTTATATGTTCCTCAAGCTCAGACTGGAACGCTTCTACTGCACTAATCATTACATTGGCAGCAGTATATCCGATCTCACAGAGTGACTGCTGCTGCATTTCATGGCTTAAGGCAAGCATCAGTTCAATATCTGATGCTTTACCTTTCTTAAGGGTAATATCCGTAAGTATCATACGTAACTGGGCTACTCCTTCATGTCCGAAAACACATCTGCCACAGCTTTCTTTATCATAACGTTCTATAACTCTTAATAAACTGTTCAGTATACAGTCCGAATCGTCTAGTATTTCAATATAATCCGTTGTAAGCAGGATTTCTTCTTTTAGATTACTGGCACTGATGAATCTTCCCATAGGATGTCCAAAGAACATTCCTTTAAAAGTTCCCTGACTCTTACACGCCTCTAATATCTCCTCCGGTGTTGTCCTTTTATTTAGTTCACAGACACCTTTTATCCTGGCTTTACCACCGATATAGACTTTCTTCTTATCAATTCCCAGTACTTCTTCTACCGTCACAAAAGAGCTATCTGTTAACAATTGTCCGTTAGTACAGTATGGGATTGCTTTTTCATTCTCTGTAACTTTTAGAAGAGCTGAATGGTTTCCATAGGTAAAGCCGCTGGTTGTCGGTGCTTCCATAACCCGAATTCCTTCCGGTATATCCTTCACTTGCTGATTTTTGGGAACAATCAGAAAACATTCGTTGACAGCTTCCTTCATTAGTGTATTAAGTATCTCTTCTGTATGTTCTTTTAACAATGTCAAGACGACCGGTGCCTCTTCATATATAGGTACAGCGTTGCAAATTATTATATCCTTCATCCTTACACCCATTGCATACCCCAGGCTAACCTAAGGCACTGCCACAAATTGAACAGGTTGAAAGAATCATGTTGTGGCAGCCTTTCTATTACTCATATTTTCTTTCAACCGTAGGGATATGATGTTTCCTCTTTCTAATATTCATTCCAAAGTTTCGGACTTGTAAGGTTCAACCTCAGATCACATTGCAGGCAGCGGCTTGCTTCACAAACTGCATCTTCACAGGTAAAGGTTTTTTCTACTGCCGCGAAGCTTTCTTTTCTTATATCACTCTCAAGCAGAACCGGATACAGCCGAGGCAGTTCACTAAAGCCTTCTTTCCTGCCAAAATAAGACTTCGGAATTTCTTTATCCAGCAGTTCTTCTGAAATGTCACCATTTCCTCCAAGATAAAGATCCATTTGTTCTGCTGACTTTCGTCCTGCGGCAATAGCCGCTATTACTGATTTTGTCCCGGTTACAACATCACCTGCAGCAAATACACCTGCTCTGCTGGTTGCTGATTTATCATCCACTTTGATATATGGCCCGTGGGTAAGCTCAAGGCCAAATTTATCCGTACCCTCTGGTTTCTGTCCAACTGCAAAAATCACATTATCAACAGGGATTATTTCTTTCGTACCTTCTACTGATTCAATAACTGCCCTGTGATTTTCATCAAAATAGAATTTATCAACTTTCTGAAGCTCTACCCCTTCTACTTTGTTACTTCCGGTTATACGGAGAAAAGAATGTGCAGAATGTAATAGGATTCCTTCCTCTTTTCCTTCTACTTTCTCATCTTCAGTAGCAGTCATGCTTTTATCATTTTCCAGACAAGCGATATGTACTTCCTTCGCTCCCAGACGCAGTGCTGTTCTCGCACAGTCATAGGCTACATTTCCGCCTCCTAATACCATAACCTTATCACCTAAGGACATTGCTTTGTTCTCTCTGGCTTTTTTTAAGAATTCTGCATTTAGCATTACACCTGAAAGCTCATTTCCCTCCAGCGGCAGAATCGTTCCCTGATGTGTACCGGTAGCAATTAAGACTCCATCATAACCCTTTGCCAAAAGCTCCTCCGGTGTTTCCGCTTTGGTATTCAGCTTCAGCTTTATACCAACTTCCAAAATATCACTGATTTCACGATCCAGTACTTCATCGGGCAGACGGTATGCAGGAATTCCGTAACGGCACTGGCCTCCTGCCTTTTCATTGGCCTCAAATACTGTTACCTCATGGCCTTTTTTCGCAAGATAATAGGCTGCTGTAAGTCCTGCCGGTCCTCCACCGATGACAGCTGCTTTTCTGCCTGTTGGCTCAGCTACTTTCCTGTGCTTCTTCCATTCCTTAGAATGCTCTGCGGCTGCGGCCCGTTTTAGCTTACAGATTGATAACGGTTTTCCAAGCTCATTCCGTTTACAGGCATCTTCACAGATATGATTACAGATACAGCCTAATGTTTCCGGAAAAGGCAGCTTTTCTCGTATGACTGCGGTTGCTTTCTCGTATTCCCCCTCTTTGATATATCTTAGATATCTTGGTATATCTGTATGGGCAGGACAGGCAGTTTTGCATGGAACGATATTTTCTGCATAAGACATGTCTTCTTTCATTACACCCAGAGCATCCATAATGGAACCTGTGGGACATACCTCAATACAGGCTCCGCAGAACTTACATCCGGCTTCCTTTAAAGATACATTGCCATCGGTTCCGATTCTAACCCCGCCGTCTTCTGTCTTCTGAAAATCTAAAACTTTCACGCCACGAAGTTCTCTGCATGCCCTTACACAGCGTCCACAGCGGATACATCTGGTAAAAAGATGCTTTATCAGCGGATTGCTCTCATCTGTGGCTACCGTCCGGGTTTTCTTCTTCCAGCGTTCCGGACTGACTCCCATATATTGATAAAGGGATTGTAGTTCACATTTACCGTACTTCGGACAGCCGGTACAGTCAGCCGGATGAGTAGCCAGTATAAGCTCCATGGCCATCTTTCTGGTAGTAACAGCCCCAGAACCGTTAACGGTAACTTTCATTCCTTCTTCTACACTGGTCTTGCAGGAAGGAACCGCTCCTTCTCTTCCTTCTATCTCAACTGAACACAGACGGCACCCTCCTACTGCTTCCAGATCAGGGTGCTTGCATAGATGGGGAATGTAGATTCCTGCCTGCAGTGCTGCTTCGAGGACGGACATTCCTTCTTTTGCCTGAACCTCTTGGTTATCAATGATAATTTTCATATTTGGCTCCCATCAGCGTGCTCTAACACGCAAACAAAATCAACGGGAAGTGAAAGTGCTATTCTTTCACTCTTACACCCATTGCATATCACAGTACTGCCTGTGATACTGCCACACTTCAATTAGAGTGAACGAACAGTGTGGCATCCTTTTGATAATAAATTTTCTTCACTCTTCCTTATCTTACTCTGCCAGAAGCGACACAAAATACACAAAAAAATTATCGGTACCTTGTCTTCCCTGTAAAGGAAAGGACTGTAATAAACCAGGCTTTTGTCCCTTTCAGTCTATTACAGTCCTCACACCTTCTGACTATTTAAAACTCGGCGGTTTCCTCTGCCGCATGCTCACCGGCAATTCTTCCGCTGTTTAAGCAAAATCCCATGGTATTTCCGGACAGGATAAAGGGATAACTGTCTCCGAATATATTGCAGGCATCCGTTCCGACGCTGTATAGTCCAGGAATTACCTTTGCCTCAGCAGTCATAACCTGCGTCTTGTGATTAATCAATACGCCTCCCAGGGAACCATAAGCTCCAACATTCTGTCTACAGCAATAGAAAGGACCTTTTTCAATAGACTGCATAAAAGCACGATCTTTTTCAAATATTTCGTCAAAACCTGCATCACACATGTCATTGTATTCTTCTACCTGTTTTACCAGCCCTTCCACATCAATTCCGGCTTTCTCTGCCAGCTCTTCCATGGTGTCTGCCTGGCAGATGGGTTCATAACCGGCTTCTATATCCTTCTCCCACTGTTCATCAAAGTGGTCAAAGAGATCATGAGGATGTACATGGGATACAATATCAGGACCTTTTTTCTTATATTTCTTCAATAGTTTGCTGTCAAAGATTGCATACGCAACACAACCCGGCTGTGCGGTTATGGCATTTCCTGTAAAGGTAGTATTGGCAATCTGGTCTTCCGGCATGAAACGCTCACCGTTTCTGTTTACCCAAAGACTTGGCTGACGAAAAGCACCATCTAAGATAAAATGATTCATATTATCCGGCAGCTGATACATAAGCTCCATGGTACAGGGTGTATGTCCGGCACCAGCTTCCCACGCCATGTTAATACCGTCTCCCTTCATTCCGGGAATTGCAAAGTTAAAGATAGTCTTTCCAAACTCATAACCGGTCTGCTCCTCGATCATCCTTGGATTATCTCCGAAGCCTCCTGTTGCAAGTATTACCGCCTTGGCTCTTGCTTCTATCTCTTCACCGGCTTTGTCTTTTGCAAGGACACCAATTGCTTTTCCATCCTCCATAAGAACTTTATAAGCCGGTGTTTCCATATAAAATTCAACACCTAATTCTCTGGCTTTCTCAGTCATTTTCTTTGTCATAGCTGTAGCACAACGAGGTCCCGGTGCACCACCACTCTCAGGTTTTACAACATGCCAGGTAAATTCACCGTCGGAATATGCTCTGGTTGCTTCCGGTGCACTAAAGGCTCTTTGCACGCCTACAAATTCTACGCCCATATCCATAAGCCACTCAATGGTATCTCCGGATTTAAAGTAATAATCACGAACCATACGAGCATCAACACGGTAATGTGTATAATACATATGTTTACGGAAAGCTTCCCCGGGAGTTAATGCAATCATATGCTCCTTCTGAATCGGAGAGCCTACTCCCAAAGGCCCCATTCCCATGTTAGCCGCTCCTCCTGTAGTATTGGATTTCTCAAATACGATAACCTTGGCCCCATTTTCTGCTGCTGCAATACTTGCTGCAAGACCGGAAAGACCGGCTGCTACAACGATGATATCGGCTGTAAGCTTCTTCATTATAAAATACCTCCATCTATTTGTTAAATTATTAACGTCCTGCTGATTACTATTATACGGGTATAGCAGATGCTTCGTCCAATAGTAAAACGCTGTTTCAGTTATAACTAAAAGTTATTAATCAAGTTTAAATAATGTAGCAACTTCTATTCTTATAAATTTCGTTTCTTTATATTTCCCTTATTTCTGATTACAAATAATTTTGATTTTCAAAAATTGGGATTTCAAATAGTTTAAATTCAGATAGCTTTGAATTTCATTTAGTTTTCATTTTCAATTAGTTTTCAATAGCATATAGCTTTGAAATTTAGATAGTTTTGGATTAACTGGTTATGAATTTAAATGGGTTTGAATTTAAATGGTTTTGAATTTCAGTGCTTTATATTTAGCAAGTTTTTCATTTACCACTGCCCGGTTTTCAGGATTTTTGAAAAAGCCTCCCTGGGTATGGGCAATCTCTTCCAGATGTTTTGCTCTTCCTTCTACAGTAGTACGGTCACGGCATAATCCATCCTTTTGAATGACAAACTTCCACTTCTTCTCTTCTGTCTGCTCCAGGGTTCCGCCTGCACCGCATACCTGACATTCAACAGGAAAATGCAGTCCGTCCCATTGTACCTCACCAAGGATCAAAGCATTGGAATGACAGTTGGGGCACCAACCCATATCCTCTTCGCCAAGCCACTTTCTTTCTTCTACCGGCGTATGTACAGCCTCCATGATATTCTTTCCTACTTGTCTTGCCCGCTCTATCATATCCTCCTGCAGCAGACACTGAGCCGGAGCCGGTACTCTGGTGGCAAGATACATATCTACGACCTTTAGATCTGTCGTGAACATGGCTGCCTGCATGGATTCAAGGGCCATGGATTGCCAGGACCTGGTAGAGCCGCCTACTGCAATTAACGCACTCACTCTGTCTTTGTGTTCAATTGCTCCAATCGTCTCAAGAAAAGCAGTCTCATAGCTTAAGCTTCTCTGAGCGAATTTTGCAAAGGTGGAACAGGCCATTAAATCATAGGTTGGAGCAGAGAATATAACTGCATCCGAATCCAGCATAACTTCCATCAGTTTCTTTTTATCATCCTTATTATCCAACACACAGCCAACATTTTTCCCCTGAGACATACCTATGGTACAGGCAGTACATCCGGTGCAATCCATAATATTATAATCTCTCAAATTAATCATGGTAACATCGCCGCCTGCTTCCTCACAATAAAGCAATGCCTCTTTTAATAAAATCTCACTGTTGCTGTTTGTTCTCCCTGCACTTATACCTAAAATTTTTGCTGACACGAATTTTCTCCTTTTCTTTTTCCGTTATATTTAGTACAATTATCGTAAATAGGCATTCATAAAATCGACTGATTACTTCCAGCATGAAAACCCGAAAAATATAGCAAATACTATATTGTTAAAATAATAACATTGCTACGCATAAATAACATCCATCATTCATCGTATCATTAACCCTTCCTATACTATTATTTCAGACATTTGTCGGATTGGTCTAAAAGGAGAAGCTATGGCAGCTTTAGAAAGCATAATCAAGCGAATTGAAGACACATTTCAGGTACATATACACGGTAATACCCTTGAGAACCGCAGGATTGAAACTCTTCAGTATCTTCTGCCAAGCTGTGAGATCCCTTCCGTTTTTCAACCTGAAACTCTGTATATTGGAAATTATACGGACCTTTATGAGGAAAGCTTAGACGGTTGTATCCTGTTACTTAATTGTCGTACCAACAGCGGAAACGAAAAGGGTCTTTATATCTATCAGTCTCTTGATCCCCTCTTGCTATGTAACTGCATTCAGGAGGAATTGTTTCAAAGTCACAAAGGGAATCTAAAAAAAGAAGAGATGTTTCAGGTACTCCAGGCAGGTTATGGAGTACAAAGTCTATTAGATACGGCCAGGACTTTGCTTGAGAATCCCATTACTCTATGCACCACTAGCTTTTCTGTTCTGGCTACCAGTCCAAAGCATCATACGGATGACAGATTTGACCTTTATAACAATAAGTTATATCTAAGGAAGAGCTTTATACAGAATATGAAAGAAAAGAAGGTGCTTCACCATATATTCGCCTCCTCTTCTCCTATTATTACAGGCTTTGAAGATTCTGACGGTGTGGAATATCTCTTTTGCAGCATTCATATTAAGCATGCAGCCGTTGGATACCTTTGCTTAAATTCCTCTTACCGCCCCTTTCAGAAGGAGGATTCCTCCTTTGTTATGGAACTGGCGAAGATGCTCTCTATAGAGATGCAAAAAGATGACTTTTACAATGAAAAATCTGGACTTAAATATGAATATTTCCTGACAGACCTGATTGAACAGAACCTTACAAGTCTTGATTTTGCCACGAAAAGACTTGCACAGCTGGGTCAGACCTTTTACCGTTACTTCTGGGTACTTGGCTTTACTTTTAACGGCTTTTCCAATAACCATATGAATCCCAATTATTATATTGATCAGCTTCTGGGGATCTTTAAGCACAGTATGGTTTCCTTTTATAAGGGAAATCTTATCCTGCTGCTGACCAGTAAAAACTCTGACCCTTATGAGAAAGTGGACAGGCAGAAGTTATTTCATTTCCTGCAATTGAATCAGATGTACGGTGCTATTAGCTTTCGCTATGAGAATCTGTTAGACACCCATCGTTATTATCAACAGGTATCCTTTCTGTTAAAAGGCAAGCAGGGTAATATGAAAGACCGTTTCCTGGCATATGAGGACAACTACTTTCACCATCTGCTAAGGAGTTCTCACAATACAATAGATACCGGAACACTAATACACCCGGACATTTTATTTTTATCCCAGTATGATCAGGACAACCATACAGAATATATCTCAACCCTTAAGGCATATTTTAAGAATAACCGGAATGCACTTTGCACCTCTAAATACCTGCATATCCATAAGAGCACCTTTTTCTACCGGTTAGGAAAGATATCAGATTTAACTGACTTTGACCTGGAAGATGCAAAGCTTCTATTTTCCTATGAATTTTCTTTTTATGTGATGGATTACCTGAAAGCAGAATAAGAAAGGAGACCTTATGTATCGAATAACTTTTCAGCAGATACACTACTTTTTAGCAGTTGCAAAGACACTTAACTTTACAGAAGCAGCTAAGTCTCTGTATATTTCCCAGCCTGCCCTTAGCAAACAGATAGTGGTTCTTGAAAATGAACTTGGCTTCTCCGTATTAAAAAGAAATAAACGAAGTGTAGAGTTAACTTCTGAAGGAGAGTCTCTTTATAAAGACTGGTCAATTCTTGAGAATATGATGAATTCCTCCATCTATAATGCCAAACTCTTGAAAAGGAAAACTGTCGGAAAGCTGTCCATCGGTTGCACGGATACCTTTTCTATTGATGAAGCACTTTCAAAACTTATATTCAATTATCAAAGCAATTATCCTAATATTGATATTGATTTGGGTAGTTATGGTTTTCGGACTCTCAGAGAACAGTTTAACAACGGAGACCTGGACGTGATTTTTCTTCCGGATTTTGAATGTGTAAATTATAAAGATGTAAATCGGCTGTATTTTCAAAAAGTAGAGCTCTGTATAGCGGTTTCTACTGCTCATCCTTTCAGTAAAAAAGAGCATGTAACCATTGAAGATCTAAAAGATCAGCCTCTCATAGCCATCTCTCCCAAAGAGTCCGTTATCGGCGTCGGTAAGATTAAGGATTATTGCAGGATGCATGGCTTTGAAGCTAATATTGTAAAATATGTATCCAATCTGAATTCTTTATTATTGGGGGTTAAGAACAGTATTGGAATAACCATTTGCGACAGTAAAATAAAAGACCCAAATATTAAGACCTTTCTTCTGGATAAACAACCGGAGGATTCAGATATTTATGTACTGTGGAAATCAAAGCTTGATCATGCAGAACTTGATCTATTCTTAGACGAATTAGATGAAATGCTCCAAGCAGAGGAAGATAATGATCAAGAATAATATACCACTTTGTTTTAGTCTAATGTAGCAGTAATTGATATTCTTCTGTACGTTGAAAGAATATGTCTAAAGCGATAGCTATATTCAAATCATTAGCCAGAATGAGCGGGTTTTATCTGATTAGACATCCTTATGCCATAATAATATTCCTCCAAGAAATACTACTGCCTTTGTGCCCAGGCGTTCATTTAACCAGCCTCCCGATATCATCGTAATCGACCCCACGCTGTTAGCAACGGTAAAAACAATTGCAAGGCTGGCACTGGTCAAGGTCAGGCTGTTTCGCTCACTCAAATACTGTGCCATAGGACCTGCAAAGACACTCCAGGCATATAAGGAGCCTATGCACAGATTAATCAGGCAACTGACAATCAGAATCTGCCATCTTTTCTTTGTATAGTTACTAGGGTGTGTCTGAAAACTCATATTCCCTATACTATTTGCACAAAGTGAATATGGAAGCACAATAAACAAAGGCAAGAAATGATGTTGCCAGTTTATC
>JAQSXJ010000058.1 GCA_029256725.1 Anaerocolumna sp. | reverse complement strand
TAGAATATGCCCAGCACAAAATATTCAGAGAATTAGGACTTCTTATCCCTTGAAATGAAGCATGAGTTTTTCTGTTTTGTGTATTTTTCCGTCCGTATGTCAACAAAAAAAAATAAAAGCAACGGAAGACATTGTCTTATAAGCATCTTTATCTTATAAGTATATTGTCCGTTGCTTTTATCTTTTTGAGTTATGAGATTCAATCTGTATTTACATACACCTTGCTGTATCTGCTAATACTAATTAAAATTCCTTCACACCTGTATCTCCCATTTCCAAAGGTCTATCCGTTTGAATGGGTTCCTTGTAGGGCGGATACTCTTCTCTTTCGGGTCGATTTTCAATTCTGTCGCCACCCGGTGTTGGAATAAAGGATGGGAATACATAAGGTATCTCCTTATTATCCTCGTCATCGATTGGTTCTTTGGGTCCTTTAATTAAATTATACTCGCTCATTCTCAATCTCCTTTTTAATTCATCCTATATTTCTAATGCTAGGATGACCTATTTATAAGGTTTTTATGTAATTATTCGTCACTCAATTGCTGTTACCGCTAAACATTCCCTGCTAATTTGCTTGAATATAAGAGCCATGGCAAGTATAATTAAACGTAATTTAACTGTTTTATCAGGAAGGAGTATATCATGTTTCGCTTATGGGCAAAAATATTTAAAGACAACAGAATGCTGTCAGACGTGGTTATAATAAATGAGGACCCTGCTTTAAACCGTACCAAAAAGGTTTTTGCCGCAGTGGATGAAATATGTTTGAAGTTCGATTTGTCCAAGCCCTTATGGCTGGATAATACCATCGCTGACTTTAAGAAACACGATAAGGTAAGATTTTACCAGGATAACTTTATTGATCATATTGAGTTTGATTTCCTGGAGATTCATGTGATAGAAGAAGATTAAGCATACCTGCCTGCTTAAGTTATTAAGGTGAACACAGGAAATTGAACATTCTTGGATGAATTTTAGGCGGATCGGATGCCGTATTAAGATTCTTACCTGGTGAGACATTTTTCACCTTATGTATGGTAAAGCCTAGTTCTATCAAGGCTTTGAATGAGTAATATTAAAAGAAAATAGAAGTTTTGAAAGGATGCCACAATATACAGCTTTCAACCTGTATTATTCGTGGCAGTACCACAGGCTGACCTGCGGTATGCAATGGGTATAAAAATGAAGAACAAGAAAAGTACCAAATGTATATTTCGTTCCGGAAATAAGCTTTTTTTAAGCTGTTCGTTGCTAATTATACTGATTTTTACATGTATGGATATCCGCCAATCTTTCGCTGCCTCTGAAAGTTCAGAAGCTGTCGCTGAGAGTCTTTTGACCAAAAGCTCTCTGAGTGCCTTACCGGCAGGCACAGTAATCAATACCTCACAGGTGAAAGGCGGCATCAACACCGGCTTTTATTCCAGTAAGATCAATAAAGCCGTAAAGAAGCGTATCACCGGGAATTCCTATAAAGAAAACAAAGAGATTCCCTTGTCGGATTTAAGATATATCAGGGTTTTGTATTATGGCTTTGATAAGAAGACACATATTGGTGAGCTTATTGTAAACAAGTCTATTTCTAAGGACATTCTGGCAATTTTTAAGGAGCTTTACAAAGCCAAATACCCTATTGAGAAAATGGTTTTAATTGATGAATACGATGCGGAGGATGAAGCCTCTATGGAGGATAACAATACCTCAGCCTTTAATTACCGTACCATCGCAGGTTCAAAGACTCTATCAAAACATGCTATGGGGCTTGCAGTGGATATTAATCCGCTATACAATCCCTGCGTTGAGAAAATAAACGGTAAAACTGTAGTATCACCAGCGTCAGGAAAGAAATATACAGACAGAAGCCTGTCCAATGAATACTATATCAAAAAAAATGATATTTGCTACAAAGCCTTTACCAAAAGGGGCTTTACCTGGGGTGGTTCCTGGAATTCATTAAAAGACTATCAGCATTTTCAGAAAAGTAAATAAATAAAAGGCTCTGGGCCAAAGTTGTTGGAAGAATTCATTGAATCTCTCCACAACTTTTACACAGAGCCTTATTTTATACTTCTAAATAAACTTCTACTTACAGTCTCTTTAATAATTCTTCGCGCTGTTTCTCAAAGCCGGGTTTTCCAAGAAGTGCGAACATGTTCGCCTTATAGCTTTCAACACCGGGTTGATCAAAAGGATTTACTCCTAAGAGATATCCGCTGATTCCGCAGGCAAACTCGAAGAAGTAGAACAGCTCTCCAAGGGATTTCTCGCTCTGGTCAGGAAGATTTACAATCAGATTGGGTACATCTCCGTCCGTATGTGCTAAAAGTGTTCCTTTCATAGCACTCTTGTTGATGAAATCTACGCTCTTTCCGGCAAGGTAGTTAAGTCCGTCTAAGTCTACCTCTTCCTCCTCCAGGTATATTTCACGGGAAGGTGTTTCCATATTGATAATGGTCTCAAACATCGTTCTCTGTCCGTCCTGGATAAACTGACCCATAGAGTGAAGATCTGTTGTTAAATCTACGGACGCCGGGAAGATGCCCTTCTGGTCTTTTCCTTCGCTCTCACCAAATAACTGTTTCCACCATTCGGATACATAGTGAAGAGCAGGCTCGTAGTTTGCAAGAATTTCAATACTCTTGCCTTTTCTTAATAAAATATTTCTGACAGCCGCATATAATAATGCATCATTAGAAGCAAAGGCATCCTTTAAGCATCTCTCTCTCATTGCTGCTGCACCTTCCATAAGACCGGTAATGTCAGCACCGCTAACTGCTATAGGTAATAAACCAACAGCTGTAAGTACGGAGAAACGGCCGCCTACATCATCAGGTACTACAAAGCTTTCGTAGCCTTCTTCTGTCGCCAGGTTCTTTAAAGCTCCCTTTGCCTTGTCTGTTGTAGCATAAATACGTTTCGCAGCTTCTGCTTTTCCGTATTTCTCTATTAACAGCTTCTTAAATACGCGGAAAGCAATAGCAGGCTCAGTGGTTGTACCGGACTTGCTGATGATATTAATGGAGAAATCTCTGTTACCGATTACTTCAATGAGGCTGCTGATGTATGTGCTGCTGATATTGTTTCCTACATAGTAAATTTCAGGTGTTTTTCTTACTTCTTTGGAAACGGAATTATAAAAGCTATGTCTTAAAAATTCAATTGCTGCACGCGCTCCTAAATAAGAACCGCCGATACCGATAACTAACAGTACTTCCGTATCGCCCTGAATCTTTTCTGCAGCTTTTTTGATACGTGCAAACTCTTCTTTATCATAGTTTACAGGCAGGTCAATCCAGCCTAAGAAATCATTACCTGCACCAGTCTTATTTAACAGGACTTCTTTGGCACCTTCTACAGCTTTTTCAATCATTTCTATTTCCGTATCAGCAAGAAAGCTTTTTGCTGCCGAATAATCGAATGTAACTTTTGCGCTCATGTTCTACACTCCTTCGTTTTGTTGATTTTACTATTAACCATTTCATTCGTTTTTATTTTATCAGAGTGAAGCAGGTTATTCAATACAGTTTTTATTACCAGGGAGACAAAAAAAGCAGGGCATTGCTGCCCTGCTTGTGCTATTTTTATAGAAATATATTTTGAAGTATGTTTATTGGAATCAAACTTCTGCTTATTCCCTATATTTATATCTTATTTCAAA
Organism: Anaerocolumna sp.; assembly: GCA_029256725.1. Taxonomy (GTDB): domain Bacteria; phylum Bacillota; class Clostridia; order Lachnospirales; family Lachnospiraceae; genus Anaerocolumna. The sequence goes on along the minus strand of JAQSXJ010000058.1, from coordinate 49,080 downwards.
TATGCTTCCAGCATCCAGACATTCTTCTCATATTTTGCCAGTAAACCAATCAGCAAATCTGCAGAAACTTCGTCTTCATTATCTTGTGCCTCTTTAATTGCTGCACGAAGATCTCTTATCAGTACTTCATAATCTGCCAGAACCGATGTTACAACGGATTTTCCGTCAATTCCTTCACTGGGTACTTCCTTTAAGGTTGCTGCTTCCCTTACAATACATCCTTCCAGCTCTTTCGGCTGCTTTAGTTGTACGATTACATCCAGGTCGTAGATCCTGCCGCATCGGTCACACTTGAAATGTCCATGGGAGTCTACTGCTGCCTCGAAACGGGCCTCACACTTTTTATGCAAATAGATCCTTTAAAATTTCAGCTATTATCCTTTCTTCCTCTTCTGAGGTAGGCTTTACAGCCATAGTGTTATTCTTGTAACTTCTACCGGTTTCCATAGCTGCTGCGGTCTTATCATTATATAAAGCTTCTTTTTTACCTTTCTCTAAGCCTGCTTGTACTGTATTAACTTCAGCTCTTCTTGGTTGAGCTTCTTTGATATTTGCAGATTTTATTCCTCTGGTATTTATTTGTGTAACTGTTGCTTCTTTTACTGATGTTTTATCAGAGGCGGCAGTTTTCTTTTCTGATGCCTCAATTTTTTCTGGTATCTCAATTTTTTCTGATGCTTCTTTTTTTCCTGATGCTTCAAATTTTCCTGATACTTCAATTTTTCCTGATGCTTCAAATTTCTCTGCCACTGTATTTATGATAGCTTTCGCTATCTTTTCTTCTTTCAATGTTTTCATAGTTTCAGACTCGATTGATCCCATGTCTGCTTTTTGAGATACAACCTCTGCTGTGTCAGATTTGTTCTCTATTACACTTTCTTTTACTGCATTCTCTTCTTCATAATTTGCCTGATTCCCCTCAAAACCTCTTCTACCTTGTACCTCACGTAAAAGTGTTTCCTTTTTCGACTGGGCTACTGTCTGATTTTTGGGGTTCTTCATTGTCTTCTTCTCAAGTTTTAATGCCTTCTTGATTTCTAATTGATGAAGCTTATCTGTTTTCAATCGTTGTTTGTCTTCCAACGCCTGTACCTTGATCAGTTCTCTCGCTGCAAGCTTTTCTGCTTTTAATTTCTCTGCATTTTGTTTCTTCTCTAACTTGAGATTTTTCTTATTAGATTTAAGGTTATTTTTCCGCTCCAGTTTTTCTGCCTTAAGAAGCTCTTTGCTTCTTCTCTTATTCTCAACTTCTTGCTTCTTCCTGGCCTTCGCACCAAGCTTCTCCAGACGTTTTGCTTCTCTGCTCTTACTCTTCTTTTTCTGTTTGTTCACAAAAGCCTTGGGCTCACTGGCCGTTGCCAGATAGGAATCCGGTTGATAGACCTTTTTATACTGTTCCATTAGTTCCGGCTGATTTTCCTCTTGTACCAGTCTGGCTTTCAGCGAGTTCTCCAGGTAATCCTTCATGTTCAGCCTGATCATTTCCTTTTTTCCACCAGGATTAATCACACCTTCTAAAAATATCAACACACCACAGGAGAGGATACCCACAGAGAATGTGCTTAATATTTGATTTTTTCCACATTCGTAAATTAGCCCTAAAATAGTGCTGATAGCGCCTGTTAACAGGGTTAGTACCAGAACTTGTCCACATAAGGTTTCCCAGGTTGATAAATAAATTCCACAGAATTTATAGTGAAAAAAGTGTTTATCCACAAAGATATCCACATTATTCACACCCAGCTTCAATTTGTAGTAAGCTTCGAATTTCTTTTTCATATTCTGCGCCAGCTTACATTTTGAGGTACCCATAGATTCAGAAGCTCTCAGGAGCTTTGAATACAGTATCTGTACCACCAGCTTCATTAGCATTCCCAGTCCTGCCAATGCCAGCAGTATGTAAATAAATACATGGTTATCAAATAAAGTCCGAATCACAAAATTCCCCGCCTTTCCATTTATTAACAGTTATTATAACGAATAATTACTGCTTTGAAAAGGCGGGGACTCTTACTTTTCATTGACAGAGAAAGCCTCGCTTTGGTAAAAAGCTTAAAATTTCCCGAAAAATTTTACCGTTTCCCTTGGTATTTTATTCCCTATAGTGGTAATATGTCGTCCTTTGTATATCAAAATATCGGACAAGCTATTATTCTACAGCTCCTTTAAAAATGCTTTTACTAATTTAACCGTATGTTCAATGGCCTTTTCTTCAAACGCACCATAGTCCATATGAGCACTGTCGTCCGCCTTATCAGAAATAGCCCGAATAATCAGAAAAGGGGTATTATTTAAATAGGCTGCCTGTGCAATGGCTCCCCCCTCCATTTCCGTACATAACCCCTTAAACTGCTCTGATAGCCAGTCCTTTTTCTCTTTGCCACTGATAAACTGATCTCCGCTAACTACTCTTCCTTTAAATACACCGATATCAGGATTTACTTCCTTGCATACCCTCACCGCCAGTGAAGTAATGTTTTCATCTGCTTTAAATACAGAGGTCTCCATTCTTGGAATCACGCCGTAACCATAACCAAAACCTGTAGCATCCATATCATGCTGAAGCGCATCTTCTGATATTACCAGATCACCAATATTGATCTCTGCCTTTAAAGAACCGGCTACTCCGGTATTTATGACAAGATCGATACTGTAATCATCTATCAGTATCTGTGTACATACTGCCGCATTAACTTTACCAATACCGGAGCGTACCACTACACACGCTTTTCCCTCAAGTACTCCTTCAAGGAATTCCATACCGGCTTTTTTAACAACTTTAACTTCTGCCATGCAGTCTTTCAGCTGATTTACTTCCTCTTCCATTGCTCCGATAATACCTATTTTTCTCATTTTTACTCCCATCTGTGTCTTTATCACACCTTTTATTTCCATCTAACACCTATGCATACTGTAAGCCTGTCTGCAATTTGTCTCATATAATATCAAATTTCATAATTAAAAATATTATATACGACATTACACTTTCCTGCAAGGGCAAGGCAGAAAGAACACACGGCAAACCCATGAAGGAATTATACCTTGCACTGCTCACAAAAAATGCTATAATAAATAAGTACGTTATAAAATAACAGTATGAAATATTATTAGAAAGGATTAAATTACATATGATATATAAAACCAATGGCGTATGCAGCAGCGAAATTGAATTCGAAATAGAAGATGATATCATTAAACAGGTTAATTTTAAAGGAGGCTGTGCTGGAAATGCCTCCGGTCTGTCCAAACTGCTTGCCGGAATGAAAGTTGAGGATGTAATTGAAAGACTGGAAGGTACAACTTGCGGTCGTAAGGCTACTTCATGTCCCGATCAGCTTTCCAAAGCATTAAAAGAATGGAGGAAATAAGAATGAAACGCATTGTCTTAACCGGCGGCGGTACGGCAGGGCATGTTACGCCCAATATTGCTCTGATGCCTGCCCTTAAAGAAGCAGGTTACGATATTCATTATATCGGCTCTCACAAAGGTATCGAACGCTCCCTGATAGAAGAACTAAAGATTCCCTATTATGGTATTTCCTCCGGTAAGTTAAGACGTTATTTCGATCCTAAGAATTTCAGCGATCCTTTTAAAGTAATGAAGGGATTTTTTGAAGCAGTCAGCCTGATGAAGAAGTTAAAACCCGATGTGGTTTTCTCAAAAGGCGGTTTTGTCTCAGTGCCTGTAGTATTTGCGGCGAAGAGACGGGGTATTCCGGTGATTATCCATGAATCTGATATAACTCCCGGTCTGGCCAATAAACTTAGTATTTCCTCTGCCAGTAAGATTTGTGCAAATTTTCCGGAGACGGTTAAATATCTTCCGGAAGGGAAAGCCGTACTTACCGGAACACCTATCCGTCAGGAACTCTTTGCCGGTAACAAACTCTTAGGTATAGATTTCTGCGGTTTCACCTCTGATAAACCGATTCTTTTGGTGGTGGGCGGAAGTACAGGCTCAGCCGCAGTAAATGAAGCTGTCCGCAAGGCTCTTCCTGAACTCTTAAAGAACTTTCAGGTAATTCATCTGTGCGGTAAGGATAAGGTAGATCATAGTTTTAAAGGTACAAAAGGATATGTTCAATATGAATATATTAAGAAGGAATTAAGCGACCTTTTGGCTGCTGCCGATGTTGTGATTTCAAGAGCCGGTGCTAATGCAATCTGTGAACTCCTGGCCCTTAGAAAACCCAACCTTTTAATTCCCTTGTCCGCTGCCTCCAGCAGAGGTGACCAGATATTAAATGCTGAATCTTTTAAACGTCAAGGTTTCAGCTATGTAATAAAAGAAGAAGAGGTATCTACTGAAACTCTGCTAAAGGGTATCCAGGAAGTATATGAAAAGCGATCAGAATATATTAAAGCTATGAGTTCCAGTAAATTAAACAATTCCATCGATACAATAGTTAAATTAATCAAGGAACTGACAAAATAAAAGGCCGTCGACGGCCTTTTATTTTTTATCTTATTTTCTTTCATTTATTCTGTTTTTATTTTTTTCCATATTTTGTATATTATTATCCTATTATCTGTTTTTCAGACATGTAGTTTATGGGTAATGCTGTCAGCCAGTTTCTGCATTTCTCCTTCTTCATATCCCTTGGTATCCCAGTGGATCTTAACGGTGTCATTTTCATATCTGGGTATGATATGCATATGGAAATGGAATACTGTCTGTCCGGCAGCCCTGCCATTGTTCTGCAGAATATTAATACCGTCACAGGCAAGCTCTTCCTTTAATACAGCCGCTATCTTCTTGGCTACGACAAAGACATGGGCAGCTTCTTCTTCTGTTAATTCAAATATATCACTGCAGTGATTCTTCGGAATTATAACTGTATGTCCTTTTGCAGAAGGCGCTATATCAAGTATAGCTTTCACCAAATCATCCTCATATATTGTGGCTGAAGGGATTTCGTGCCCAATAATACTACAAAATACACAATTATTAATCATATTTCTCTCTCCTTTTCTTTTCTACCTACAACTGTAGACTTTATTTGGTAAATAGTGATTATTTTATAACATTTTTCAATGTATTAACTGTCGTTTTCTGTAAATTAGATTTTATTGTAAAAAATAACATATTCTGATAAGATAATCTCAGGAGGTGGACAATATGTTATTTTCCAACGAAGAGCAACATAAATTAAAGGATTTAATGCGTTCCAATGATGATTTTGCTTACTTTATGACAAAAAGCCTTGACGGATGTAAAAACCTCTCCTCACAGATATGCCATGAATTACGTAACCCGCTGACCCTGATAAAGAGTACCTCCCAGCTGATTGAAAGCAGTAACCCGGAAGTACACGACATCAAATACTGGGAACAGCTAAAAGAGGATATTCATGAATTAGAACTGCTGCTTGAGGAATTCAGTACATATAATCACAGTGAGTCTGTGAACAGGCAAAGCCAGAATATCCTGCTGTTATTAAAATCTATAGTAGCAGGTTTTCAACCAGCAGCCAGCCAGAAGGACGTGGATATCTCGCTAATCATTGACGACAAAGATATCCCCTGCTATACCTTGTATTCTTTTGACCGCATCAAGATTAAGCAGGTAGTTACAAATATTTTGAAAAATGCCTTAGAGGCTACGGATAAAGGTGATCACATCCAGATTGCCTGCGGTACAGAAGACTCATCCAATCTTCTGATTACGATTAAAAATGACGGTAGCCCAATACCCGGGGATATTCTTCCCACTATCTTTACTCCCTTTGTAACATATAAAACAAATGGTTCCGGATTAGGCCTGGCAATCTCATCCAATATTATCACGGCTCACGGCGGAACCCTTTCAGCATCTTCCACAGAAGAAGAAACATCTTTTTACATCAGACTCCCATTGTAAAGAATAATTACCTACCAAAACTTTTGCTTTACCTCAAAGGATTACCTGCCCCGGTAATCCTTTGACTCATTTATAGGGATTGTTTAAAGGGAAATGCCTGGTCAAAGATACGTATAAGACTGAAATTACCCTTGGCGGTAAGCTCACCTGACATAAATGCCATCTGCATTGTAATATGCCCTGATACTATCTTTTTCATTACAGCCGCCGGAAGCTTGATTTCTACATCAGCCTTATTCCCCTGTCCGTGATAGCAGTTTAACCTTCCTTGTTTAATTTCTACGGTTATTGTTGTTTCAATATCTGTAAACCCAATCTCATATACTACATCTTCATCTTTGATAATGTGATAGTTGTCAATTAGCTTAGGCAGAAACTCCTGACCTTCTTCGTCTTTGTTATTTAACATTCCTTTAAATATTTGCGTTAGCTCCTCAATATCTTCCTTTTGCTTCTTTACATAAGTGTCATCGGATACATACATGGAAAGCTGTTCACTCTCCTGAGGCGTGAGATCATTTAAAGTACCTTTTATAAACTGATGTCTCATATAGGAATTGCTTGCAGGAAAATTCTTAGCCTTCTGGTTAACGGATTTATATAGCTTTTCAGCATATTTTTCGATCAACAAACCGTAATCCTTATTCGTTTCAAAGTCAACATGATCTTCTACATAGGCTGTAATTCCATCCAGGACAGTTCCTCCAAGGACTTCCCAGGCTTTCACCAGGTAACTTTCAGCATCTCTTTCTCCACCGGCTGTTGCCGTAACAACTGGAAGCATATAGAGCTTACTGATCTGTTCTTTGTCTCCATAGAGCCAGCAGGCGTCTAGAAACTGCTGCATAAATCCACCGATTCCAAGCCACTCCACATTAACAGCCAGAATGATACCGTCTGCCTCTTTTAAGGTCTTTGGAAGCATTGCGATTCCATTCTTTTCTTCATAAAGATTATAACGGGTAACCTTTACTCTGAGTTCCTCCAGGACTTCCGTTAGTTTATGGATCACATAGATGGAAGGATCCTCAATCAATCCTCTTCCCCCATAGTAAATATTTATATTCATTTTATCCTCCATTCTGTCGCCTTACAGCGCCATAATCTCTAATGAAAGTATCTTTTGGCGTACTTTCTTGCCTATTTTAAATTCTTATCCAGGGTATGTCCCCAAACGAATGCCGAGCTTTCACGACGGTGAGAGTATTCACTTCACTCTTTAGGAAACTCCATACTAACGCTATCATCTTAAACGTTATGGTGTGATTTTCCTGCCTTTGATTTTCTTCTATATAATAGAACAGCCAGCAGTACTCCGCTTATAAGCCCCCCAATATGGGCTGAATTATCTACTCCCTGACTGGTCATTCCGCCATAAAGGCTCAGTACGGCAAAGAATATAATCTGCCTTGAACTAATGTTTTCTAACCTTCCTTTGTTTACCGCGACAATATAAGCCATGGCTCCCACTACACCAAAAATAGCTCCTGACGCACCAACGGACACAATTAAGTTATACTTAAATAAATTATAAAGGATAGAAGTTCCCCCTGCAAGGATTCCTGAAAGGGTATAAATAACTATATACTTCCACTTTCCTACAGCTCGCTCCAGATTATCACCGATAAAAAGCAGCAGAATCATATTGTTACCCAAATGACTGACACCTGAATGCAGAAACATATACGTTATCAATCGGTAATACTCTTTATTATCTATAACCTCCATCCAGGATAGTGCCCCATCTTTAAAGAGCTGGTTTCCTGTTCTTGCCGGAAGTATAATTTCTATCATTAGAAAAACAAGTACGTTTAATATGACTATAATTGTGTTACATGGTGAGAGAAATCTGGAAATATTATTTCTACTTTCACCTTTCCTAACGTATGCCTCCTGCTCCGAGGGCTTGTGAACTAAGGAATCACTGTGAACTGAGGAATCAGTTTCATAGGCCTGAAAGAGAAGTGCTTCTATGTCCTTCTTAATACCAAGAAAGTCATTCCGCTGATTCTCATATATCACCAATCGGTTGTTTCTCGTATCCAATATCCATGCCTGTTCTTCCCTCTGACAGATATCAGCTGCTCCGGCTGCATTACCAGTTATTATAAGCGTCTGAAAATGCACCTGCTTTCCTGCGTTCTGCAACAGGTTCTGAGTAACCTGTCTCTTAATATTGTTATACTGCAAGGATGTGAATTCATTGCCATTCCCACAATCAAGCAGCATGACTGTATACAGTCCTTCTTCTTTATCAAGACAGAATACGCGTATATTTCTGGCATTCACACCAACGACCTTGAAGCTCCTGTTACTAAGGAGACTTGTAATATCTTCAATAAGCATTATCAAACCTCATTTCTGCTTAATTCTAACAATTAGTCTGATTCTTTTTCCCATTCAAAAGAATGTTTCACAGCTTTGTTCCAGCCCTGAAGCTTCTTCTTTCTTATAGCTTCCTCCATGTCAGGATTAAATATTTCCGGTGCTCTCCCATTACTTTTAATCTCTTCTCTGTCTTTCCAAAAGCCTGTTGCCAGACCTGCAAGGTAAGCGGCTCCTAAAGCTGTAGTTTCAACACAGGAGGGTCTTATAACTTCTATACCCAGAATATCTGCCTGGAATTTCATCAGAAAGTTATTAGAGGAGGCGCCTCCGTCCGCTTTTAACCTTTTTATTTCCACACCGGCATCCTGTTCCATCGCTTTTAGTACTGCATAGTTCTGATAAGCAATGGATTCCAGTGTTGCACGGATTAAATGGTTCTTATTAAATCCTCTGGTCATACCTACAATGGTTCCTCTCGCATATTGATCCCAATAAGGTGCTCCAAGACCTGAAAAGGCAGGAACTACATATACCCCGTTGGTATCCTTAACAGATAGTGCTGCTTCTTCCGTCTCTGCTGCATCTCTGATTATCTGGAGTTCATCTCTTAGCCATTGTATTGCTGCACCTGCAACAAATACACTGCCTTCCAGAGCGTATTGCACTTTTCCTTTCTCTGAGGCTGCAATGGTTGTAAGGAGTCCGTTATTAGAAGTTATTGGAGTATTGCCTGTATTCATTAATAGAAAACAGCCTGTACCATAGGTGTTTTTTACTTCACCCTTCTCATAGCATCCCTGTCCAAAGAGTGCCGCCTGCTGATCTCCTGCAACACCGCCTATGGTTATCTTTCCACCTAGCAGACCTTTCTCCGTAAGTCCAAAGATATGGCTGGAGGGTTTGACCTCAGGCAATATGGACTTTGGTATATTAAGGGCATTTAATATCTCCTCATCCCATTTTAATTTCTTAATGTCAAAGAGCATGGTTCTGGAGGCATTGGTGTAATCTGTAGCGAACACCTTCCCGCCTGTCAGTTTCCAGATAAGCCAGGTATCCACTGTTCCAAACAGGATATTTCCCTTCTCAGCTTCTTCCTTTACGCCTTCTACATTGTCAAATATCCATTTGATTTTTGTGGCAGAAAAATAGGCATCCGGAATAAGCCCCGTGTGTTCTTTGATCACCCGGTCAAGTCCGCTTGCCTTAATGGTCTGTATCATATCTGAAGTTCTTCTGCACTGCCATACAATGGCATTATATACGGGTTCTCCCGTAAGTTTATTCCATAGAATAGTCGTCTCTCTCTGGTTGGTGATTCCAATAGATGCTATATCTTCTGCACTTACTCCAAGCTTTGCCATAGCTTCTGCTGCTACACTGATCTTACACCTTGAACTGGTAGTTCCCTGATCAAGAGCCATTATATAGTTCTTCATAAAACCTCCAAAAAAGGCGTGGGCTTAGGCTTAACTAACTTGCCTGCGCCGACCTATAATGGTAGATTATACTATTAATTACTGACTTATACAAGCTTTCAAAATTTTGTTTTGACGAAAGATTGTTGCCAGCAGATAGGGCAGCGTCCTTTCAAATACATATGTTCACGTCCTTTTTTCCTTTGTTCAAATACTAGCTGAGACCACAGCTTATGAGAATGCCTTATATTTCATCCGCCATTTCAAAAGTCGTTTCCTTATATCTCCTAGTGAGTGAAGTATGGTGTTCAGGTTGTGCTTGACGCTTTGTCAGAATAATATAATATTTTTACTCTTTAATCTTAAAAAGATAAATCTCCCTGGAAAAAGCAAGCTCGTCAGAATTATCAACCTGCACCGGCTTATTCTTCTCAAGCCTTTGTCCATTGACAAAAGTTCCGTTCGTAGAGCCTAGATCAGTAATAAATACCTTTTTATCCCGTTTTGTTATTACTGCATGAAGTCTGCTGACGCTGCCTTCCTTTAATACCAGCTGGTTACGATTCTTATCTTTTCCTACATAATAAGGAAAAGTCTCCACGGGTATTTCAAGAGGGTTGCAGCCATTCTTTTCAACCAGGTAATGACAAGGCAGAGATAGCTGTGTAAACAGGATTTCTGTCTTGTCTTCCATCTCGGATAAGATAGTGGTGACACAATTCTCTTCTTGCAGTAATGGGGAAGCTTCTGAAATCTCTTCACTCTGTCCATCTGCTGCTCTATCTGCTCTTAAAGGTTCCTCTGTTATATCTTCATATACTATTTTGGTAATCATTCGGGTACTTTTCTTTTTGGGGTCAAACACCTTTGTCAGGGCATATCCTGAGAGGCATATTACTATAGCCAGGCCTGCCGTTACTTTAATAATATCCGGATGTCCTAATTCGTCGGATAAGACACCGGTTTTTAATAGAACAAAGAGAAAACCCAATGCACCTGCTACAATGGCTCCTCCCATTATGAAGGTTGAGGTCTCATAAAAGCTCACTTCTTCTTGCTTCTCATACTCCCCATTGGAATTGATCTGATAACTATTTTCCTCTGCTTCAGGTTCCCTAACAGTATTTATATCGGGTATTAAATTATGCTTTACAAGTATGTTATTATCTATTTCCTTTTCTTTTATTTGCTGAGGTGCCTTAAGTTTCTTCACCTTAATTTCTTTAGGTGCAGCTTCCTTTAATATCTCCCGAAGGCGATAAAGGGTTGTATTATTCTCACGGCTCTCCTTATAGAGTGCATATATTAGAAGAACAGCCGATTCTTCTTTATAATCTGCTTTATTCATTATATACTCAAATAATACGGAGAACTGGCCGATAATACTTTCCCGAAATCCGGGATAATAGCAGAGCTTAAGGCTGTCTGTATTTTCTTTCATATAAAGGCAGTCGGGATACAGAATAAAATCATCCTGCTCCAGGAAATATTCCCTGCCGTTATCAATCGCATCAAATATTCCCTCTAACAGCTCCTTTATATCATTGAAATGAAATACTCTGGTACCATATGCCTCTTCAAGGGGTTTAAGATTTGTAATATCATAATAATAAAGCTCCATATTATTGATGCTCTTTATATCAATACATAAAAGGCCTGGAATGCTATACTGAGATAGCATTTTATTCTTATAATTTTGTTCAATGCCCTCCCCTTTTAGCACCATATAACTGCTTTTCATATCTTTTATGAATTCTTTTTTCAGCTTACTTTCCATATTAACCCCTTTCGTGAATATCAAATCTTCGATTTGATATTCCTGAATCCGTAGTTGAAAAAACACTCTTTTGTTTTTTCAACCTAACCTCTTTCTGGATTATGATATTCCCTTGTATACCCGTTAACCCCAAATTAAAGATGCTTTTGTCCCATTGCATACATTTTTCTGGCTTACATAAAATCCTTCTCAAATAATAAATTTTAGAATGCTGCGCATTATTAAAGTCATTACCTCTGTATGCTTTAGCACGAAAATCAGGATATTGGAAAACACTTTTTTTCACTACTTACTGCCTCAACCGTCTTGTTATATATAAACTAGGTTAATCTATTACGAGGTTAAATACTTTTTTAAGGGAACTTAAAATTGTATCTGCTCCGGGTAAATTTTCACCTGTGTCCATCATTACACGAAATATCCGGATAAATTCCGGCTGGTTATCAAAACTTTTATAATCCTCATACATATAATCTGTTCCGCTCTTTTTAAAAAATCTTCCGATTCCAAGCATAGGCACCTGAAACTCTAACTTTATATTAACCCTAATACCCTTACTGGTAAGCTCAACCTTTATATCTTCTATGTAAGTTATGAACACTTTATCCTCTATGTATTTTTTTATGACGTCTTCCAGTTCTGTTTCTTCCAACGAGTAGTCCCTGGTGCCTTCAAATATTCCTCTACTCAGATACTTTTCATAATCTATACTGCCTGCCGCTGTATCCATGCTCTTTCTTGCTACGGCTTCGCCTTCCATTGTTATAAGGTGTACCGCCCCTACAGCACTTTTCCAGTCATGAAGCAGCAAAGCCGTATAGAGAAGGGCCGTTATGATAAACAGGATTAAGGGCAGTAATATAGCCGCCTCTAAGGTATAATTTCCTTCCACCTTTTTTCTCATACCAAAAATATCCCTCCCAGATAAGAAAGAAGCAGAAATGGTACAAACGGAATGGTATCTTTTCTTCCTGCCTTTTTAAATATCAGCAAAAACAATGACACCAGTGCAGCCAGACTTAGCCCAAAAAGCATAAGGTTTAAATTCTTAATAAATCCTAAGCATATTCCGGTAATACAGATAATCATACCGTCACCGGCACCAATCTGTCCTTTAAGCAGTCTCCCGATTACCAGTAGTAATAAACCAAGGAACAATCCGCTCAATCGGCTCATTACAGGTACCCCGCCGATAATAAGAAAAGTTACAGATAACAGCATTCCTCCGGCAGCTATAAGAAAAATGGATATCTTCTTCTCTTTTACATCCTGCACACTGCACAGTAGCAGCCATATTCCCATTAGTACCTCTGCTGCAATACTCATTTATTATTCCTCCATACAATACGGACTCTTCTACTTCTTGCCCCCGCAGCGTGTGCATAAACTTCTCCCGCCCACTTCCGACAAAGGTATTTTAAGAATGGTTCTTTTTAGTCCGCTGCAACTTATACTGCTATGATATCTGTCACCGGTGTCAGTAATATACACCTTTCCCTGAGTATCCACCTTATCACCGCACAGCTCACAGGCATAATATTTACCACCATATATATTGGATTCTCCCTTTGCCATGGAAAAGGGAATCTGCCTAATAGACCTTGTTAAATGGGAACAGCTTTCACTTACATGATAGACGCTTCCTGTTTCTGTAATATAGACATAATCAGGCTCTTCCTCTTCTTCCTCTTCATTACTATCATTTGCTTTATCAGGTCGATAACCATTCCAGCCTCTTAAAGTAACTCGCTGCATCATATAGAAATCATCTACAGGAAGTAAGAGAATGGGAGGTCTAATATAATAGGTCAGAACAATGTCTACCTGATCCTCTTCTTCCATAAAACTCGATAAGTAAAAGGATAATCCTTCCATTCCACCTTTGATTACTGAACGGTTTATATAATCCTTATCAAGGTAATCCCCTAATTTATAACGAAAAAAAGCATTGTTAATGTTTTTGGTTATCAGCAGTTCCTTTAATAGATTGTCACTTGTTTTTTTGCCAGCATTCTCACTATTTTCATCTGCTATCGTCACTTTATCTTTAGCTTCTTCGTCTGCTCCTCCAATTACTTTAGTAGAAATTTCAGTAGATAGTTCGTTTTTATCTTCTATTAACTTCCCTTCTGCTGCACCTTCATCTGCTGTATTTTCTTCAATTCCCCTACTTTCCTTTTCAATGCCTTCATCGGTTTCCTCATAGTCTGATATGTACTGATATGCATATCCGTATTTCGATAGCTCCAGTCCTTCTTTGGTAATCGCCTGCTGCAGCATATCATGCAGGATAAATATCTGGAGCAGATACAAAAAAGCCACTATAGCAAAAATAAAAATAGGAAGTATAAGGCTGCATTCCACCGTCAGGGAGCCTTTTGTTGTTAGACCTTTTCTGGCTTTCAAGTATCATTCCTTTCTTAAAAGGGACAAGGATATCCGTCTTGTTTAATTATTGGATGATGCTTCCCGGAGAGAGATTGCGTTAAAATAGTATAGACGGATATCCCTGTCCCTTTTAGGTTCTGCACAATGTAATTAATAGGCATATTCCTGCTTATACTTATACGTATATATTCCGTTGTCATCGCTAGCCTTTGTTATGAAGGGCATGTTAATCAACTTCGTTTTCATCTGAAACTCACCCTCTGCACTAAATCCTGCCAGACAATTCTTTATGGAGAAGCCGTTATCATATTCTGCTCTTAGATTCTCCTGAATTAGATCCATACTACGGTAGGTCTTATCCTCTCTGTTATTCATCAGAAGAAAGATTTTAAGGTACATATTGTAATCACCATTTCCCAGTCCACCATCTGCTTTATAATGAGATGCTTTTTCTTTGATCTTAGATTTGGTAAGTCCGAATATCTCTGTAAGGCTTAAGGAAAAGTCTTTCTTCTGCTTTAGATACGGTACGCTTTTACCTGAAAATATTGCTGCTGTGTCTACAAGCCCCTCTCCAAAACCCCAGGTAACAATAATTACATACTTTACTGCTTCAATTAATGCCGGCATTCCTGTGAATCCTACAAAGGCAGCTGCCAATGCGCCTGCCTCCTCTCTGCTTTTCGCATCTGTTAACAAAGTTATGGTATTGGTCAAACTACGAACCGCCACAATTCTATTTACCATTCCGGCTAAATTATTATAATCTTTTTCCTTTCCTGCTATGATATACTCTTTTTCAAAGGTAAGTACTTTTTCTCCTGCTACCGGCCCATAAACATAATCTCCGAAATGCTCCTCTATATATTGGAGAAATAAAATGTCATTTAACAGGGTAAGTCCGTTATCCTCAGTATTATCTTCTCCCTCCAGGGAGGAGAATACAGGATCATATAATTCTTCGGCGTTATCAAGATCCACCTCACTCTTCTGATCTTCATAACCCGTCTTTTCATTTGGCATATTCATAATAGTTGTAGGGAGTTCTGAGATATCCAGTTGATTTTGCGAGATCTCATCGGTTGCTTCAATAACAAGTTCCATAAGACCGTTTCTTAAGATTCCGTTGATACCAGAAAAGAAAGAACTGCTGTCTTCCGGCTTCCTGCAGTCCGAGTATTGAAAACGAAGAGGGCTATAATCCAGGCTTTTTATACTGATTTCATAAGTCCTTAATTCAGTCTTGTACGTTTGCCAGGAGGTAGTGTCAGCAGATGATACGGATAGATTTAAATTATTTAACAGATTCTCTAAGATGCTTTTATTACTTTGCAGGCATTTAAGCATTCCTTCATAGTCATATTGATGCACTCCTTCAGTCCCAGGTTTGACTGTATCAAGCTCATTGGCTAATCCTCCTGATTGTTCATTGTCTGCTTTCGCCTTGTAATCTTCTAATGCCTGTTGGTATTGCTCCATTTCTTTCTGTGCATTGTTGTTTAGGGGTGTAATTTCCTCCAATAGATTAATAGCTCTATTTATAGCACTTATTTCTTTGCTGATTACTTCCTTTAGCTTGCTTCCTCTTTGATTTAGGTTTTCTATCTTACCTTTCTGTTCTTCTTTGCATTCTTTTATAGCATTCTGCTTACTGAAGACTGTGTCCCTATATGCTTCTTTCTCTTCAGATGTATAATCTGATATATCTGTTGAGAGAAGTTCTGATAGGTTGGTGGCAAGTGTCTCCTCCCTGTCTTTTAGATTATAGAGGCTGCCTATTTCCGACTCTCCTTCGTTAAGAGATGACAGAGGATTTATGTAATGAGATTTTACTGACTGAAACAGCCAGTCATTGTCTATACCAAGACTGTTCCTATCCACCGTTTTAATCCAGAGCTTCTTAACGAAATTATCCTCTATCTTAGCCATACCACCTTCCGCTTTCATACTTTTCTTCTTCATTGTAAAACCGTCTATTGCTTCCATAAGCTCTAATACCTTACTCTCAAGCCCTGCTGCTGCCTCTTGTGCTTTTTGCTTTTTACTTAATATCTCTCCGGTATCTTTGGTGTCATTAATAACATTAAGCTCTGTAAGCAAATTACTTACAACATCTTCCGGTACCTTATATTTCATATATTCAGAAACCTGTTTTATAAAAAGCTCTCCTTTATAATCCAGTAGCGTTTCTGTACCAGTTATACTGACCTCTTCTGTCCTTATCCCATAAGGTTCGAAAGAATTAGGTATTAGATGTTCCAAATCCTTTAAATCTTTTCTTGTATTAAAGGTATATTCCATATAATTCATCAGTTTATTTTCCAAAGTTCCATAATCAGCTTCCTTCTCGCCATATCCTGCATCCAGCCCAAAGACATGATACTCCTCAAATAGAGGTGCATAATATTCTGCAAACAGAGAATCAGCAGCGACTTCAAATGACCTCTTTGCCATTACACCGCCGCCTTTTATTCTGGCTGATTCAAGAAGAACTAGCAGGAAAGCCAATATACTTAACAGTATCAGGCTTAAGAATACGGTTATAACACCACTTTCCTTTTTCCTCATATTAACCTCTTTCGTGAATATCAAATCTTCGGATTGATATTCCTGAATCCGTAGTTGAAAAAACGCCTTTACGTTTCAACCCAACCAACTTTCATGCCTACGACACCCACCATTTAAAAGATGAGATATAGTTTCAGATATTTTTATTCCGTCACCTCTTACTCCTCATAAAACGGTGTTGCATCCTCTTTTATTTTACTAATTGCTCCGTTTACAATGTCCATTATGGTATCCCTAAAAATAATCGCAATACCAATTAATACAACGAGTATTAATATAATTTCTACAACTCCTACACCATCTTCTTCGTTTATAAAGTCCTTTATAAGATTCATCTTATCTCCTTTTCCGTATTACTAACTTTTAAACACACTTTACAGCTGAAAAGAACTCATTGCCGGTATAAGGATTATTATAATTACCAGTACCAACATAACCATCATAGGCATTAGAAGTTTTGTTCCAGCTTCTTCCCCTGCCTTTTTAGCTCTTTCTTTTCTTTCCTCAAAGGCCTTTAAGGCTTCATCCTCCAATTTGCTGATAAAATCAGGTGACCCTTTTTGTATATTCTGTGAAAGAAGAGCAGCAAAACGAAGATATGGTATCAGTTTTACCCTTCTTCCAAACTCTTCATAAGCTTTACTTTCTGATATTCCCATTTGAAGTTCCTTTGCAGTAAGTGCCAGTTCTTCATAGGCATATCTTATGGTACCGCCCTTTTTCTTATAATCCACTGCAAGCTTCTTCCAGGCATTTGATACTGACATACCGGCATTTATTAACATCATAAATTTGTTAATTAACTCCGGGTAATCCATTAAAAGTTCCTTTTTCCTCTTCTCTGCTTTTGAGGAAACTTCCATGTGGGTAAGCGGTATACTAAGAAAAGCTGCAGCCACCCCTAGAAGAAATAGTTTCAAACCTTCTGAATCCTTCTTTTCTAACCAGGTAATTTTGTACTTTTTAAGTTCTTCCGGCAGAGTAAGTTTAGGCTCCTCCAGCTTGTCCTTATCGGCTGTCTTAAGTTCCAATTCAAGTTCCTGTATTGCTAATTCTTCTTCTGTGAAAATCTTGGGGCAGATAACATATGCTCTGGAATAAGTAGCACTTCTATCCTCCAATGTTAATATGGCAGTTACCTGAATAAGCTTCTGCTCCTTAAGTTCCTCATTGTGAACTATACCGGTATCTTCAAGAAGTTTTGTATCACTGCTGCTCCAACTGACCTTTACATGGGAGTCTGGTATCTTCTCTTTCAATACCAGGGAAGTGTATATCTGATCCGCTGAAGTGTTGTTCCCCAATGTAATCTCATCGAGGTATTTTATCGCATTATCAAATTCTTCTTCTGCTTCTTTTGCTGAATAACTTTTTTTAGAGACTGGTACATCTAATTCTTTATGAAATATCTTACCGCTGATATCTTTAAACACAGCCGTAAGACTGATATCAATATCCTCTTCTCTAGCCGCCGGTCTATTGAGATATTTCCCGCCAATCAGATAATGACTATCTGCTTCCTTGATAGCACCGAAAAATGCAAATGCGTCAAACACCAGGAATAAAAATAATGCAAGAGACCATTTTTTTAAATGATATATCTTTAAAGTGGATGCCAGATCATTTCCAATATAGATTCCTTTAAGGTTTTCTTTTACCGTTTCTTCATAAGAGAGTTCATGTAAATTTATGAAACGCTTCTCTTTATCCTTTTGTTTCTTATCTTTCTTTTGATTGTTATCTTTCTTTTGATGATTCTCTTCCTTTTGATGCTCATCTTTCTTTTGATATTTATCTTCCTTTTGATGCTGCTTATTTTCCTTTAATTTATTATTTCCTGAAACATCCGCCTTACCTAGCGTAAGCTTTTTTGTATCTTCTCTTTTATTTATATCACCCTTAAATCCCCATCTGCTTTTTTCTATAATACGTTCTGTTTCTGTTGTTACAAATAATATAAAGGGATATAAAAATATAAGCGGATGTTCCTTAGCCGGCAGAGCTTTGATAAAATCTTTCTCATACCTTCTGGTAACAGCTGTTAACAGCATAAAAATTGCAAAAACAACACCGAAAACTACCTCCACTATACTCACCTCCTGCCCTTATACTTTAATATCAATTAATTTATTGGTTAACAGCGTAACCGCATAATAGCAGATCAGCATAGCTGTCATAACAGCCACTCCCATGATATTACCGTAGAGTGGGTCTAAAAAATGAGGAGAAGAGAGCCTAAGATATCCAATGATACCGCAGGGCATTATATTCATGATACGTGATTCTAATCGCTTTCCCGTAATCATGGTCTGAATTTCCCTCTCCACATCTATCTTATCTCGAATTGTTTTTTCCGTAGTTCGTATAACCCGGATTAGATCACCGCCTGTTCGTTTAGCTGTCTGGAAGACCTCTGAAAAGTTCTTAATATCCTCCACTCCGCTTCGTTCCCCGAAATCGTTCAGAATATCTTCAAGATTCTGGTTCATTTTTAGTTTTTTTACAATGGTACTGAATTCGTTAATTATAAGAGACTCTTCCCCATACATCTGCTTCAGATCTAAAACTGCCTGGTAGAAAGCATTTTCCACTGAATAACCGGCATTTAATGCTGCGCTTAACCCTGACAGACCATCACCGAATTCAATATTTAACTTCCATTTACGCTTTTTGATATAGTTTAGTTTTTCGCTTTTTATATATACCGGAAGAAAGAAGAGTAATATCAGTATTCCTAGAAAGTTGTTATAGAATAAAATACCAAAGATAACACAAAAGGCTGCACCTTTAAGAATTAATTGAAAAATTTCCTGTTTACTATAATGATAGACATTATAATTATCGATCAAACCCTACCTCCCGTTTCATAAGACCGGCAGCTATCAGTTTATCCGTATGCTCCAACAAAGCTCCCGTTGCTTTCAGGGCTCCTAACACCCTTCCTTTCCCATCCTCTCCGGTTTCCGTAAACGTAAAAAGTTTGTTAAGCTGTATTTCTCCCTCTTCTATACTTCTTACTTCGGTAATCTCCAGGACTTTTCTTGATTTATCCCGAAGTCTTCCAAGATGTATTAGTATATCTATGGCAGAGGATACCTGCTGCCTTACTGCCACGAGAGGAATATCTGCTCCCATTAGTACCAGGGTCTCCAACCGCTTTAACATATCCCCTGGAGAATTGGCATGTCCTGTGGAGAGAGACCCGTCATGTCCGCTGTTCATAGCCTGCAATAAATCAAGAGCAGCTCCGTCTCTCACTTCCCCTAATATAATTCTGGTGGGCCTCATACGTAAACTCGTTTTTATCAGTTGCCTGATACTGACCTCATTTTTTCCTTCTACATTTGCATTTCTTACCTCTAGACTCACGAGATTGGGAATATTCTTTATCTGAAGTTCTGCGGAATCCTCTATGGTAATAACACGCTCATCCGAGGGAATGTAACTTGACAGGACATTTAAGAAAGTTGTCTTACCAGATCCTGTGCCGCCGCTTATGAATATATTGTACCCTGCCTGTACCAGATTCTTTAAGAATTCTGCAGCTTCCCTGCTAATAGATCCAATCTGTATCAAGTGTTCCATGGTAATGGGTTTGTGGGGAAATTTTCGGATGGTGATTACCGGCCCGGTTAGTGATACCGGCGGTAGAACTATATTAACTCTGGAGCCGTCCATCAAGCGGGTATCTACTATAGGATTGGCTTCGTTAACAATTCGATTCGTCTTGGCAACTATCTGCTGAATTATATCTTCCAGCTTTTTCTCTGAGTCGAATTGTTTATCTATGGGGTGAACCCTACCTGCCTTCTCTACGAAAATATTGTTATAACCATTTATCATAATTTCTGTTATTTCATTATCTTCAATTAATTCCTGTAGAATATCCAGCCTTCTAATTGAGTTAAAGATATCATTCCTTAAATTCTTCTTCTCGCTAAGGCTTAAGAAATTCTCCTTTCCCTTTTGCAAAATCAGCTCATCTACCGTATCAAGAATTTCATCATCTTCAATATCCTTTGTAAGATCTATGCGGCTTCTGACTTCTTCTATAATTTCCTGTTTTATCAAGACTCCGCCTCCCATCCTAAGAGAGTACTTTCCTTCCCTATTCTTACCACAGAGATTTGACTTAGAACGTCCTCATAACCCGCCCACTTAAGCTGTGAGAGAAAACTATTTAATTGCTCCTCCCCATAACTGCCTTCCTCGGCAGACAGATATATCTTTGTACTTGCTTTAAACAGTTTTATAATAGCAGGGGAAAACACGCCTGTATCAAATATAATGGTATCGTATTCTGACTGATAGATTAATTGAAGCCAGTTCTCCATATCTTCCGGTGTTATTTCGTAAAGATCAGTTCCAAAGGCAGTTCCTTTTATGTAATGAAGTTCGCCTTCTGTCTGTATCAGGTTAATAAATTTCTTATTTAAACTCTGGGTATTCTGCTTTAGATAATAAATAAATTCAGAAAGCCCGCTTTCATTCTCTCTAATTTCCAACTCTTTCACTCCATTAAACGGGTCCAGCATAAAAAATAAAGTTTTATTTATTTGTGCCTTCTCTTTCCACATCTTTAAACTGTACCCTTTGCTAAAGTGTGCATTATTAAGAGAAAATACAGTAATTAGCACCTTTCCTCCTTCCCCTTTCCTTAAACCGCCTGGGTCCTCCGGTAGAAGCTCTTTTAATCCGTTTAGAATAGCTTCTCCAGGCTGGTATTTATATATAGCAGTGCAGCCAGGAGGTATTATGGAATCCGGAGTTTGTGTCAGAATAACCAGGCACCTATAATTATTAATACTTAGGGTTATGTTTTCTGTCTCCTCTCCCCATAGAAGAATATCTGCGGACTCATCTTTTAAAAACTCTTTTAGGGCATCTTCATTGGTAAAAAGTCTTATCTGAAAGAACCCCCGCGCCTTGCTCTTTATGTACTCAGACAGATGGACAGCATACTCCCCATCCTTATCGTAGATAGCCAGTGTTTTAAACAATTTTTCCTCCCTTTAGAGCCGCAAACTGTAGTATAAGGTAATGCAAAAGAGTTGATAGAATGAACGGTTTATAAATATACATTTTTATAGCAGCAATGATTTTAGAGAAAATTCCGGAAATAGCCTCTTTATTCCCATAGTTACAATCACTCCAATCAATATATACACCGAAAAATGTACTCCAACTTTTTTCTTATCTTCTTCGCTGTTGTAATAACGATACCAGTCTTTCTCTTTCTCCTTAAATCTGCTGCTCCAGTATATTCGTTGCACGTAGTTTACCAGTAACTTAAATTTGATGTGGATTTGTTTTTTTAGAATTATGTGAAATACAGAAAATATGGCTGCTGCCAGAAATGAAAATAAAATCGATTGAATACAGAATGTAATACCGTAGAATCCGCCAATAACCGAATAGAGTTTTATATCTCCGGCTCCCAAGGCTCTTATAATAAATAGGGGGAAAAGGAATATTACGGGTAAAAGAATACCCTGAATCCATCCAAAGATACTTGTCCATCCTTGATCAGGGGATACGAGTATCAGGCTTACTACTAAACCTGCTACTATCAGGCGGTTAGGTATCTTATAAGACTTAAGATCTTCTTTTATTGCTGCTAAAAGAAGTAAAAAGATGCAAAGAAATCTATAATCGATAGGCTTCACCTCTTTGCTGTGTAAGATGTTCCCATATTACACCAGTATGTATTATTTTGTCAACAAAGAATATACTGAAACCCTAAATTCATTATATTATATAACTTTTCTAAAATTTTTTGTTAGTTTTTACCTTTATGAAGTGGTTTTTTGTTTTATGTCCAGGCCTATGCACTTTAAGTGTCCCGCTAAGTGTTATAAAACCGGGCCTTCAAACAGCCTTATGTAAAATGAAAGTACGCAGCTACTCCATATACCATTAGAAATCCAGGTAATCCAAGTACCCCTACTACCAGCGCATTCAGACTGTTAGTACCAACACCCAAGGATATATTACTGCTGGCTAGAATTGTATTAAGTAAATATATCCCCAATAACCCCACACATATTCTTAGTATAAAGTTTACTATAAGGTCAAATCGCTGCTTTAAAAACCCTACAATCAGCAGAAATGCACAAACTAGTAAGATTGCCCCAAGAAAATACCATTTTGTCTCCATAAGTAATCCCTTTCTCCCAATTAACATTTTTTTCTATATAATGTAGTATATTCTGGTAATTAGCAGACTATACTATAAATAACCTATTTCTTGTATAAGCCTTAGTCAGGCGGAATGGAGCATGTATGAAACTGTTTGCAAAAAGAAAAAGGCAGAACAATGAAGCCTTGCTGTATGAAATCCAAAAAACAAAGCTTGCTCTGGAATCAGCTTATTCCAATTTTGAGAATGTGGTGGATCCCGATTTGATTGACTGCTATATTTATGAAGTAAATGCTGTTCAAAAAAGGTATAAATTTCTTCTAAAACAAGCAAAGTTGCTGGAGGATGACTGCTCCGCAATTTAAGAACCTAAGAGAAAACTGAAGATAAACATTACTCAACAGCGCAGCTTACAGGCTCGCTGTTTTTTTAAGCGGACTTTATAAAATATAGTACAGGTCTTCCGAATTCCCTTAGAAAAAGGCTTATGCTTATCTGGCTATCTTTTAAACGGACTTACTTTCTCCTGTTTAAGAGCCTTATTCAAATTATGAAATCTGAGGGGAATCTGGAATCCATATACTTGCTCTCCTATATTACCCTATACATAATAGCTTCATAAGGTCTTAACTTATTACTAACCGTGTCCTCATAATTGGATATCAAAAGCTCACCGGTGTACTCATACTCTTTTGGCAGCTGATAGTTTATTTCTTCACCATAAAAATTGCACAAAACTACTATTTTCTCATTG
Organism: Anaerocolumna sp.; assembly: GCA_029256725.1. Classification (GTDB taxonomy): domain Bacteria; phylum Bacillota; class Clostridia; order Lachnospirales; family Lachnospiraceae; genus Anaerocolumna. The sequence goes on along the minus strand of JAQSXJ010000058.1, from coordinate 25,848 downwards.
TTCAGAGTTCTGACATATGCAAAGATATTGGTATCTTCAGGCAGCAGCATCGAGAATTCTCCATATACAATTACTTCATTATCCTTTCTCAGTCTAATCAGTTTTTTGTAATGATGATAGATTGATTTGGAGTCATTTACCTGAGCTGAGGCATTCACGAAGCTGTAATTAGGATTCACTGCGATCCAAGGTGTTCCTGTTGTAAATCCGCCATTTTCTTCAGCTGTCCACTGCATTGGAGTTCTGGCATTATCCCTGCCTTTGGCATAAACAGACTCCATTATTTCCTCGTGAGTGTACCCTTTGGCTATACGGTCTTTATACATATTCAAGGTTTCAATATCTTTATATTCATTAATATCTGTAAATCTGATATTTGTCATACCCAGCTCTTCACCTTGATAGATATAAGGTGTTCCGGAAAGACCATGCAGTAAGGTTGCAAGCATTTTAGCACTTTCTACCCTGCTTTCTTTATCATTTCCCCATCTGGATACAATTCTTGGCAGGTCATGATTATTCCAAAATAAACTATTCCAGCCATCATTGTCAAAGCAGGTCTGCCATTTATGAAATACCTTTTTTAAATCTATTAAGTTTAATGGTTTCAGATCCCACTTATCCATACCGGGCATTTGATCAAGACCAATATGTTCAAATTGAAATACCATACTTAATTCCTTATTATCAGGATCTGAGTACATCTTAGCAATCTCAGGTGTGGCACCCCAGCATTCTCCTACTGTTAACAAGTCTTTCTCTCCAAAGGTATTCTGATTCATTTCACGAATATACTCATGAAGCTTTGGACCATTTCCGGTGATTTTCTCATCAGGAAGCTTTCCGATAAGGTCAATAACATCCATACGAAAACCACCAATTCCTTTATCAATCCAAAAATTCATAAAACCAAATACTTCTTCTCTTACTCTTTGATTCTCCCAATTTAGGTCCGGTTGTTTTTTACTGAATAGATGTAAATAGTATTGCTTTGTTGACTCATCCCATTCCCATGCACTTCCAGAAAAGATAGATCCTAAATCGTTAGGTTCACCGCCATTAAGTGCATCTCTCCATACATAATAATCTCTATAAGCATTATCCTTTGACTTCTTTGACTCAATAAACCATTTATGCTCATCTGAGGTATGATTCGCCACCAAATCCATAAGGATCTTGATATTTCTCTTATTTCCTTCCTCCAGCAGACTTTCCATATCCGAAAGGGTACCAAAGTCCTCCATAATATCCTCATAATCACTTATATCATACCCGTTATCATCATTTGGTGATTTAAATACAGGACTCAACCATATAACATCAATTCCCAAATCTGATAAGTAGTCTAATTTTTCTATAATACCTTGTATATCTCCTATTCCATCACCATTGGTATCCATAAAACTTCTAGGATATATTTGATAAACAACACTACTGTGCCACCATTTTTTAATCATAAAAGAATTCCTCAACTTTTTAATATTTATAGTTTTCTATTACCTGAGTTGTGTAATGCAGCTACTTGCGCCGTACTGGACGTTCACTTCGAGGACGCCAATCGGGACGGCAAGGCAAATCTATTTGCTACTTTCAAGTTTAGCAAAGACTCTTAACAGCTCACTTACACTCCACGCTTGTGCATAACACCCCTGAGAAATCGTGGGATTTAAGCCATCATAGATTTCAGCTATTTGTCCTATACAGCCCTCTCTCATACAAGGCTCTAATGCCCCCAACTGTTCTCTTACTCTTACCACCGCTTTGTCACTATATTCATTTACTTTTAGATAAGCCAGATAATAGGCTCCAAGGGGAAATGCCCATACTGTACCCTGATGATAAGCCATATCCCTGTTAAAATGAGAACCACCGTAAACTGGTTTAAAATCCTTATCATATTTGCTTAAACTTCTTAATCCATAAGGAGTATAAAGGGTCTCATAGACTTTATTTACAACCTTCTTCTCCTTCTCCTTATCTAAAATCGAAAAGGGCTGGGATACGGCCCATATCTGATTACAACGTATTTGATAATCTGCCGCTTCACCTGATACAAGATCCTTCAAACAATTCTCTTCGTTATTCCAGAACTGTTTCGTAAAACTGCTGCTTACCAGTTCAGCAAGTTCTTCATACCGGCTGTCTTCTTTTCCTAAAATCCTTGCAAAAACCCCCATAATCCTTAGGTCATTATACCAATAGGCATTGATTTCAACCGGTTTACCATGCCTTGGTGTAGGCAGAATCTCACCAAAACGAACATCCATCCACGTTACTTGCTCTAATCCGCTGCCGGCTATGATTAAACCATCTGTATCCATCTTAATATGATAATCTGTTCCTTGTTTGTACCACTTTATAATATCTTCCATTACCGGGTATGCTTCTTTTACAAAGTCAAGATCACCACTCTCCTGAAAATACTCATATACAGCACCAATAAATAACAGAGAAGCATCTACGGTATTATATAAAGGATCATTGCCGCCTTCCGGAAACATATTTGGCATTAATCCGTTTTTACTGTATTGCATGAAGGTACGGAATATACTCTTAGCCTCATCAAATCGTTTAGTGGAAATACAGCACCCCACCATAGATATCATGGTATCCCTTCCCCAATCTGCAAAGAAAGGATAACCTGCCATGAGAGTTTTACCCTTAGTAGATGCCCTGTCAACCAGATATTGATCTGCGCTTTGTACCAGCTGCTTTCCTAATTCGTCTTTCAGCATAGACTGCTCAACGAGATTAGTTTGCCTTGTAGTTTCTGTAAGAATTAATTCCTCTATGGAATGTGTATTATTTTCCAGGCTATAAACCAAATCAAGAACTTTCTCTTCATTTCCATTCACTGTAATGGAAATCTTATGGTTATGAGCTGTTACACCTATTGCATCTCTGCCGTCCCTTGCATCATATCCATAGAATAAATCACTGATATATTCTGTACTATAACTGTTCACAATGCCGTTAGTAGTATATTGCAGGTTCATTCCATTGCTGTGAATTGTATTATCTTTTAATGTAAAGGTTTGATCTTTATTTAAAGTTTCACCCTTTTGAACAAATTGGAGCATAGGTGTAATGCTCAATTTAACCTTCTCACTTCCACTGTTCGTAATCAAATAACGAACACCAATGGTATTTTCCCCATAAGCCATTACTGCTAGCTTTGTAATCTCTACTGCGTCTACCTGATAGGTCCAGATCGGATAATGTTCAAAGGTGAACTGATTTAGATATTTAAAACCTGTTTGATTTTTCGCATGATTAACATATTCTTGACTGGATAACGCTACTTTACCCTCTTGTCCAATTTCAAGCTGTTCATCCAACCTTGTAACCAGATGATATCTGTGATTCGGGGCTATGGTGCATGCCATTAACAAGGCATGGTCATTGCGAGCATTAGAGCCAATGGTTGTTAAAGAGGAGTATCCACCTAAGCCGTTTGTAATCAAATAACAGTTCTCCTGACCTCTCTCTAAGGTTTTCCAATCATTTTTTCCATATATAAATTTCATTTTATCCTCCCTTCGCGCCTTGGTGCGCTCAAACCAGATATCCTCCTGTAAATCTGGTGTTTCATTTCATTTATTTTAATATGACTATAGAATACTTTGGCAAAGTAACCTTATTATCAGCTAGTGAAACTTCACTTCCATCCACCGATAAATAACCTCTAATAGTAAGGTCTGTGAGCCCTGCATCACCTATAGCTACCATTTTCTCTTCGTTACTTATGTTATAAATTATAATTACTTCACTGCCTTCATACACTTTCTTAACAGCACATATATCTTCACTGCTAAGTTCTTCGATAACACTGACTTTTCCTCTTGCAATCTCAGGATTCTCATTACGAATTCTAATTGCTCTCTTGTAATAATTATAAATAGATAGAGGGTTCTTCATTTGTTCGTCTGCAGGAGAAAATTTCTGCGTTACTTTATCTGCTGCCTCCGGTGCATCCGTTATTCCCGTTGTATCAGTTATAGACCATTGCATTGGTAATCGTTTATTTTCATCTTTACTGCCCATGCTATTCATACCAATCTCTTCCCCATAATATACATATGGGCTGCCATTCATGGTGAGTAACATACCTGCTGCCATTTTCATCTGATCTTCGTTATTGACGCATTGAGCAGAAATTCTCGTAGTATCATGATTACTTATAAAAGGTGCATCTATAAATTCTGTATTACCCTCACTATATTTTTCATAAAGGCTTACGAAGGACTTGGCAAATTTCTTAGCAGTTGAAGTCCCTAATTTTCTAACCGTAGATGTAATGAGTCCATCATGCTGTGACAGAGGAAAGTTAAACAAACTGGGAATACCACTTTCATAATAAGTACTGATAGCAGCCTCTTCCTCCCATACTTCTGCTACTATATAAGCATCTTCATTTACACTTTGTACATAATCAGTAAACCATTTTAAAACGTCCACATTACGTTGTTTTTCGCCTGAATAGAACTCCTTCGCAGCATCCAGCCTGAATCCATCTACTCCAAGGTCCAACCAAAACTTCGCAATGTTTTCAATCTCTTTTCTGACTTGTTCGTTTCCTAGATTTAAATCCGGCATTTGATCCCAGAATACACCTTCATAATAATAATCCGATTTACCTGCCCTATAATAGGTATTACTTCCATTGTTTTCTTTCGCAAAATTATAATACCCAACATATGGGCATACCGTAAGATCAGGCTCTTCTCCCTCTTTTAAACTCTCCAGATAATTAACTGCCTGTGTAAACCAGGGATGCTGTGCAGAGGTATGATTAAAGACCAAGTCAATAATTAATTTGATATCACGGGCTTTGCATTCTTTTATAAGCTTTTTAAAATCCTCTAAGGTTCCGTACTGAGGATCAATATTATAGTAGTCCTTCACATCATATTTATGATAAGTAGTAGATGGCATAATGGGCATTAACCATATTCCGTTAAACCCCAGATCAGAATCTGTTGAATCATCTCCATCATTGATATAATCTAATTTTGATATAATACCATTAATATCCCCAATACCATCTCCATCGCTGTCATAAAAGCTATAAACGAAGATCTCATAAAAATTCCGGTAGTTATCATCAATTATATTTAATTCCTGAACATACTTATAAGGTACTTCCGCTGCTGTTTCACTGTTTACATCGGTACCATTGTCATCCGTTTCTTCCTTAGTATCCGTACCATTATCATTTATTTCTTCCGTTATAACCTCAGGCTTTGCTTTATCTGTCTCAGCCTTATTACAGCCGCCTAAAACAAGAATCAAAGCCAGATAACTTATTAATACTATAATCTTTTTCTTCATACGGACTCCCATCTCCCTTACTGATAATAATTTATGTTAACATAAGGATTAACTGCTGCATAACCCTAATTAAATATGTAAATCCAATAATTTTTGATTTTATCTAATTTACTAGAGCATCAAAATTTCTAGATGATTAAATATGCTAAAGATAATTTTCTTTCCTACGTTTTCAGGAAAATGCACAAAACAGAAAGTATATAATAAAACAGATTGTCTGAGCGTAGCGAGTTATCTGTTTCATTATATGTCAAGCACAAAATATTCAGAGAATTAGGACTTCTTATCCCTTGGAATGAAGCAGGCGTCTTTCTGTTTTGTGCATTTTCCGTCCGTACGACAACAAAACAGAACTTTTGACTCTCTAGTAATTTAGAAAAAATAGTTTTCACTCCCAAAACTCAATATAAAAAGAAGTACTGAAACAAAAGATTCTCAGTACTTCCTTTTTTAATTTCAAAGTGAACTGAACATCCCTTTGATAACTATCTAAACATATATAATACTATGGCTATCTTAACCTTTTACAGCACCAGATACTCCTTCAACATAGAATCTCTGTAAGATTAAGAAAAGAATTGATATTGGTATAGAAATAAGTACACAACCTGCAAAGAACTGTGTATAGTAATACTCCACAAATTCTTTTTCAAGCATGGTCCATAATCCGATAGCTATTGTATAATACTTTCTGTCCTGTCCAAGGATTACCTTAGCGAAGATATAATCCACCCAGGGAGACATGAAAGATTGCAATAAAGTGATAACTATTATAGGCTTTGATAAAGGAATCGTAATTTTACGAAACACATCCCATTTAGTAGCACCATCAATAAATGCTGCTTCATCAATAGTCTTTGGTATGGTATCAAAGAAACCTTTAGCCACCAGAAATCCTAACCCGGCACCTCCGGAATAAACCATGGCCAGCGCCACTAATTTAAGTGGTCCGGCTTCTAACATACCAAAGCCTTTTAATATATAATAAATTGCGTACATAGACATAAATCCCGGAAACATTCCTAAAATCATAGCAATGTTCATCATCTTTTTACGCATTTTAAATCTTAATCTAGACATTACATAAGATACACTTAATACAAAGAAGGCGGATAAAAGGCAAGTAACGATAGCAACAATAAGTGTATTCATAAACCAATTTGCAAACGTTAAACTGGTTGAACCATCAAATAATTTTATATAATTATCCAGTGTATAACCTCTTGGCAAAACGTAACTTTTATAACTTCCGCCTTCTGCACGAAAGGAAGTTAGTATTACAAAAAATATAGGTAAAACCCATATGAAACCAAGAACAGCTAACATCACATGAACAAAGGAATTAGTAATAAATTTTCTAACTCTCATAGAAGAAGTGTTTTGTTTTTTCATTATTGGAATGTCTCCTCATCTTTGTAAGATCCTGTTTTTCGGTAGGTTAACAAGGATAATGTTGCGAGTATTATAAATACAATAATACCGATAACGGCACCTAAATTATAGTCCTTATTTGTCATCGTTAATTTGTATAACCAGGTAACTAAGAGGTCTGTTTTTCCCGCATAATAATATTCAAGGGATTCAGGACCGCCTCCTGATAATAAGAAAATAACATTAAAGTTATTAATATTACCAACAAAGGAAGTAATCAAGGTTGGTGTGGTTACAAATAACATATATGGCATCGTTATTTTAAAATAAGTAACAAATGCATTGGCACCGTCTACTTTTGCTGCTTCATATAAGTCCTTTGGTATATTTTGCAGTATACCTGTAGTAGTTAACATAGTAAAAGGAACACCAATCCAAATATTAATACATATGATTGTGATCTTAGCGATTGTTGGATCTGTAAAAAATGGTACTGACTGACTTGCACCAATTATTCCAATATCACGAAGTATCGCATTCACCGCACCATTTGTGTTAAAGATTGTTCTCATGGTAAGTAAGGATACGAATTGAGGAACTGCAACTGATAATACAAATAAAAATCTCCAAAATCCCTTAAATCTCGTACCTTCACGGTTGATAACAATAGCTAATAACATACCTAAAATGTAACAGGTAAAGGTTGCAAAGATTGCCCAAATAACGGTCCATCCCAGTACTGGCCAAAATGTATTTGCCAACACACCGTTACCAGAAAACATAGATATAAAGTTATCAAAACCTACCCAGTCAAATAAATTACCAGGTGTCTGATGATTCCTGTCATAGTTTGTAAATGCTATTAAGATCATGAACACTATGGGTACAACCGTAAAGCATAAAACTCCTGTTATCGGTAAAAACAGCAAGGTTTTGTGCAGATTTTGTTCTAATAGGGAACTTAAATCATCTTTAAACTTTGGAACTGGTTTGCCTGTTTCAACTTTTTTCTGAGTGATATAGGCACTCTTTACTGAAGTGGTTAAAAACAGAATAAAACCAAGAGTCAGAAATATAGTTACAACACCATATAATAGGCATAACATGGAATTATCACCAGTTACATATTCATAAATCTGCTTCGTTTCATTAAAAACTTCTTCCTGTACTTTGGTTCCTAATGTAATAAAGTCTCTGATTGAATTCAAACCAAAAGTTATCATGTAATAAATATAAGCAAGTTCAAACGCTAACATAATTAGACCGCGAATAATCTGCTTATGAACAAGATTACCTAAACCGAAGAAAACCGCAGACAGTTTAGTAATTCCATTTCCTTTTGTAAAAGCAGTTCCAAAAGCGACATCACGTAAGGGTGCGTAGATATTTGACTTTTTTTGCTTTTTGTGTGCCATAATCCAACTCCTTTTCTTAAGATAGATAGAAGGAGAACTGTTTTAACAGCCTCCCACATAAAAATAATTTTCGTGTACTGCTGCTCTAATTGAGGACAATACTGAATCAGCGTAAATAGCAGATGCTGAATTAAGTTAAATTTATACAAGGTAGTACTAGGTTTAGGGCATCAAAAGACATCTTAAAAATTAATTATAGTTATGTCAGTTCCTATTATGTACTAACGAATATTCTATCCTTAATAGTAAACTGGCTTTTGATACTCTAAACTTATCTGGGCAACTGGAAAATGATATAGGATGAACCAATTTTTCAAAAGTTGCCCAGAGAATACTTAAGTTTAATCTATTAACTATTTCTACATATATTCAATACAATTTATATATATTTGATTTCTTTATTCAACAGCTAAAGTACCAACAAATGTATCTAATTTTTCTTTTACATTGTCTTTATTTAAATCACCACTTTTAATTTCAGTTGCAATTGCAGTAGCGTTAGCCCAATATCTGGAGCTAAATTCTGAGGAAGTTGGCTGCATTACAGATGCTGTGTTTGATTCTTCAACAATAACCTTAGCTACTTCATCAGCCTGAACTGCTTCAGATTCTCCGGCTGTAAGGTTTGTAGGAACCTGACCTGTTTCTTCAAAACGCTGAACCTGCATTTCTTCGCTTCCAAGGTAAGCTGCGAATGCTACTGCTACAGCAGGGAAAGCAGCCTGTGAATTAACGCCAATTGCTTTAGAACCATAGAAACCTTTTAACTGATGATCAGTTCCATCTGGATTAAATGTAGGAATAACTGCTACGCCTAAGTCATCACCTAAAGCATCTTTGTATAAATTATAGTTCCAGGAACCGTCAAACCAAGCACCAATTCTATGATCTGCTGTTAACTCTGAAAGAGAAATATCATCAGCAAATGCAGTTTTAGGATTGTTTATTAAGTCGATTAAGTAATTCGTAACAGCAACTCCGGTTTCGTTATTCCAGTTAGCACCGGCAGCGAAATCTGTTTGGCTTTCACCATAGATTGTTAAACCTGCTCCATAATACCAAGCGCCTAATTTCCAGCCACCTGCTGAATCAAAGCAGAAATTGTAAACGTTATCAGCTGTTTCTTTCGCCATAATGCCTTCAACAGATTTGATATCATCTGCAGTTAAAAGAGATTTGTCATAGTACATAAAAAATGTATTATGTGTAAAAGGAATACCATAGATAGCGTCATCTTTTGTTACAGTATTAACAACTTCCTGAGACATTGTTGTTTTAACCATTTCCTCTGTGGAACCGCCAAGTCTTGCAATTGCACCGGCATTGATTAATTCGTTTAACTGGTCATTGGCAAAGAAGAATACATCACCAGCTGCTGTAACGTCTTTAAGGATTTCATCTTTTAAAGTATCTTCACCTTGTGTTTCAACAGTGAAAGTTATATTCCATTCAGGATGTAATGCCTGGAAGGATTTTGTCATGGAATCCATTGTTCCATCTTTAATCTGATTTTCAGGTGCCCAAACTTTCAAAGTAACATCTTCTACTTCTGCAGGAGCTTCTGTTCCTTCAGGAGCTTTCGTTGCTTCTGTCTCTGTTCCTGGGTTTGTAGGTGTTCAACTAATGATGCTACTACTGTGGTTGCCAAAAGTAATGCTAATAGTTTCTTTTTCATAAATCTACCTCTCCTTTAAATTTGATAAATTGATATGACTTTCGTCATATTAGTTTCTATCATAAAGTGTCTGGAAATCATATTTCCATATAATTTCCTGACATTTTATTTCGTATCTATTAAATATTTAGACATTCCATATATCTTCATTGTACTCTGCTATCGTTCTATCAGATGAGAAATATCCGGCTCTACCAATATTTTCAATCATCATTTTTGCCCATTTATCTCTGTCTTCATAATCAGCTATGATTTCTTCTTTTTTTGCTATATATTCTTTAAGATCTAACAGAGTCATGAACCAGTCTTTATTAAGAATTTCCTTGTACAAACGTTCCAGATTTTCTTTTTTACCTATCTTCATTAAGGTCTTGCTTACAATAAAGTCAACCATCTCCTTAATTTCTTTGTCTGCTTCATAATAGTCTTTGGAAATATAATCACTATTTTCATAATGAGCAATTACTTCCTCACTGGACTCTCCAAAGATATAGATATTATCATCCCCTACAAGTTCAGCAATCTCAACATTTGCACCATCCATTGTACCTAGCGTTATTGCACCGTTCAGCATGAACTTCATGTTACCGGTACCACTGGCCTCTTTGGAAGCTAAAGATATTTGTTCTGATATATCACATGCAGGAATCAATTTTTCCGCTAAGGTGACATTATAGTTTTCAACCATAACTACCTTTAGGTAAGGACTAACCTCTTTATCGTTATTTATTAATTCCTGTAAGCAAAGAATTAAATGTATAATGTCTTTCGCTATAATATAAGCAGGTGCTGCCTTGGCTCCAAATATCAGTGTGATTGGAGTTACTGGTATTATACCCTTCTTAATTTCAAGGTATTTATGAATGATATACAAAGCATTCATCTGTTGTCTCTTATATTCGTGTAAACGCTTGATCTGTATGTCAAAGATAGAATTTTCATTAATTTCAATACCTTGGGTTTTAAATAAATGATCTTTTAACGCAACTTTATTCTCATGTTTGATATGTAATAAAGTTGTTTGTACGGTGTTATCTTCTTTGAATGCTAAAAGTTTCTCTAACTGATCTGCATCCCTCTTAAATCCGTCTCCGATAACTTCGGTCAGATACTTTGTAAGGGGATAATTACAGTGCATCAACCATCTGCGGAAAGTAATACCATTGGTTTTATTATTAAATTTCTCAGGATAAATCTTATAAAAGTTATTTAACTCATTTTGCTTTAAAATCTCTGTGTGAAGGGCTGCAACTCCATTTACGCTAAAGCCGTAATGTATATCAATATGAGCCATATGCACTCTGTCATCTTTATCAATTATAGTTACTGATGGATCCTCAAATTTTCTTCTGACTTTATTATCTAAAACTTCAATAATTGGCAGTAATTGCGGAACTACTTTCTTTAAATATTTGATAGGCCATTTTTCTAATGCTTCTGATAATATGGTGTGGTTTGTGTAAGCACAGGTCTTAGAAACAATTTCAATTGCCGCATCCATTTCAATACCTCTTAATACCATTAAGCGTATTAACTCAGGTATAACCATTGTTGGATGGGTATCATTAATCTGTATCACTGCATAATCATAAAGGTCATATAGATTACTGCCCTTTTTCTCACACTCTTCCAGAACCATTTGTGCTGCATTACTTACCATAAAATATTGCTGATAAATTCTTAAGAGCTCACCCTTTTCATCGCTGTCATCAGGATATAAGAACAAGGTAAGATTCTTTGCAATATCATCTTTTTCAAAGGAAATACCACTCTTAACAATAGTCTCATCAATTGTATCAATATCAAATAAATGAAGCCAATTCGTACGATTATCATATCCAGTAACTGCAATATCATACAGCTTTGATGTTACGGTTAAATCCTTAAACTGTACTGTATAAGATTTATCACTTTTTACAAGCCAGCTCTCATTTGTTATCCAGGGATTCCTTTCTTCTTTTTGAAGATTTTCCTCAAATACCTGCTTAAATAGTCCAAAGTGATAATTTAATCCAATGCCTGCACCATTAAGTCCAAGTGTTGCAATGGAATCCATGAAACATGCTGCTAACCTTCCAAGTCCACCATTTCCAAGGGAGGGTTCCAGCTCCACATTCTCAACCTCTGCTATGGATTTACCATTCTCTTTTAATATTTCTCTAACTTCATCATAAATTCCTAAGTTAATCAGGTTATTGGATAACAACTTACCTATTAAAAATTCAGCTGAAATGTAATAGATTTTCTTCTTACCATTATCTACGTATTTCTCTTTAGCCATTTCTTTTGACATTTCTAAGAGGCCGAAGTATATTTCTTCATTGCTGCACTCTGCTATGGATTTGCCATAACTTTTCTGTAATATCTTTTCTAACATTTTAACCTCTATTCTTGCGTACGCTCTTTGCACATATCAAGTTTGTGGTACGCAATCACAAACTTGCCTCCTTCCTTGTGCCGCTATGTGTTCCTGTCTACCGATTACTTGCCTGTATTAATTCTTTTAAGCTACTGATTTCCTTCTTAAAGCTTTTAAAACTGTTTAATTTCCATTCCCAGTTTGGTGAACCTAATGTCCCCGGTGTGTTGATTCTTGCTTCATCTCCCAAATTGATTAAATCCTGAACTGGTAAGATTGCCATTTCTGCAATACTGTCAAGGGTCAGCTTTACGAATCTTTTCGATATAACTCTGTCTTCATATCCTGATTTTTTTAGAGCTTTTCTTATAGCATACCGAGTTTTTTTATCCTGGGACAAATACCAACCTTTCATGGTTTGATTGTCATGACTTCCTGTATATATAACCATGTTTTTAACATCTTCAAAGTTATTGTTATTTTCCTTCGGGTCAAAAGTAAACTGAACAATCTTCATACCTTTTAACGCAAAATGATTTTTTAAGACATGAACTTCTGCTCTTAAGTCACCTAAATCCTCAGCAATAATTTCAACCTTCGGAAATTTCTTAGCAATCAGGTTAAACACTTCATATCCCGGTGCTTCTAACCACTCACCTTCAACAGCTGTTTCACAGGAGGAAGGAATTTTCCAATAGGTATCAAAGGCACGGAAATGATCAATTCGGATTATATCAAATAACTTACTGTTGTAATCAATTCTATCTAACCAGAACTCATAATTCTGTTCTTTTAAATAATCCCAGTCATAAATTGGATTACCCCATCTTTGGCCTGTAGCGCTAAAATAATCCGGCGGAACACCTGCGATAAATGTAGGTTTACCATCTGCCCCTAACAAAAAGCATTCCTGGTTTGCCCAAACATCCAGGGAATCTATTCCCACATAAAAAGGTATATCACCCATTATTCTAATACCGTTTTCGTTAGCATAAGCCTTTACTTTCATCCACTGTTTATAGAATTGATACTGTACGAACATTTCATAGCGTATATCTTCCTCAAAGACAGAGACATCAAATGTTTTTGTCTTTATCCATTCCTTTTGTTCGTCTTCCCATTCATTCCAGCATTTTAAATCATTTTTCTTTTTTAAAGTTAAGAATACACCATAGGAATAAACCCAAGGCTGTTTTGCAAAGTCTTCATATCCCTCATCCGGAAGGAAATTAGAAAAAGCCTGTTTTAAATAGATTTCCTTAAAACTTCTTACTTTTTCATAATCAACAGCTTGTTCTTTTTGACCAAACTTTGGTGCCTTTTTCTTTAGCAAACCTTCACGAAAGAGCTCATCCAGACTTATATAAATCTCATCACCTGCAAAGGAGGAGTATGGTTGGTAAGGTGAATTACCATATCCCAAAGGATTTAAGGGTAATATCTGCCAGATACGAAACCCGCCTTGTTTTAATAAATCAATCAATTCATAACTATATTGTCCCATATCGCCGATTCCATGACTTGACGGTAGTGATGATATAGGTAATAGTATTCCTGCTTCTCTCATAATACTTATTCTCCTTAAAATAGCTCGCTGATGAGTATGTGTCTTTTATATTTGCTGTATATAAACACCTTTTGGTTTTAATATATTATCTACTGCTAACAAGCTAAATAATTCATTGCCCTTTTTTTCAATTGTAGTATCACGCTCTGAACAGTTTAAGATTACTTCCACCCGTTTGTGATCCTCATCTGTTTTTATAAAATGAATAATTCTTTTATTATTTTTATCTTCTATAAAATGAAAATGTTTACTTTTAAATGCATTGTTTGATTTTCTCAATCGAATAAGTGTTTTTGTAATATTTATTTTTTCCCCGAATAAACCGGAAGCTATTTCCTCCCAAGGCATACATCTTCTGCAATCCGGATCATAACTACCCTCCATTGCAAATTCTGTCCCATAATAAATACAAGGGCTGCCCGGCATGGTAAATAACAAAGCAAGCTGCTGATAAAATACATCGATATCTTTTACTTTATCAATTAAACGGTTCGTATCATGAGAGTCTAATAAATTAAATAAAACATTATTGGTCTGCTGCATATACATTGTAAAATTATGATTGATACCACATTCAAAATCATAACTGGTCTTTTCAGGATACAGCCAAAAATCTGCTATGGAAGTTGCAAGGGGATAATTCATAACGGCATCGAATTCATCTCCTATAAGCCAGGTCATGGCATCATGCCAAATCTCACCTAATAAATAAAAATCAGGTTTTATAGCTTTGGTCAGTTTCCTTAAATCCTTACAAAATCTATGAGACACTTCATTAGCCACATCAAGTCTCAAGCCATCTATATCATAATTTTTCACCCAGTATTCTACGATATCCATTAGATATTTATTAACCTCTGGGTTATTGGTGTTTAATTTAGGCATCCTGGAGGTAAAAGCAAATGAATAAAAGGAGCCGTCCTTTGTATCATGCCTGGTTTTATCAAAAGGCCATTTGTTAATCATAAACCAGTTATAATACTTTGATTCAGGTCCACGTTCTAATACATCAAGCCAAGGTGCGAAATTTTTGCCGCAATGGTTAAATACACCGTCCAGCATAATACGGATTCCCTTTTCATGGGCCTTATCAACAAGGTTTTTAAATACCTTTTCATCGCCAAAATGAGGATCAATCTTCCTATAATCTTTCGTGTCGTATTTATGACTGCTTCCTGCTTCAAAAATAGGGGTCAGATATATTCCATTGATTCCCAAATCCTGCAAATAATCCAGACGATCTATGATTCCCTGTAAATCACCGCCATAGAACTCTTCATTGGTAACCCTATGAAAGCTCCAGGGTTTCGTACCCGCCGGATCGTTGTTCGTATCCCCATTGCTAAAACGCTCGGGAAATATCTGATACCAGACGGTGTTATTTACCCAATCAGGTGTTGTGTTAATGTCAATTGCATTCATCCATGGAAATGTAAAGTATGACAGGCTTTTCCCCTGGTGATTCATCTCATTTTCCGTATAAAATCCATCTTCAAAATAATAAATGGAATCTTTACCGCTAACTAATTTAAAATAATATTTGCATCTTTTATACTGTGGTTTTACAGTTGTGGTCCACCAAATATGACGGGTTAAATTCTTCTTATATATGAGTTCTTCTTCTACACCACTCCACTTCCAGTTTCCACCTAGAATTCCATTCTCGAATGGATCGCCGTAATAGATATAAACTCTCTCAACATCATGACCGGTTTTTAGATTTATAATAAGATCCTCTTCATTTAACGGATAACAGTAATTATCTGAGGTTCTATGGTAAACTGCTTCTAATTTCATTGTAGCTCCTTTGTCACATGCATACCTAAGTCAATCCTGGTTACTTTAATAAAGTCTAAATTAATACATTATTGAGATACTAAGACAAATCACAGAAAACGGTTTCCGTAATGCTATGAAAAAATTATATAGACATACCCTTTATTTTTGAATGACATCCATATAATCAATTCTACATACCTCATAAGGTATTTTCGTATGCTGGCCTTGTTCGCCGTCTAATAATTTCTTTAATTCGTCAAATGCCTGTTTGGACTTCAGATTAAAATTCTGCCTCACAGTATTCATCGCTATCTTGGTGTAACCCATTAATCTAATTCCGTCAAATCCACTGACCGGCCTGAATATATCCAGCTCTGTAAGCGCAAACACAGCCCCAATAGCCATAAGATCAGATGCACATACTATAGCATTTATTTTCTTAGCGTAGTTTAAGGTTATCTCTCTGGCCTTATATTCATTAAAATCCCCATACTTTACAATCAGCTCAAAACCATACTCTTCTTTTAGCTTCTTCATGGCATCAAGTCTTTGATTGGTAATATATCCGCCTGCTCCGCCTGCTATATATAAAACTTTATCAATGTATTCATTCTCATCAAATGTTTTCTTAGCTACTTCATACTGGGCCAAGAATTGGTCTATGGATACCGAGGAGGTCCTATTATTTATAATAGGTGAATCTACTAGGACACAGAAAAATTCCTGTTTCTCTATTATTTTATATAAATTCTTATTCTCAATTGATAAATTGTAAATAATTAAGCAATTAATCCGCTGAGACTTAAGATAAGCTGTTACTTGTTTGTAATTCATCTCATCAAACTGAGAACTGAAAAATGTTACCACTTCAAGGTGGTACTCTTTCGCCTTTTCAAAGGCACCCGTTAGATATTGCATGCTGATTTCATCGACAAACTGACTATTATGGCGAATGTCAACAATTAAACCCACACGATTAAATTCTTTCTTAGACAGTGAAATTGCCACTGAATTAGGAACATATCCCAACTCCTCAACTGCCTTCTCAACTTTTAATCTGGTTTCATTACTAACAAGGCTATAATTGTTTAAAACTTTAGATACCGTTGATTTTGCTACTCCGGCTCTTTTTGCCACATCATTTATCGATACCATCAATTTGCCTCCTGCGGAAAACGGTTTCTGTACTATTACTATATAACTCTTTAACTCTTCTGTCAATGGATTTTTATAATTTTATATATTTTATATTTGTTTTAACTTACTTTTTTTAGTAAATATTGATATAACCTAAAAATGCAACTGGTATGATAAAGTGATTCTCTTAACAGCTTCCCATAATATGGTCACATCTCACATCTAATCGATTTCCCTCTGAAATCTTTCTTTCTATTAGCATGGCGAAAGGAGACCTATAGATAATCATCTAAGCGCTTATTACATGTAATGGGCTGCTACCAGTCTCATTGCGCTTATTATGGGGTCAAATGAGAATTTATCTATTGTAATGTAGATTTTTTCGGTTTATACTTTTGTTACGTTCTGAAATGAGAATTTAAGACAGTTAAATTTGAGAAATTAAACAGGTTTGAGAATTAAAATAGGTTTGAGAATTTAGACAATTTGAGAAATTAAATAATTTGTGAATTAAACAAAAAGATAACCAGGGGAGACCAGAAAATTCATGGCTACTATAAAAGATATTGCAAATAAACTCGGCATAGCAGTCAGTACCGTATCCAAGGGTTTAAACGGTGCCAGCGACATCAGCAATGATATGCGCCAGCTAGTACTGGACACCGCTGTGGAAATGGGTTATGCAACAAAAAAGATGCGAACCACTACCACACGTAAAGTATGCATTTTTATTGAAAATATGGACTACGAAAACATCGAGCAGTTTGGGTATGACATAATCGTAGGTTTTAAGTTATCTGCTGCCAGAAGGCATTGGGAGGTAACTGTGATCCCCTCAAGCCTTACCCTTCAAACAGACGAAAAATATGATTCCTATATGCTGAAGAACGGATACAGCGGAGCGTTTTTTCTGGGGTTTACCCTTCACGACGACTGGGTGGTACAGCTAAACAAAACCATGGTGCCTACTGTTCTTCTTGATAATTATATAGAAAGAAACAATCATGTAGGCTATGTGGGAACGGACAGTGAAGAAGGTATTGACCTTGCGGTTGACCATCTGAAAGAATTGGGGCATAAAAAAATTGCATTTCTCAATGGCTCTAAAAACTCCATGGTATCAGAGCAGCGTTATGCTGCTTTTGTAAACAGCATGAATAAACATAGCCTCAAACCGGAAGAAAACCTCATTGAATACGGTTATTATGTTCCGGACTGTGCCAAATACCATGTTCCTTCTTTTCTAAAAAACGGTGCTACTGCAATAATCTGCGCCAGTGACCTTATCGCTTCCGGTGTTATAACCGAAGTCACAAAACAGGGGTTTAACGTCCCTGAGGATATCAGCGTCATTGGCTTTGATGATCTTCCCATTGCCGCTCAGCTCTCCCCGGCATTGACCACTATCAGGCAGGATAGGGTTGATTTGGGAAAGAGTGCTTTCCTACTGTTGGATGGGCTTATACACAATATAACCACCAGTAAACTGCTTCTCAGAGCCAAATTTATGAAACGCCAATCCACTGCCATATGCAAAGAAAGAACCCGTGAGAAGATTTAAAAATTTTCTCTAACGGGTTCTGTTTTTTATATTATATTACGCCTTAAAACCTCTGTTAAACTGATTTGGATCAACATATGTCTCGTTCAATACTCCTCTGCCATAGGTGAGTCCTGCATAGATCTGCCCGGTATTTTGCATAACCGGTCCGGATCTATCTTCTTTAGCAATGCCTTCAAAGCCTTTCATTAATATCTGAAGGACTTCTTCCGCATCCTGAAGGGACTTCTGCTCCATCTGGTATAAAGCATCTACTAATGCTTTATTAATAAAGATATAAAGACTCATAAGGTTTAAGGATATATCATAGGTATAATCAAGGGCTGACATCAGTTCATTTAAGAATTTCTGTCCATGTTTGATATCATGTTTAAATTCTTCTATTTCTCCATTACTCAGCTTTTCTTTTGCTGATTGAATGTCTGATAGAATAACCTCATACATAATTACAATCAGTTCTGTTTTGGAAGCCTGCGTAATTCTGGCTGCAAAAGATTTTGCTAATTCCTTTTCCATTCCTGTTATTGATCCTTTCTAGCCAAGAGATATAGTACTTCTATAAATCTTCATTCATAAGAAACGTGATTAACCTTAAACCCTCATTAGCTCAACCTAATGAACCCAATTAATTAACCCTGCAGTAATGTTAATACTGTCTGAGGTCTTTCATTGGCCTGTGCAAGCATTGAAGTTCCAGCCTGAGCAAGTACATTCATTTGAGTATAAGTTGCCATTTCCTTAGCCATATCAACATCTTCAATACGAGAGAGCGCTTCTGTCATGTTTTCGGAAGTTGTATCAAGGTTTGAGATGGAGTGTTCGAGACGATTCTGATAAGCACCCAATTTAGCACGGATTGCACTAACCATATTATTGGCATTATCAAATATTGTTATCGCTGCTTCTGCTCCCTCTTGTGTACCTATATTTACCATACTTATACCAAGTGTGTCGGGATTCACTTTCGGAAGTCTTACCTCCATGGTCTGTCCTTCGTTAGAACCTATTTGAAGCTTCATAGGACCGGAATCAAGAACAGTTGTTGTTACTGTGGCAGGTACTGTCGTTAGCTTTTGAGTATCAAATATCATCTCAAAACCGTTTGAATCAGTAATAGTAACCAAATTACCTTTTGATGAAACGGTAGCTGTTGATGTATAAGCACTGGTACCTGAAACTACAGTTGTTACAACTGCATCCTGACCGGTTGCAGTTGTACCGGATGTAAGACCGAATGATGCTGCTAGTGCAGGATTATCACAGTTAAAAGTTATACTCTTATCTGAGCCATATTCTCTGGAGGTAAAGGTCAGGGTATATGGTGCTGCCGCACTTCTGACGCAATCTATATTCGCTGAATCACTAAGATCTCTTATTTTTTCATAGGCTTCATCAAAGGTATCTGTATCACTAATTTCAATTTCGTTACCGTTTATATTTATAGTTCCGCCAACTGCTGGAGTCGTAGGGAATGTAACTGCTGCACTGTTGATTTTAGCTTGCTCTGCTCTCTGTGTTATATCAATTGAATAATTTGCATTC
Source organism: Anaerocolumna sp. (assembly GCA_029256725.1). Taxonomy (GTDB): domain Bacteria; phylum Bacillota; class Clostridia; order Lachnospirales; family Lachnospiraceae; genus Anaerocolumna. The sequence goes on along the minus strand of JAQSXJ010000058.1, from coordinate 6,111 downwards.
TTTACAGTATCAGAAACGGAAACCAACTGTACATTGGGATTGTTTGTAAAGGACTGTCTATCAATGCTTCCATCTAATAATGTTTTTGTATTAAATTCAGTTGTATCGGAAATTCTCTGAATTTCTGATTTTAACTGATCGATTTCTGCTTGTATTGATTTTCTGTCTGCGATAGTATTGGTACCATTAGATGCCTGAACAGATAACTCCCTCATTCTTTGCAGCATGGAATTTACTTCGTTCAAAGCTCCTTCTGCTGTCTGTATAATAGAAATTCCATCGGATGCATTTCTGGAAGCCTGCTCCAGGCCTGCAATCTGTGTCTTCATCTTTTGGGAAATTGCCATACCAGCAGCATCGTCAGCAGCTTTGTTAATACGAAATCCGGAAGAGAGCTTTTCTAAACTCTTATCAAGACTCTTATTTGTTCTGTTCAGCATGTTGTTTGCTTTTAACGCTGAAATATTATGATTAATTCTCATTGATTTCTCCTTTACCTTATGCTTGGTTTTCTATCTCTTTCATATGAAGTATGAATGCCTTCGAAAGTTTTAGCAGTGTACCGGTGTCTGCAGGGGTATCTCCGGTATTGATTTCGCCTTCTTCTTTTGGCTTATAATTGTTATATCGACCGGTTTCACCGAAAGTATTACCTATTCCATAGCTGATTTGTTTAATTTTTGTATCTTTTGATGAAAATGCCTCTGCAATATCTGCTTCTTTACTTTTTACAGCTTCTAACCCTTCTCTTGTTTCGCAGACAATAAAGGCACTTACTTCGTTATTTTTTACCGTCAGATTCAGTTCAATCTGTCCCAGATTACGGGAGGGTATCTTAACGGCGGCTTTTCCCGTGTCACCGGTGTTTTTAAGCAGTGTTACATTTACATTGGTGATTCCTCCTGTGGTTACCAATGGTATTTGGTAACTTTCCCTTAAAGCCATTTGGGTAATAAACTGCATCCCGTTACCGATTCTTCGAATATCCCCCATGTCTTTAACCGTTAAATTACCCTTTTCATAGTAACTCTTAAGTATGTCCTGTACCTCGGTCTCTATTTCCTGATAGACATTCTTTATCTGACTGTCATTCTCAAGATTGTCCAGTAATTTATCTGATAAGCTTTCAAGGTTAAAACTTCTCTCTGTTCCTTCAGGTGCCTCCAGTGTAAATTGCTCTTCTTCTGTGTCTGCAGCTTCAATATTGTTATCACTTCTCTGCAATAAGTTATTAAGCTTATGAAATACTGTGTTCTCCTTTTGCAGATAATCACTTGCAGCCATTACGTTTGCTAGGGTAACAGGAAGCTTATTGTTATCCAGCAGAGCCTGAGCTTCTTTGGTAACTGACTCCTTAAGTTCCTTGAGTTTCTCATTGTAATAAGCTTTATCCGTATCCTTATTTTGCTCTTTCAGAACTTCTGCTACCTGCTCTAAGGTCATGTTTACAACATCATTTGTATCTTTAAGAGCACTTAATGCTTCCGGTGAAAGATTTTCCTTGATTTCTCTAACCAGTTCTTTACCATAGGAGGCTTTTGTGTGTTCGGAAGCATCTAAGGCTTCCTTTGAATAGGTGGTATTAATCTGCTCGGTGATGGATTCACCTTTCTTAGTATACTCCGAAAGCGTTCCAAAACTGTCGTCTACAGAAGCTTCAATGCCACCGCTTCGCCTGGTCCTTACTGCTGTAAGTAGATTCTTGAGGGTCAGATCCTGATCTGCTTTTACAACAGCTCCCAGAGCTGCTCCATCTGTTTTATCAACAGCATTTAAGAGTCTGTATATACCGATATAAGATTTTCTTTCTTCCTCAGTAATTTCATTGTTCTTATCCATCTTCCATAAGAAACGGCTGAAACGTTCCTCATCGGTTACTCCAAGCTCTTCTTTCATAGCATTTATTTGATTATTCAGTTCTTCTATAGGAAGTTCTACCGGGTTAATACCCTTTCTGATGAATTCCACCGCAACTGCCGGATGGAAGTTCTTCATTACATTGTTTACCTGTGTATCGTGAAGTTTAACAAGGTCTATATTCTCGGAAGTCAGCGGCATATTGTTGTAACCTAATATACGCAGAGCCCTTTTATTTGCCTCCGTTGCTTCCAGCCCCATTTCCTCTAACAGGCTGCCTGTATTTTGAAAAGCCTTGGAGATGGAATCACCCATATCTGCTCTTGGTCTGGTCATCAATGTCTCATAACTGTCGGCTGCATGATTCCTTTTGTAGTCATTTCCTGCTGCCGTAAGACTTTCTACTGTTTCCTGAGGCCAGGAAGGAAGAGTAGTAGAAAGCAGTGCTGCTGGTGCACTCTTTAGTTCCTCAACCTGTAATAGGCGGGCTTTCACGGTGCTGATATTTTCTTGATTGACATTTACATTGCCTTCTTTTAAAAGATTTCGATAATAGTTATCCTCGATTTCTTTCAAGCCTTCGACCACTTTTACAAGAGAATCCGTCTCCAGATGGAACCCTTTTTTTAACAACTCACCACTTGCATCAGAAGTCATCTTTAATCGAATTTCCTCCAGGCGCCTTCTTACGGTTATAGTCCGTATATCGATTTCCTCCTGGCTGACAGTTGCCTGTGCTGTATTTTCTATGATGGTTTTAGCATTTGTATCAGTATTTCTATCTTCATTTTCTTGTTGCCTCTGCTGCTTATACAAATCCCTGATAGACAGGTTGTCCACTTCTTTATCTGAGCGGACGGACACCACAGTTCGAATAGTATCATCGCTAATGTCCAGGTCTGCCCTGGCTGCTCTATCCCCTTGACCTTCCGCCAGGAAACTAAGTGAGGGAGAATTGAATAAAGCCATCTGGCATTGCTTAAGCTTTGCTCATTTACTTCAAAACCGGAATCTTCAATAATTTTCTCAGCCTGAGGCCTGATACTCTCCCACTGGCTATCGTTAACTGGTGTTTCCTTCACATGAGCAGCGCTGTAACTTGCTTTATATATATTATCAAGAGTGGGTTCCATTCGGTTCTTAACCAGATAATATTTCGCCTGGTCAGACATGTTCTCCACAGACTTTGCTTTATCCGCACCTGTGGCAATACGCTCTATATTGGCTTTGGTTATTGGTATATTCGCAGAATCCAGTCTCTCAATGAGATGCTTATTCTTCGTATAATCAAGTGCAAGAAACTGTTGCTGCAAAACCTTTTCTGTTAATTTAGTTCTTTGCTCTGTAATGCTCTCATCTTGTAAGTCTCTTTGCTGCTTTATTCTAGAAAGCATTCTGTCAAGACGCTCCAGTTCAAACTTCTCAAGAGAGATACCTTCCTGTTCAAGAGCTATGTAATCACTCTCAGTTATTTGTGAGGATGTATTTGATACATCTCCACCAGCCGCTTCTTCTTGCTTATAAACAGTATCTTCTGCTGCTTCTTCTTTGTCCTCATAGACAGGGGCATTCTTGTCGGTTCCTTCTGTATAAACGGCACCGGCCGGTGGTACCTGTGCCTCTTTGGTGTTTTTTACTTCCTCTGTTTTTACATCCTGAAGCGGTGCTGAGTTATCAGTAGCACTTGCAGCACCCGCTGTCTTATAATCTGAAATAACATTTATATTCATTCCAACCTCTTTTCTGCCTGTGTAAGGTAGTCCTGTAGTATTCTTTAAGAAACTAAAGTAATTCTTTTCAGTTTTTCAACCAGTTTGGGTTATTTTAATATATTTCGGACGAGAAGACGATTTTCTTAAGTAAACCGGATAAAGATAATTAGACATATAATTTTTAAGCAGCGTGAACGTGCAGTGTAACACAAAATACCAATTTCATATTCTGCTATAATTTTTAATATAGAGTATCAACAGTGTGTATAATAGTAAGCTCATAAAGCGTTCACTGAAAATAACAGATGAGTTTGCCTTACAGTTAGGTATTTTCCATTGAAGGGTTCCTAATGACACTTAAATGTCCGCAGTTGTTTCTAGGTGAAAGGATACCACTGTCTGAGCGCTTTTCAGCGAGTTTGGTATCCTTTCACCTGCCAGAGACAACTGCGGACATTTTATTGGAATTTGGAACCCTGAACAGGAAAATACCTAACTGTAAGCCAAACTCATCGTCCGTTTCCCAACACCATATTCCTTCATTCACCGTACGAAACAGGTTCTTAAATTCTTTCACTGTCCAAAACAGCCATAAACTAAAATAAGACCAATCAAACCTGTACCTTATCACTCCTGTACACGTATCTGACCAGTCTTACTCCATTATAGCTTTTGCCCTCTCACGTTCCCCAACGCGCTTCCAACCTCTAGTACAATACCTTCTCGTATTGACTTAATTTACTATAACACTTTTTGTGCGTTTTGTCAATATAAGCTTTATTATTTAGTTTCTGTTGGCTATTTTCACAACAATGGTGCTAAAATCCAAAATATGTTTCCATTAATTTATCCAGATATGCCTGATCCTTGGTGCCCATTAGTTCCCTGGAGGAATGCATAGCTAATAATGGAATTCCGATATCCACGGTTTTTACAGGAAGCCAAGAGGATATGATGGGTCCTAAAGTACCGCCACCAGGCATGTCTGAACGGTTAACAAATTTCTGATATTTCACATCTGCTGCCTCACAAAGCTGTTGTACGATAGCAATTGCTTCTGTATCAAATGTATATCTTTGATTGCTGTCAATCTTGAATACAATTCCTTCATTAAGAGCCGTGTAGTTAGTAGGATCATATTTTTCCGGTCGATTAGGATGAACTCCGTGTGCTACATCGACTGATAATAGGAAGCTGTCTGTTACTTGGGAATATACATTGTCTTCACTAAGAGACAATCCCCTCATTACTTTTTCCAGCAACAGATTTAACAGGGCAGAATCGGCACCCTGTTTGGTCTTGCTGCCGATTTCTTCGTTATCGAACAAGGCAATCAGATTAATCCCTTCTTTTCTTCTGCCCGCGTTAATTCCCTTTAACAAGGACCACACAGAAGTAAGATTATCAAGTCTCGGGCAGGATACAAAATCTTCTGAGACACCGATGAGGCAGCCATCTTCCCTATTATATATGTACATATCATAGTCAAGGATCCTTGATTTATCAATTCCAAGTTCTCTAGCTAAGAAGCTTAAGAAGAATCTCTCCTCAGAGATATCTTCATTTACCATAGAGAACAATGGCAAAGTATCTGTCTGCCTGTTTATCTCCACTCCTTTGTTCACTTCTTTATTTACATGAATGGCCAGATTGGGGATGGTAAGTACCGGCTTCTTAATATCCAGGATTCTTAGCTCAGGATGGAAAGGATCCTCACTTCTTAGTGCAACTCTACCTGCCAGTGACAACGGACGGTCCATCCAGGTATTTAATATGGGGCCACCGTATACCTCTGTATTTAATTTGCAATAAGCACCGCTCTTGATCTCCGCATTTGGCTTTACGCGAAAACCCGGATGGTCTGTATGGGCTGCAGCAATTCGGAAATTCTGTCCCTTTTCAAAGTTCTCTCCTACTGTAAAAGCAAAAAGGGAAGTAGCATAAGGTTTGATATAATAACCAGCTCCCTTCGTAAGTTCCCAGTCCTCTTTAAATTCCAGGCTGGTAAAGCCTGCTTTCTCTAAATACTTAATACCTTCCTCAACTGCGTGGTAAGGTGATGTTGCTTCCTGTATAAATGAAAGTAGCTCTTTTGCACTCTCTTTTTCTTTCATGATTGATCCTCCTTGGTTGTATAAATTCATATGGATTAATTATAGCCCACCTTATTTTATTAAACAAGCAGGATTTCCGCTTGACCTGCTTTCCCTGATGTTTTATTCTTTACTTATCAAGAAGAAAAGAGGGTGTTTATGAATACATTATTGTTTGAGCAGGCTATCGATACTGTTATAAATAACCCAAGAATGGAAAGCGGTATCGGAACCCTGAGCGAAAAGACTGTCCATGCCGTTTTAAAAAATTACCTTGCCCCAAATCAATCCTGCCATGAAATTAAATACCAGAACTACTATGCTGATATTGTTACCCCCGAGGGAATTATAGAGATACAGACACAGAATTTTGACCGGCTTAGAAAGAAGCTTCCTGTGTTCTTAAAGGAATCTCCCGTTACGATCGTATACCCCATTCCTCATATTAA
>JAQSXJ010000156.1 GCA_029256725.1 Anaerocolumna sp. | reverse complement strand
TTTCAATAATCTGGAGAAATCACTGCAGGATGAGATAATAGATAGAACAGAACAGGCGTTTAACTAAGCAAGGTGCTGGGAAGACACTGAAAGGTGTGTATTAAGAAGCTGTTGAAGCTGTAAGCCTGAGGTCGGGAGTATGGTAGAGGGAATGTAAAAACACCGTCTGCGCTGGTGGTCGTTCCCCTCGCCTCCACAAAAAATGAATTTAATGTTACGTAGGAAAGCCTGTGATTTGGTAATCACAGGCCTTTATTTTGGTTATAGTTTAATAGCGGCATAGATAAATAAAATAAGTGCTTAAGTGCTGTGCCTGGCATCATAGATTTCCTCAGAGTAGTACTGTATTAGTTGCAGATGAATGTTAGTCTTCTTTACATTCAGCCATAGCAAGGATAGAACAATTAAAAAATAGTATATTAAAACTTTTTGTAGTATTAGTTCGTCTATATAGTGTAGAACAAAACAAGACTAACAAAAGGAGCATATTGCGCAATATGAAAAAAAACAAAATGTATGGTGTACTAGAAGATTTTATTATACAAAATAAAGAATCCCATTACAGATTGGCCTACAGCTACACGAAAAATAAGGAAGATGCATTGGACATTGTCCAAGAGAGCATATTGAAAGCTTTAAACTCTGTAGACAGTTTGGCAAATGCAGAGCATATAAAAACTTGGTTCTATAGGATCCTTGTGAATACTTCTTTGGATGTATTAAGAAAAAAAGGAAAGTTAAGCTATGTTGAAGATATTGTCTTAGAGATGAATTCTGAAGAAAAAGTAGACATATATGAAAACTTTGACCTGCAAAATGCCATGGACAATTTGCCACATCACTACAGACTGATTATTAGCTTTAGGTATTTTGAGGATTTAAAGTTAGAAGAGATTGCAGCTATTCTTGGCGAGAACCTAAATACAGTAAAAACCCAATTATATGCAGGATTGAAAAGACTTCGCATAGAGATGGAAGTTTAAAATAAGGAGGCTAATTATGGAGAAGATCAGAGAATTGAAAAAAAATTATGAAGACGTACAAATACCTGAAGAATTAGATTTTGTGGTTAGAAAAGCAATTAATACACATAAGAGAAAATTGAAAAAGAGGAGCAAAAAGGAATTAAAATGGGCTTCTGGAGTGGCTGCAGCGGTGATTATCCTTACTGTAGCAGTTAACACGAATAGCTCTATTGCATATGCCATGTCCGAGGTGCCTGTAGTTGGCAAGCTTGTAAAAGTCCTAATGGTTAGAGAATATATGATTAAAGAAGATACGTATAATGCAGAAGTAAAAGTTCCTGCTGTGGAGGGATTGGAAAATCAAGGTTTACAAAACAGCTTGAATGAAAAATATCTTGCGGAGAATGAGAAGCTATATGCAGAGTTCAGTAAAGATATAGAGGATTTAAAGGCCGCAGGAGGTGGACATCTAGGCGTTAACAGCGGGTATGTGATAAAGACCGATACTGATAAAATACTATCTATAGGGCGATATGTTGTGAATACAGTAGGATCTTCTTCCACAACATTTAAATACGATACTGTAGATAAGCAAAATCAAATTCTAATCGTACTACCAAGCCTGTTTAAGGATGACAGTTATATAGACGTAATAAGTGAAAACATAAAAGCTCAAATGAGACAACAGATGAAAGAGGATACTCAAAAATTCTACTGGGTTGAAGAAGGAGATATCTCACCCTTTGAAAAGATCAAAGCTGACCAAAGCTTTTATATAAGCAGCAATCATAAGCTGGTTATATCCTTCGATAAGTACGAAGTTGCGCCAGGGTATATGGGTGTAATTGAATTCGAGGTTCCTACAGAAGCACTATCAAATGTCCTGGTAAGTAATGAATATATTAAATAACTGGGGGAATAAAAATGAAAAAACTAATTAGTATAGCATGTGCAGGGTTATTGATGATTTCATTAGCCGGATGCAGCAATCAGATTGCAGAGGTGCAAGCAAACACAACAAGCGATAAAAATCAACAAAGTATAGAAGCGAAGGACTCAAGCCTCGAATATAGCACAACTCGACAGATATTGGAGGTAACCTCCAAAAACACAAAGATATATTACCCGAAGCTGCAAGGATATAAGGGAGAGCTGTCGATGGATTATATGAATCAGAGCATTAAGCAGCTTGCAGAATCTTTTGTCGAAGGGGCAGATTATACAGATGTCCAATTGGATTATGAAGTTAAAAGGATAGATGAAAAAGTAGTTAGTATATTATTCAAAGGTACTGGTAAACTCAGTGGTTCGAGAGAAATAAACATTCAAAAAAGTGTAAATTTGGATGTGAAATCCACAAATCCAATTGTATTTGAAAACTTTATCAAGCAGGATGAAAGCAGCCGAGCGGAGGTGGCGAAGCTGCTTGATGTCAAAGCTAAAAATGCAGGAATTACTACGGGCTTTGAAGCGGAAGGAATATTTATATACTTTGAAGGTGATATTGTTGTATTTTATTATATGCCTTTAGATGATTCTGCGAAAGATTGGGTTGAGCTAAGTGTACCTTTAAGTGAGCTTGATGGATTTATAAACACTGAATTTGGAGAACATCCTGCGAGTTAAGGGAATATGAAAAAATTAATGAAGACCTCTATGTAAGGCTGATTAAGTAGTATCAGCCTTTTTCTTTTGCAACAAACTGGAGATTAGATCCAAATTATATAAGAAACCCCTGTGAATCTGTAAAGTATATATTTTTGGAGAAAGAAAAAGATATGATTATAAGCAAAATGAGTTATTTAATTCTATAAGAAGAAAGAAGGAAAATTATATGGATATGTTTTCACGTCATGAATTAGTTAAGACTGAGGATGGATACACGCTAGTCTTATATATTGATAATCAAACCAGTGAATTTAGTATGGAGTTTCTTTCTTCGTTTACCGACAAAGGTAAAAAGATTCAGCAAGACTCTTTAGACTATATCAAAAAGATAATAGATGAAAATTATAATGGTATTAAGATTGATACTGCTAAAATAATGCTCGGTTCCTTACTGATAGCATCTATGGGATTAGGTACAGTCAATGCTGCTGTTTTAAATGCCAACCCCGCACCACATCAAACAAATGTTGTTTATACTGTTAAGCGAGGTGATACATTATATAATATTTCTAGAAAAACAGGTACATCAATAGAGCAATTAAAGAGGATAAATAACCTAAAAAGCAATATAATTTTTCCCGGACAACAGCTAAAGACTCAAGAATCCATTAAACCACAGGTGCCAGTGAAGCCACAAGAACCGGTCAAACCACAAGAACCAGCTAAGCCTCAAGAGTCGCAAACTAGTTACACTGTAAAAGCTGGGGATACATTGTATAGTATATCTAGAAAGTTCAATATTTCTATTGCAAGGATAAAGGAAATTAATAGGCTTGCTGGAGATTCGATATACATCGGACAAAAACTAAATATAACAAACGTTACACCGCCAACGACTCCAACCATAGGTAATATTCTTCTTGTAAATAAAAAGCATGCTCTACCTTCAAGTTATGTACCTAACAATCTTGTAAATCCTAATGTACCTTCTGCGGATCGGTCAAAAACACAAATGACTCCAGAGGCTGCAAAAGCACTTGAGGCACTCTTTGCAAAAGCAAAGCAGGATAATATTAAGCTTACTGCTATATCGGGCTATCGCTCTTATGAACGCCAAGATGCGATTTTTAGATCTAATACCATAAAATATGGATCTGCAGCTGCAGCAAATCAATTCAGTGCAAGACCCGGAGAAAGCGAGCATCAGACCGGCTTGGCTATGGATCTAAGCAGTCCGTCTGTAAATAATAGCCTTACACAGTCATATGCCAATACCAGAGAGGGTAAGTGGTTAAAAGAAAATGCACCTGAGTTTGGTTTTATCGTTCGCTATGAAAAGGGTAAGGAACATATAACAGGATATCAGTTTGAGCCTTGGCATCTGCGTTATGTCGGAAAGGACACTTCAACATATATCGCATATAGAAATATTGTGTTAGAGGAATACCTAGGCAAAGTATAACTATGATGCTTTTGTAATGAATTACAAAATAGATGACGTCAATACCGAGGGGTATGAGGAGTAATACGCCAGAGGACTTCTAAATGGAAGTTCATGATATAGTATGCACCATTGGAGACAATGGAATAAGGTGTCCCGTCGCCTCCACCAAATATGAATTTAATGTGTCACATAGGAAATCCTGTGATTTCGTAATCACAGGACTTCTTTTTGTTGTAATAGTTCTTCTGAGTATCTGCC
>JAQSXJ010000057.1 GCA_029256725.1 Anaerocolumna sp. | reverse complement strand
GGGAGGTGGTTACCATGAACTTATTACTTCTGACAGAAGAAGCCTGGAATGACAGGCTATATCCCAATAATGTATTGACCAACTGGTTTGAAGGTTATGAAGATAACCTGGCTAATATATATCTGGCCTCAGGAACACCGGAGAATTCCTGCTGTAATCAATATTTTCAACTAACGGACATAATGGCTGTAAAAAGCAGAATCACAAAAAGAAATAATGGAAAATGGATTATTAACCGTACCTTTCCCGGAACTGTTACAAAAGCTGTAACTGATGTTACTGTTAATACTAACAGTAACAAACACAGAAGCCTGAGAGTTCTTAAAAGAGTTGCAGGTGGGCCTGTTAGATTACTAAGGGATATTGCCTGGTTAAACAGTAAATGGGAAGGAAGCCTTCTTATGGATTTTCTGGCTGCTTATAAACCGGATGTTATCTTCAGCCTGCGATTCTATTCCAGGCGGATCCTATATATGGAGAAACTGCTCCATGAAATGACAGGAGCTCCGGTTGTAGTCTTTACAGGGGATGATGAATACTCCTTAAAGCAGCTTAACCTGTCACCTTTTTTCTGGGCACGAAAGTTATTATTCAGACAGGAACTAAGACGGAATGCCCTGTTCTACGAGAAATTCTATACCCTCTCTTTAACACAGTCAGAAAAGCTTTCAGAGGAATTGGGTGTCGTAAGTGAGGTCTTATATAAAGGAGGAGAATTCTGTGATAATTTTGTTCCAAAGGTTGTGGGTTGTCCTCTTTTAATGGTATATGCCGGCAGACTTTACTGCAATCGTGATAAGACCCTGATGGCTATAGCCGAGGCATTATCTGTAATTAATAAAGATGAGTTAAAAATAGTCCTGCACATATACACCCGAGACAGTTTTAGTAAGAAGAATACAAAATTGCTTGAGGAGAATAAAGCTGTATTACTGAAAGGATTTGTTACAGCTGATAAATTGAGAGAGGTCTATAAAGAAGCTGATATTGCAATCCATGCAGAAAGCTTTGATATTAGATACCGTTGGCTTTTAAGATATTCCTTTTCGACAAAGATTGTAGATTGTCTTGGTTCCTCTTGCGCAGTATTAGCGGTTGGTCACAGTGACAATGAAGGAATAAGGTATTTAAGAAATAACCGCGGAGCAATCTGTATTAAAAGAAAAAGAGAAATTTACCCGGTGTTGTCACAAATAGCACACCATCCCGATAAAATAACATTGTATCAAAAAAAAGCATGGAAACTTGGTGTGAAAGCACATCGAATCGAAAATATCAGAAAAAAACTTCATTCTGAGCTTTCTTCCATGATGAAATAAAAGGCATTCCCACGCAGCATGCGATATATAAGGTTAAGTAGTTTTTAACCAATTCTAGAAATAAAAATTCCATATATTTCAGTATTTACACTTATAAAAGAATTCGTAAAATTTCAACTCATATAGTAAGAAATTACAAGCTGTGAGAAAGGTATGGTTCGTTGTATGAAGATTCTGGTGACTGGTCACAGTGGGTTTTTAGGGCGTAATCTAATAGAAGCCCTAAAGACCTCTGGTGATGAACAACATAAGATATATACTTATGATAAATCAGATCCACTGGATAAGTTAGAAGAATACGCCAGAGACTGCGATTTTGTATATCATCTTGCCGCAGTTCACCGTCCTGATAGAAATGAAGAGTTTCTTAAAGTCAACCTCGAACTCTTTAGTACTTTGTTAATGTATCTGGAGAAATATCATAATAAAAGCCCTATACTCTACACCTCCTCTATTCAGGCTGTTCAAGATACCGAATATGCCAGGAGTAAACGACTTGCAGAAGAAGCCCTAAAAGCATATGGTCGTCGTAATAACAGCAGAACAATTATTTATCGGCTTACTAATACCTTTGGGAAATGGGCAAAACCCTATGGTCATTCTGTTGTAGCCACCTTTTGTTATCAGGTAGCCAGAGACCAGGAAATTACAATTCATAATCCGGATACGGTGATGAATTTTTATTATATAGATGATGTTATTGCATCCTTTCTTACACATTTAGAAGGAGATGTACCACCTCAGCCTGACGGCTATTATCGTTTAGAGGAGAAGTACCAATTTACAGTTACCTTAAAAGAACTTGCAGGAATACTAACCGGATTTCGATTACAGCGGCAAGGCCTATATCTTCCTGACATAGGCGACAGATTAGTTAAACGGCTTTACAGTACTTATCTAAGTTATCTGCCCCTTGAGAAACTGATAGTGCCTCTATCTGCTCATACAGACAGTAGAGGAAGCTTTATGGAGATCTTTAAAACAGATACCAGAGGGCAGTTCTCCTTAAACATCACGAAACCCGGGATTAAAAAGGGCGATCATTATCACAATACAAAATGTGAGAGATTCCTTGTTATATCCGGAAAAGCAAAGATACAGCTTCGCAGAACCGATTCTGAGGAAATTACAGAATATTATGTGACGGGAGATGACCCCAGATTCCTTGAAATCCCCCCGGGTATCACCCATAACCTGATTAATGTAGGAGATACAGACCTATATACACTTATCTGGGCAAATGAAGTTTTTGATCCGTTAAATTCGGATACTTATTTTTGTCCCGTTATTCCTTAGGAAATAGTGTATGTTAGAATAATCAGTTCAATAGAAATAGAAGGGAGAGGCCTATGTTTGCAGACAAAGTACTGCTTATTACCGGAGGAACCGGTTCTTTTGGTAATGCAGTTCTGGACCGTTTCTTAGATAGCGACATTGGTGAGATCAGGATATTTTCAAGAGATGAGAAGAAACAGGACGATATGAGGCATCAATACCATTCACCCAAAATCAAATATTATATCGGAGATGTAAGATCTCCCAGTACCTTAAAAGAAGCTTTTTATGGTGTGGATTATGTCTTTCACAGTGCTGCCTTAAAGCAGGTTCCCTCCTGTGAATTCTTTCCTATGGAAGCAGTTAAAACCAATATTATTGGTACGGATAACGTTCTTACGGCAGCTGTAGAAGCAGGAGTGAAAAAAGTTATTTGCCTCTCAACGGATAAAGCGGCTTATCCTATAAATGCCATGGGAACCTCAAAGGCAATGATGGAGAAAGTAATGGTTGCAAAGGCCAGAATGCTCTCAGAAGATAAAATCCAGATATGTGGTACCCGTTATGGAAATGTAGCCTGTTCCAGAGGTTCTGTTATCCCGCTTTTTGTAGAACAGATAAAAGCAGGTGAACCCCTTACTGTTACTGAACCAGAAATGACAAGATTCATAATGACTCTGGAAGAGGCTGTAGAACTGGTGGTATTTGCTTTTGAATTCGGACGCAGCGGTGATATCCTGGTACAAAAAGCGCCTGCCTGTACCGTAAAGACACTGGCATTAGCCCTATGCGAATTATTTTCCTACAAAGAGGGAATTAAAATAATTGGTATGCGTCATGGTGAAAAGATGTATGAAACTCTGTTAACCAGAGAAGAGAGTCGTTTTGCCAAAGATATGGGTAATTATTATTGCATCCCACCGGACAACAGGGATTTAAATTATGACAGCTATTTAACCAAAGGAATGAAGAAGAGAAGGGTAAAGGAATTTAATTCAGATAATGCGAATCAGCTTGGTGTTAAGGAAATGCAAGAAAAGCTATTGACTATTCCCTATATCCAGAAAGAACTTTCAAAATACAAAGAATTTTAAAGGATATTTATTTTATCAGAGGAATAGAATGTTAGAAAGTATCGTTAAGTAAAGGGCAGGTATGAAAGTTCTCGTAACTGGAGCAGGCGGTTTTCTGGGCAGACATTTGACGACAGCCCTTCAAGAGCTTAAGGAAATTACACTCTTAAAATGCTATCATGACACCGCAGAAGCTCTACTTTATAGTTATCTATCAGAGTGTGACTTTATCTTTCATCTTGCAGGTGTGAACCGCCCCTTAAAAGAAGAAGAATTTATGGAGGGAAATACAGAATTTACCGGGAAAATTACAGACTACTTAAAATTATGTAAGAAGAACTGCCCGGTACTGTATGCCTCCTCCATACATGCAGAAGGTAATACTCCTTATGGCATCAGCAAACGCAAAGCTGAAAATATATTATTTGATTACCAGAACATCACAGGAGGACAGGTTTACATCTACCGTCTTCCGAATATATTTGGAGCAGGTGCCAGACCAAATTATAATTCTGTAGTTGCCACCTTCTGTTATAATATAACCCACGGCTTACCAATTACAATTCATAACAGCAGCACCAAGCTGACTCTTTGCTATATAGAAGATGTAATAGAAGAATTTCTACAGGTGCTACAAGAAAAAGAGTACCAGGTCGTTAAATTCTATTCTATTAAGAATGAGTATGTGACTAATCTTAGTGTACTTGCAGATACCTTGTATAGCTTTGCGAAAAATACAAAGCCAGAGGAGTGCCTTTCCGAATTTGATAGAAAATTATATAACACATATAGGAGTTATTACCAATAAATGCGAAATATTCGATTACATCTATAGAGTATACATATTTTTCTCTGTATAAGGGGAGGGGGTTAGGAATGAGAGTTCTTCTAATTAATGAAGTATATGGAATCTTAAGTACTGGTCGAACAGTTAAGGAACTTAGTGAAGATATCAGAAATCATGGGGATGAATGTCTTATAGCAACTGCCTATGGGATGAAGGATAAGTCAGAGATAAAGGAAATGCGAAGAAAAGGTCATTATATTATCGGTAACCTGGCTGATCGTAAACTTCATGCTCTGTGCTCCAGAATTACAGGATTACAAGGTTATTTCTCACATATTCCTACCCTGGGCCTTTTATGGTACATAAAGAAAAAGAAACCGGATGTCATACAACTTGAAAACGTACATGGTAACTATTTGAATTTAAATATGGTGCTTAGGTTTTTGGCAAAAGAAAATATCCCTACGGTTTTATTATTGCATGACTGCTGGTTCTACACCGGCAGGTGTACTCACTATACCGTAAACGGTTGTTATCAGTGGCGGGATGAATGCAGGTGCTGTCCAAACAATCGTAATACGCCTCCAAGCTGGTTCTTTGACCGTTGTACTAAAATGTGGCGGGATAAAAAGAATAATTTTCAAAAGATCAACAAACTGGCAGTTATAGGAGTATCAGACTGGATTACCAATCAGGCTAAGTGCTCCTTTTTAAAAGATTCTTATCTGATAAAGAGAATATATAACTGGATTGATTTTGACAATTTCAAACCAATGGATGCTGAGGATATCCGAAAGGATCTGCAGTTAGAGGATAAATTTGTAATATTGTCCGTAGCCTCTCTCTGGGATAGTACGAAAGGACTGAAGGGCCTCCTAAAACTGGCAGAAAAACTACAGGAAGAAGCTCAAAGAAAAGCTGGGAGTGAAGATTACAGGGAATGTTTATTACTTATGGTAGGCAGTTTACCGGAGGACACAAAGGTGCCTGATAATATTCGTCTGATTCCAAGAACCAACAGTCTTGTCAGCTTAGCAAGGCTTTATAATGCAGCGGATGTATACATTTCTCTCTCTAAAGAAGAGTCCTTTGGCAAAACCATCGCAGAAGCACTTGCTTGCGGCACACCAGCAATTACTTTTTCCGCTACTGCCTTACCGGAACTGGTTGGTAAAAACTGCGGCTATTTGATAGCTAATAACTCTCTTAAAAGCGTTTATAAAGGGATCTGTAAGATTAGGAGCAAAGGAAAAGAGTTTTATTCAGATGCTTGTACGGCATATGCAAGAAAATATTTCTCCATGGCTGCAAATGTGAAGGAGTACCGGGAGGTCTACAAGAAGCTTATTACGAAAACTAAATGAAACAGGAAAATAGACAGACACCATTTACTTCCCTGTACATATCCTAACAAAGGAGTGATAAACAGGGAGGTGCCTTGATGCTTGTATATATATGTTTACTGTCGATGCTTGCTTTATCAGCTTTGTTTACGCTCAGAAAACCGGATAATAACCAGAAGTCAATTACTAGTAATAATGTATCAGTTCTATTTTTTTCCTGCTTTTCTATCTATCTTATTATGGTATTAAAAGCCTCTCTTACTGGAGATTATAGCAGATACGCAGACAACTTTTATAATTCAGTAAATAAGACTATTCAATTTTACTGGGAGCGCAGGATTGATCCCGGATTTTATATCTTTACAAAAATCATTGGAGAAATACATTATAGTTCCGTTTTCTATTTTGCTGTAACCTCAGCTATAATCTGTATCAGTCTTTTTATTTTTATTAAGCGTTATGGTGACTATAAACGATATGCTATCTATTTCTATTTAACGATAGGACTATTTGCTTTTACGCTGGCTGGACTGCGGCAAGCACTTGCAATGTCCGTCTCTTTATTTGCTTATGAGGCTGCCAGGAAGAAGAAGCTTATTTCTTTTCTAATACTTATCGCTATCGCATACCCCTTTCATAAATCTGCCTTACTATTTATACCTGCATATTTCATAGCACAGGTTCCCTGGAAAAAGAAGTACCATCTTGTTTTACTGGCAGTTTATGGTGCCATCGGACTTTCCTTTACTAGGCTTCATTCAATAATCGCAGACTGGCTGGGTTATGATTACAGTATTGAACAAACAGGAAACGGCGGTATATTTTTATTAATACTGCTGATTATCGGATTCCTGGGTATTATTTATCGAAAAGAGCTTTTTGAACGATATGACGATAGTCTTTTATTTCTGAATATGCATATGGCTGTTATCCTTATCTGGCTCTTGCGTATGTTTACCAGAACAGTTGAAAGACCGGCAATGTATTATCTATATGCCAGTATTATACTGATGGACCGAATTCTATCATTAAAGAGTGAAAATGAAGAGAAGGAAAACACAAGAAAAGTCATTGTATTTCTGTCCGTGGTTTTCTTTGGATTTCTGTTTATTTACAGAACACTAAGAGATGGTAATCTGGTTCCATATGTATGGATTTTCGATATGTAAAGATATTTCTATTTAATGGTGTCTGGAGGGGTAGAATTGAAAGAGTCTAAAATTGATATTGCCGTGCTGATGATATTCTTTGCACGACCCGCAAACTTTGAAAAAGTGTTTAAGGTTGTAAAAGAAGCCAGACCGTCTAAGCTATACCTGTACCAGGACGGTCCGAGAAAGGGAAGAGCAGATGATCTCTCCGGCATCATTAAATGCAGAGCAATTGCCTTTGATATTGACTGGAACTGTGAAATACATACGTATTTTCAAAGTGAGAATATGGGCTGTGATCCTTCAGAATATATAGCTCAGAAATGGATGTTCCAGTCAGAAGATTATGGAATCGTATTAGAAGATGACGATGTTCCTTCTTTAAGCTTCTTTCCTTTCTGTAAGGAATTACTGATAAAATATAAGGATGATGAGAGAATAAACATGATTTGCGGTATGAATAATACCGGTGTCTGTGAATATACCCCTTATGATTATCTGTTTACAACTTCTGGTTCCATCTGTGGCTGGGCCTCCTGGAAAAGGGTAGTTGACACCTGGGATGGAGAGTACTCCATCTTAAAAGACCCTTATAATCTATTGCAGTTAAAGAGTTATGTGGATACCTTCACCGATGGAAGTAGCCTGATTAAGAATCTGAAATTACACCGTAATTCCGGAGTTCCTCATTATGAGTCAGTATTAGGCTCAAGTATGCACTTAAATCACAGGTTAAATATCGTACCTTCCAAAAACATGATATCCAATATCGGTATATCAGCTGATGCTACCCATTCTGTTGCAGACATCCGAATGATACCGGGCGGTATAAGAAGAATATTTTATATGGAAACCTATGAACTTGAATTTCCTATAAAACATCCAGCTTATGTATTAGAAGATTACGAATTTCTGAACCGTATCGACAGGATTATGGGCAGAGGTCATCCTCTCATTCGTCTGTACCGCAAGTTCTTAAGCATAATTCTTCGATTAAAATATAAGGACTACAAAGGATTAAAGCATAGTCTTTTCAGTAAATTTAAAAGAAAACCTAAACTTAAATAAAACAACTTTTTCTTGAAACTTATTAAGTATCAGAAAGCAGTGGGTATGGCATGATTGTGATGAATGAAGCGGAAAGTGCCAGACAGATAAAGGCTGGTGCAATTCTTGGTTATCTCACCATTGGAGTTAATCTTCTGGCAGGATTAATCTATACACCCTGGATAATACGGAGTCTGGGACAGGATAATTATGGCCTTTATACCTTGTCCGTGTCCATAATCAGTATATTAGTTATGGACTTTGGTCTTGGAGCTGCTGTTACCCGTTTTCTCTCATTGTATAATTCCAAAAATGATCAGGAGTCTATTAATAATCTCCTGGGTATAATTTATAAACTGTTTATCTTTCTCGATTTTATCATCCTTCTGGTTCTTGTAGTTGCATATTTAAATATAGGCAGCATCTATAAGGAACTATCCTACGCAGAGATTGAGAAACTTAAAGTAATCTTTATCATATCCTCCTGTTACAGTTTATTGTCTTTTCCTTTTGGAACCTTAAACGGCATCTTAACCTCCTATGAGAAATTCATACCTTTAAAGTTCAGCGAATTACTGTCTAAAATACTTAATATGGGTCTAATCTTTGGTGCTCTGCAGATGGGATATGGACTTAATATTTTGGTTATTGCTAATGCTGTTACTGGTGGAATCAGTATTATATTAAAGCTAGTATTTGTGAAGAAATACACCTTTATCAAAGTGAACTTCCGTTATAAAGCAAAGAAAATAACTCATGAAATCTTTCAGTTTTCCATATGGACGACGGTCATTTCCATAGCACAAAGATTTATCTACAACATTATTCCCAGCATTCTTGGTATATATAGTGGTGCTGTCAGTATCTCTGTCTTTGGTGCTTCTGCCACCATTGAAGGAATGGTATACACCTTTGCTACTGCAATTAACGGCTTATTCCTGCCAAAGGTGTCGCGATTACTTAATGAAGAAAACCGAGAGGAATATCTGCTGAAGCTTATGGTAAAAGTAGGAAGGATCCAGCTTATTCTCATTGGATTAATCTTTACCGGCTTCCTGGCTGTTGGCAGGGATTTCATAAGCTTTTGGCTGGGAAGTGGTTTTCGTAATGCATATATCTGTATTCTTTTTCTGGTATTACCCAGTGTAATTGAACTCCCGCAGCACATAGCAGCCTTAACAGTTACAGCCTCCGGGATGGTTAAGATGCAGTCCATCGTCTATACCGTAATGGCAGGTATTAACATCCTTTTTTCCATGCTGTTAACCAGAGAATATCAGGAAATCGGTGCAGCTGTTTCTGTTTGTATTGCCTATCTCTTTCGAACAGCCGCAATGAATGTGGTATATCACAAAAAGCTTCATATCAATATACCTGTTTTCTTTCGAGACTGTTTTGGGCGCCTGAGCCTTCCTTTAGGAATTTCTTTGGCCGCAGCTATTTTCATAGCTTTTTTACCCGGTGGTAAACTGATGCTCTTTCTGGCCAAAGGTGCCGCCATGGTAGTTATTTATCTGGGCGTATTCTGGATTTGCGGACTTAATCCTTATGAAAAAGGATTATTTTTATCTGTCTGCAAAAGAGGTATTGGAAAGTAAAGGGATTTAGTTACTTCAATTATTGAAAGGATTGTATTTATGAAAACCAGATTAGCAGTTATTATTCTGCATTACAAGAATTATAAAGAAACCATAGACTGCATTAACAGTGCCCTTAAGCAAAAAGGCTCAGGTTATGAAATAGTAGTAGTGGATAATGGCTCAGGGGATAGTTCCTTTATGAAGATTAAGAAAGAGTTTGCAGGGACAGCGCATATTACCCTTAAAAGTCTAAAAACAAACACGGGCTTTGCCAGAGGAAACAATGCAGGTATCCGGTATGCAAGAACTTATTTAGGTGCTGAAAATTGTTTTGTTTGTAATAGCGATATTATATTTGAGGAGTCTCTCTTTGAGGAATTATTATCTGCATCCGTAAAAGGGGTTGGTATTATATCACCTGCAGTTTATGATACAGAATTTCATCCTCAACCAATCTCTGTTAATACTAGGAATCCTTATACCTCCATGGTTTTCAGTTTTCTTTATATACACTACCAGAGTGTCATAGACAGAATAAAAGAAGGATTGCATGAACTGCCATTCCTGCCAATTTCTTTTTCTCACATTACTTCTTCCGTAAGCTCTCCTGTTACTATGATGAAAGCAGAAGCAAAACAGAATACTTATTGTCTACAAGGATGTGCCTTTCTTCTGACAAAAGAATTCTTCCGTCATTATGATAAACTATACCCTAAAACCTTTCTTTATGGTGAAGAACTTAATCTGGCAATATATCTGAAAAAGGCGGGACTTAAAGGAATTATTGCAGATACCTCACCAGTGATTCATAAGGGAGGGCGATCCTCCTATATGCAGAATAATAAAGAAAGACTCCTTATTCGGAGTAAACTTGCAAAGAATAGTCTTTTGAGATCGCTGCCATTACTCTTATTACCTTACGCAAAAATAAGAAGAATATGACCTATGGAGGATATCCGATTATGAAACGGTTGAAATTAATGACAATTCTTGGAACCAGACCTGAAATCATCAGACTTTCACAAATCATTAAGAAATGTGACAGTTATTTTGATCATATTCTGGTTCATACGGGACAGAACTGGGACTATGCTTTGAATCAGATATTCTTTGAAGATCTATCTTTAAGATCACCGGATGTCTATCTGGATGCAGTGGGAGATAACCTTGGCGGCACCATCGGAAATATTATCACTAAAAGCTATGATTTAATGTTAACGGAAAAACCTGAGGCCCTTTTAATTCTGGGAGATACTAACTCGGCTCTTTCTGCAATTGCTGCTAAAAGATTAAAGATTCCGGTATTTCATATGGAAGCCGGAAACCGTTGTTATGACGAGAATCTGCCGGAGGAAATCAATCGACGAATTGTAGATCATATTGCAGATGTAAATCTATGCTACAGTGAACAGTCAAGAAGATATCTCCATGGGGAAGGAATACCAAAGGACAGGTGTTTTGTAACCGGCTCCCCTATGGCCGAGGTGCTGTCAGCTAACCGTTTAAAAATTGAGAATTCAAAGATATGTGAGAAGCTTGGCTTATCTGAACAACAGTATATTGTTCTGTCAGCACATAGAGAAGAGAACATTGATAATGAGAAGAATTTTTTTGATCTTATGAAATCGGTTAATGCGCTTGCTGAAACCTATAATATTCCTGTAATTTATTCTACTCATCCAAGATCTGCCGGCTTTATAGAGAAGCGGCAGTTTCAGTTTCATCCAAAGGTAAGATCTTTAAAACCCTTTTCCTTTTCAGATTACATCAATCTGCAATATCATTCCTTCTGTACAGTATCCGACAGCGGTACCTTACCGGAGGAAGCTGCTTATTTTAAGTCCTTCCCAGCCGTTTGTATCAGGACTTCTACAGAAAGACCGGAAGCTTTAGAAAAGGGAGCTTTTATACTTGGCTCCATATCTTCTGAGGAAGTACTACAGGCCGTAGATCTTGCAGTAACCATGACAGACAGAGAAGAAAAGATTAGCCCGGTGCCTGATTATACAGATGAAAATGTAAGTACGAAGATAATTAAGATTATACAAAGTTATACCGGTATCATTAACCGTATGGTATGGAGAAAGGATTCATAAAACTGGTTTAATTTCTGTTGTAACTTGTAATACCCACTCATATAATCTATAATAAATAGCAAGAATAAGATAAGAAAATGAATCAGTTAGGAACGAGTGGATTACAAATGTCAGAATATATTTATGAACTTTTAGAATCGTATGGGGTTAATTCAATATTATCCTTATACCTAACAACAGGAATAATGATAGTACTTATTGTACTAATCAGTGCTTTGCTGTATATTACAGCAAAGAAAATATTATTAAAGGTGCAGTCAGGTCTAGCCGCCAGAAGCAAATCAAAATGGAGTGATATTTTAATCAATAATAAGGTGTTGGAACGGCTTATACGTATTGTTCCCGCAATTACTGTGCATGCCTTTGCTCCCACCTTCCCGGCTTATCAGATAATAATACAGCGTCTGGTATTCTGCTATATTGTCTTTGTTATCCTGTTAACCCTTGATAAATTTCTTAATACAGCTGATGATTTATATCAGACTTTTGAAGTGTCAAAGGTCAGGCCGATTAAAGGATATCTTCAAGTAGTTAAAATAATCGCTTATGTTATTGGAATAATAATAGTAATAGGTGTACTGTTAAACCGTTCTCCCTGGATATTATTAGGCAGTATCGGTGCTGCATCCGCAGTGCTTTTATTAGTATTCCAGAATTCCATCTTAGGTTTTGTAGCAGGTATTCAATTAACCTCAAATAATATGCTCCAAATAGGTGACTGGATAGAAATGCCTAAATACGGTGCAGATGGAGAAGTAACGGAGCTTTCTCTCCATACAGTCAAAATCAGAAATTGGGATAAGACCATTACAACGATACCTACTTATGCCATGGTAACGGAGTCTTTTAAAAACTGGAAGGGCATGCAGGAAGCAGGCGGAAGAAGAATTAAGCGATCCATCTGTATAGATATGACAAGCATTCGTTTCTGTGATGAAGAGATGCTTAAGAAATATAGCCGTATTCAATATATCAGCGAATATCTGGAGAATAAACACCAAGAAATAGAAGAGTATAATAAGCTTAACGGAATTGATCCTGTAAATATGGTAAATGGAAGACATCTTACCAATATTGGTACCTTCCGAGCATATATTGACAGTTACCTGAAACATCATCCCAAAATTCATAAGGGAATGAACTGTATGGCCCGGCAGCTGGAACCGACTGACAAGGGGCTGCCTATTGAAATCTATGTATTTATTAATGATACAGCCTGGGCAAGTTATGAGGCTGCACAGGCAGATATATTTGATCATATTATGGCTGTTATACCAGAATTTGATCTAAGAATATTTCAGAATCCAACAGGCTATGATTTCAGAAAAGATAGTTTCTAGCACATATATGATCAGATTATTGGAATCTAAATTTAATTTATTATAGACCTAAAAGATAGCTGTCCACCGACTTACCGTGGTGATAGCTATCTTTTTTAATACAAAATTATGTTTAATCAAGTTAATTCTATTAGCCAATATTGCAAACGCATATTATTTGCATTTGTATTGACAAGTTAAAAATAACAATATATAATCTCTAAATACGAATGATTTGCAAATCATATAGCAATATGCCTGCATCCCAAGGTAGCAGGCTATGAGAAAGGCATGGTTATAAATATGGCAAAATGTAAATATACCGGTAAATCTGTAATGTTTGGCAATCAGGTAAGTCACTCTAACAGAAAAACAAAACATATGCAAAAACCCAATCTAAAGAAGATAAAAGTAATAGAAAACGGTACTACGAAGAAAGTTTGGGTATCTACAACAGCATTAAAATCAGGATTAGTAACAAGAGCATAAACAGGAGGCCAACATGCAAAAACCAGTAACCTTAATAACCGGTTATCTTGGCTCCGGTAAAACAACAGTTATGAACGAACTGCTAAAATCACAGACCCATAAGAACCTTGCTGTGATAGTAAATGATATGGGCAGCATTAATCTGGATGCCGATTTATTAAAGAAAAACAGCATAGCACAGATGGACACAAAAATGATTGAATTACAAAACGGCTGTATCTGTTGTACTCTGCGGGAAGAGTTCATGGACCAGATCGAACAATTATCTGATACCAAAGAAATAGAAGCAATATTGGTTGAGGCTTCTGGAATCAGTAATCCGGCCTCCTTAGCAGAAAGCTTTCTTATGTATGAAGATAAAACTAAGAATTCTTCTGTATACTTAAATTCCATAGTTACAGTAGTTGATGCAGACAGAATCTATCATGAATTCCTTGTGAAAATGGAAGAACTGCAGGAAGTAAAGGAAAGCGCTGAAACTGATACAGAAGATGATCCCGATATCATAAATCTGGTGATGGATCAGATTGAGTTCTGTAACCTTATTATATTGAATAAATGTGATTTACTGACTTTAGAGGAGCTCACCCAGGTAAAAACAGTCATAAAACATTTACAGCCGGAAGCAGATATCATTGAAACTGTGCAGGGAAAAGTAGAAGCCGACCTGATCTTTCATGAGAAGCGTTTTGATTATGAGAAAGTAAACAATTCCTCTGCTATTCAAAAAGCACTTTTAAGAGAAGCTAAAGCAGATAAAGGTGAGCAGAAAGAATATGGTATCTCATCTTTTGTATATGAACAACGAAATCCGTTTGATTATAATGCATTCATAGAATTTTTGGAACTTAACTATCCCTCTGATATCATTCGTGCAAAAGGATATATCTGGTTCTCAGATGATGATATGCATGTACAGCTTTTTGAACAGGCGGGAAGAAATTCATCGTTAACAGAAGTGTCAAACTGGATAGCAGCTTTTAATTCTGAGGAACAAAAAGAAGTATTTAAAGAATATCCAGAAGTCCTGGCGGAATGGGATGATATATTCGGAGATCGAGATCGAATGAATCAGATTGTATTTATAGGAAGAGATTTCGATGAAGAAAAAATAAAAGAACAGCTGGATGGTTGTACAGTCAGTTATACTCCCCTCGTAGTATAACTTAAACACACCTGTTATCTAAGCTCCGGTAAAACATCAAAGACACATTCCAATCCATGGCGAATATCATCTAACCACTTAAATTCGCCCTTTTTGATACACCAGGTAACCTCTTGTCCCAGAAACATATAGGAGGCTGCCTGGAATAGGGTCAGAGCATCATTTTTATTTCTGAATTGCCCGGCTTCCTGTCCCTTCTTAATAATCATAACCACTACATTGGTCAATTCTTGTCGAAAGTCGTAACTTCCGTAGTCCTCCTTCAGATTACATATGAGCATCTGACTCAGGAAATCCGTACCGAACTTGCTGGCTTCTTTGATTAGACTCTCAAAGCAGATTAACAGCTGATCCCAATAATTATCTTTTGACAGAATCGAAATTAAATGTTTCGTGATATTTTGGGTGACTGCATCATGAAAATTCAGTATGGCGTCTTCTTTGGACTTTAGATGATAATAAAAGGCAGTTTTGGAGATATCACAGGCATTACAGATATCAATCACGGTTACATTCTTATAACCATTCTTAAGAAAGAGTTGATTCGCTGTTTCTATGATAATATCCCTGGTTATTTTATCAGACATATTCCCTCCCCAAGTATATGTACATTAATAATACAAAGTATTAATAATGCAATTTGGATTTTCTATATCATACCATAAATATTTTTGAAATTCTATATTGACAAAATTATAACAATGAGATTTATCGTTATAAAATCCTCTTTTTACTGTAGTTCTTTCGTCCTGTTTGAACTTTGTTCTGTTGACAGGTATTGTCGAAATATATATGATAAAAACAGAATTCCAGATTCATTTGACTTGATACAGTACTGACAGACACAACGAAAAAGGGAGATTAAGAGAATGATAAAGAAAAGTGGATTAGATAGCATCAAAAGTTTTGCAGAATTACAGGCGAACCTTATAACAGGCGGATGCCTTTTTTTTGTAGTAAAAGAAGATACTGTGGTATGGAAAGCAGCATCTGAAGAATTTGATTTACCAGAGTTTAATCCAGGTCAAAAGCTTGATGGTTCCGGTTTATACACTCAGGCAATTGCTGATATGAAACTTGTAAATGGAACAGTGGTTGCACAAGATAATGAGACCATGTATAAATTAATCTCCATTCCTGTTATAGAAGAAGACGGTACTGTAAATGAATCCTTTAACATGGCTCAGCCTAAGATACACCATATGGTGAGTGGATTTAAAGATTTTGCTCCGTTTATCACTGAAATGTTCCCCGGCGGTGCTTTTCTTTCCATTATGGATAAGGAAAAAATTACCCAAAGACAACCCTCCGCTAACTTTAATCTCACTGATGTTCAAATTGGAAAAGATATTACCACAGACGCAGCTGCTATTGAAGCATTAACTACTGGTAAGGTTCAGAGGATTGATTATGACAATCTTGATTACGGGGTACCTCTTAGAATACTGGTTTCACCTTTTATGGATGAGGAAACCAATGAGGTTATAGGAGCTTTAAATGTTGTAAGACCAAAGACAATTGAGAACTCACTTAGAGATATGGCTGTCAGCCTTCGAAACGGACTGACTCAGATTGCAGCAACCGTTGAGGAAATGGCAACAGCAGCTACTGACATTCATAACAATCAGCAAAAGCTTAATGATAATATCCAGAAGATCACTGTCACTACAGAAGAAATAAATAAAATAAGTTCCTTTATCAAATCCATTGCGAATCAGACGAATATGTTAGGCTTAAATGCAGCTATTGAAGCTGCCAGAGTAGGAGAAGCGGGTAAAGGATTTAGTGTTGTTGCTTCTGAAATTCGCCAGTTATCAGAAAAGTCTAAAAATACTGTAACCGGAATTGATAAGTTAACTATAACTATTAAGGAAAACATTACAGACTCCAACAAACAGAGTCAGGTAACTCTTGATTCAAGCCAGGAACAGGCAGCTGCAACAGAAGAAATTACTGCCAGTCTCCAGGAAATCACAGCCTTATCAGAAGAATTAACAAAGATTGCAAATCAACTGTAGTCCCATAATAAATAAAATTACTAATTGACATAATAAGGTATATGTTTTATGATGTAATTGTTGCAATGAGGCAATGGTAGGATTCCATTGCCTTTTTGCATATAGTCTTTGGTTTCTGTATATACCAATCTGTCAATTGAAAATGGAGATTATATGTTTGATAAATTGAAAGAGAGACAATTACATAGAATTAATTAAGAGGCACCTCATACTGAGGTGCCTCTTTTAACTTTATTGTGATAATGCATTAGTAATATAAATTATTGATAATTGCAACGCTTATTATAAATTATTTGGAGGTTCTTATGGAAGCTGTATTAATTAACGGAAGTAGTTTAACCCTTGAGGAGGTAGAGAAGGTATGCAGACATAATGCACCGGTAATCCTTGCTCCGGAACAGGAGAAAAAAGTTATAGAATCCCGGTGCGTCGTGGACAAACTGGTGGAAGAGGGGCAGGTGGTATATGGTGTCACTACGGGATTCGGAATGTTCTGTAATCAGGTGATTTCTAAAAGTGAGTCCAAAAAGTTACAGCGTAACCTGATTATTTCACATGCAGTTGGCGCCGGTAATAATCTAAACCGTGACATAGTAAGGGGCATTATGCTGCTCCGTGTCAATAATCTTGTAAAGGGTTATTCAGGAGCGAGACTGGAAACCATTCAAACCCTTATTGAGATGCTGAATGCTGGAGTAACACCACTTATTCCGGAAAAAGGTTCTCTTGGCGCAAGTGGTGATTTGGTACCTCTTGCACATATGGTTCTGCCGATGATTGGCATGGGTAAAGCAGAATACAAGGGAAATATATATCATGGTGCCCAGGCAATGGAACTTGCAAACATACCTATCATAGAGCTGACGGAAAAAGAAGGTCTTGCACTTATTAACGGAACACAGGTAATGACTGCCATTGGAGCTCTTACCGTCTTCGATGCCATGAATTTGCTTAAGATTTCTGACGTCGCAGCAGCCCTAAGCTATGAAGCACAAAATGGTATTATCAATGCCTTGGATAAAAGACTTCATGAGGTAAGACCTCATAAGGGACAGATTGATACGGCTGCCTTACTTTGCACTCTGTTAAAGGAAAGTAAAAATGTAACGAAGCAGGGAGAAATCAGAGTACAGGATGCCTACTCCCTCCGCTGTATTCCTCAGGTTCATGGAGCTAGTAAAGACGCCCTTCATTATGTTAAGGAAAAAATTGAAATAGAGATGAATTCTGTGACGGATAATCCCATAATCTTTACTGATACCGAAGAAGGTATCTCTGGTGGTAACTTCCACGGTCAGCCAATGGCTATAAGCTTTGATTTCCTGGGGATTGCCATTGCAGAGCTTGCAAATATATCAGAACGGCGAATTGAGAGAATGGTGAATTCCTCCTTAAGCGGTCTTCCTTCTTTCCTGATAGAAAAAGGCGGTGTAAATTCGGGTTTTATGATTGTTCAATATACTGCAGCAGCACTGGTATCAGAAAATAAAATATTAGCCCATCCGGCAAGCGTTGACAGCATACCGTCCTCAGCAAATCAGGAGGATCATGTCAGTATGGGAACCATTGCAGCCAGAAAAGCTATGAGTATTATGGAGAATGTACGAAGGGTACTTGCAATTGAATTAATGTGTGCCTGCCAGGCAATTGACCTTCGCGGAGACAAAGGTCTTGGAATAGGAACCTGTGCAGCGTACACTTTAATCCGTGAAAAAATTGAAAAACTAGATGAGGACAGACCGCTTTATGAAGATATCAATAACTGTGAGAATTTAATTATAGACGGTTCACTGGTATCTGCTGTAGAAGAGAAAGTCGGAGTTCTTGCAGTTTAACCAGAATTTGAGCTGCTACGCAGTGGAATGGAGGACTATGGATAATAAGAAAATAATGGATGCCATGAAAATTAGACTGGAAGCTGTATTACCTGAATATCCGGTTTTTAAGGAGGGCATAAGACGTGCTCCGAGAAGAGAATTGACTCTGAACGAAAGGGAGATAAAACTTGCCTTAAAAAATGCACTGCGCTATATACCGGGTTCACTGCATGAGGTCTTGGCTCCTGAATTCTTAGACGAACTAAGAACCAAAGGTAGAATCTATGGTTATCGCTTTATGCCAAAGGAACGTATCTATGGTAAACCAATAGAAGAATATAAGGGTAAATGCTTAGAGGGTAAGGCCTTTCAGGTGATGATAGATAATAACCTGAATCATGAGGTTGCACTTTATCCTTATGAATTGGTTACCTACGGCGAGACCGGTCAGGTGTGTCAGAATTGGATGCAGTATCAATTGATCAAAAAGTATCTGGAGGAACTGACAGAGGAACAGACTCTGGTTGTTATGTCAGGACATCCAATGGGGGTATTTCATTCTCATAAAACCAGCCCAAGAGTAGTTATTACCAATGGAATAATGGTTGGTATGTATGATAATCCTGCAGACTGGACAAAAGCTGCTGCTATGGGGGTAAGCAATTACGGACAGATGACAGCCGGAGGCTGGATGTACATAGGCCCACAGGGAATTGTCCATGGCACCTATAATACCCTTTTAAATGCCGGGCGAAAAGTATTAGGTATCTCTGGCGAAGAAGATCTTAAAGGCCATCTGTTTATCACTTCAGGTCTTGGTGGTATGAGCGGCGCACAACCAAAAGCAGTTGAAATAGCCGGTGGTGTAGGTATTATCGCAGAAGTGGATGAATCCAGAATAAACACTCGCCTGGAACAGCGATGGTTATCCAGAGCAACCAGTAATATAGAAGACGCCTTCTCACTGGCACAGGATTACCTTAATAAGAAACAAAGTATCTCAATTGCCTACCATGGTAATATTATCGATTTACTGGAATATGCCGTAGAGAAGAATATCCATATTGAATTACTTTCCGATCAGACTTCCTGTCATGTGCCTTACGACGGCGGTTACTGCCCTCAGGGACTGACCTTTGAACAGCGAACGGATCTCTTAAGTACAGATAAAGAACACTTTAAAGAGTTGGTCGATCAGTCCTTACAGAAGCATTTTCATCTGATAAAGACCTTAACAGATAGAGGGACTTATTTCTTTGATTACGGGAATGCCTTTATGAAAGCTGTATTTGATGCCGGTGTAACAGAAATTGCTAAGAACGGAAAGGATACCAGTGAAGGGTTTATATTCCCTTCCTATGTAGAGGATATCATGGGTCCTATGTTATTTGATTACGGCTATGGTCCTTTCAGATGGTGCTGCTTAAGTGGTAACCCAGAGGATTTGATTAAGACTGATGCAGCGGCTATGGAGATGATTGATCCAGAGCGTCGGGGTCAGGACAGGGACAATTACATTTGGATTCGAGATGCCCGGAAAAATAATCTGGTAGTCGGAACACAGTGCAGAATACTGTATCAGGATGCTTTTGGCAGACGTGATATTGCACTTAAATTCAACCAAATGGTAAGAGAAAACGTAATCGGCCCGGTTATGCTTGGAAGGGATCATCATGATACTGGCGGGACAGACTCTCCTTTCAGAGAGACCTCCAGTGTTTATGACGGTAGTAATATAACCGCTGATATGGCAATACAATGTTATGCCGGAAATGCAGCCAGAGGAATGAGTCTTGTAGCCCTTCATAATGGAGGTGGTGTCGGTATCGGAAAATCCATAAACGGAGGTTTTGGCTTATTGTTAGACGGCAGTGAAAGAGTGGATGAGATAATCAGAGCAGCTATTCCCTGGGATACCATGATAGGCGTATCCAGAAGAAGCTGGGGCAGATGTGAGAATTCCATGGAAACAGTAGCAGAATACAATGAAGTAATGGAGGGAAAGGATCATATTACACTTCCCTACCTTGCAGATGATAAGCTCATTGATAAACTGTTTGAAGATAGTAGTATCTTAAATTAAGAAGTATGAGAGGTAATCATGAATTATATCATTCGTAATGCCGCTGAACTAATAACCTGTGCCGGAGGTGTTAAGGCGGGCAAGGAAATGAAGAATATTGGATTAATCAAGGACGGCGCAGTCGTTATTGAAGATGGCAGAATAACAGCAGTTGGAACTACGGAAGAACTGGCTGGAAGAGATACAACGGGTTACACCGTTATTGATGCCAGCGGGAAAGCTGTCTTACCGGGATTTATAGACTCGCATACCCATTTTATTTTTGGAGGGTATCGTGCAGAAGAGTTCTCCTGGAGACTTAGTGGTGAGAGTTACATGGAAATCATGAAAAAGGGCGGAGGAATTGCCTCTTCCGTTACCTCCACCAGAGAAGCCGGGCGAGAGGAATTATTACAGGCAGGAATGAAAAGACTCAATAAGATGATGGAAATGGGTATTACGACTGTGGAAGGAAAAAGCGGTTATGGCCTGGATAAAGCTACTGAACTGCAACAGCTTGAGGTAATGAAAGAATTAAACCTTATTCATCCCATGGACATTGTAGCAACCTTCCTGGGACCACACAGCGTACCAAAGGAGTATAAAGGACAGGAAATGAAATTCCTTGATTATATGCTGCAGGAAGTAATGCCGGTTGTAAAAGAGTCAGAGCTTGCCAGATTTGCAGATATTTTCTGTGAGAAAAATGTCTTCTCTGCGGAACAGTCTGAGTATTATTTGAAGGCAGCAAAGGCTATGGGTTTTGAGCTTAAGATTCATGCAGACGAAATGTCTGATCTTGGCGGAGCGGCACTGGCAGCCAGAATGAACTGTATCTCGGCAGATCATCTGTTGAAAGCCTCAGAGGAAGGAATACAGATGCTTTCAGAACAGGGAGTAATTACAACTTTACTGCCAGCTACTGCCTTTTGCCTGAAGGAAGATTATGCCGGAGCAAGAGAAATGATAAATGCCGGATGTGCTGTGGCCTTGGCTTCTGACTTTAATCCGGGCAGCTGTTTTACCTATTCCATCCCCTTATTGATTTCTCTGGCTTGTATCTATATGAGCATGACCATTGAAGAAACCATAACAGCCTTAACAATTAACGGAGCCGCAGCTCTTGGGCTCCAGGAGACTACAGGCAGCCTTGAAGCAGGTAAGAAAGCAGACATTATTATGTTAGAATACCCGTCCATACATTTTCTTCCCTATCATACAGGTATTAATTTGGTGGAGATGGTTATGAAAGATGGTAAAATTATAAGGAGGCAATAGACCGGCAAATGAAAATAAACCTGGAACGACTGGAGAAGAATCTGAAGGAACTGTCGCAGTTCGGTCGAAATAAAGACGGCGGCATTGACCGCTCACTGGGAAGTGAGGCTGAGGAAGAAGCAAGAAGCTGGCTGCTTGAAAAGGCACTGGATATGGGGGCAGCCATTAAGATTGATGCAATGGCTAATATATGGATTAACTGGAAAAGAACCAACTGCGAAAATAAACCAATCACTCTTGGTTCCCATCATGATGCAGTTCCAGATGGCGGAATGTATGACGGTGCTTTAGGTGTGTTAATGGGACTTGAAATCCTGCAGACTTTAAAAGAAAACCAAGTGCCGCTTAATCATCCTCTTCAGGTAGTATCTTTTACCGCCGAGGAGCCAAATCCCTTTAATATTTCCACCATGGGCAGCAGAGGAGTAACGGGGAAACTTACTTTAGAGCAGCTGCAGGCTTCCAGCCACCTTATAACCGGTGAAAGCCTTACAGCTGCAATAAAACGCGCCGGCGGTAATCTTCAGGGATTGCTTAAAGCACAGTTAAGAAAGAATGATATGGCAGCCTTTATAGAATGCCATATTGAACAGGGGAGAAACCTCTATGACAACCAGCTTTCTGCTGGGACAGTAACAAAAATTACAGGGATATACAGAGAGTTAATTACAGTAAAAGGCGAAGCTAATCATGCAGGTACTACAATTATGGAGCACCGTCATGATGCATTTCTGGCAGCAGCCCAGGCAGCTTTAGTGGTTGAAGAGACAGTAAAAGCATTAAACCGAAGAGACGTAGTCGGAACAGTCGGCTGGTTCGAGGTTAGTCCTAATTCTGCCAATATTATATCCGGTAACACAAAGTTTATAATGGAAATTCGCTTTCCGGAAGAGTTGATCAAACAAAAAATTCTTCTAAGTATTAATAAGGAATATACAGAAATTGAGAATATCCGTGGGCTATGCTTTCATCGCGAGATTATCTTAGATCAAGCTCCTGCACCAATGGATGATAGGATAATGAAAATAATAGGTGAAGAAATATCAAAAGAACAGTCACCTCTGCCACCGTCAGCAGAAGAGAGCAGCGGGCTGGAATTTGTTGAACACGTTCCAATGCTTGTCAGTATGGCAGGCCATGATGCAGTACACATGTCAGATATTACGAAAACCGGGATGATTTTCGTACAGAGTATTGAGGGTAAAAGTCATTGCAGAGAAGAAAAGACAGACAGCAAGGATATTGAAATAGCAGGAAATGCAATGCTGAATGCAGTTCTGAGACTGGATAAGGAGTTAACCTATGAAAACCTTAATTAGACCCAAATTAGTATATTACAAGGGCACTTTTCAGGATAATATTTCTGTTTTAATAGAAGATGGGACAATTGTACAAATGGGTGATGTATTAGATATCAAACTTAATCATGCACCGGAGCAGGAGTTCATATGGGAGAACATGGTTATGTTACCTGGAACAGTGAATGTACATAATCACAGCTTTCAAAGTCTTTTAAGAGGGCTTGCAGTAGGAAAGCCCTTCTTAGAGTGGCGTGATAAGGCATTATACCGGATATCCCCCTTACTAACTCCAGAAGATATCTATGTAGGAGCGCTGCTGGCATTTGGAGAAATGATGAAGTACGGTGTTACCTGTGTTTCAGATTTCTTCTACCTGCATAATAACGGTCTTGAGGGTGATATGGCAATTATTCAGGCTGCAAAGGATATCGGAATCCGTCTGGTACTTGCCAGAACCATGTATGATTGGACAGGTGCGCCTAAAGGTTACATAGAGACTATTCCGGAAGCAGTTATGAATACCAGATATCTGGCAAAACAGTTTAACAACACCAAGGATGCAATGACAACTATTTTACCGGCTCCCCATAGTCTTCATGCTGCCACACCGGAGATGATACAGGCAGGACATGCTTTGGCCCAGGAGCTTGGAACGAAATTTCATATTCATGTTGCAGAGGAACCTTTTGAAGTAAAGGAAGTAATGGATAAATACCAGCTGCGTCCGGTAGAATTCTTTGAGAAGCTCGGCGTGCTGGATGATAAGATGGTTATGGTCCATGCTGTATGGCTGAATGAAAGAGAGAAAGAGCTGATGGCTGCAAATAGAGCCAGTCTTGCTTATTGCCCTTCCAGTAACATGTTCTTGGCTGATGGTGTTACAGATATCGCATGGATGACAGAAGCAGGTATTAATATTGGCCTTGGCAGCGATGGTGCCTGCAGCAATAACCGTATCAGTGTATTCGAAGAAATGCGTATGGCCTCTCTTTTACAAAAGGTTACGAAATTAAATGCTCTTTTGATTGACAGTGAACAAGCCTATCATATGGGAACCATTAACGGAGGAAAACTTTTGAATCTTCCCATAGGTGAAATTAAAGAAGGTTATAAAGCAGATCTCTTAGGACTGGATCTTTCTGATATTTCACTCCAACCGTATTTCTCTAACTATGAACAGCTCCTTCCTAATATTGTTTACTCTATGCAGCCTTCAGCCATTAAGGAAGTTATCGTAAACGGACACCGGACTGTTCATAAAGGAAAATTGACCACTATCGAAGAGGATGATATAGTAAAGCAAGTCTCAGAATTAAGCAGAAGAATCTATACGACGGTTAGATCTTCTTAATAAATAAGCAGTCTTCTCATTAATCAAACTAGTTATTTCTTTGTTGCTATTTTGCCAGCATCGACACAATGTGTCATATATCGACATATAAATATAATGCCTGGAATTATATCCTGACTACTTAAGATATGCACTCTTTTAGTATTGCCTTGCCTCAGAGTAAATAGCGGGTATTGAATTAAGTGAAGTTATGCATGGTAGTACTAATATAAGGAGAAAATTTCAGGCAATTTTTATATCAATATTGACATGAGGAGGTATTTATGGCAAAAGTAGAACTCGACCCTTTATTAATACCAAAGTATGTTAATCAATTATTTATACCGCCTGCCTATAAACCTGTTATTGTAAAGGACCCAGCAACAGGCAAAGAGACTAGTCATAATTATACTATTACAATGAGTCAATTTACTCAACAGATACTGCCAAAGAAATTTCCCAAAACCACTGTTTGGGGGTTTGAAGGAAAAGTTACAGATCCAAAAAACGGTAAAACCTACTATCAGCATAGTTCTCCCGGTGCCACTATAAAAGCTGTAAAAGGAATACCGGTTAATGTACAATGGGTGAATGCTATTACAGAACCAAATCTCTTTGCAGTAGATCCAACCCTCCACTGGGCCAATCCTAATAATATGTCAATGCCGGAACCACCGTTTCTCCCATATCCAGACGGCTATCCACTGGCTCAGAGTCCGGTACCTCTTGTTGTGCATGTTCATGGCGCAGAAGTAAGATCCGACTCAGATGGTTATCCGGATTCCTGGTTTACAGCAGGAGAAGAGAAAACCGGAAGTACCTTTACAAAATCACGTTATTCCTATCCAAATGAACAGGAAGCTGCCACATTATGGTACCACGACCACACAATAGGATTAACAAGACTAAATGTGTATGCGGGTCTGGCTGGCTTTTACCTCATTAATGATCCCAAGAGCAGTGTCTCTGAGTATTTGCCATCAGGTGAATACGATGTTCCCCTTGTGATTCAGGATAGATCCTTTTATGATGATGGTTCCTTATTATATCCCAGCAATGGAATAAACCCGCAGTTACACCCGTATTGGCGTCCGGCATTTGTGGGAAATACCATTATGGTAAACGGTAGAGTATGGCCAAATTTAAAGGTTGAACCAAGACAGTATCGTTTTCGGTTATTAAATGGCTCAAACAGCAGAATCTATAAATTTAAACTATCCAATAATCAGCCCTTTATCCAGATCAGTTCAGATGGCGGATTGCTGCCCCAGCCGGTAGAATTAACAGAACTTTTATTATCACCTGCAGAGCGTGCGGATATAATAGTTGATTTCTCCATGCTTGTAGCCGGAGAATCTATCATTCTCGAAAACAATGCAAACACTCCATTTCCTAACGGTGCTCCGGCAGATCCTGAAACCGTAGGACAGATCATGAAATTTACCATTTCAGATAAATGCCCGACTGCACCAAAGAAATTACCGGATAAATTAAATACAATACCCAAGCTAATTCCTAATGTTCTTAATACAACGGTAACCTTGAACGTAGCAATTGGCTCAACCGGATTATCAGGACTTCTCTTAAACGGTCAAATGTGGCATGCTCCCGTCTCAGAAGAAACTATTATCGGTTCCACTGTTGAATGGGAGATTGTAAATATGACAAATGGAGCACATCCCATTCATATACACCTGATTCAGTTCCTTATAAAAAACAGGCAAAATTATGATTCCGTAAAATATGCAGAAGATTGGACGAAGCTTAACGGTACCCCGCCATTAGAAAATCCAACGATTTCACTGTCTCCGGAGCCTTACCTTCAGGGAGAGCCCATAGAACCGCCTCTTAACGAGACAGGATGGAAAGATACTGTATTAGTAATGCCAAATCAGGTAACCAGACTTCTAATCAGATATGCTCCTCAGGAAGCCAAAGAGAAAGAGGCAAGACCTTGTGTAAATCTGTTTCCTTTTGACCCAAGTTACGGACCCGGTTATGTTTGGCATTGTCATATTATAGATCATGAAGACAATGATATGATGAGACCATATAAGGTGGTACCTTGTATTGGCTGTGATATTCAAATAGAAAAAACAAAATAAACTTCAGCTGTTGCTTGTAGCAACAGCTTTATATATTATATTCAATAAGATAATTTGAATTGATATAAATTGTATAGAAGAAATTAAATCTTTTGTAAGAATATATTACATTATATATTTTAACATATCAAACATATTTTGTAAGAATCATGTAACAATATTCGACATTTTTCATATTGTATAATGTAATTTAAATTAAGGAGGATTTTATAATGGATAACATCGTTCAACCTACTGCACCAGAAGAGGTAATTCCTTGTGAAAAAACTTGCCCGGCCAGTGCATTTCAGTTAGCAACAGTTTGTGTTCCGGTTACAGTAGTTCCTTATGCAAAGGCTGGAATTCCTACGACCACTTGTTACGGCGAACCTTATGTTTCTCCAGGTAAAAAGGAATGCTGCGGCCGTCCTAATGGTACCTGTTCATTTACTTTAAGCCAGAAAATTCTCGTCGAAGTACCTGTTGTTTTCGGTGCAAAAGCAGTTATTGGAAATACTTCCGTCGATTGTGAATGTGTAAGTGCCAAGGATTTAATAATAAAAGATAATTTTACAGAAGAAGAGACTGAATTAGCATAGATACTAATAGATTCATCAAATATTACCATTTATTCCAGGTATAAAAATACCATATTTTCTTTCCTGCCTTTTTTACACCTGGAAAAGAAAAATAATAATCAATTATATAATTATTTATCGTATTGGATGCATATGGTGCTGCAACCAATACGATTTTGAATATTCTTTATTTATTCATTGTCTTCTGAGGAATCGTTATCATTACTGTCAGATATAACTGAGTTATTGTCAGTTACTGCAGAAACCTTTTGCAATTTGGGATTCTTGCCGCAGAAGATAACAAGAGCAAGTCCAAAAAGGAATAAAAATATCGCTATAAACTGGGAGGTAGATAATACTCCGATATGTCCACGTACCAAATCTCCTCGGAAGAATTCAAGAATAAACCTGCCTGCACTGTAGAATACCAGATAAAAACCTGCAATCTGTCCATCTGCTTTCACCCGTTTTGATAAAAAGACTAACACAAGAAAGTTTAAGAAATTAAGTCCGCTGGAAAGAGGCTGCGTCGGAATAAGTGCTATATCATTCGGTGCAAACTTGGATTCATGAAAAACAATATGAAAGACGCTATCAGTGTCATTTCCATAACAGCAGCCTGCAAAAGTACAGCCTACTCGGCCAAAGGCCTGGGCTAAAGCAATGGAAGGCATAACAAGATCAAAATATTTTAAGAATTCTAATTTTTTTATACGGCAAAAGATAAAACCACCTAGAATTCCACCTATAATTCCACCGTATACTACAAAACCTTCAGATACATTCAGTAGAATAGAGGGGTCAGCTGCGATTTCTTTCAGCTGTGTAATTATGTAGAGAAGCTTCGCACCAAGAATGCCTCCTCCCAGACACCACCAGAAAAGTGCAAAAATCAATTCGTGTTTAAGACCAAGTCTTTTCGCACGAAATTCTGATACCAGATAAGCTGCGAAAGCTCCAATGGCAATCATAAGTCCGTAACCGTATACGGTAAAAGGACCTATCGTGAATAGTTCATTTCTCATGAGTTATGAATCCTTTCTTCATTCCATTATAATTTCTGTATAATGTTTCAAATGTGATATATGTATATATTTTCATTATAAAACATGGCAATTATTTTGTATATATAAAAATATAGCTGCCATGAATGCTTATTAAAATGCATAGTTCTTTATTTGTTCTTAACAAATTTACATTGATTTATACTATAAAAAATAGTAATATTATAACACTGAAGTTTATTTATTCACAGCCGCCTATAAATATGGGGGTATATGCAGTATTTTACCATAGAATACAGAAACAGATCCTTAATTTTTTGCTGCACTAAGGTACTTTTAGTAGTTGACAGAGCTACAGTGAAAGATGAGGGATTTTTTCAGGAAGTTTATAATAATACATAGAGTTATAACACCGGCATAGGATTTTAAGCAAGTCAGAAAAAGGCTTTATATGCTGCCCTGGATGTAGTATTAGATGAAAATTACATAAAGATAAATGATTATATAAATAAAGCTGCTAAAAGTGTAAGAATTACAAAACTGTATTAAAAGGATTGCGAGAAAGTATGAAGTACATTTCACCTTCCTCTAAGACAGCGCTTGATTGTAATGTATATAATGCAAAGCTTTTAAAGTATTCATACTGTGAAAGTATCGGAAATGATAATTAATTGATAAGAGAGGCATACATAATGATAGACAACAAGACTTATCTGCAAGTAAAAGGCGGGAAAGCGCTTCGTGGGGAAATAGAAATCAGCGGTTCAAAGAACTCAATATTGGCATTAATTCCGGCCATGTGTTTAGGAGAGGGTGAAGGGGTACTTACACACATCTCTGAAATTTCAGATGTAGATGCTATGAGAGGGATATTAGCAGAAATCGGTCTGGAAATGATCAGTAATAACAACACGGTAAAGATAAGCGGAAATATGACTTATTCAGAACTGAGTAAACGCTATGTTACGAAAATACGCGCCTCTAACCTTTTTCTTGGCGTATTATTAGCCAGATTCGGTAAAGCAGTAGTACCTCTTTCCGGAGGAGATAAGATTGGAAATAGACCTATCGACATCCATTTATACGTTTTTAATAAATTCGGAATTCGTACTGACATAACAGATGGTTACGTCAAATGTGAAGCAACTATATTTCCTTATAAAGGTCAGGAAATCTTCTTAAGATTTCCAAGTGTAGGTGCAACGGAAAATGCAATGCTGGTTGCCAGTGCTGCAGAAAGTGAAACTGTTATATATAATGCTGCCATGGAACCAGAGATTGTAGATATGGCAATCCTGTTAAGTTCTATGGGAGTTAAAATAACCGGTGCCGGTACTCCTGTAATACGTATTAAACCTACTCAAGTCACATTGCAAAGGACAGTTCATGAAGTTATTCCGGATCGTTTGGAAGTCGGAACCTTTCTGTTTATGATTGCTGCTACAAAAGGTACTGCCTTATTAAAGAATGTAATACCTGAGCATGTAATATCAGTAATTACGATTCTTTCTGATTCCGGTGCAGTAATCAATACAAGGGAGAATAATATATTTATTGATGCTGCTAATTGTGAGCTTCAGGCAATTAACGTAGAAGCATTACCATTTCCAGGATTCCCAACAGATTTGCAGCCCTTTGCAACAGTCTATTCCTTAAGCTGTAATGGCAAATCCTCTGTTAAGGATGCGGTTTTTCCTGTAAGGTTTAATCACTTGTATGAAATAAGTAAAATGGGAATGGATTATGAAAGTATGCATTCTCAGGTAATCATTAATGGTATTCAGAAACTGGCCGGAGCAACTATGAAGGGAACTGATATCAGAATGTGTGCAGCCCTTGTTATGGCAGCTCTATTAGCTGATGGTGAATCTAAAATCTACGGATTGGAGCATATATTAAGAGGTTATGACAATTTCTTTCTAAAACTTCTTGCTCTTGGCGCAGATATTTCCCTTATGAATAAAGGTATCCCTGAATTAATAATCAATCAGAATGCCTATAGTGGTTAAGCTTATTTTAATGGGGATATAAAATAAAATGATAGCTGTATATCATGTGATTATGCTGCATACAGTACTAAAATAATAGTTGTTGAAATTCATCGTAAAAAATGTTATGCTACTAAGGATAAATTAAGTAGAATAACCCAAATTAAAAGTTAATAGTAAAACTACAATTTACTAAATAATATATGAGAGCTTATTTCTATAAGCTCTCTTTTAATGAGTACGAGAGAGCTTTACTTAAAAACAATACGTACACGCAGATAGGAGCAATCATGATCAAAGTAGATAACTTTTCCTTCTCTTTCCCGGATAAGGAATTATATAATAACATTTCATTTACATTAGAGGAAGGTCAGCATTGTGCCTTTATAGGCACCAGCGGCAGTGGAAAAAGTACCTTATTAGATATCCTGATGGATCCTGATAAATACATGTTTGACGGAAAATTAGAAATAGATCCCGATTGCCGTATTGGTTATGTAAGCCAGTTCTCACAGCTTGACAAATCAAAAGAAATTACTGTCTTTGAATATATTGCTGAGAATTTTATGAAACTTCAAAATGAAATAACTGCCATATGTACAGAAATGGAAACTTCTGAAAACCTTGAAGTTTTGCTGGAGCAATATCAGGAAAAACTGGATGCTTTTGAAGCCATAGGTGGAGATGACTACAAAAACATCATTAATAAGAAACTTAATTTGGCTGACTTAAGCAAACACGAAAACCTTTTAGTATCAAAGCTAAGCGGTGGTGAGTTCAAGCTGATTCAGGTAATTAAAGAAATGCTAACAAGCCCGGAGTTAATGATTATGGACGAGCCGGATGCCTTCTTGGATTTTGATAACCTGAATTCTCTTAAGAATCTTATAAACTCACACAAAGGGATTATGCTTATTATTACCCATAACAGATATCTGCTAAATCATTGCTTTAATAAGATCATACATCTTGAAAACAAAGAGTTACAGGAATTTGACGGCAGTTATATCGAATATAATTTCTCCTTGCTTCAGACAAAAATAGAACTGCAGGAACTAGCAGCAGCGGATACAGAAGAGATTGAAAGAAATGAGATGATTATCGACAAACTAAGAGCAATTGCAACGGTTCACACAGAAGCTGCCAGAGGAAAAGCCCTGCATGCCAGGGTTAAAGTATTGGAAAGACTGGAAGCTCGAAGAATCAAAGCTCCTTTTGTAGAAATCAGAGAGCCCCAAATAAATCTTACAGCTGATAATATGATTGAAGATACCATTGTGTTAAAAGTTGAAAATTACAGCGCAGCCTTTCAAGAAGTACTTTTAGAAAATGTAAACTTTGAGATAAAATCATCGGATAAAGTGGCACTTATCGGTTCAAACGGAACAGGGAAGACAACATTACTACGTGATATTTACAGAAATAATAATGATGCAATAGTTCTTTCTGAATCGACTAAAATGGCGTTCCTATCTCAGTTGCAAGGTGAGATGCTTCAGGAGAATAATACGGTACTGGAAGAATTCTTTGAACTTGGATTTCAAACGCAGGACGAGATTAAACAACATATCCTAAACTTTGGTTTTGGTGAAGAAGTCCTTACACAAAAGATTGGTTCCTTATCCGGCGGTGAAAAGAATATTCTCCAATTAGCTAAGATTTCTGTAGGCAAATCAAACTTCCTGCTTCTTGATGAGCCGACTAGCCATTTAGACACTTATTCTCAGATCGCACTGGAAAAAGCCATAGAAAAATATAAAGGTGCTGTGCTTATGATATCTCATGATTACTATACCATAGCAAATTGTGTAGATTATGTATTAATTATTGAAGATAAGACCATAAGAAAGATGAGCATGCGTAAATTCAGAAAAATGATTTATGCGAATCATTTTGATAGAGATTACCTTGAAATTGAAGAGAAGAAGAAAGCCGTTGAAACGAAGATCGAACTAGCTCTAAAGAACACAGATTTTGAACAGGCAAAAGTATTATCAGAAGAGTTGGAAGAACTGATTAAACAGTTATAATAAATCTTTCTTAGGTTTTACAGAATTCCGCCCTGTAATTAATAAAGGCATTTATAAGATAAACGAAAGCAGCCACCTTTTGATATTTGAAAGGTGGTTGCTTTGAATTGATTAATATTTTTGTTCATTGAAGGCAAATGTGTGTGTACCTTTTATTAAAAATTATATGGCACATACAAAAAGGCGCCTATATGATATCCTTATCTTAAGCGTTGCTGCTTATTAAAATCTTTGATTTACTGAAAGTGAGGATATTATAATGAAACAAAAATATACAGAAATTAATTCAAAGACCTGGGATAAATGGTCTGAAAATAACTGTGAATG
Organism: Anaerocolumna sp.; assembly: GCA_029256725.1. Taxonomy (GTDB): domain Bacteria; phylum Bacillota; class Clostridia; order Lachnospirales; family Lachnospiraceae; genus Anaerocolumna. The sequence continues at coordinate 44,187 of JAQSXJ010000057.1, read as the reverse complement.
GTCCATTCCGATTACACCGGCAGACTATCAAAAAGCGAAAATGGGAGAGTGGGGTGTTTATCTTACTCCCTGTATAACAGTTCCCCATGAATGGTTTGGAAGCCTAAAGGACAGAAAACTACTTGGATTAGCAAGCGGAGGAGGACAGCAGATGCCCCTATTCTCAGCACTGGGAGCTGAGTGTACTATCTTTGATTACTCTGACCGGCAGTTAGCAGCAGAAAGAATGGTGGCAAAAAGAGAAGGATACAATATCAAAATTTTGAAAGGGGATATGACGAAACCACTGCCTTTTGAAGATGAATCTTTTGATATAATTTTTCATCCGGTATCGAACTGCTATATTGAGCACATTCAGCCTGTTTGGAATGAATGTTACCGGATTCTAAAAAAGGGGGGGATTCTATTAGCCGGATTTACAAATGATATTTGCTTTTTGTTTGAGGAGGATGCTCCTTTAACCGTTGTGAACAAACTTCCCTTTAATCCTTTAAAAATGGAACAGGATAAATATGACCGGATGGCTGACAATTATGAAGGTATTCAATTCAGCCATAGTATGGAAGAGCAACTTGGAGGTCAGTTAAAGGCTGGCTTTACATTGACAGATTTGTATGAGGACAGAGACAGACCAGGCGGGGCTGCCATACGTGAATATGCTCCTCAATATATGGCAACCAGGGCAATTAAACAAAGATAAAGCTAGCTGCTACGGCTTCACCAATAATAGATTTTATGCCTTTGGCAGATAGGATGTATCTGTAATAATATATTTAGATGAAAGAAGGAGTGGCATGACCACTCCTTCTCTTGACATATTCATGTTTTTAACTTTTTTATAAAGTATAAAGTTCCTGCTCATGGTTGCTTGCTTTTAGCTTGCTTTTAACTTTCTCTCAACCTGACCTTACCTGCCGCACTTCTTCTTCTGGAATCTTCAATAGCAGCATAATGCTTCTTGGTAGTATTAACATCCTTATGTCCTAAAACATCCGCTACCAGATAGATGTCACCGGTTTCACGGTACAAACTGGTACCATAGGTGCTTCTCAGTTTATGAGGCGTAATGCGTTTTAAGCTGGTAACAAGGGAAGAGTATTTCTTAACCAGATTTTCTACGGACTTAACACCAATCCTTTTCTTTTGAAGAGACAGAAAAAGGGCTTCCTCACTACCGGTTTCAGGAATAATCGTCTCTCTTTCCAAGAGATAGATTTCCAATGCAGCCCTGACTTCTTCACCAAAATAAATGATAGATTCTGATCCGCCTTTTCGTTTAATCTTAATGCCGTCATTATGAAAATCCACATCATTTAGATCAAGGCCGACACACTCAGACACTCGGATTCCTGTACCTAAGAGAAGAGTAATCAGAGCCAGATCCCTTTTCTTAGTTTTCTCGTGATATTTTAATTGCTGTTTTGTCATCTTCTCACCGGATTCTATCTGATCCAGAAGTCTTGCGACTTCGTCAATATCCAGTCGTATGATTTCCTTCCCGTGCAATTTGGGGACATCCACCAGGGCAGCAGGATTTGTTGTAATCATTTCTTTCTTAAAATAATAGTTATAAAAGCTCCTGAGTGAGATAAGTTTTCTTTTTTTACCGTTTTCCTGATTTAAATGTTCCATATCCCCCTTTTTATAATAGGAGAGATAGTCCAAGTATTCTTCCAGATCAATCGCTTTGATCTGATCCAATACCTCCAGTTTAATATCCTTAACAGCCAGGTTCTTAAAAGCCGGATTACTGGAGATCAGGAATTCAAAAAACACCCTGATGTCATACGCATATGCTATTCTTGTTAAAGAGGAGGTGGTAGGTTCAATTCCTCTGAAAAAATCTTTGCAGAAAGGAGGGAGTTCTTCTAACACCTTTCGCAGACGTTTTGTATTGTATATATTCATTTTGTCATGATAAGTATGTTCTGCCATAGTAAAACACCTCTGTAATTAATTTCTCATTTTCATTCTTAGACCTGCCTAAAGTATACCATGTATTAGGCAAAATGACCATAAAATTCATTAATAACAAAAAAATGACATAATTTTAACACGTTTACACTTTAAGGTATAAGAGGATGAAAGTTAGGTATGTATTACATTTTTTTAGAATTTTTCTTCACTTAAAATCTAAAAAAATATACATCCTGCTTTAAGTATCGTGATAAGAAAATTTATAGAATTACTTGCATTATATTATAGCATTAAAATAATCCGATTTGTTTTTATTGCGAGTAATTATTGCTTTGTACCATTGTAATTCGAAAGATTTATATCAGATGCGCAAATATTTAATAAGGGAGGGATGATGTAAGATTAAGGTAACCTGATAACTGGGCTGTCTCATAGTTAGTTTATCTAGATAGCAAGACAGTACTTGCATATTTGATATTTATAATGTCATAGCAAATAAACAGATGTTCGGATATACACAGGATTAAACCATCTGAACGATTGTCAATATACAGAAGGAAGATAGAAATATGTTCAAATTAAGAAACAACTGGAAATTAATAGGGATTCTGGCTCTGGTTCTTATATGCCTTCCCTTTACAGAAGTATCGGCGGCATCCAAACTGAACCTGTATCTATACAGTACAAAGAAGAATCTTGCCTACACCGGTACACAAGCTAAATACACTTTTAATGGTAAAACCATTAATATGAAGAACACACCAGGTATTATCATTGACGGAACTTCACTGGCTTCCTTTCTCGATGTTTTCGTTAATTCGGGAGTGGGACTTAAATATTCCTATAACAAATCCAAAGGTGTTCTTACCCTGTCACAAAACGATAAAAAATTAGTACTGACAGAGGGCAGTAAGACAGCAGTGCTGAATGGGAAAAAAGTTACAATGTCCCAAGCACCTACAAAAATAACATTTAAAGATACCAAAAAAACAAAATACATGGTTCCAGTTACCTTCGTAGCTGAAAGTTTTGGTTATGTTTATACCTGGAATTCAAGTACTGCTACCGGTGAAATCACCAGTCCCATGAACTTATCCTATAACGGCAGTAAAGTCGCTTATACAGGAACCAAAGGCACCGTTACTATTGATAAGAAAAAGGTTGATGTCAGTGACATGCCTAGTATTATTGTTAATAATACCGCACTGCTTCAAGCTTATAAAGTATTTTCATCTTCCTCCATTAAAGCTGATTATAACTACGATAAGTCAACCGGGGTGCTTACCTTATCCAACAGTACCACGAAAGTTGTATTGACTATGGGTAAGAAAACTGCTTATGTTAACGGAAAAGCCAGAACAATGGACACTGCTCCTTTACTTGTAACCAATCTGGATACAAAGGTGGCATATGTAATGGTTCCGGGCAGCTTTGTTGCTTCTTATCTGGGTTATGATTACAAGTGGGATTCTGCATCTAAAACTTCATTTTTAACAAAGAGTAAGATCGTAACCCTGCCGGATTCGGGAAATGGCGGTCCTGAATTAAGTGATGACCCAATACCTGATACTACAACTTTTAGCTGGGGTATTGCCGCTTCAAACCTTGATGAATACACAAAATTAAGTAATTTGGGAAATGCTCTTGAAGTATCACAGGATACACAGCAAAGTTCGTACATAACTGGAATCACTAAAGTGGAATCTACCACAAACAGTGAAACTTATGCAATAAGCGGAACCACTCCCTTTAGCAAATCAACACTTACCAAACAGGATACACTGCTTAACTTGCATATTAACAATGCTACGGGCAACAACCAGACCCTATCCTTAGGTGGCAGTCTTGCTAGCCTTGTAACTCTTAGCGCTGACACTACTGATCCTACAGCCTTTAATTTAGCATTTTCACTTGCTGAGCCTGAGCTTAAGTATGAATTATCCTTATCCTCAGACAGCAACACACTGTATATAAAACTTTACCGTAACTATATCAATCTTATTACCGCAGGAGTTTCCGCCGGAGAAGAATTCTTACAGATATCCGGTATGAAAGATCTGAAAGTAGATTTAACCGAATCAGGCAACATGGTTACGCTGCAATTTCCTTCTACTGTAAATGGTATTGGAAATAATAATATTCAGACCAATCTTGCAGCACTGAAGTCAGTTACCAGTTCAACTGCAGGTAACACTTCTGTGATAACTTTTGAAAAGAACTCAAATGCCGGTTACCGTGTTGAGCAGAATGGCAGCTCTTATAAAATATTCTTTGAAATAGAGGTATCCACCGGTTATTCCATCGAGTTTAAGCTTCCATCAGATTTATCCTTTTCAGATATCACCTCAGAAGATCTGTATTATAAGAATAGGATTTTAATTCAGTTACCCGGTGACAGAACTGATTTCTTTAATCAAAATCCAGTTGCCTGGTCTGATAGTATAATTAATAAGCTCGGGCTTCTGGTTGAAGGCGGTAAGACTAAGATTGTAATTGATACTGCCGCACTGCAGGGATATAAGCTTACTGATCTAGGTAATAACAAAGTTGGTATAACCCTTGGCAATCCAAAAGATATCTATACGAATATCGTAGTTCTGGATGCAGGTCATGGCGGTACTGATCCCGGTGCTGTACGCAGCTTAAACGGTAAGACCATATATGAGAAAGATCTGAATTATGAAATTATGTATGAACTTACCAGACAGTACTTTAACAGTCCTGATTCTGAGGTAAAGGCATACTATTCAAGATATGACGATACAAAGGTAAACCTCTATGACCGAGCAGCTTTTGCTGATCTTGTAGGAGCGGATATGTTTGTAAGTCTTCATATGAATGCCAATACAAAGACTGATCCAAAGGGAACAGAAATCTATTACTACAGTGCAAATACTTCTAAGAACTCAGCAGGACTTAACAGTAAAACGCTGGCAACCTTAGTACTCAATTCCCTGACTGATAAGCTGGAAACGCAGAAGCGTTATATTTCCAGTCAGAATCTGGTTGTTACAAGAGGCTGCATTAGCAATATATGAAAGCATTTGTGAAGTATTTGATGCTTATCCCACCGGCCGATAACAGGTAAGATGGACACAAGAAGGGACTGTTGCAGATAATGCAACAGCCCTTTTTATGAATATGACAGGATAAGACAAATTTCTGCAGAATATAATAAATTCACAAGGATAAAAAATTCAGCTGGATTAGCAATTTAGCAGAATAAAACAAGTTCAGTAGGATTAAACATATTCAGCTGGATAGCAATTCAGCAGGCTAGCAATTCATTGACAAATTCAGCTTGATAAATAATACTGCAAGGGAGTAACAAAGATTAATGTGCTAAAGCACACAGATGGGAGTTAGTATGCTACGAAGGATTAAAACGAAATATATATGGGCTTTATTAATACTCTTTTCAGTAAGCAGTTTACTGCTTCATAAGAGTACTGTTTTTGCTGCAGCAGATAAAACAGCACCCAAATTAACGCTAACAGCAAGTACAAAAGAACCGACCAATGGCAAAGTGAAAGTAACCGCAAAAGCGACTGATTCTTCCGGTATCAAATCCCTGAAATGGGCCAGCGGCAAAAGAACAGCCGCCTACTTTAAATCAGCAGGCACTACTTTAAAAATCAATTCAAAGAATACTGCAGCAGTTTCTTTCTCCGCAAATAAGACCTATACCTTTTATGCGCTGGACAAAGCAGGTAATGCTACCGTTAAGACCATAACCATATCAAATATTGATACAATTGAACCAAAACTTGCAATTGCATTAAGTACCTTAAAAGATACAAAGGGAAATGTTGTGTTAGCTCTAACAGTAACAGAAGAAGGGAAGGGTATCAAGAGTCTTCAGTATATGACAGGTAATAGGAAAACTGAGAACTTTACTGAAACCACCAAAGAAATTGTTTTAACAAATTCAACAGATGATACCCAAAAAGATCTCTATACATACACCGGAAAATTAACGGTAACACGAAATAATACCATTACCTTTTTATTAAAGGATTTAGCCGGTAACACAGTCCTTAAGACTGTTAAGATAAGTAATATTGACAAGACTGCTCCTGTATTCTCTTATACTTTAAGTACGCAAGAACCAATTAACAAAAGTGTAGAAGTTACCATCAAAGGGGAAGATAACGAATCAGGCATCGCATCTGCTTATTATATGTCCGGAACTAAAACCTCCGCTGATTTTACAAAAGGAGCTTATGAAACCGCTGAGCTTAAAGAGGATGGTACAGGATCTTTTACAGCAACTGCAAATGGAACCTTTACCGTACTTTTAAAGGATAAGGCCGGTAACGAAACCATCGGTTCTGTACAGGTTAGTAACATTGATATAACAAAACCAACTTTAAGCCTTTCTTCCTCCGTTATGAATCAGAAAGCAACCGTTACTTCCAGTGCTAAAGATGCATCCGGAATTGGTAAGATCAAATTCATAAAAGGCAGTAATACTTCCGTATCCTCAGCTAAATGGGATACTGCAAAGGATATTACTTCTTCTAAGAACTTTACTGCTACAGGGTCAGGCACCTACAGTGTTATGGCAGAAGATAAGGCTGGTAATCGCATCATAAAGACTATTGAAATACAGTTAGAGCTTAAAGCTGTCTGGATTTCTTATCTGGAATTTGCGAACTACGGTAAGAACGGCTTTACAAAAGCTACCTTTGAGAAGACTATCGATACCATGTTCGATAATGTTGTAGATTTGAAAATGAATGCAGTAGTAGTACAGGTGCGTCCTTTCGGTGATGCAATGTATCCTTCCGCTTACTTCCCCTGGTCAAAATATGCTTCCGGAACCCAGGGAACCAGCCCAGGATTTGATCCACTAGCCTATATGGTAGAAGCAGCTCATAAGAGAGGTCTTGCCTTCCATGCATGGCTTAATCCTTACAGAGTTACCACAGGAAGTACAGACTACTCTAAGCTGTCAAAAGATAATCCTGCCAGAGTATGGAAAGAAGATAAGGATACCTCTAATGACAGAAACGTTCTTTCCTTTAATAATAACCTTTATTACAATCCTGCAGTAAAAGAAGTTCAGGATTTGATTGTTAATGGTATTAAAGAAATCGTTACAAACTACGATGTAGACGGTATTCATTTCGATGATTATTTCTACCCTGCACTTGGAAGCAATTATAAGAAGAATTTTGATTCTCAGGAATATGAAGCTTATTCTGAAATCTGTAAGAAAAACAATATTACTCCAATGACAATTGCTAATTGGAGAAGATACAATGTCAATACCATGGTAAGAAATGCCTACAGTACCATTAAAAAGATTGATAAAAGTGTAGAATTTGGTATCAGTCCAGGTGGTTTTATTGATTCCCTGGCAAGCGATCAGTCCTATTATGTGGATGTAAAGACCTGGTTGTCTTCCGATGGATATGTGGATTATATCTGCCCTCAGCTTTACTGGACCTTCTCACATGCTACCTACCCCTATGACAAGATTCTTAAGACATGGTTATCCTACCGTACCAGTTCAACGGTTAAGGTATACGTAGGTATTGCAACCTACAGATCTGGTTCCAATATTGAAAAAGACTGGCTGAATGATCCTAATGTACTTAAGAATATGGTGGAATACGGAAGGGATACCGGACTTGTTGATGGTTATATGTTTTTCCGATATGACTTCTTCTATAATAAGACGACTAAACCAGGCGTTGATCTGATGTTAGAGATATTGTAAAAGTATTTAAAACCAGTTTTTACTTGTGTATATTTAACTACACAAGATATGCAAATTATTACGAATATTCTCTTACCCTAAGGTATCGCAATTCCAGCAGGAGTTTGCGGTACCTTTTTGTAATACTGTGATTCTCTCATAAAAAGAAACAGCAAACAGATTCCAGGATAAATTAAACTATTAACGTAGATAATTTTTTCTTTTTATATTAAAATAGATTGAAATATGTCATGAACATAAGCGTTAATGGGAGGAACAATGGAACAGCGGGATAAGATAGAAGTAAATGTAAGACTTGATGACACAGATATTAAGGAAATAAGCGCTATATTCTACGATATTATAGGATGACGCGTTAGAAAGCAACGTAACAAATTTATTTATTATATAGCTGCCATATTAATTATGGGAGGCGGTTTTCTTCGGTATGGCAGTTTTGAGGGTTCAGAACCATATTTATTTATTCTGGCATTAATAGCTGGTATAGTGTTAACAGAAATTTGGCCGTATATAATTAAGAAAAAATTCGAAAAAGCATTTGGAAAATTTGAAGCTGCAAGACAAAATATATTATTTACTATAACAGAAAAAAGTTATGAAACAACCGGAGGGAGCTCTAATACCAAAACACTGTTTGATACTATTCATAAGGTTTATGTCACAAAAAAGTTTATTGTATTATTTAATACAAAGGAATCCATAAATCTAATACCAAAACACTGTCTTGAATATGAGGTATATGTAAATGAACTTATAAGTCTGCTGAAAAGTTCAGTACCAAAGAAGAAACTAGTCTTCACAGATTACTAGTCTTCGTACATAGGAACAATTATTAATAATCGTTTTAAGAGTTAAATTCAGGTACATCGAGTTTAAGAATAGAGGAAATGAGGAGAGCTGCGACAAATGAGATTATTATATGGAACCGGTAATCAAGGAAAGCTGTCTGCTATGCGAAGAGCACTTAAAAGTCTGGATGTGGAGATTGTTGGATTAAAAGATCTTAACTGTAACCTTCCACAAATAGAGGAATCAGGAAAGACACCACTGGAAAATGCAAGGATAAAGGCATATGCTTATTATAAAGCTTTTCAAACACCCGTATTTTCCTGTGATTCGGGTTTGTACTTAAAGGGGATACCGGAGGAACATCAACCAGGAGTCCATGTAAAAAGAATAAAGGATATAGAATTAAGTGATAATGAAATGCTTACATATTACAGTAATCTGGCAGCAAAATTCGGTAACTTACCTGCGCGTTACCAGAATGCGATCTGCTTTATATTGGATGAAGATCATGTATATGAGAGTATGGACGATACCTTATCCGGTGATGAATTCTTATTGGTAGAGAAACCTCATCCCAGAAGAGAACCTGGATTTCCATTAGACAGCATTTCTGTACATAAAATTACCGGACAGTATTATTACGATATGGAGGCCAATGATGCTGCCGATGAGCTGGCACTTGACGATGGCTTTTATAAGTTTTTTAGAAGTATATTCAGCGAATAGTAGACAATATAATTAAAGGGCAGGTTACATCTGAGGGTGTGAAGCTTATATATTTTAAAGTATTTTGCGAATTCACCTAATAATATATTGATATTTAATCCATGCATTTTCAATTATGTAAGTATATGATACTATTACTTAAAAGGAGAGATGCATATGGACGACATTGATATTGGAATTTTAAGTGAGCTAAAGAAGAATGGAAGAGCCTCAGCTTCCGAAATCAGCAGAAAAGTAAGTCTTTCTATTCCTGCGGTTGCAGAAAGAATCAGGAAGCTTGAACAATCAGGTGTTATAGAACAATATACAATTAAAGTAAACCGTCTTAGAACAGGTAATAAACTTCTTGCCTTTATATTCGTTAATATTGATAAAATTGAAAATATCGATAACTTCAGAAGTGCAATCGTAAAACATAATTGTGTACTGGAATGCCATCATGTAGTCGGTGAATATGATTATTTACTGAAAGTAATCTTAGAAGATACTGAAGCTCTGGAGTATTTCTTGACCAGTATCCTAAAGAAAATCAAAGGAGTTGATAGCTCAAATACAATTATCTCATTGACGACACTGAAAGAAGAAATGAATATTTAGACTGTAAGGGGCTGTTTATATGATATTAAAAGGTCTTAAATTCGGGATGTTACTGCAGTTATCTATTGGACCAATGTGTCTGATGGTGTTTCAAACCTCATCCTCCAATGGGTTCCTTAGCAGTATGAATCTCGTATTGGCAATTGCCATAATTGATGCACTCTATATTGGTTTGTCCGGTATAGGTATAGCAGCAGTGCTTCGCAGAGAGGGGATACAGGCAGCCATGAAAATCTTTGGGTGCCTTATACTAATCCTGTTTGGAGTGAACACTTTGTCCGGTTCCTTTGATATTGCTATTCTACCACAGATTGCATTGTTTTCTAATGTTTCAAGTCAAAATCTGTTTTTTCAGGGACTGCTGTTAACCGCTTCAAATCCACTTACAATCCTTTTCTGGAGTGGTATGTTTACCACACAGGTATTGGAAAATCGCTGGAATAAAAAGCAGCTGGTTGAATTTGCTACTGGTTGTGTATTATCTACTTTAAGCTTTCTTACATGCATTGCTATTTTAGGAAGCATACTCGGTAGATTTCTTCCGCATTTGGTAATTCTAATTTTAAATGGAATTGTCGGAGGCTTTCTAATATTCTTTGGTATAAAGATGCTTTTGAAGAAAAGCAAGGCGGAGAAAATGTAAAACACAAGATATTTTATAATACCTAATATTTATAATAGATAATATTTTTGTAGGTATAGAATAAGCATATATATCAAATGGAGTATAATTCAAGAATTCTATACATCCATAAATTTCAATGTATGAGGTATTAAACAGTGAATATTGAAAATAAAAAAGAAATGGATATATTGAACAGAATATATGAACCTCTATCCACCAAAGCAAAAAGTCTCAGCGAATACTTACTACACGAGATGCTAGAGAAATATCCTGTTAAATATGGATTTTATAATCAGCATTATGTCAGAGCTGAATCGGATTGGTTTATGGAATATTACCCTATTCCCGTAGTAACTGCAACTAATTTTTGTGATATTGGTTTCGATTTGCATCATATCTTTGTAGAATTCTTTCTACCAAGAACCATAGTCGCAGGCTTGGATTTTAATAAATTTGATAGTTACCAGTTTGAAGTTTACGGGTCTGAGAATTATCTTGAGGATTATTATAATGAAAATATGAGTATCCTTGAATTAAAGGAGAAATTACAGGAAAGTTTAGAAGAGAATATTGGAATTACAATTTTTCTTCCATCTGATACAGATAATCTACAAATAATAGAATTAATCAATCTGGTGAAATCTTTTAAGTACGATACATAATAATCTGCTATCTTGACTTTATAAACCTTTAATGATATTATATGGAAAAATCAAACAAGATGACGAAGAAAGTAAGGATATTCTGAAAGTTACAGAGAGCCGCAGCAGCTGAGAAGCGGTACCGTCAGGAATAACCCCAAAATCACTTCCGATTGGCAGTTCGAAAGCATTAGCCGGTAGACACTGACGGTTTTCCGCCGTTATACGGAACGCATATGTTGGTATGTCGTAACAGGTGAATGTACTTTTCAGCTCTCATCCTCTTACGGATGGGAGCTTTTTATATTCCTCCCTTCGAATCCAGACCTATGCGATAGACGGGAGGTGAAAAGGGCATGAGAAATGCCGGTCTTATCCTAAATCCATTTCCAGATTTTAATAGTTTGTACCGCGAAGAGCCTTGTGGCTGCATGGCAGTATAATAAGGATTATCTGTATGTCCACGGCGTCTCGGTAATATATCATTGAAAAGTGAGGCTGCGAAATGGAAAAGGAATACTTTAATTGGACGAATGCATATAGATTTACGGAAAATGAAAAAGACATTTTAAACTGGTGGGAAGAGGAGAAGATATTTCAAAAGTTAAGAGATAAAAATAAAAATGGTACTAAATACCGCTTCTTTGATGGCCCAATTACTGCTAATAATCCCATGGGTATACATCATGTCTGGGGCAGAACCTTAAAAGATACCTTTCTTCGTTTTAAGGCAATGAACGGTTATGAGAGCCATTACCGAAATGGTTTTGACGGTCAGGGCTTATGGGTTGAGGTTGAGGTAGAGAAAGAGCTTAATTTTACTGCAAAAAAAGATATAGAAGACTATGGGATTGATAAATTCTCACAAAATTGCATTAAACGGGTGGAACGTTGTGCAGGTATCATTACAGATCAGTCGAAACGTTTAGGTCAATGGATGGATTGGGAGAATTCCTATTACACCCATAAAGATGAGAATATTACAGGTATCTGGACTTTCTTAAAGACCTGTTCCGATCATGGATGGATTAAGAAGATACACCGTCCCATGCCCTGGTGTCCACGCTGTGGGACCTCATTATCAGAACATGAAATGACCGGTTCCTACAAGGAACTTGAACATGAAGCTGTATTTGCAAGGCTTCCGATAAAAGAAGAAGAGGCAGATATCCTTGTCTGGACTACAACCCCCTGGACACTGGCTGCAAATACTGCACTGGCAGTAAACAAAGATCTGGATTATGTACTTGTACAGTTAGAAGGCGGAAGACCCTTATGGATGGGAAAAAATTATTATAATAGAAAATACTTCTGTGAAGGTAGAAGCGAATATGTTAGAATTTTAGAAGAAGCAAAAGGTGAGCGACTTTACGGCTTGCATTATGAAACCTTTTTTCCGGAAATAGAAGCGCAGAAGAATATACAGCATAAGATTGTGTTATGGGAAGAAGTGACAGAAGGTGATGGCTGTCAGGTAGTTCATATAGCTCCCGGCTGCGGTGCAGAAGATTATGGACTGGGAGTGACAGAAGAACTTCCTAAACTTGTTCCTATAGACGAAGCCGGAATCTTTTATAAGGACTTTGGCTTCCTTAAGGGAAAAGAAGCAAAAACCATAAGAGCAGAAGTATTTCAGGAGTTGAAACTCAGAGGGAAACTTCATTACACGCATAAACATAAACACAGTTACCCTGTATGCTGGCGTTGTAAAGAGGAGGTATTATTCCGCCTCGTAGACGAATGGGCAATCGATGTAGATGAACTACGTCCTAAACTTCTTGAGAATACAAGAAAAGTAACCTGGAACCCGCCTTACCAGGAGAAGCGTATGACAGATTGGCTTCTTAATATGGGAGACTGGTGTATTTCCAGAAGCCGCTACTATGGACTTCCCCTGCCTATCTATGAATGCAGCTGCGGAACTGTTACAGTTATAGGTTCACGAAAGGAACTAAAAGAGAAAGCTGTTCAGAAAGCTCTAGTGGATGAATTACCTCATCTGCACAGACCCTGGATTGATGAGATCGCTATAAGCTGCCCCCATTGTAAAAGGGAAGTATCCCGAATAAAACAGGTTGGAGATGTATGGCTGGATGCCGGAATCGTACCCTTTTCCACTATGAAATATTTTGAAGACAGGGACTATTGGAAATCCTATTTTCCTGCCGAATGTGTTATTGAAATGAAGGAGCAGATTCGTTTATGGTTTTATTCCATGCTGTTTATGAGCACTGTTCTTACAGGTGAACCGCCTTATGAGCAGGTAAGCACATATGGTATGGTGACAGCAGAAGACGGCAGCAAATTCTCAAAAACGGGTTTCATGATACGATTTGATGAGGCAGCAGATACAATTGGTGCAGATGCTTCCCGCTATCTGTTTGCTCAGACGTCTATCGCTAATGATGTTCGTTTTGGTTACAATCTTGGAGAAGAGTGTAAACGTAAGCTGTTAAACTTCTATAATATCGCTGTATTTTTTACCACGTATGCTGAGATCGATCATCCTTTCATAGATATAAACTCTCTACAGAACCTTCCACTGGACTTATCTGATAAATGGCTGATGTCAACTATATCAACTGTTATCCAAGAGGCAGGGAGATGTTACAGTGAATATAACACCAAGGATTTTTTACAAATATTTGAGAAGGCTGTGGAGGATATCTCTAATTTCTATATCCGTATAAATCGGAAAAGATATTGGAAAGAAGGGGCTACGGAAGATAAAAAGGCTGCATATACTGTACTTTTCTATAGTCTGAAGACACTTACACAGATAGCTGCACCTGTCATACCTTTTCTTACAGAGTATATCTGGCAGTGTGTAATAAGAAGATATTCTGATGCAGAAGAGTCCGTACATTTAAGTGAATGGCCAAAATTACAGAAACAATGGATAACTGAAGGAATGCCATTACTTGCTATGGTGCAAAATACACGAGATCTCTTAAGTCTGTCTTTAAAGGTCAGAAACGATAAGAAACTAAAAGTTAAGCAGAAACTGGAGTGTGCTTATCTTTGGTTCGAGCATTCATCTGACCGTCCGGATCCTTACTTTGAGAACGTTTTAAAAACCGAGATGAATGTGAATCGTATTGAATATACAGAAACCCTTACTGATTTTAGGCAGCCTATCATTAAACTAAACTTTAGAGAAGCAGGCCAGATACTAAAGGGTGAGTTAAATACAGTAAATAACATATTAAAAGAACTTTCCAATACCCAGAATAATGAAATTGTTCAAAGTCTGTTAAAGGGAGAAGCTATAAGTCTTCCAGGTATTCTCCACCCTCTTGAAGCAGGTATCTTTTCAGTTGAGTATGAAGACAAAGCTTCACTGGGAGTAGCTGTTCAAAGTAATCTTGGTATTGCTCTTGATATCAATATCACTGAGAGTCTTAAACAGGAAGGTCTTCTTCGAATGCTTCTAAGACAATGCCAGGTTGCTAGGAAAAAGGCCGGATATAAGGTCAGCGATAAAATATATCTGAAAGTGGATTGCGGTAAAGAACTGCAAGACCTTATTATCAGAGAAAAAGAAATGTTCGAAAGTGAGCTGCTAGCCTCCTTGACTACCGATTTCATGCCTGATTACCACGAGGATATCTCACTGGATAATCATCACTTTACAATCAATCTTAAAGTAATAAGCAGTTGATTTAATTGCGAATGTTACCGGATAAGTTCATCTGCTTATCCGGTGATTATATAACTGGCAGCTATAAAACTGGTAATATATAACAGTAAACTTTATAACATTAACTATATAACCGGTAATATATAACAGTAAGCTATGTAACAGTAACTATATAATCGGTAATATATAACAGTAAGCTATGTAACAGTAAACTATATAACAGTAAATTATTTAATCGAAAATTATATAACCAGTTACTGTTAATAGAATGGTTTTAATCATTACTTTCTGGATACCTTAATAATTTAATATTAAAAGTATAATATCTTAGTAACAAATGGGAGATTCTTTCATGACTACATCAGATATCTTATTACAACTAAAACATTTCTATCCGCTGAACTTTACGAGTGTGGAACTACTGAGAGAAGGTGGTTCCAGAACATATTGTGCCTGGTGTGGAAAGGAAAAATATTTCTTAAAAGTTATCCCCTTTGCCTTTGGAGATTCCGCCAAACAGTCAATTGATATTTTATTATATTTGGAAGAGAAGGGATTTCCTTCACCTTATGTGATTAAAACTATTAGTGGCCGCGCATATGTTAAAGGGCAGGACAAGGGTAGTATTCTTGTATTATTTGAACATCTCGAGGGTGAGGAACCAGAGGCAGACGATAATATTGAACTCACTGGCGAATTAATTGGTAAACTCCATCATATAATGAGGACTTGCAGTGTAAGCCTTCCGGAGCATAACAAAGAATATTTTATTGACCGTTACTTAAAGATACTAAAACAAATGAGATATGATGAAAGCAAGCTTAATAAGTTTCGTGAATATGGCGATTATCTCTGGAGCAGAGTGGAAAACCTTCCTCGCGGCTTCTGTCATGGAGATCTGTATCCAGGTAATTTATTTAAAACATCTAATGGTAATTATTATGTGTTAGACTTTGATACCGCTTCCTATGCCTTTCCCCTATATGATTGTGTGCTATTTTGCAACAGGACAAACTATTTTGATTACAATGAGGAGGGTCTGCATAAATCTAAGAAAACTTTTCAGTCCTTTTTAAAGGGCTACAATAGATATTCTACTCTTAGTCCGGTTGAAATAAATGCCTTTAATGATTTACTTGCAATATATCATTACCAACTCCAGGCTACTATTATTGAAATTCATGGTACCTCTTGTGTT
Organism: Anaerocolumna sp.; assembly: GCA_029256725.1. GTDB lineage: Bacteria > Bacillota > Clostridia > Lachnospirales > Lachnospiraceae > Anaerocolumna. Next base: position 28,329 of record JAQSXJ010000057.1, on the reverse strand, counting down.
GATGAAGCCTTTCTTGACAGACAGCTTGAATGGTTAATGCGATGGCGTATGCAGTGTGAGAGTGAATAGAAGAGAGTCATTAACGGGAAATGATAGGTTGAAGCAAAAAAGTTTTTTCCAACAATAAATAAAAAAATGAAAATAATAAATTGACGATTTGATATTCATGATAGGAGTTAAAATGATATACAATAATGAGTTTTGGGCAGCCTTGGACAGTTTAGTTGAGCAATCAGAAATAATAATAGACCGACCCAAGGGTACCGTTCATCCAAAGTACCCGAACCTTTTGTATAAGGTGGATTATGGCTATTTAAAAGGAACTTCTTCTATGGATGGCAACGAAATAGATGTCTGGCGTGGAAGTAATTCAGTGGCATATATAGATGCTATTATATGTACTGTTGATTTAACCAAAAGAGATTCAGAAATCAAGATACTCATAGGCTGCAATGAGGAAGAAAAAGAAAAGGTCTATCAGACACATAATTCCTCCAAGGATATGAAGGGAATTATGATACGCAGATAAGCTACCTGCACACTAAACAGATTATAAAAGTAATAATGATCAACTTAAAAGACTGCCTTAATACCTTAGGCAGTCTTTGTCAGCTTTTACAATTTGCTTTTAAACAAACCTTACTATCGCTGTATTTTAGGTATGTAATCAGCGTGTAATCATGTAATCAGCATTTATCAGCTTCCGCTATATATATGTATGGTATTTTTTACTGTCTTTGCCGCATATAAAGCCTGGTCTGCATTAACGATAAGTCTTGCCGAATCCATATGCTTATAAAAACCGGATATTCCGATACTGGCTGTCAATTTAATATTTTCCAAATTATCAAAATTAACGGCCTGAAGATCTGTGCTGATCTTTTCACAGGTCTTAACAGTTTCTTCAACAGAAGCGTTTGGAAACAAAATGCAGAATTCATCACCACCATAACGAAAAGGGATTGAATCTGTACAGTTTTTCTTTAAAATACGTCCCATCTGTTGAAGGCATTCGTCACCGAATATATGTCCGAAAGAATCGTTTAAGGTTTTAAAATTATCAATATCAAGCATAACAAAAATACAGGTATTTTCAGAACTATCCGTATCCATATCTTTAATGGTATCATGTAAAGCCCTGCGGTTAAAAATACCTGTCAGCTCATCTGTCTGCAGTTTTTTCTGGAGCTGCTGTCTTTCCAATTCTTTTTGGATGCTGGCAGTGTTTTTCTCACGCTCAAAGCGTATGACAACCATACTCACTGCAGAAAAGGCTAACAATATAAATAAAGAAATAAGAAAGTCAACTAATCTGATAGAATCATCAAAGATATTAACTTTGTCCATATCCCATGTAATAAATAACTCCGAGGTAACCATACCAACCATGCTCAAGGCAGAAGTAATAATGGTAAGACGATAATCAGCATAAATAATTGTAAGCATAATAGGAAGTGCAAAGATAAAATATAGTGCAGCAAATGCAACATGCACCGTAAATAATACAAAGCATATAACTACAAACAATAAAGAAATGATATATACCTTATGTACTTGAGAAATCGTCTTTGAACGTATCACAACAAAATTAACCAGGATACATATAAAATTGACGGTAAAGGGTACAAGGATGAATTTGAATATAAACATCGAAACAGTTGTGTTTAGATATTCAGAATTACACATAATGTATCCTAAAGCTAATTCTATGAAAAAAGAAAAAATAAATAAGCCAACGGAAGTCTTAAAATGAAGTTCCAGCCACTTACTGTCAATGCGTTTTTGATAACAATTTGTACTACTTTTTTGTCATAATAATACCAGAATATGCAAAATAAATCAATTCTTGGTAACTTGTTATTTTTATAACAATATATTTATTGAGCTAATCATTATAATTAGAGCGCTTCTATTAAATTCATTCATTCTTTACAGTAATCATCTTGACAATTTTAATGTTGAAAGCTATAATATGAATGAATATTTTATTTTTCATTCATACAGATAATTTTATGGAGGTACACAAGTGGAAGATAAAAAAACATTGATTTATAACTGTGCGAAAGAACTATTCAGCTTAAATGGCTTTAAAGACACAAATATATCTGCAATAACAAAGAAAGCCGGAATGGCAGTAGGAACTTTTTATAATTATTATTCCTCCAAAGAAAAACTGTTTATGGATATCTACCTGGAAGAAAACACGAAACTTAAGCAATCTTGTCTTCAGTCACTTGATCTGGATCAGAATCCACTGATTGTAGTAAAACAGATGCTGAAATCCAATACAGAGGGAATACGGACTAATCCAATTCTAAAAGAATGGTATAACAGAAGTGTTTTTGAAAAACTTGAACAGGTATATCGAGAAGAAAATGGTCTGGATACAGTAGATTTCTTATACGACAGTTTTCTAGAGCTGGTAAACCGCTGGCAGGCACAAGGAAAAATGAGAAAAGACATCGACAGCAAAATGATTATGATGATCTTTGCCGCTATTACGAACATCGATACACATAAAGAAGAAATAGGGTTTGAGTATTTTCCGGAGCTTTTAGAGCATATAACGGAACTTATTATGAATAGCCTTATGGACTGCTCCAGCTAACTTAACGGAGCAGTATTTTTTGAAAGAAAAATGAACGAATTTATTTATATTCATTCATATATTAAAAAGGAGGATTATAAATGGATAAACCTGAAAAATCAAAGCCAATCAAACCTAAAAGCTTTCATATTAACGTGGTTGAAAATGGAAAAGTAACAACCGATGTGTCAATTCCTTTCTTTCTCATTAAAATGGGAATGAAATTCGCACAAAAGGAAGCCAAAGGAGATGACTTAAAAATGCTTGAGGAGGTTGATTTGGACAGCATTATTGATGCATTAAACAGTGGCGAGCTTACGCTTCCCTGTACTTTAATTGATGTAGAGGAGACAGATCAAAATAGACATGTGACAATAACCCTGAAATAATATAGCAGTGTTAGCAATTGTTGATTTGCAGATTGGAGATGTAAATGATAAACTCAAACGAAAATAGAAAGAAACTGCGCCTTTGGCATATTATTGTAATTATATTATTAGTTCTAGTCCTTGGGGGACTTGCAGCAATTTGGGTTGATAGCGGAGAGCGGAATGAACTTACAGCTCTTACCATTGAGAATATAGACTTCTCGAATTTGAAAGATGGTGTTTATGTTGGTGAATATAGCGGTACAAAAGGGCATTTCAGAGATGCCGCGGTTGAACTAACCATAACCGGTGGGGAAATGCAAAACATCAAAATACTAAAAGGTGCTCTGGATAACAATGGCAACCCCACAGAATTATCAGAAGGTGTTACAATATTAGATTTATTTCAAAAGGCAAAGAATTCACAATCATTACAGGTGGATGCCATCAGTGGTGCAACACTTACATCAAAAGCTCATCTTAAAGCATTGGAAAATGCATTAAAGAAAGCAAAAGAAGAAAATTAAGGAGGATTTTATGAAAACAATTATCATTTCTTATTCCTACACAGGTAATAATGAAGCGCTTGCAGAAAGTGTTGCCAAAGAACTATCCGCTAAGCATTATAAAGTAACTACCTCAAAACCCTTGTCTATGATGACTATCCTTTTAGATATGATGTTTTCCCGGATGCCTAAAGTTGATCCCCTTCCGGATATAACCAAAGAGTATGATCTAGTACTCTTATTCGGGCCAATCTGGATGGGTAAGACAGCTTCGCCTCTGCGGGCATATTTAAGCACTCTTAAACGCAATCCCAGACCTTATGGTTTTATTTCTATAAGCGGAGGAGCAGATGGTGGAAATCCGAAACTGGCTCAAGAACTCTTAAAAAGAACAGGAAAGTCACCTGTAATACTTCTGGATCAACATTTATCAGAATTACTTCCGCCAAGTTCCCAAATTACCAGAAAAGAAACTTCCTCTTATAAAATCAATGAGGCTGACTTAAAACAACTTACAAAACATACACTAGAAGCTATTAAGAAAATTATCGAAAGAAAAGAGAATATTTGACAATTTACAGAAAAGATACCTTCAATTTTCATAAATGTATGTAACAGGAGCAGAACACGGTTACTATTAGTATACGGAGTACAGAAATTAATAGGAGAAGCTATGTTATTACTGGGTATAGAGTGTCCAGAAGAGATGTAAAAAATATAAAAAAGTAATAACACTTTAATCTCTGGTATCATATATTAATATATATATATCATATAACTCATGCTTTCGCCTCCCTATTTGGGTTTACCTATATAAATATAAATATGAACAGACAGTGTATCCATATACATGTAGTCGGGTCTCTATAAGAGACAGTGGAAATTTATCCATGGGACAATTTTAAATAATTGTTACCATGGATTTTTTCTACCCTAAACATATTAATCTGAGAGGAATAGTCTATGGAAAAGAATAAGTTTAAAAGGGTTCAAAAGTGCCTTCTGCTTATACTCCTGATAAACTTGCTGGTAGCGTGTCTTAAGATTCTTATAGGTTCAATTTCAAAAAGCACAAGTGTAACAGCTGACGGATTGCATTCTTTATCCGATGGTATGTCCAATATTATAGGGCTGATTGGAATAGGTATGGCAGCAAAACCGGAAGACAGAGAGCATCCTTATGGTCATAACAAATATGAGACTCTTGCCGGACTATTTATTGCATTTATGCTCCTTCTAGTAGGAGGGAAAGTCCTTATAAATGCTATTCATGTATTAAGAAATCCCATGAAACCTGAGATTTCCCTTCTAAGCCTTCTGGTATTATTCCTGACCCTGGTTGTCAACTTTTTCGTATCCATGGGTGAATACCTGGAAGGCAGGAAACTTGGCAGCATGATTCTTATTTCTGATTCCATCCATACAAGAAGTGACATTTATATTTCACTTGGTGTATTATTTACCGTTATTGGCATAAAGCTTGGATTACCCAATGTAATCGACCCTATCCTTTCTATTATTGTATCCAGCTTTATCTTTCATAGTGCTTATGAAGTCGGAAAGCGTAACTGTAACATTCTTCTTGACGGAGTAGTGGTGGATACGGAAGAGATCAGAAAAATCGTAATGAGCTTTGATGAAGTGAAAGACACCCATAAAATACGTAGCAGAGGAAGTATAGAGAATTTATATATTGATATGCATATACTGGTTGAACCCTGTCTGAATATATTAGAGACCCACATATTGGTTCATGAAATCGAAAATGCTATTCGAGCCCATATGAATCAAAGTGCACAGGTAAATGTACATCTTGAACCATATTTAAATGATAATAGTTATAATGGTAGAGTTATATAACTATATTCATATTGACTTTGTAGGATTTACTGGGTATAATCTCAAATAAACGGGTTTGAGGAGGTCTTTCAGTTATGACATTAAAGGAAATTGCGAAGCGTGCAGGTGTATCAGTTTCCACCGTTTCCCGTATCATAAATTCGGAAGATGGTAATTTTGCACGTAAGGAAATACGTGACAAAGTGTGGGAAATCATCAGAGAGACAGAATATGTCCCCAATCAAACAGCCATCGAGTTAAAGCAGAACAAAAATAATAAAGTGAAAGTACCGCTTACAATAACCTGTATCCTTGGTAGAACAAAGAATTTAGAAGATAATCCATTTTTTGCGCAGGTTGCCCGGGCTGTTGAGCAAAAAGCCCTCAGTCTGGGTTATGTGGTATCCTTATCTTATTCTGTACTAGACATCACCAATCTGGACTTGCTTAAGAAAATCGAATCCGTGAAAACAGATGGTGCAATTGTTATCGGCCGTTTTGAAATGGGAACCATAAAATTCTTGAAAGCACATTATAAAAATATTGTATATGTTGGTCGTAATGTAATAGATGCCGACCTAGATCAGGTAATTTGTGACGGTTATGAAGCGACCCGTGAGGCTCTAAATTATTTGCTTCAATGCGGACATAAACGAATAGGTTATATTGGTGAAACCGTTAATGAAGCCCGCTATAACGCTTACATAAATATTGCCTCGAAAAAGAAGCTGGAATATGACAACAGTATCGTCTGTTCCTGTCCTCAGAACGGAGCCGGAGGATATCAAGGCGCAGAAATGCTGCTAAAAAAAGCGAACCCTCTGCCCACTGCCGTATTCTGCGCTACAGATGTTGCAGCCATTGCTGCAATTCGCCGCTTCACAGAAGCAGGTATAAAGATACCGGAGGATATTTCGGTTATTGGTATGGATGATATTGAACTTGCAGGCTACGTGTCACCAATGCTTACCACCATAGGTATGCCCAAATCCGAACTGGGCAATATTGCTGTGCAGACACTTGTTAACCGCATTAATAAAAATCATAAACTGCCGATGAAAATATTTCTTCCCTATAAATTAGCAATCAGAGAGAGTGTAGCAAAGCATACTTAAGTACTTGTTATGTAAATAAATACAAGCAGTCCTGTATTATTTATGATAATAATATTCCTGTAGCAGCTTGTTTAATAGGTTTCAATACTTATGTTCCTAATAATTTTACGAATATTTATGACATAGCAGTTCATCCGAAGTATCGCAGCCACGGTTTAGCCAAATATATGATACAACGCGCACTAACAATAACCAAACAAAAGAACAACGCACAGGCCATGCGACTATTTGTAACCGTAGGCAATCCAGCAGAAAGTTTATATCGCAGTCTTGGATTTATGTCTGGTCCAAGCTTTTCACCTATGGCTTATAAATTAAAAACTAATAGTAACAGTATAAAGAAAATAAGAATTCAATAATACAAAAGATATAGGGAGCAGATTCTTAACTATTCATTTAGTTAAGAAGCCGCTCCCTTTGCCACTTCAATTCTAAAATGCAGGATTTATGCAGTCTTAATAGCTACGCAAACGTTTTACCTTTTTACTGTTGCATAACTATTACTTCTAAAGTATAATCATAAATCATAGTAATCATATATGAATTAAAATACATTAAGTCAGGAGCTACTGTCTTTGGCATATCAGGAATAGTCAATAGCAGGCTTCATGAAGGAGGAAAGGAGTATTTATGAAAATCAGAAAACTGTTTACTTTCGGATTAACAATGGCATTAGTAACGGGGGTATTAGCCGGTTGTGGCAACAAGAGTAAAGATGCAGATGCATCAAGTGCGAAATCAGTGGAAATTACGAATGTATCTTACGATCCTACCAGAGAATTGTATGAAGCCTATAACAAAGAATTCGCAAAATACTGGAAAGAGAAGACCGGACAGGAGGTTACTGTAGTGCCCTCTCATGGAGGTTCCGGGAAGCAGGCACGTTCCGTTATTGAAGGTAATGAAGCAGATGTTGTTACCTTGGCCTTGGGTTATGATATCACTGCCATTGAAGAAGCCGGACTTATTGAAGCCGGATGGCAGAGTGAATTTGAAAATAACAGTTCTCCTTATACTTCGACTATAGTGTTCCTGGTTCGCAAAGACAATCCGAAACAGATTAATGATTGGGATGACCTGATAAGAGACGATGTTAAAATAATTACTCCCAACCCTAAGACTTCCGGTGGTGCAAGATGGAATTACCTGGCTGCCTGGGGATACGCAGATAAGACCTATAACCACGACGAAACACAGATAAAGGATTACATAAAGAAGCTCTTCCAGAACGTATTGGTACTGGATTCCGGTGCCAGAGGTGCAACCACTACTTTTGTAGAAAATGGTCAAGGCGACGTACTCTTAGCCTGGGAAAATGAAGCTTACCTTTCCATTAAGGAAAATCCCGATGAATATGAAATTATTACACCAAGCATAAGTATTCTTGCAGAGCCTCCTGTAGCCCTTGTGGATAAGGTGGTAGACGACAGAGGAACAAGAGAAGTGGCTACGGCTTACCTTGAATATCTCTACTCGGATGCAGGTCAGAAGCTTGCAGGAGAGAACTATTACAGACCTACAAATCCTGAAATATTAAAGGAATTCAGTAATGTTTTCAACCTTGATCTGGAATTGTTAACCATTGATGATCCGTTATTCGGTGGCTGGAAACAGGCACAGGAAAAACATTTCGACGACGGTGGTATATTTGATCAGTTATATACCGGTGAATGAGAAAGAATAAATGGAGGCCTTAAGACCTATGAAACGTCGTAAAAGAAAGCAGGTAATCCCGGGATTTGGAATTTCTATGGGAGTCACCTTAACCTTACTCAGCTTAGTTGTACTGATTCCAATGGCTTCACTGGTACTTAATGCTTCCACAATGGGAATACATACTTTTATCGATACGGTTACGGACAAACGAATTGTCTCCGGTTATATAGTGAGCTTTTCCTGTTCCCTCATTGCCGCGATTATCAATGCAGTTTTCGGTGTGATATTAGCCTGGGTACTTGTACGGTATGAATTTCCTTTTAAGAGATTGGTAGACGGACTTATTGAACTTCCCTTTGCTCTGCCTACAGCCGTTGCTGGTATAGCCCTTACTACCCTTTATTCCGACAAAGGAATGATAGGAAAGTTTCTGGGAGCCTGGGGCATAAAGGTATCTTATACAAAGCTTGGAATCATTGTTGCTATGGTATTTATCGGAATACCTTTTGTTGTAAGAACTATACAGCCGGTGCTTGAAGATCTTGACCCTCAATACGAAGAAGCAGCGAATGTTCTTGGTGCCAGCAGAGCGACAATATTCTTTCGTATAGTATTTCCAGAGATCAGGCCGGCATTGCTTACCGGTTTCGGCCTTGCTTTTGCAAGAGCTGTAGGGGAATACGGCAGTGTAGTCTTTATCGCAGGAAATATACCCTTTAAGACAGAAATCGCTCCGCTCCTGATAATGAGCAAATTAGAGCAGTTCAACTATGACGGAGCTAACGCAATAGCCTTAGTGATGCTGGCCTTCTCCTTTATTATCTTGTTTGCCATCAACTCAGTACAGGTATATGCCAATAAATTCACCAGGGAATAGAAAGGAGCCGTCATAATGCAAAAAACTCAGCAGAAGGAATCAAAGTTCATCCAGATTTTTCTTATTAGTATAAGTATTCTGTTCTTATTTATTATGTTAATCATGCCATTGGTCGTTGTAATTACGGAAGCTTTAAGAAGCGGTATTGAAGTTTATAAGAAAGCAGTATTTGATTCCTATACCATAAAAGCCCTTCTCTTAACTTTGGAGGCCACCTTGGCTGCAGTGGCAGTAAATACAGTATTCGGTCTGTTTGCAGCCTGGACTGTAACGAAATATCAATTCAGGAAGAAGAAACTACTAACAACATTAATAGACATTCCCTTTGCTATTTCTCCCATCATTGCAGGACTGATATTTATTCTTACCTTTGGGCGAATCGGATGGACACATGGCATACTGACAGCCTTGGATATCAAAATTGTCTTTGCAGTTCCAGGTGTTATCCTTGGTACCGTTTTTGTAACCTTTCCCTTTATATCAAGAGAGATTATACCAGTTCTTCATGCGCAGGGTTCTGATCAGGAAGAAGCTGCAGCTATTATGGGAGCAGGAGCCTTTCGAATCTTTCGAAAGATTACTTTTCCCCAGATTAAATGGGCATTTCTCTACGGAGTTGTATTATGTACTGCCAGAGCAATGGGGGAATTTGGAGCAGTATCCGTCCTCTCGGGACATTTAAGGGGCAAGACAATAACCTTACCCTTACAGGTTGAAATATTCTTCAGCGAATTTAACTTTACCGCAGCTTTTGCTGTATCCTCAATGCTGGTAATTTTAGCGGTAATCATATTAATTATCAGAAATATTCTGGAATATAAAATGAAGAAGGCGGGTGCCTAATATGCATGTAGAAATGAAAAACATAAATAAAACCTTCGGGGATTTTAAAGCCTCCGATAATATCAGCTTCGGAATTGAGAAGGGGAAGCTGATTGGTTTACTTGGTCCCAGCGGTAGCGGAAAGACAACCATTCTTCGTATGCTGGCAGGTCTTGAATATCCAGACTCCGGCGATATCTTTATTAACGGCAGCCGTGTCAATGATCTGCCGGCCAGCAAAAGAGGTATTGGCTTCGTATTCCAGAATTATGCCTTATTTCGATATATGACAGTACACGACAACATTGCCTTTGGTCTTGAAATCCAGAAGAAGAATAAGAAGGAATGCAAGGAAAGGGTGGAGGAATTGCTGTCACTCATCGGGCTTGAGGGGTTAGGTAATCGTTATCCGCACCAGCTATCCGGCGGACAGAAGCAAAGAGTTGCATTTGCAAGGGCTCTGGCGCCAAATCCTCAGCTGCTTTTGTTAGATGAACCTTTTGCAGCCATCGATGCCAAGGTAAGGCAGGAACTTAGAAGCTGGCTGAAAGATACCATCAATAAGGTAGGAATAACAAGCATCTTTGTTACCCATGACCAGGATGAAGCCATAGAAGTAGCTGATGAAATAATTATAACAAACAAAGGAAGAATTGAACAAAAAGGTTCCCCTCTGGATATTTATCGCAATCCTGAAACCTTCTTTGTAGCAGAGTTTGTAGGTCAGTCATCAGTCTTAGATGATTACAGCAGACTCATTGGCTTTGAAGGAGCACAGACTGGTTCAAAAGCCATAATCCGTCCGGAATTTATAAAAGTCAGCAGAAAAGAAGAAGCTCCTCTCTATCCGAATTCCGTGGAAGAAGGGATTGTTGAGAAAGTATCTTTCCGCGGAAGTTACTCAGAAATTAAGATAAGAGTGAAGGAATATCAGCTCACCGCCACCAGGTCTTTAGAGGAAGTTCCATTAAATCCGGGGGAAGAGGTAAATGTGCTGATATATCGTTTGTTTACCTTTGGTGAGCAAGGCAGTCAGGTTCTGGAAAACAAAGCAATTGAAGATAAGAACCCTATCTATATCTAACATTTCCCATTTCATGCTTGGCCATATCCTTTTTCTTGCTTTACCATTTCCTTTTTCTTGCTTTGCCATATCCTTAGCAGGTTTACAGATTGAATGGACTTTGATAAATGTTCACGGAGGATTTCATGAGAAAAGAATTAAAGCTAAAACAGCTTACTACAGATATATTAATAATTGGCGGTGGAACAGCAGGCTGTTATGCAGCTCTTACCATCAGGGAGCATTCCAATGCCACCGTTCTCATTGCAGAAAAAGCTAATATAAAACGCAGCGGATGTCTGGCTGCCGGTGTAAATGCCATCAATGCTTATATTGTAAAAGGCAGAACACCGGAAGATTACGTAGATTATGCTAAGAAAGATGCAGACAATATTGTCAGGGAAGATCTCTTACTTACCATGTCTCAGGGGCTTAACCGGGTTACTAAGAAACTTGAGGACCTTGGACTTATCATTCTAAAGGATGAACAGGGCGAATATGCAGCAAGAGGTAACCGAAACATTAAAATAAACGGAGAAAATATCAAACCAATTCTGGCTGATGCTGTTAGCAGCCTGGCTGATGTTGAAATATTAAACAGGGTAAATGTTACGGATTATATTATGAAGGATAACCGGATTCTTGGAGCTTTTGCCTTTAGTATAGATGAGGAGATACTCTATGAAATAAGAGCGGATAAGGTTATATGTGCAACAGGTGGTGCCGCAGGATTATACCGACCTAATAATCCAGGTTTCTCCAGACATAAGATGTGGTATCCTCCTTTTAATACTGGTGCCGGATATGCTATGGGAATACGCGCTGGAGCAGAGATGACTACCTTTGAAATGAGATTTATTGCCTTAAGATGTAAAGATACCATCGCTCCTACAGGTACCATCGCACAAGGTGTCGGTGCCAGACAGGTTAATTCTTTCGGTGAGGTCTATGAAACCAAATATGGAATTACAACCTCTGAACGTGTATACGGTACGGTGAAGGAGAATCTTGAAGGCAGAGGTCCCTGTTATCTGAGAACAGAAGGGATTACACCTTTACAGGATGAAGAACTAAAAAAAGCCTACCTCAACATGGCCCCCAGCCAGACCTTAAAGTGGATTGAGGCTGGAAAGAACCCCAGTCAGCAAAATGTAGAAATTGAAGGTACTGAACCCTATATTGTAGGCGGACACACAGCCAGCGGGTACTGGGTGGATACCAAGCGGCGTACTACCATAGAAGGCCTATACGCTGCGGGAGATGTGGCTGGTGGATGTCCCCAGAAATATGTAACTGGCGCTTTGGTTGAAGGTGAGATTGCTGCTCTGGCAGCACTTGAGGATAGAAAGAAAGAGGAGCATGACAGGATATCTGCTGCAGATAAAACATCAAAACAAATTCCTGCATCGGAACAGGATACATTAAATAAAAATACAGCTGTTAAGACCTTTACCTCACTCAATAACCAAGATATAAATGAATCCCCGGAAGAAATTCACCTTGCAAGCGAGAAACTACAGGAATTGGAAGCCATCTTAAACTATGAGAAGCCCGTCTTTACCATAGAGCAGTTAGAGGAAGCCATGCAAAAGGTAATGGATACTTATGCCGGTGGAATATCAAATAATTATCAGTTCAATGGGAAACAGCTTGCCATTGCAGACGAGAAAATAGACCAGCTTCTTAAGCTTAGCAGCCATATCCATGCAGAAGATATGCATGAATTGATGTTCGCCTATGAGTTAAAGGAGAGACTGGTTCTTGCAAAATCTGTAATTGCTCACTTAAGTGCAAGAAAAGAAACCAGATGGCACAGTTTTGCAGAGAATCTGGATTATCCGGAGAAGAAGGATGAATGGCTGAAATACGTGAATTCCAGACTGGTTGACGGTGAACTTAAAATAATCTACAGAGAATTAGTAGGACGGGAGGATACATATGAGCATAGCCATTCATAAAGAGAGCTGTACCGGTTGCAGAAAATGCCTGAAAGTATGTCCCGGAAGTCTGATTAAACTGACGGAGGATAAAAAAGCCTATATCAAATATCCCAAAGACTGCTGGGGGTGTTCTTCCTGTTTAAAAGAATGCAGCTTTGGAGCGATATCCTTCTATCTCGGTGCAGACATCGGAGGCATGGGCAGCAAGTTGATCACCAATATTGAAGGAGATATTGTCCACTGGCACATCGAGAAGACAAACGGTGAAATCTCTGTAATTGATGTAAACCGAAAAGATTCCAATCAATATTAAGGCAAAGAGAAACAGGAGGATATACAGATGAGTGAATTAACACATCTTGATGAATTAGAAGCGGAAGCAATCTTTTGTATCAGAGAAGTTGCCGCAGAATGTGAGAAACCGGTAATGTTATATTCCATCGGCAAAGATAGCTCGGTAATGCTGCATCTTGCTATGAAGGCATTTTATCCGGAGAAACCCCCGTTTCCTTTTATGCATATCGATACCACCTGGAAGTTCAGGGAAATGACAGAGTTTCGCGATCGTAAAGCAAAGGAGCTGGGTATTGAAATGATCGTACACAGCAATCAGGAGGGTATCGACCAGGGCATCAATCCCTTTGAGCATGGCTCCGCTTACACGGATATCATGAAAACACAGGCGTTAAAACAGGGTTTAAAGAAATATGGCTTTACCGCAGCCTTTGGCGGGGGACGCCGTGACGAAGAAAAGTCCCGTGCAAAGGAGCGAATCTTTTCCTTCCGCAACGAAGCTCAAGCCTGGGACCCAAAGAATCAGCGCCCTGAAATGTGGAAGCTTTATAATACTAAGATTAACAAAGGTGAGAGCATGCGTGTTTTCCCTATATCCAACTGGACGGAAAAGGATATCTGGCAGTACATACAGCGTGAAAATATTGATATCGTATCCCTTTATTATGCCAAAGAACGTCCTGTAGTCTACCGTGACGGTAATATTATTATGGTTGATGATGACCGTTTAAAGCTATTATCTGGAGAACAGGTAGAGCATAAAACCGTGCGTTTTCGTACCCTTGGCTGCTATCCCTTAACCGGTGGGTGTGAATCAACTGCAGTTACATTAGATGAAATCATAAATGAAACCTTGAGTGCCGTTTCCTCAGAAAGAACCAGCAGAGTTATAGACAATGAGGCTGCCGGCAGCATGGAGAGAAGAAAAAGGGAGGGATATTTCTAGATGAAGGGCTTATTAAAGTTTATTACCTGCGGAAGCGTGGATGACGGAAAATCTACTCTTATCGGACATATATTATATGATTCCAAGCTCTTATATACGGATCAGGAAAAAGCACTGGAATTAGATTCCAAGGTAGGCAGCAGGGAAGGCGCAATCGATTATTCTCTCCTTTTAGACGGACTGATGGCGGAAAGGGAACAGGGCATTACCATTGATGTAGCCTATCGTTACTTTACCACCGACAATCGTAGTTTTATCGTTGCAGATACCCCCGGCCATGAGGAATATACCAGAAATATGGCTGTTGGTGCTTCCTTTGCAGATCTCTCAATTATTTTAGTGGACGCAAAGCAGGGAGTTCTTGTTCAGACCAGAAGACATGCCAGAATCTGTTCTTTAATGGGAATCAGGCATTTCGTTTTTGCTGTAAATAAAATGGACTTAATCGGTTACAGCAAAGAACGCTTTGAGGAGATCTCAGCTGAAATCAAACAATTAACCTCCGAACTTTCTCTTGAGAATGTTAAGATAATTCCTATTTCAGCTACAGAAGGAGATAACCTTACCAAGAATTCAGAGAATATAACCTGGTATACAGATGAACCTCTCCTTACTTATCTCGAAAATGTAGACACGGTAAATTCAGCCGAAGAAGACGGCTTTTATATGCCAGTTCAGAGAGTATGCAGACCTAATCACACCTTCCGTGGTTTTCAGGGGCAGATTGAAGCCGGTACCATCAAGGTTGGTGACGAGCTAATCACCCTGCCAAGTAATGAGAAGGCTATTGTAAGGAGCCTCCATATTACTGACAGAGAAGCTGACCAGGCAATCAAAGGACAGCCGGTTACCATCCAGCTTAATAAAGAAGTAGATGTATCAAGAGGTTGCGTCTTAACCAAGAATGCAGGACTGACTACCAGCAAAACCTTTACAGCTACTATTCTATGGATGGACGATGCAGAACTTACACCGGATAAGAATTACTTTGTTAAAATCGGCACCAAATTAATACCTGGTGTAGTTACCGGTATCCGTTATAAGATAGATGTCAATTCCGGCGAACATCAGCCTGCTGCCAAGTTAAAGAAAAATGAGATTGCAGTATGTGACATTGTACTTGCTGAGAAAATTGTTGCGGATAGATTCAATGCTCATAAGACTTTAGGAGAACTCATATTAATTGACAGAATTACAAATATGACTTCTGCCTGTGGTGTAATTGAAGAGCTTACTAATGAAAGCAACTCCATAAATGACAGTGCGACTTTTATATTTGAGAATATAAAAGCAAGAGGTGATATCTTCGAGGAATTCTATTATAACCTGGAGAGCCTTAACATTTCAAAGTTAAAACCAGAAAACAAGGTATACACCTTAGGAGATGTTATTCCTATAAAAGGTGAAAGCTATAAGTATCCCGAAAACTTCGATATCCTTGTGCTTCGCGACTGGACTGTCATTAAGATCAGGGACTCTAAAATAGAGGCTATTAAGTCCATTGATGACTTCCATTTCTCGGATACCCCTCTTATTAACGGCAGAGGTTTCTCCATACAGGCAACAACAGCTGAAGAAGCAGAGCAATTCTTAGTGGAATATAAGCGTTCAGAAGGTAAAAATGAATTAGAATTTACCAAAAAGTGGATTGTATTTGAAACCTACAGAAACATAGTATTTAACAGTAATTTCTGGGTGATTTAATGTTATTTTAAGTGACTGACTACGTTAATATTTACAAGTAGTAGGTTTCTTCTTTCAGATTAATAATAATAATAATAATTTAAACTATATAGAGTTATCATAATTAATCATCCGTTGCTTAACATATGAAATTTTAACTCATATTCAACCGGCCCTGTAAACAATAAAGAGAATTATTCATGTTCTCTTAATTGTTTACAGGACCGGTTTTTTGTACTTTGACTTACCATTATTTGCACTGTGCTTCGTTCCAACCAAAACTGGAAATTACTTTCTAATTTACACACTTACACCCATGCAATACCGCAAGCCGGCTTATTGTACTGCCCAAATAAGAAGTGTGAAAATATATTTTATTCAAATTGCCTCTCAGTTAGCTTTTTGGGCATCTTACCACCCATAAACGGTATTACACTTCATAGCCGTTGATAATTGCAGTTTCCTTAAGTACAATAAGGGAAATCAAATTGAGAGGCGGAACACAACGAATGGAATCAGTTATTGAAGTAAAACATTTGAAAAAGCATTTTAAAGATATCAAAGCGGTTGATGATATCAGCTTTAGGGTTTTGCAAGGCGAATTATATGGTTTTCTTGGTGTGAACGGTGCAGGTAAATCAACGACCATTAACATACTGTGCACTTTATTAAGCAAATCAGAGGGTGAAGTAACTATCTGCGGTTTCACTTTAGGGAAAGAAGATGAAGAGATAAGAAGAAAAATCGGTGTCGTATTTCAGGACAATTCCCTGGATGATAAGATAACCATTAAAGAAAATCTGCTTATTAGAGGAAGTCTGTATCACAAGGATAACAAGATCTTAAAAAGACATTTGGATTCTGTATGTGAAATCCTTCATATCGGAGATTTACTAAACCGACAATTCGGCAAATTATCAGGGGGACAGAAAAGGCGTTGTGAAATTGCCAGAGCCCTTATGAACACTCCTGAAATTCTGTTTCTTGACGAACCTACTACTGGACTTGATCCCCAGACAAGACTGAATGTATGGGAATGCATTGAGACCTTACGAAGAGAGAATAAAATGACAGTATTTCTTACCACCCATTATATGGAGGAAGCTGCTAAAGCTAATCATATAGCTATTGTGGAAGCAGGTCATATTGCAGCACAGGGAACCCCTTATGAATTAAAAGAACAATTTACGAAAGATGTAGTGAAGCTATATTCAGAGAAATCAGAACCAGTCATTTCTTATCTTAACTCCAGAAATTATGCTTTTAAATCCAAAAGCAACCATATAGAGGTGGAAGTAAAAAATACCATCAGCAGTTTAGAGCTCTTAAATGATTTAAAAGACGAGCTAAATGCCTGTGAAATACTTCAAGGCACCATGGATGACGTTTTCCTGAATATAACAGGCCGCTCATTACAATAACAGTTTTAGAAGGAGATAAATAAATGACTTTGGTAAGATTGGTGCAAAGAAATATATTAGTATATACAAGAGACCGCTCAAATGTGTTCTTTTCCTTATTGTCCATGTTAATAATAATTGGGCTTATGGCTATTTTTCTTGGAAACTTAAATGTAGAGAGTATTGTTGATCTGTTAAGCGAAATGGGTGATAGAAATATTGCTGTAGACAGAGAAAATGCAAAAAATTTAGTTTTATTATGGACATTAGCTGGTATAATAGTGGTAAATGCTCTGACCATAACACTTGCCATGGCTGGAATTATGGTAGAAGATGAAGAGAAGAAAAGGTTACATAGCTTTTTCGTTGCTCCGGTGAAACGCTCTGTTCTTGTTCTGGGTTACATCATAGCTGCTTTTATTATGGGTGTTATTATGTGTCTGTTCACGTTAATACTTGGGGAAGGTTTTGTATTGCTTACAGGTGGTACTTTATTAAGTCTGGCAAGCTTGGCAGAAGTATTATTCTTTATTATATTAATTGTATTTATGGCCTCCAGTTTAGTATTTCTTATAACAAATTTTGTCCATACCACAAGTGCTTTTGCCGGTTTGAGCACGATAATCGGTACCCTGGTGGGATTTCTGGCTGCAATTTATCTGCCGATGGGAGCACTGCCTGCAACCATCCAGAACAGTCTCAAAGTGTTTCCGCTATTACATGGCTGTTCTTTAGTTCGTGAAGCTTTTACAAAAGAGATGATTAAGGTAACTTTTGCAGGATGCCCAGAGGAAATGATCAATGGTTACAAAGAGTATATGGGAATAAACATAAAATGGGGAGAAACTTTAATCGGTGATACCGGAAAAATTGCTTTTTTGATAGTCAGTGGTATTGCATTTATCTTAATAGCAGCTTTTATTCAAAAAAGAAGAAATACCGTTAGCAGGTAGGAGACGCAACCATGAAAATTATTATCGAGGATATAGGTCCAGACGAGGAAGATCAGGTTATAATACGGTGCAGAAAATTAAGTGATCCCTTGTTAAAGCTTATTTCAGATATGAAAATGGAAGACAAAAAGATTGCCGGCATAAAAGATGGTGCTATCACGATGATAGAGCCTAAAAATATCTATTATTTTGAAGGCGTGGATAATAAGGTATTTATATATTGCAAGGACAAGGTATTCGAAACCAAGATAAAGCTATATGAAATAGAATCAGATTTTATGAATACTAATTTTTTCAGGGCTTCAAAATCAGTTATATTAAATGTTAGTAAAATTAAAAGTATAAGCCCTATCATTTCCGGACGTTTCGAAGCTCTGCTTTTAAATGGAGAGAAAATAGTTATATCCAGACAGTATGTCCCGGAACTCAAGAAGAAGTTAGGGTTATAGGAGGTGTTATCTTGTCACATTTGAAAAATATATTTCTTCAATTTGTTTATATAATAGCTGGAAATACAATCGGAGTGGCCGTATATATTTCACTTGTACCGCATAGTAAGACAGTCCCCTCCTCTCTATTATGGCAAATAATTTTAGTATCTGCTATATGTGCTTTGGGGTATTTAATCGGTATTACAACGAAGGAATTAAGTAAATGGACTTCCGTTGTCAAACAAATTCTACATTATATCTATATAAACACAGTAGTGATGGCTTCCGCTAAGTTATTTAAATGGATGGACATAGATTCAATATCGCGGGTTTTAGTTATGATATTATTAATAGCTGTCATTTATATAATAATAATAACGATAATATATCTGCAGGATACAGAAACCGCTGACCGGGTTAATAAGAAATTAATTGCTTTTCATTCTGAGGATGAAACCGATAATTAGTTATTGTTATTTGAAACAGATAACATTATTATATAGAAATATATAGTAATAAGATATTATAACGATTGATTAGTTTATTGCGGGCTGTTAAACATATGTTTAATGGCTCTTTTTACATTTTCTAAGCCTAGTATCATAACACTTAAATCCCCTGTAAGGAATTATTACAATTATCTTAAACTTGGTTTTTATTACCATGTTATGCTTGTATCTGTGAAATGTAATTGGTATTATTATAAAGGGATACATACATTCATATACTAAATCCAATGAAAATTAATACAGATAAGGAGATAACAATGGATAAATTTACTTTTTCAACATTACAATATGAAAGACCTGACTTTGATAAATATGAACAGGGACTTAACAAGCTGACGGAGCAGGTTAAAAGTGCTGCTTCTTACGCTGAGGTGCAAGATGCAATTCAGAAATTAGAAGAAATAAATGCGCCTGTAGAAACAATGACAACAATTGCTTTTATACGTAATACCCTTGACACTACAGATGAGTTTTACGAGAAGGAAGTAGAATTTATTGATGAGAGGAGTGCAGAGCTTGGTACAGCTCAAACAGCACTTTATAAAGCTCTTATCGCAAGCAGCTTTGCAGAGGATATTAACAAGGAATATGGGAAAGAGCTCTTAACCAGACTGCAACGAAGCGTAGATCAGTTTAAAGATGAGATTATTCCCTTCTTACAAAAAGAAGGGAAACTTACTCAGCAGTATCAGAAACTCATGGCAACCGCTAAAATTCCTTTTGAAGGTCAGACTCTAAATCTATATGGAGTACAGAAATATTTTGAAAATCCTGACAGGAATTTAAGAAAGGCTGCTTTTAAAGCTTACTCCGACTTCTATCATAGCAATGAAGAAGAAATGGAAGATATCTTTAGTCAGTTGATACAAATCAGAAATGAAATGGGAAGAGCTCTGGGTTATGAGAATTTCATTCCCTTAGGCTATAAGAAGCAGGAACGCAGTGATTACGGCGTAAAGGAAGTTGCTGCTTTCCGCGAGCAGGTAAGAAAAGAAATCGTACCTCTTTGTACGAAACTTTATGAAGCACAGAAAAAACGTATTGGTGTAGAGGAGCTTAAAGTCTTCGATGAGAAATTCATATTTCCTGACGGAAACGCAGAACCCATCGGGGATGATGATTATCTGGTTAAAGAAGCTCAGAAGATGTACCATGACCTCAGCCCTGAAACTGCTGAATTTATTGATTTCATGATAGATCACGAGTTGATGGATCTTAAAAATAAACCGGGTAAGGCATCTACCGGATATATGACCACCCTTCCATTATACAATGCTCCTTATGTGTTCTCCTGCTTTAACCATACTATATTTGATATGCAGGTATTAACCCACGAGTTAGGTCATGCATTTGCCGGTTATGAAGCTATGAGAGAGCAGAAAACTTTCCTGTACCACATGGGTAGTACGGACATTGCGGAAATTCATTCCATGTCTATGGAACAGTTCTCTTATCCATATGCAGAGCAATTCTTCGGAGATGCTGCGGATAAATTCCGCTTCGCACATCTTCAGGAAGCAATGACTTTTGTACCCTTTGGTGTAGCAGTGGATGAGTTCCAGCATATTGTCTATGAGCATCCGGAACTTACTCCGAAGGAAAGAACCCAGGAATGGCATAAGTTAGAAGAGAAATACATGCCTTGGCGTAAATATGAGAATGACGAGTTTATGGAAAGAGGCGGTTTCTGGTACCATAAACTGCACATCTTCCTGTATCCTTTCTATTACATCAATTATACTTTAACTACCATGGGTGCTATGGAATTTAAAAAACGTTACCTGGAGAATAAAGAACAGGCATGGCAGGACTATTTAAATCTCTGCAAAGCCGGTTCCAGTAAGAGTTATCTGGAACTGCTGAAAGTGGCTAACCTTTCTGTTCCTTTTGAAGAAGGTAGTGTAGCTAGGGCTATTTCCAGTGCGAAAGAAATATTACTAAATGAAATTGAGAAGATGGAAGCTAAATAAACAACTATAAAAATAACAGCAGCTAAGAATAGATATAATTAATAGAGATAGATTTATTTACTTTAAACTAGAACAATGCCTGTACATATACAGGCATTGTTCTGCTACTTTAAAGCATAACAGGAGTGCTATGGATATAAAAGATTGGTCGAATATCGTAGCAATACAGGCAGGCGAATATTTTTCTATTGGTTTACGAGCAGACGGTTCCATGGTATTAGCTGGAGACAGTAGCAACTCACCTTTTTGATAGTATCTTACAATAAAGTGCATACTGTTAATAATGGTATTATTGTGATACATTTATCTATAATAGTTAAAATATCATTATTATTAAAGGCATTATTCAAAGTTGGAGGAATATAAAATGTTACATATCAATCAACCACTAAAAATCAAAGGTATAACCCTGGATAATCGATTCGTGATGCCACCAATGGCTTCTGCCAAATCTGATAATGGCGTAGTAAGTCAGGAACTATGCGCCTATTACGATGAAAAATCACAGGACGGCCAATTTGGCCTGATTATTACAGAACATGCATATATAAATACAGAAGGAAAAGCAAGTCTTGGACAGCTCTCTATAGCAGATGCTTCCTGTATTAATGGTCTTAGTCAACTAGTTTCAATCATTCATAAAAATGGTGCAAAAGTAATTGCTCAGATTAGTCATGCTGGTTGCCAGACTTCTTCTGAAGTAACCGGAAAAGAAACGGTAAGTGCGAGTGCCGTTCGTTTATCTGATAAGTTTGAAATACCACATGAGTTAAGTAAAGATGAAATAGAAAGTATTGTTAAGGATTTTACCAATTCAGCAATCTATGCGAAAGAAGCTGGGTTCGATGGTGTTGAAATTCATTCGGCACATGGATATCTATTGAATCAATTCTATTCCCCCCTAACTAATAAGAGAAATGATGAGTATAACGGTTCTACTTTAGAAGGAAGAGTTCGCCTGCATCTGGAAATCATAGAATCCGTTCGCAAAAATGTAGGAGATGAGTTTATCATTGCCTTACGTTTAGGTGCATGTGATTACATGGAAGGTGGAAGCACGAAAGCAGATAGTGTTAAAGCTTCAGTAATGTTTGAAAAAGCCGGGGTAGATCTTCTGGACATAAGCGGTGGTTGCAGGGGTATTTTGCAGAACTTACAAAGCCTATTAAAGATGCAGTCTCTATTCCAGTTATACTAACCGGTGGTATAGTTGATGGAACAGTGGCAGAAGAGCTGCTTGCTTCCGGGCAAGCGGATTTAATTGGCGTCGGAAGAGCTGTACTTAAAGATTCGTTATGGGCGAAGAAAGCTATTGATATTAAATAAGATCAGTATATTGAACCCTAAGATATCTTTATATAAGTATCATTTCAAAAGAAGAATAATAGAGTAAATGCAAAGTTCAAGTAAGAATAGTAGAGTAAAGTAAGAATAATTGAACAAAGTAAGAATAGTAGAACGAAGTATGTATAGTAGAACGAAATATGTATAGTAGAAAGAAGTAAGAATAAGATTCTAATTCTTTGACATTCCAGACCATATCATGCTTCGTGGAGTAAAAGCAGTAATGAGCAAAAAAAATAACTCAAGAGCAGACTGGAAATTGGTATTTTAACAATTTACATTCAGTTCTTGAGTTAAATGCAATTATATATTCTACAACTATTAGCTTTTTAAATTTCTTTGATTATGGTTAAATCACTTAGTTCATTTATATGCGATTTTAGACGTTTGCCTGCAACTGCTTGCATCAGAAGTATAGCTTTTCCTATCTTATCTAATTTACGATTAATAGACCGCTGGGGTTCTCTTACATATTTTCTTATTTCTTACTTCCCCAAACACAAACATTTTCACCTAAAGCAGTAAAAGTCATTACAATTCTATGTTTATTTTCAGTAGCTTGCTTAATAAACTTCCCTTTATATTCAACACCATCAATGTTGATTGCCATATCAGAGGTTCCTTCTTTATAGCTCCAAGCACCGTTTAAATCTCCGGAAACTGAACCATCATCATTTAATACTATATTCTTATTTTCTGCAATTCCGGCTATAATTGATCCATAATCATGATAAAAGGTATTGGGAGTGTGTACTATGAACTCGTAGCTTCCAACCATTTCTTCTTTAGAATATCCGGTTTCTGCTAGTGTTTCGCCAGAGTATTCATAGGGTGCTGCAACCAACCAATCATCTTCGTTTACAAAAAGTTGCTGAACACGAACCTGATGTGCCTCTTTAATTCCATTTTTACCGCCTGCAAAGCGAGTATGGTATACTAGTAAGATCTTGCCATCATCATCTGTAAAGACAGAATTATGACCTTGTGCAACATGGGTGTCATAATTACCAGAAAGCTGATAACTTCCCATTAATCTGATACCGATTTTGGTAGTAAGATTGTTCATATTCCTCTTATATACAGCCGACTCACCGTTTTGATCCACATATGGACCGGTGATATCTTTTGAACGAAATACTCTCATCTGATAACCGTCTTCCGCACTTAGACCGCCATAGGATACAAATAGGTAATAATAATCCCCGGACTTCAATATGTATGGACCTTCACCGGACACAGCATTTCCACCTGCTATTTTATAACCATAATATTCATCTGATACATTCTTTTCTGTGGTATAGGTATAATTATAATCTCTTAATCCGGTTTCTGTATCTAATTTAAGCATGTAGATGCCACCAAACCAGGAACCGAAACTCATCCAAAGATTTCCTTCATCATCATATCGTAGATTAGGATCGATTGCATTTATTTTCGTATCATTTATCGATTGATATCTGAATAAGTCTGCTTTGTCACCTAAGACCTTGTATACATCCGTTTTTGCAACAGGATGAGAGGTCGTATTAAAGCCTGAATAAACAACAGCTCCTGCATACTCATAGGGGCCTTCTATTTTGTCCGCTGTCAAAAGAGCAATAACAGAATTCCAGTCATCACCATTGACACTCATATAGATGCAGTATTTTTTCATTGTGTTATTATAAATCACATCGGGAGCCCATAGATTACCATTTAAATTAGGATTTGTATCCGTTCTGCAATAGTCTTTCCAGAGGTCACCCAATAATTTGTTGTAATCTGAATTAATATTGTTCTTAAATGTTGACCAGTGCATTAGATCTTCACTTTTAGCCCAGGCCATATGGGAACCAAAAATATAATAGCTACCATCTGCTTTAATAACCGAAGGATCATGTACAGATACCCTGGTATAGGTAACCTCTCCAATTTCTGCCGGTTCTAACTCTTCATTCGCTTGAGTCGGTGTCGGTGCTGTAGTTGTAGTTCCCGTTATAACCGGTTGCTGTGGTTCTTGTTTAACTGCCTCATTTACATTGTCTTTGTTCTTGCATCCACTTAAAATCAGTACGGAAGTAAAAATAGAAATAATACTAAGTTTTAAAATTTCTTTTCTCATAGCCTTCTCCTTTGGCATAAAGTTTCTAATAAAAACAGTAATAAGATATAGTAGTTATATTAATTTTTCGCCGATATTTTTATCTGAATTAATATATTTATTTCTAAACTAATTTAATATAAGGTGTATCTTTATTATAATCTTATTACTTGTTTTGTTTATTACATTTAGAATATCACGGAATCCACTATAATACAATCAATATATCAATTTTAATTTATTTTAATCTAAATTACTTTATCTATAATTAAATAGTATCTCTAAGCTTAGGAATTATCAATAATATGAAAAAACTGGTCTTTAAGGCTAATAAAAAAAATTAAAACTATATAATTCCACTACTTTAAATCAAAAAATCTATAATCACAAAACTTTTTTATGATCTAAAATCATTCTGGGAACACGGATATCATCCCATAGAATGTGAAGTACGTTCCGATAGAAAAACCGTATGGCGGAGCGCTTGAAAACAAGACGGATAGGTGGTATTCTTTTCATAGGCAGTGGAAAGCTTGATCCTGTTTTATTGTTATTTGTCGTGATTTAACAATATTACTATTAGACTTGCTTTCCACTGTTTTTATATAAAAGAAAACTGCACCATAGCCTTGGTAGGCCATCGCGTAGCGATTTTGTTCAATGTGAATTTGTGGTTTTGATAAGAAAAGGAGAGCAGGCATGAGAAAAGAGAAATTTGCACTGGTAGAAAAAAAACTGCGTGATAGAGGTTATATAGTAAATTTTTTTGATACTGCAATACAGGCTTCAGAATATATAGACTCACAAGTTGACAGTCAGACTATTGGGTTTGGTGGCTCTATGACACTTGAACAAATAGGATTGTACGAAATACTTAATAAGCATAATACTGTAATAAGCATAATACTGTATTTTGGCATCAGCGTATTTTTCTCGTATGCTCGTCCAGCGGGAAATCCGCAAACCAATTTGATCACTGTCGTCGGACCAAATAGTCCAAGGTCTAATAGCACATTTGACTATATTATAAATCAGTTATCTTCTAAAATAGCTTCGATTGTTTCATATAATTGCTTTGGATTTTCTATCATAATCATATGACATGCATTATTGATAAATTTTAATTCTATTTTTTCCAATGCTTCATTAGATAGATTTAAATCTCTCACTCTATCACGATACTCGCTCTGATTCCTATCACCGTAGATGGCATATACTTTTTGAGTAATTTCTTTCAAATAATTTGTATAGTCATATTCATTCTGAATTGCTTCAAATAGTGTTGGTGTATAAAACCTTCTTTCCTCCTGAAACATTGTAATGATACTTTCACCAAATCTATCCATATGTTCTGGGGTCATTAGATTCCTATAAAACTCATTAGCTGGTTTTAAATTCGTATCCAAATATATTAATTTACCAAACTCCATTTTATATTTTACTGCTAATTGTAATGCAATTATCCCGCCAAGGCTATGCCCAATTATAGCCTCATAGTATTGATGATGATAATTTTCATAGACCCATTCACTTATA
Organism: Anaerocolumna sp.; assembly: GCA_029256725.1. GTDB lineage: Bacteria > Bacillota > Clostridia > Lachnospirales > Lachnospiraceae > Anaerocolumna. The sequence continues at coordinate 2,410 of JAQSXJ010000057.1, read as the reverse complement.
TCAGTTACCTCCTTGGCCTTTTGTGTGATTTCGTGCGGATATTCCACATAATCAATCTCATATTCACTTAAATAGGATTTTAAATAGTCCCATACTTTATTGGTGCAATTTACTCCATACAGCATTAGCAATCTCATATTGGTACCTCTCCCAAGTCTGATTTATTAAAGAATACCATAAGCAAGGATAAAAATATAGTATTGATTATTTATACACATATATTTATATGCATCTTTTAACAATTGGCTTTGTCTACAGTCTGAAAGGATATAACAAATCAATGATAAATTTATTTGTTATATCCTTTTATTTTCAAGTGACCCTTTTTATCAGCATCTAACCTTTTAATTTTTTCCTAGAAGTTAAGCTGCCCCATACCTTTAACATAGAGCCGGAAACTGTTGAATACCGTGGCAGTGCCTGGTATTCCTATCAGTTCATCCCAGAGAAGGAGTGGCTTGGAAAACGAGCGCGCCTCCAATTCAATGGTGTATATAGGGATGCTGATATCTGGTTAAATGGTGAACTGATCGGTCAGCATTATAATTCGGGCTTTACTGCATTTATGGTTGATATGGAAGATAAATTCCAAATAGGGTTGGAAAACAATCTGGTAGTAAGAGTTCAAAATCATTTCAGTACAACTGCATTGCCTTATGGTAATTCATTTGACTGGGCAGATGACGGTGATATTTATCGTGATGTTAGTTTCATCATAACCGGAAAAGCTGCTATTGACCATGTAAAGTTAATTGCAAAACCTGTTATTTCTTCCTATGGTAACCGTATAACTCAGGCTAAAGCAACCTTAGAAGCTAAGATAGCGCTAACACCTGATGCAACTGACCAAGAGAAAAGCTGCTGCATCGAAGTTTATAAAGGGATTGAGGAGGAAATGCAATTAGTATATCGTTCTCCTGATATGACAGTGAATGACATGACTATAACAGATATCCCGGCAATACAGTTTGAGCAGGTGGACTTATGGCATTTTGATAATCCCAAACTATATACAACAGTTATTAGCTTAAAACAGGAAGAGACTATTACTGACCGAATTAGTATAATCTTTGGTTTTCGTGAATTTATAACGGAGGGACATCGCTTTATACTAAATGGTGAATATGTTCGTTTATGCGGAACAGAGTGGATGGCTGGATCTAATCCGGAATATGGAAACGCAGAGCCAATAGAATATATTGTTCAGACTTTAAAGCAATTAAAAGAATCCAACTGTGTTTTAACCAGATTTCATTGGCAGCAGGATGATGCAGTCTATGATTGGTGTAATCGCAACGGTATGCTTATCCAGGAGGAAATACCATATTGGGGTAAAGCTCCTGAACTGCCTGAAAGTCAGCAAATGCTAATAGCTAAGCAGCAGGTTGATGAAATGCTTGCATCTCATTACAACCATCCCTCCATTATAATGTGGGGTATGGGTAACGAGCTCGCCGGTCAGTCTAAGGAATTACATGCGTTCATCCATGAACTAAAGAAATACATAAAGCAGTATGATTCAATACGACCAGTTAACTATATAACCAATACGATCTTTGAAAACCCTTCCAATGATGCAACCAGTCTAGGTGAGATCTTAATGATCAACGAATATATAGGCACCTGGCATGGTAATCTGGAGGAGGTTGATGAACTGAATAAAATCATTGAGGCCAATCCAAATCGTTCCATGGTTATATCAGAGTTTGGTTTATGTGAACCGGCATTTACCGGAGGAGATAAGAGACGATGTGAACTCTTTCAGAAAAAAATGAGTATTTATGAAAAATTCCCAGAAATCAGCGGGAATAATTAATTTCTGCCTTAATGATTATCGCACCCAGATGGGAGAACAGGGTCAATACCAGTTTAGAAGACGTGTACATGGTTCTGTGGATATATTCGGTGAACCTAAACCCTCCTACTATGTAGTACAGGAGGTGTGCTCTCCAGTTGCTATTCTTGAGCGCAATGATGAAACCGGAGGAACATTTTTATGCCTGTCAGTAAAGGAAACGCTGCCTTGTTATCTGATAGAAGATTATGAAATTATCTTTAGGAGAGAGGGGGAGGTTATTGCGAAAAGCATAATCCCCACACTAAAACCTGGTGAAACCTGGGAAGTCCAAGTACCAAAACAAGCAAATAGTATATATATTGTGCGGCCTAATGGTTTTCTTGTTAAGGAAATGAGCTTAAGAGTTTAACCTTAAATAGAAGAACTTATTTAGATAAAAAAATCTAAAAAAAATTATTTTCAAAATTTCATAACACTTAACTTTAACATAACTTTAACATTTCTTTAACATTTCGTTAAGTGAAAAGGTAAATTCATGTTTTTTATTAAACCTTGATTTTGCAGGACTAAAATCACGTTTTACCAGTTTACGAGTTACTAAAATAGGGCTAT
>JAQSXJ010000056.1 GCA_029256725.1 Anaerocolumna sp. | reverse complement strand
TACTGTTCTTTTTCAATCATTAAGACCGAAGCCTTAAATCTTGAATGAAATTTATAAGAAAATTTCAGGGTTGTTTCACTGTTCAGTTATCAATGTTCAATTAACTGTAATGCTAGGCTTTATCTGCTTTTTCCTCTTTTGTGAGCTCCGGTGTTTTGCACCAGCTCGACTATCTTATCACACTCAGCGGAGCTTGTCAACTACTTTTTTATTTATTTTTCAGTAGTTGTTTTTGTCAGAAAAACCGACGGAGAAGGAGGGATTTGAACCCTCGCGCCGCTATTAACGACCTACTCCCTTTCCAGGGGAGCCCCTTCAGCCGCTTGGGTACTTCTCCATAATGGCTGATTAATGCAATTTTCTTCAATTCGAACCCACGGTCCCTTTCGGAATCACCGGTTTTCAAGACCGGCTCCTTAAACCACTCGGACACCTCTCCGAACACTGCTTGAACAGTATAGCAAAACTTAAAGAGCATGTCAAGCACTTTTTAGCGTATTTATTTCTTTTTTTGTATTTTTTTATAATTTAAGAAGAATTCTTATTTTATGCCCTTTAGCAGGGCCTCTCCCACCCGTATATCCTCAGGAGTTGTTATTTTTATGTTGCTATAACTACCCATTATTATTTTAACGGGATAATTAATAGTACACTCCAATACCATGGTATCATCTGTTACAGCCAGAGGGCCTCCCCCTGTCTCTTGTATTAAATCCGCCAATAACAGCTCATAGGCGTGTATTATCAATGGCACCTGAAAAGCTTGAGGAGTTTGTATGGCCCAAACCTTACTTCTGTCAGGCGTCTCTTTAATTGTTCCATTTGCGTCAACAATTTTAATTGTATCTTTAACTGGTACACCTATAGCACACGCCTTATATTCTTTGGTATTTTTTATGATTTCTTCAATTGTTTCAACACTTATAAAAGGTCTGGCTCCATCATGAATCAACACATAATCCGATTCTTTACATACCTGTAATCCGTTATTAACCGAGAGATATCTTTCTTCGCCTCCTGCTGCCAGACGAATGGGCTTTTTAAAGGTATAAATATTAAGCAGTTTCTCCCTCAGATATTCCCTGTCATTTTCATTCACTACCAGTATTATCTCATCAACACTGCTATTATCAAAAGCTTTCAGGGAATAGTAGAGTATCGGATGATCTCCCAGTATCAGGTATTGCTTTGGAATCTGAGACTGCATCCGTTTTCCGCTTCCGCCGGCTAATATTATTGCACTGACTTTATCACCAGGGGTATTTATCTCCTTCACCATAGCACCTACCTCTGTCCGATTTTAAGATTTGGTATTGCGTTCAAATCCAACCCATGTCTGGTACCGTTTAAATATTCGTAGTAGGCGGCAGCTCCAATCATCGCAGCATTGTCTGTGCATAATATGGGTGATGGATAATAAAGTTTTAGCTCCTTCTTCTCACAGGCTCTACCCATGGCTTCTCTTAGTGCAGAGTTTGAAGCTACTCCTCCTGCCAGGGCTACCTTCTCTAACTTATACGCTTTTGCTGCTGCCAGGGTCTTGGTAACTAGTGCATCTACCACTGCTTCCTGGAAGGACGCTGCTATATCTGCTTTATTTATTTCTTCTTTCTTCATCTCGCAGTAATTCAAGTGGTTCAGTACTGCAGATTTCACTCCGCTAAAACTGAAATCATAAGGGGCATCTGCTATGTTGGCTCTTGGGAAGGCAATTGCATCTTTCTTTCCTTCTTTTGCAAGCTTGTCTACCTTAGGTCCTCCAGGGTAACCAAGCCCTATGGCTCTGGCTACTTTATCAAAGGCTTCACCGGCTGCATCATCATGGGTTCTGCCAATGATTTCATACTTACCGTAGTCCTTTACAATTACCAGGTGTGTATGTCCCCCTGATACGATCAAGCACAAAAAAGGAGGTTCCAGGTCTGGATGCTCTATGAAATTAGCAGAAACATGTCCTTCAATATGATGCACCCCTACTAATGGTTTCTTTGCGGCGTAGCTGATTGCCTTTGCTTCTGCTACCCCTACAAGCAAGGCTCCAACTAATCCGGGTCCATAGGTTACACCAATAGCGTCTATATCTTCTAAAGTCACCTTTGCTTCCCCTCCATATAGGGTATGAAGTGCTATCTGGGAGGATATCACATTTGATAAGACCGTTCTTCCGTTCTTTACAACAGCTGCTGCCGTCTCATCGCAGGAAGATTCAATAGCCAGAATTAATATGTCTTTTTCCATTTTTAACAGATTGCTCTTGGAGCAATTCCTTTCCAACTTTATTAATTTAGTTTTCTTTTGATAGCTTGAAGACTTCTAAGATATCAAATAATACGTTTCATTGCTCTATAAAAAGGTATTTACAGGACGCTGTACTAGTTATTCATTAGGATCGAATTCCAGTGTAATACTTTTTTTATCAGTTCCTGCCTTTGCTTCCGGGAATATAGCTTTGGTATCAGCCATAAATTCTTCCGGTCTTATTAAAGACGGGCTGTAATGTGTCAGCCAAAGTTCCTTTACATTGGCTGCTTTCGCTAATCTCGCAGCATCATAAAAAGTCATATGCTTATGCTCCGCTGCCTTATTTTCCTTATCCTTCTCACCATACATTCCTTCGCAGATAAACAGGTCTGCCCCCATAGCATGTTCACTAATGGAGGGGATAGGTCTGGTATCAGTACAGTAGGTCAGCTTAATTCCTTTTCTGGGCGCACCTAAAACCATTTCAGGAGTAAATATTCTATTCTCTGCTTCTACCGTCTCTCCCTTTTGGAGTCGATTCCAGTATTTCTGAGGCACCTCATTTTCTGTTGCTTTCTCAAGAAAGAATCTTCCGCCACGCTCTATCTGTACATTATAACCGTAACACAATACATTGTGATGAACTTTGAAGGCCTGTATCACGTATCCATTGATACGAAATTCTTCTTCGGCCCCATTTATCTCTATAAAGTTAATTTCAAAGGGAAGTTCCGGTGCAATTACTCTTAGGGCACTTACTACTCTTTCTAAGCCCTTAGGTCCGATCATGGTAACCGGTTCGGTTCGGTCTGCATTTCCCATTGTAAGGAGCAGACCGGGCAAACCGCTGATATGATCTCCATGATAATGGGTAAAACAGATGATATCTATAGGATGAAAACTCCATCCCTTTTCTTTTATTGCAATCTGGGTTCCTTCACCACAGTCTATCAGTAGACTGGAACCATTGTATCTGGTCATTAATGCTGTCAGCCATCTGTTAGGCAAAGGCATCATTCCGCTGGTTCCTAGTAAGCAAACATCTAACATGTATTTTCCTCACTTTACTGCTTTGATAAAACAGTTATTTAATATCGGCAGAAGCTCTCTGCCTGTGTTTCCTAAATAGTACCATAACATTTTTAAGGAATCAAGCCCACGGGAATATTACTACAGGGCATATTCTATTATAAAAGATCCTATAATTGTATTATAACCCAATCGTTATGACCCAAAACAGCGTAAGCGTCTTACCTGAGAATTAAGCTTCCTTATACCTTGGAACTAAAGCATTCGTCCTTTTGATTGTGTACTATACATATTCCATTGTGAAAAACCGGCCTTTCGACGCTCGAATCCTATTACATAAAAAAAAGAAACAGACATCCAGCTCGGCTATGCCAGCCCCCTGGTATGTCTGTCCCTTTCTTTATAGTGCTTCTTTCTTTTGAATCTTTTGTATCGGTATCTTAAAGGATGAAATGAATTTGTCATAACACTCTTCACACATATTGAATTTGTGTAGTTCCAAATCGTACTTGGAAAAGTATCCCCACTCTTTTGCAGCTTCAAAGACATCTTCTTTCATTATACCTTTTTCTACTGCTATTTTCTTTCCACAAACATTACAAAACATGTCATGTCTGATTATCGGTGCTTTCCTAACCTTGTCCATGTCTTCCCTCCCGCCGACTTGTCCGCCTTCTTGTTATTATTATAACGTGAAATCCAGAAAATTTACAGTGGGAAATACAACCACATAATTAGAGCATCCTCTACTGGTGCGTCATAATAGTTTTTCCTGATTGCAGTATCCTGAAAGCCCAACTTGTGATAGAGGTGAATAGCTGAAACATTACTGAGCCTCACTTCCAGTGTAAAAGCCTCTATTCCCGCTTCTCTCGCCTGTCTGAGCAGTTCCCCGAGCATTACCTCCCCTACCCCCTGGTTCCTGTACCTGGCGTCAACTGCGACATTGGTTATCTCTCCTTCGCCAACAATTCCCCATAAGCCGCAATAGCCAAGAATTCTTCCTTCTTCTTCCACCACCAGGTAAAGGTTATTTTGATTACGAAGTGACTGAAGAAAAGAATCCCTGCTCCAAGGTCTTGAGAAAGAATTGCTTTCTATGGTATAGACCTGGTCCATATCTTCTTCCTGCATTTGACGAATCAGCATTGACTACACCCCTTCTTGTTTTTCTGCTCTCTCTCTTTCAGCCTGAGACATTCTTAAATACTCAGGCTCAAAACTGTCTGCATTTTCAATACGTCCGGCTTTATAATACTCTACACTTAAGCTTCCCAGTGCTGCTGCTCTTTGCCTTGAGAGATGGATTGGTGCTGTTGTATAAGGTGACTTTAACAAAGAAGCAAACTTTGACAACTGAGCTTCTACCCCGTCTCCCAGAAACAGTATTTCATTATCATACTCATTTAATATAGCTGCCAGTTCTTCAACCTCGGCGGCAAATTGAGGACGAAGGACTGTAAAACTGCCCTCCTTCCACTGGTAAAGACCTGTATATACCTGGTTTCTCCTGGCATCCATCATAGGGCAGATAAGCTTATCTGTTCCAAAGAAATTATATGCCAGTGCATCCACGGTAGGTACATTGATAATAGGTATATCTAATACAAGTGCCAGACCTTTGGCTGTTGAAGCACCGATTCGAAGTCCGGTAAATGATCCCGGTCCCCCTGCAACGGCAATGGCATCAAGTTCCTCTAACTCCATATCTACTATCTTTATTACTTCATCTACCATAGGCAGCAAAGTCTGTGAATGTGTCTTTTTATTATTTACTGTAAATTCTCCAAGAACTTTTTCCTCTGTAACTACCGCTACTGAAGCAACAAGTCCGGAACTGTCTAACGCTAATATTTTCATTTCAGCTCCCATCTGTGTGCTTTGGCACACGTTCAAATCAGATTATCAAAATTTATTACCTGCTGTTTTCTACGGTAATTCTACGGTAATCAAATCCTTTTTCCGGATTCTTTTCTATAGTGATTCTGACCGGATTATCCGGAAGCAGTTCCTTTATCAGCTCTGCCCACTCCACCAGGCATACGCCCTCTCCATAGAAATAATCCTCATAACCTATCTCTTCCATTTCCTCTATATCCTCTATACGATATACATCAAAGTGATATAAGGGCAGTCTGCCTTCTTCGTATTCAGATACTATGGTAAAGGTTGGGCTGTTAACCGGCTCCTTAATTCCAAGACCTCTTGCAAAGCCCTGTGTAAATACTGTCTTTCCCGTTCCGAGATCACCGGATAAACAATAAACTTCTCCTTTGCCTGCTTCTTCACCCAGCCTTTTTCCGAGGTTATAGGTTTCATCTCTGTTATATGTTTCTATTATCATAAATTCTCACAGTCCCTTATATTTTTCTGAGGATAATTTTATTCTAATTGAGTTTCAGTAACTATCTTTTCATATTTATGGTTACAGTTACCGATTGTATTCAACTTCATAATCAACTGCTTCGTTTAAATGCAGCTTCCTGCTTATTACCTGCTTCAGACTATTTGGTATCTAATGATACACGGTTTACTACTATCATATAATTACTTGCAAGTAAGAGTCAATATTTTTATTGTACTGCTGATTACCTATGTTTACAATATCAAAATATAAATCAATAAATAATGAATAGCTATAAGCCCAATAACCTCTCTCTATATAAAAGCCTATATAATCAAACCAGTAATTTTTATAAAGTATTAGTGTATTGACAAAGTCGTATTATTATAGAAGTAAACATTAATTTTTAGAATGTACTTAAAAATGCCGGTCTGTAAACACTCTGAAAATTTCAGGATATGCATACAAAACCGGCAATTGCATTTTATTATATGAAGTATCAAGGGTTTGTGCTTTAAACGTTATACAGAGCTGCTCTTAATGATATGCAGGGCTGTTCTTTACGTTATGCACGGCTGCTCTTAACGTTATGCAGGGCTGTTCTTTCCATTAAAGACCCGTTTCTAACATCAAGCGAAACAAAAGAACTTCGTTTATTAAAACTGTATTCTCTTCTTTAACATTTCATAAGTAAGTTGACCAACTATTCCAAGAAAGATTCCCTTTACCAGATTAAAGGGTGTAATACCAATAAGAATTAATGTAAACATATCCTTAATTCCAGGTATCATGGTTGCTGCTGCTACGATATTTTCTATACCGCCATACATTTTAGCATACATAGGGACTGTAACGAAATAGTTCATGAAAAAACCAACAACAGTCATTATTATGGTAGCTGCACCAAATACTAAAAATGGTTTATATTTACCTTTTAGTTTATGGAACAGAAGACCTGCAGGTACTACATAAGCTACACTGACAACAAAGTTAGCCAGCTCCCCTATACCCATAGTCTTTGATGCCGTTATGGCTTTTATAAGGTTCTTAATAAGTTCTATTACCACACCTGCTGCTGGTCCAAACCAGAAAGCTCCAAGTATTGCGGGAATATCACTGAATTCCAGTCTTAAAAATCCGATAAAGGGAGGAGACTCCAAAAGCATCAGTACATAGGACAGTGCTGATAATAAACTCACTGTTACCATTGCTTTCGTAGTAAACATGTTCTTTCTTTCATAGGTTCCTCTCATCATTTTGTTCTCTGACATTTTCATAATAATCTCTCCTTTTGGAAAGGAAATTCCTGGTGTTCGGTGCGGAATAAGGATTTCTTTGTTTATTCACACTCTGACCAAGGAAGTAATTGGTTCCATGATTAAGAACCTAACTTCGGTAAGCAGAAAAATAAGGCCCCGAATATAAATATTCGGGGCCACTAAATACATAGAATCATGCAAATTCTGCAATCAGCTTCTTCTCACATCCAGACTATACTGTCGGTTTTGGAATTGCACCAAATCAACTGATACCGGTGTTACCGTATATCAGGTCGCGGACTTTACCGCCGGTCGGGAATTTAACCCTGCCCCGAAGAATTTCCTTATTTTTTTGTGTCTTTATAATAGTCCTATTACACGACTTTGTCAATAGGAATTTTATGAGATTTTTTTATTGCTATTCTTAAGCTGTAAATACCGTGAAACAGTAGGATTCCAATCCCTGCCCCTATTGCGTCGATCAGTACATCTGTTACCATGCCGGACCGTCCGGGAACAAATAACTGATGGAGTTCATCCGTAGCTGCATAGAGTGTACATATTAAGAGTCCTATAAGAAATTGCTTCTTTCCTTTTAATCCGTGTTTTATCAGTAAGGGAAAGGATACTGCAATTCCAAGCAAAGCATATTCTGTTAAATGTCCAACCTTTCTTATAGGGGTATGTATAAATTCTATGATATTTTCTTCTTTTACCTGTGTTAACTCCAGGTCGATCGCGTCGATTACAGCCTCAACCATAGACTTTGTCAACGAACCGCTTAAATCTGAGGATTGATTTCCGTTTTCCATCGAAAACATAAATATCATTACCATTATTAACAATTCCGGTATCCAGCTTAACCACAATTTATTATTTTCCATTCCTATATGACCTTTTCATTTCCTTCATATATTCTATTACATTTTTGATAGGATGCCACTTTTATTTAAAAAAATATGGTATAACATAACTCTTTCTATGTCAAGTTGTCTATTCTTCTGGCAGAAAGCATCTATTCTTCCGGCAGACAGCATCTATTCTTCTGGCAGACGTCACCTATTCTTTTGGCAGACGGCATCTCTTCTTCTGGCAGATGGCATCTATTCTTCCGGTAGATGGCATACCTTGGAAGGAATTACTTGCAGATAATCAGATGAGATTGGCTTCAAAGCTCTCCTTCATGGTATGCCCTATTCTTTCGGTTCATAGGCTTGTGTCACAGGAACTGTTTCATCGTAGATTTTTGCTCTTAATGCTTCGATATTGCGGGTAAAATCAAGCGTTATGACCTCCATTCCACGTATACGCATGAATTGATAGGAATTATCTACCGGTATGCTCCATTGATTTACCTCATAACCTGTGTATTTCGGAAGAGAAAGTATCAATGAGAATATATCTCCTTCCGATAGATCCGTGGTTATCTCCGGAAGCAATTGATTCAGTAATTTATTCAGTTCTAATAGATTTAATTTCTTTACTTTGTCAAAGGCCTGCTCTAATACTCTTCTCTGTCTTGCCGTTCTTTCAAAATCCGTACCTATATAACGGTTTCTGGCATAACCTAAGGCCTGCTTCCCATTTAGTTTCAGTTCACCGGGGCTTGTCAGGTAATCTACCCCATTCTCTTCTCCCTGCAATCGATTTAGCTCTGCTATGTAATCATTGATAATGGGAATCTCCTCTTTGGTCACATCTACCGTTACCCCGCCTACCGCATCTACTATATCCATAAAGACATAAAAGTCCACAGAGGCATAACGATCTACCGCTACTTTAAAATTCTGTTCTATGGTATCCATTAACAGCTCCGGACCTCCAAAGGCACAGGCTGCATTTAACCTGTTATTATTCTTACCGGGTATTTGAAGGTAGATATCTCTTAGCAGAGAGGTAGCTGTAATGGTTTTATTCTTTTTATTAATTGAAACCAGTATCATTGCATCTGATCTGGAATTTTCACCTTTTGTTCTGGCATCGGTTCCAATCAGTAAGATGTTAAATACATTTTTGTCTGATAATATGGTAGTACTGTTAGCCTCCATATTCTTACGGATTGCATTTTCTGCATTTTCTATTTCATTAGCAGGAGAATCAGGTTCCGTGCTGCCTGTATCTTCCGATAAATCTATATCCTGGACTTCTGCTGCCTGCGTATTGGTATTCTGCAAACTGCTAATATTCATTTTACTGATATAACCGTGTACCAGAAGATATACAATTAGTACCAGTAAACCTATAGCAAACAATATTAATAGCAGCAGCTTCTTCCATTTACTATTACTTTTTTGTTCTATATCTTCCATATATTACGCTCCTTGTATATCACAGGCATCTCCTGCGACACTGCCACTTTTATAAAGAGTGAAAGAATTCTAGCGTGGCAACCTTTCATTGGTAATTTTCTTCACTCTTTCTTCTATTCTGTGGTTAAGACGGTATCTCAATTACAATCTGCTTCCGCATTAATCCTCTTATCCTGTAGTATTTAGACTATTTTTGTCTGCTGGTATTAGTTGTCCCTTTCCCTCAAAACATGCTATAATTTTGTAAATATTTAACATTATGTACATAGGAGGGTTTAAATATATGTTGGAACACAGTGCTGTCTTAATTCAATTGTTATCTTCTGCTATATACGGTAAACATCCTGATGCTATTCCTAAACAAACTGATTGGGATGCGGTATACGAAGAAGCCAAAGCACATCAGGTTCACACGTTAATCTACCCACTCCTTGAGGAACTTCCTAAAGAGCTCAGACCTGAGGCAGGCTTTATTGAGGCTTATAAATGTGAAGTTCTAAGAGAAGCTGCTCTTCAACTACTGCACATAGATCAGATGGAAAAAGTATTTGCTGCCTTTATGGAAGCCAGTATTCCTGTTATTGCACTTAAGGGTCTGATAATCAGAGAATATTACCCGCACCCTGAACTTCGTACGATGGGGGATGCTGATGTGCTGGTTCATTCAGCTGATCTGCAAAGGGCACATAAGGTGCTTACTTCCTTGGGTTATCGCAAAGGAAAAGCCGGAGAAAGACATATTGCATATTTACATACCGATTATCCTGAGGTAGAACTTCATGAAATCCTAACTATTAATGAAGTCTCAGAAAATAAGAAACATTTTAGCAATACTGTCTGGAACAATGCTCATTATGATTATGTAGGTGAAGTTCCGGTTCTGGTCCTCTCAGTAGAAGATCAGATACTTCATTTACTCTTTCACACCATTCATCATATTATGATCAGCGGTATCGGCATCAGACAAATATGTGACCTTACTCTCTTCCTGAACGCTCATCTTAAGGATTTTGCCTGGGAAGATATCCTGGCAGAAATGAGAGAGTATGGCTGGGAAAAATTCGCTGTAACTATCTTTTTAGTATGCCACCAGCTTTTTAATCTTCCGGTTCCAGCTTTTATCCTGAAGGAGAATTCAACGGACAGTACCATGTATCAGCAACTTTTAATTGAAGATATCCTCAATTCCGGTGTTTATGGTAAAAGAACAAAAGAGCGGGAGGCCTCCAGACATATCTTATTGTATATGAAGAATAACACCTCTGCTTTGTCTTCTGATATAACACAAAGTAATTCAGCAAAGCATACTTTTGATAAACTGGTTAATCTTCTGCGCTTTTTCTTTCCCAGCCCTGATAAATTAGGCTATCAATACCGGTATGTAAGAAAATATCCAATACTGCTCCCCTTCGCCTGGTTACATCGGGCTTTCTATAACCTCAGGCAGCTATCTGTTCTTCCTTTTGTGTATAAAAAGAAATTTACAGATTCCTATGAAAAACGTATTAAATTGCTCCAGTGGCTGCAACTTCGTTAGCCATTTCCTTAAATTCTGACAGAATTTCTTCTACACTCCTTTCTCTGATCCTGCCGCCATTTAACTCAAGCACCCTGCGGCAGTACCGGAGTATCGACAGCCTATGGGTTATAATAATACAGCTTCCCTGCCTTAAGTTACTGATATTGTGTATAACCTCTCTTTCGGTATCCATGTCCAGTGCTGAGGTTGCTTCGTCTAAAATCAATAAGGGTTTCTTTCGAATCAGTGCTCTTGCTATGGAAATCCTTTGAGCTTGTCCCTCTGAGAGCCCCACGCCCCGTTCTCCCAAATTTGTATCAAGCCCCTCCGGTAATTCGCTTACAAATTCCCAGGCACAGGTAGCCTTTAACATCTCCTTTTGTTCCTCTTTGTCTGCCTGACTGTCTCCAATTCTTAAATTCTCTTCAATGGTTCCGGAAAATAACGTATTTCCCTGGGGTACATAGGATATGAGCTGCCTTATATAACAGCTTTCAAGGTCATACTTAATCCCCTTGTCTTTTATGTATATATGACCGTCTGTTGGTCTTAGCAGCTGCATGAGCAGATAGATTAAAGTCGTTTTTCCTTCTCCGGAGGCACCGGTTAATGCCAGGATATCTCCTGTCTTTAACGAAAAGGTTATATCTTTTAGCACCGGTTTCTCAGGTGTATAGGCAAAAGTCAATTCCTGCAGATCAATGCTTTCAAAGCCGTTAACCTTCTCTCTGACCTGGGAATCTGCAACGGACTGCCAGGCTGCCTTAACAGGCTCTAAATCCTCCCTTAAGCCCTCTATTTCTATTATCCGCTTTGCAGAACCAGCTGCCGAATACATCATAGGAAAAAGAGAAGCCAGTTCAATAAAGGGCAGGATTATCTGTAGTATAAGCTGTATATATGCGGTTATTGTCCCCACAGTCAGAGTGCTGTCCAGTACATAGGCCGCTCCCCAACCAAATACTGCAAGAAAACCTATCCATAAACCTATCATTATTAAGGTATTTGTAACGGCTGAGGTATAATTTCTCTTAAGTGCCAGCCTTTTCTTCTCCGCCTGAAGATTGCGCAGCCTGACTCTGCTCTCTCCTTCTCTGCCAAAGGTTTTAATAATCAGCATATGCTCCAGACATTCCTGAAGATAGGATCTGTAGTTGGAATCCGCCTCCTGGGCTTCTTCATGAACGGATACGTAACGAGAACCTGCAAAGGCACCCAGAATAAGTGCCGCCGGGCCCACTAAGATTGAAAAATAAGCCACGCCTCTATGAAAGGAAAGCAGAACAAGAAAGGCTGCTGCCAGACCCATTACGGAAGCTGCCCCTCTGGTTAGTCCATTGATTATGCCATTTACTATAACCTGGGTATCTCCATTTACCCTGGCAGCCATATCACCAGTATGATACCTGGCATATTCCATCCAGTCAGCATTTGCCAGTTTCCCATATACTTCTTCCTTTAAGCTGCCGGTCATATTCTCAGTGGTACGAACTGTAAGTACTGTAATAATCCATTTGCCGAGCAATAGAATCAATACAGATACTGCAAAGAGTACTCCTCCCTTTATCGTTGCTTTCGTAATTCCGCCTATAAAGGAATCAATCAGATCTTTTGACAGATAAGCCATTATTACCTTAATAACAGATGAAACACTTCCTGCCAGCACTAAAATTATCAGAGAAATAATATGAGGATGGGTTCTCTTTCCCATCCATTTAAGAATTTGTTTTTTTTGTTTCATCTGTATACCCAATGCATATCGTTGTTATACCAGCGATACCGCCACAAAAAATAAGTGAGAAAGTGTAGTGTGGCAGCCTTTCAATAAATAAATTTCCTCTCACTCTTCTTATTCGATGTCTTTTATTTGGATCACAAACCATATTTAAAAGTCTTAGATTTGTCAGAACGTTTAACAGCTTCAATTACTGTATTTTCTCTGTATGCTGCGAAATTTATGGTAGCGGAAGATTATAGTTTTACGAAAAGGCAATATGCAAAACCATAGAAAGGCAAGAACCTTCCACACAATATTATTTACTGAAATCTCTGCTCCCTCCCGCCATACTGTATTTACTTTCGCCAGTATCTGATCTCTTCGAATGGGTCCTTCCAGACTTCTCTGTGCATCTCCGTTTATATATACATGTTCCTTTTTCTTAAATATGACCCTGTGCAGCACATATGCGCTGTCATCTCTTTGTATTAAAATAATGTCACCGGATCTTATCCCAGGAAAGGAACAGGTGATTAACTCCACACTGTCCTTGTTCTCACGCAGGAACGGATACATACTGTTTCCGGTTACAGTTATCCGTACTCTTTTGTCATTCTCCAATAATTTTCTTATTACGGGCATCATAACGCCAGTACTGATTCTCTTTATTTCAGACATTGGTATAATAACTCCACTGCTTCCCTGTCCGGCCTGCATCTTAGAAGAAACACAGGTGTAACAGCTATTATCTCCTCCAGATTCCTAAGTGCCAGCTTCATATCCTGCTCATTGTTGTATGGCAGAAAGCTTCTGGGCATTAATTTCTTTAGGATTTCCTCGCCGGATAGTTTCATAATATCATTTTCTTTTGCCTGCTCCAAAAGTATGATTGAACTTAAATCAGCTGTTTTATTGGTGCATTTCCTGCTGGCACCATTCCATAGAGTGCCATATACTCTTGGAACCCCCTGTATTACCCTGATTGCAGGCCTGTCATGATTGATCATGACAGCCCCTTTGTATTTCCTCCACAGGTTTGCCTGGGTGGTCTTTCCCATTCCGGAGGGTCCTGAAAAAATCAGCCCTTTGCCTTCATATTCTAAGGCAGCACCGTGAATTACCAGTCCGTTATGCCTTAGGATACGGTTACGAAAAGCAATTTCCCCAAGAGTACTTAAGAAAGAAGCTGCCGGCTTCTTCTCCTCCGGAGTATAGGAAATATCCACCTGACTCCAATCTCTGTCCGCTGTCATTCTATAAGACAATCTGTCTGTCATTCGGTTAAAGAGATATAGCTCTGTTTTTTTCGCATCCCCAGTATAAGGAACCCACCTTATACTGTCATCAAAAACAATCAGTTCTTTCGGAACCCTGATCTCTTTATCCAGTCTGTATGTAAGCTTCATTTCCTCCCCTGAAGACCTTTGTTTAAAGGTGTTTAATTTCCTGTTTGACCATTTAAGATCAGTCTCCAGCGTTATGGGAATATCTGCTATCTGTATAGTACTTTTCATGCTAACACCCCTGTATACCGCAAGCCTGCCTGCGGTACTGTTTTAATATGAATCATGGAATATCCTTTATTCCACACTGGCTTCCAATGCAAGCCGTAACTAAACTCCAATACATATCGCAAGAACCCTTGTGGCATTGTTAATTAGAAATATATATGTACTCTACAATTTAATAAGTTTCCCACGCAGGCCGCATCTGTTCGCAGATGCACTAATACTAATCTTCTTAACTGCAGCCTCCTGCGCTGGTATAGCCAAGTTTGCAGCGGCTTTTTTTGCAGAAGATCATCTCCCAGATGTAGGTAAGGGGGTCCGGTCCTGATAAGCCTATATGACAGGTAGCCAGTCTTTCCTCCGGTCTTAATTCAACAATCTCAATTGTAGGCCTTATGTAATCCTTCATACTATTTCCTCCATTTTATGATATTCTGTCAGCCTGTTACTCTCTCTTGCCAATTCGCAAAGATAGGGTGCAGGCTCTTTAAAGCTGCCGGTTTCATTCAGCAGTCTGCCCGGACAGGACTTGCATTGCCCTTTCAGGGAACATTTACTGCAGGTCTTGCAGACCGGAACTTTATCGCATTTTTGAACCAGTTCCCTCCATGCACGGCGAAAGGAACTTTTAAGGGGATGGGTCTTTGGCGTATTCATTATGGAACAGGGCACCATTACTCCTTCCCAGGTTATAAAGAAACTGTTCTTTCCGCTGTTGCAGGGAAATGCATTACTACTCTTAAAATAATCAAAACACTCCGTAGCTTTTATATAAGCCTCTTTGTCAATATGTATGGTTTCGTCATAGGCCTCCTCCCCGGTTTCTGGCTGTGTATCAAGAATTAACTGTGCCTGCTCAGCCGGAGATAACCGCCCGGTATCAATCTCCCTCCTCTCCCTCTCCGGTGTAATATAATCCACCAGATTTAATTTTAAACCAAATCCCTCTGCCAGATTCCTTATAGCAGGCAGATTCGATCTGTTTTCTTTAATGATGGTCGTTCTTAACTGAAGGTTTATACCTGCCTCCTGTATTAACCGAATTCCCTCCAGGGCTTGAGAAAAACCGTTTGCATTACCGCATACTTTTCTGTAGGTATCTGCGGAAGCACCATAAAGTGAAATATCTATCTGAGAAGGAGGTATGGTCTTAAGCCATTTGATAACCTCCGCTGTAATCAACGTACCGTTTGTATAGATACTGATGATAAATCCCATTCTGGTTAATTCTTCATATATCTCTTTGAAATCATCACGAAAAAACACTTCCCCTCCGGTCAGCAGCAGAAACAGCATCCCGGAATCCCTGGCTTCTCTGGCTATATCAATCCATTCTTTTGCACTTAGTTCTTTCTTCTTTAAGTCACTGTGAAGAAGTCCATTACAGGCATAGCACATTCTGCAGCCCAGATTACAACGGGTGGTAAGCTCAAATTGTCCGGATAAAGGTATTTTATTGCTAAAAGAGTTCATTGTCAGTGTTGCACTTAACTGTCCCCAGTTCATTGCCATCTTCTATCAATCCCCTCTCGTTAATCTGGTTGATAAAGTCTGTGATATCTTCTGCTGCCACCGCAGCTTCAACACTGTAATTTTCCCTCAGAAGATTCACCAGTTGCTCCTTTGATTCTATCCCCTGTTCCAACTTAGACCAAAGCAAGGCTCCACTTTCACTCAGACTCATTAATCCGTTAAAATCCACTACCCTCTGTCCTACCGGTACAACCACCCAGGATCCTGCTATTTCACGCAACAAAAATCCGCTCTTAATTTTCACGTTACACTTCCTCCCTTACGCAGCTTCGCTTTCACATCTGTTATCGGAACTACTGCAAGCACTGCTATGCTCAGATATTCCTCTACCTGTTGTGCAGTCTTGATTCTGGTTCCTTTAATAAATCTTATAGTCAGCACAAGTATTGTGATAATTCCCCCAAGCAATGCTCCTCTGACGAACCCTACTACATCTTCTTTTGGAAAGACCTGTGCACGACCGGCTTCCTCCAGAACTTTTATTTCAAATATATCTCCATATTCCATTTTTACTACGGTTATATAGGCATTAACCAGTGCGACAGCCCTGTCTGCATCATAGTCATATACTGTAAGTTCTATCACCCTTGTATTTTCCACCAGGGACAGATACATGGTCTCTCTTAATTCCGCGGTGGTCAGGTCTGCATCAGCTTCAAGAATTACCTTCTCCAGTATATTTCTATTCTCCATAAGACGTATCAGGTCATCTGCTGCCTGCATTCCGGTCTGCAGCTTTGTTACCGCATAATAGTAGTCAGATATTATATAGCGGTTTACAAACCCTACTAACAAGCCTGCTAATACCGTTACAATTATTATTGTTTTCATTTTATTTCTAAGGTATTGTGAATATTCACTGAAGGTATCCTTTGTACCTGTTTTTAATCTTTCCATGAAAGCTCCTTATCCGCTACGTAATATATAACGCTTTGCTATGTCTGTAAAACGCCTGCTGATCAAATGTCCCAGAATGCAGCCCAGTACATTAAGCAAAACATCATCCGTCTGCAGATACCCCCTTTGTGTCAGGTACTGTGCAAGTTCAATCGTAATGCTTAAGGTTACTCCACATAACAGGTATATTGATAACTGCCTATTTTCTGAAAATAGCATGGATAGAAGTAAACCCAAAGGCATAAACAGTATGATGTTTTCTATGGCATAGATATTACCTTCAAGCCTATGGGAAAAGGTTGCAAGAGGCATTAGATCTATATCAGTTCTGGAACCGGGAGGCCTTGATAGAATGGCAAGAAAGAAAACAAAAGTTATGTAGGTAAATATCAAAAATAATATTGTCTGTGTCCTTCCGGTCATTATTCGGAATCTGTTTCTTCTCTTCTGCCCAAGCAGCAAAAAGGTAAAGTCAAAAACCATAAGGGCAAGTATTCCGGAAAATGCCGATGGTATCAGATAAGAAGCTACTGCCAGGATGGTATCATTATAGATGGGCATCACCAGCCCGTTATATATATTGGTCTTTAAGAAGCTTCCTGCCGTTATGTATAAATATATCTGCTGCATATTCTTCTCCGTACTTTTTCTTTGCCGTATCGATACACTCCCTTATCCTTGGCGGTCTGATCTCATCACCATGACTGTCTGTGGCAACAAAATGCAATAGCTTTCGTTTAAGGAGTTTCTTAACAAATCGCTGCAATTCCCTTCCATCTTCACCTCGTATACTGGAGGCATTGGATTGAATATAAGCTCCCATAAGAATCAATTCGTCAACGAGCTTCATATCTTTTCTTAATACATAATACCGCTCAATATGTGCTATAACCGGCTTATATCCGCCTATTATCAGATTTTGAATACTGCTCTTTAAATAACGGTATTCGCAGGATGGCTGAAATTCAACCAATACATAACTTGTATTGCCTAAGGTAGGTATTTCATTTTTCTGAAGCCCGTATACGGTGTCTTGGCTGTAAAATATCTCACTGCCCAAACAAAGCTTAAGCTCCGGAAACTCCTCTTCTGCTTTTAATCTCAATTCTTCAAAGGCTGCCTTTAATCTACTGAGTCTGTCTTCCCCTCTTCGATAGGATATATGGGGTGTTGCTATCACTGTGCGGATTCCTTCGGAAAAAGCGATTTCCAGCATACGCAATGCCTGGTTCATACTGTGGGCACCATCGTCCACTTTTGGTATTATATGATTGTGTATATCAATATATCCTTCCATCTTCACCACCACTTTTTACGGGTATCCTGTATCTTTGTTCTTTCTACTCCACCTTTAATACAAGGGATACATTATCAGATTGATTGCCTTCACTGTCTTCTACTGTAAGTACGATAGGATAGTTTCCTCTCTTATTCATATTATAGGTCCCGATTACTGTTACACTGTCAAGGAGAGCCTGCACGGAATCTTTATCATCACTGATATTTTTGACATAGGCTTTCGGATCAAATTCTTCACCTCTGTCTAGAGTAACCTCTGTGTTAAGAAGTTCTATAACCGGTTTCTTCTGATCGACAGATTGATTATTCGTTTCTTTCTTAGAATCCGCCGTTATCATATCACCAGCTGACTGAGCTGTCTTTTTTTGCTGAGCTGTCTTTTTTTGCTCATCTCCTCCATTGTCTTTCGTTACTTTTGAATTTTGTATTTCTTTACCGCTTTCTGCTTCTTTCCCGACCTCATAAGGAATGAGTATATCCAGCTGTCCCACGTTATTGCTGGAATCCTTTGCCAGGTAAGTGATCTTTGCTGCTGTACCGTCCGGCATTGTGATAAGATCTCCAACCATAACGGTAGAGGTAACATCTCCATCTACATCATCCTCTGCTGTGATACCCTGTAACAATAAAGTGGTATCTTCTCCTTCTCTATATACCAGACTCTCATTATTCATATGAATGACCGGAGCTGTTTTGTCTTCTTTCACGACTATGTATATCAGTAAAGCAAATAGAAGCGATGTAATAATTCCTGATATAATAATAAATTTTTTCATAGTTTACACGCACTGCCTATCACAGGTAGTTCTGCGATACTGCCACAATTTATATAGAGCGAAAGAAGCCTACTGTGGCAGCCTTTCATTTGTAAATTTTCTTTCACTCGCAAGGTTTCTGTTATTGCCCTCCTATAACCAGGTAATTTCTACTTATTTATTCGTTGAAATTCGACTGGTTAATACGGGGCATAGGCTGCTCCGTAATATTTCTTATAGGTTAACCCGTAATACCTTTGATGCTTAACTTCTACTTTGTTTAATACTGCTCCCAGCACACGGCAATTACTCTTTTCCAGCTGTTTCATTATCTTCTGGACAAATTTATAACTGTTGGCATCTGCCTGTATTACAATTACCGCTCCATCACAGCTTTCTGCTACATTTGCACTGTCTATTACAAGTCCTAAGGGAGGTGTATCAATTATGATGTAGTCGTATTCCTCTCTTTTACTCTGTAATAATTCTTTGAAATATCGATTGCTTAAAAGGTCTGAAGGGTTTGGCGGTATAGGTCCGGTAAAGATCATATCAAGTCCTTCCAGGTTGGTATTATAAATTACCTCCTCACTTGTGTTCATACCGGAGAGATACTGGGAAAGCCCATTCACAGACTGATTTATCTTCAGTCTTTTTATCATATTGGACTTTCTTAAGTCGGCATCTACAAAAAGTACTTTCTTCCCTCCTTCTGCCATGGAGGCTGCCAGCCGTATGGATACGGTGGATTTACCTTCGCCTGGAATACAGCTGGTGATACAGATTACCTTTACATCTTTTCCGCAGAACTGTATATTGGTACGAAGTGTGTTATAGGCTTCATAACCTCTGAAATCAACGCTTGCCGTTAATTCAATATTAATTGACTGCATTTTCAAAGCCTCCTTTGTAGCCTTTCTTATTTGCCTTTTTGTATGCTCTTTTTAATTCCGCTCTTACTTTCCTGGTATTTAGAATATCTTCTTCCAGAGGAATTTCTGCAAGAGGTATTATTCCCAGATGATTTTCTATATCTTCGCTGGTCTTTATATGATCATTGCTTAAGAAAAACAAAACTATCAGACTGACAGCCACACCAAGACCTAAGATACCTCCAAGCATGATATTCCTTGAGAAGTTATCTTCTGTAGGTGATAGTGGTATACGTCCTCTTTCCACCACGCTTACCTTCTCGATATCCATTACCGATATCATCTGTTCTGCCGATACATCCGCTATTTCATCGGCAAGTTTTTTTGCCAGGAAAGGATTCTCATCTCTTACTGTAATCTCAAGGATTCTGGTTTCCGTCGGGATAAATACGGATACCTTACTAACCAGCTGCGCCTGCTCCAAGGTTAAGTCCAGATTATGTATTACCTGTTCCATAATAGGTCTGCTGGTTACCAGAATCTCAAAATCTTTTATCAGAAGGCTTCCCGTTGAAAGATCTGCACTGGTTACTGTCTTTGCCGGGTCCTGCCTGTTTATTACATACAGTTTTGTTGTAGCTGCATACATGGGTACCTGGGTCAGCTTTGTAACAATACCGCCTGCCAGAGCACATATGATTGCTGCGAAAAAAAGTATCCAGAACTTATCAAGGAGGGCATAAAATATTTCTCTTATATTAATCTCTAGTTCTTCTGTTTTCTCAAATTCCATTTTATTAACCGTACCTTTCTCCTATATATGTTGAATTTTAGTTTTTTCTTTTCCAGGTATAAAAAACTTTGGATATATGGTGCTTTTAAGCCTGGAAGAGGGTAATAAACTTAGTTCACCTTATATAACCTGAAAGCTTTGAGCCACAGGCACAAAGCTGCATTTGAAATCCCTTGCATTTCAAACTAATATGTAGCAAAGACGTTAAAATTTGTTTGTATCCTTATCCTTTCTGTCCGTTATCCCCTTGTTCAGTCAAAACAGGGATAGAATCTCCGGTCAATCTTCTTACTCTCAAGAAGGCTTCTGGTATTCTCCAATAACTGTCTTTTTATTTCTGTTCCGTGGTAGCTCTCTATGTAGCGAAAGCCTTCCTTCATCATAGGAGCTCTGATGGAATCAGAACGGGAACCTGTCCCTATAAAATGAACCATATCATAACTTAACAGACGCCTTGCATGCCTTACACGGGAATCAAAGGGGTTCCCTAAGAGGCTCTTAATATTCATCTGCATGTAAACACCAAGGTTTATAAGCTGTGCAATACCTTCATAATTACCATAAAGGCACTGATAGTTCTCTACATGGGATAATACCGGGTAATACCCCTGTATCAGCAGACTGTGGAGTCCTGCTCTCATGCACTCATACTCTTCTTCTTTATAAAACCTTACCAGACAGTACCTGGTACCTGCTAAGGTAGCCGCCTTTCCTTTGCGCAGATGTTCTGTAATATCACTGCTATAAAATAATTCATTGCCAAGTTCTATTCGAAAGTAAGGATTAAGTTCACTGGCTGCCTGGCGAACCTTTCTAAGCTTCTCTTCCAGTTCACTTTTATCCGGATTGATGCAGCCGGCTCCATAGTGAGGTGTAGCAATGATATACGTAATACCTTCTTCATAGGCAATCTTAAGCATATTCTTTGTCTGTTCCATGCTAACGGAACCATTATCCACTGCCGGAAGTATATGACAGTGAATGTCTATAAGCTGTTCCAAACCGTTTCCTCCTGCTTATTTTGATCCCCTCCCAAACAATACTACAAAGATTGTTTTCAGGATGATTCTTAAATCCATCTTAAGAGACCAGTTATCAATATATGTCAGATCAAGTTTAACGACTTCTTCAAAGTCTGTAATATCACTTCTTCCGCTTACCTGCCAAAGACCGGTAAGCCCGCAGTTTAGTGCAAGTCTTCTTTTATGCCGCCCCTCGTACCGAAGAAATTCTTCCTCTGTAGGTGGTCTGGTTCCTACAAGACTCATATCCCCTTTGAGGACATTTAAGAACTGGGGAAATTCATCCAGACTGGTTTTACGCAGAAAACTTCCGACCTTTGTAATTCGCGGGTCATCGGTTATTTTAAACATCTGCCCATCCATTTCATTCTGCCCCATTAATTCGGCCTTCTTAGCTTCCGCTTCCGCACACATGGAACGAAACTTATAGATCCGAAAGCGCCTGCCGTTTTTTCCTACTCTAACCTGGGAAAAGAATACCGGCCCGGGAGATTCTATAATAATGGCAATTGCAATGAACACCCCCAATACCAGTGTTAATATGCAGCCGATTATACCGCCTAAAATATCTATCAGCCTTTTAATATGTAAATGGTACTCATCAAAGACCTTGTTACTAAAGGTCAATACATGATACCCGCTCATATTCTGAATACTTTGTTCGGATAGCCTAAGCCCAAAGGTGTTAATGCTTAGATTCACATTCACCCCCATGTTCTTAAACTGAAATATAATGTCTTCCAGATTAAAGTTCACAGTATAATTACTTGGCAAATGAATGAACACACCATCCAGAACTTCCTGCTTTGCTACTTCAAACATATTTCTGGTACCTGCTCTTACCGGTACTCCAAACAATTCGTTCCCCATCATATCCAAGTCAACTATCGTAAGATAGCTGACTTCATATTCCCAGGAATTTTCACCATTAATCTGCTTTAGTACTTCCCCTGCCTGTGTAGTGGTAGTTACCACCATTATTTTGCTGCTTGCCCTGCTCTTCTTATAGACGCCTAATAGAATCCATTTAAAATACTGCCTGACGGTCAGGGAAATGATGGTGTTAAAGAAAAAGAACAATAGAAAGAATAATCTTGAGAAGGCAACTCCTTCTCTGGTTAGAAACATAAAAGCCGTTATGGTTAGGGAAAATATAATATTTAATTTACATACTTCCAGGAATTCATCAATGAAACCTCGTTTAACAAAATCCTTATAAGTATCGAAGGCTATAAATACTCCGCTATAAAGCAAGATAGCTAATACCAGTGCCCAGCCAAAGACATTATAATACCAGTATTCTGTTATATCACTGTAACGGATACAGGCTGACAGTATGTAAGAGATTATTATTCCGATACAGTCAATTAATAACAGATTCCGATACAGTCAATTAATAACAGATATCTACCGGGCAAATTCTTCTTTATGAAAGCCATCGTATTTCACATCCTTTATCTTGATTTGTATTTTCTTTGACAGCACGTAACAGATAGCAAGAAGTATGCTTACCACAGATACCGAAATGATGAGTACCCCCATATTGATATGTTCACCTGCTACTTTGCCATTAACGATAGTTATATTCCTGTATTTATCCGACAAGCTTATCAGATCACCGGAAGGGTTAAACCCTGCCTTTAACCCACAGGCAGTAAATATATCTTTCGCAAGTCCTATGGCTATTTCTTTGCTGTCAGCCGATAACTCTTTCATATTAGTCTTGTTTTCCAGGTTCATTAGATGAATTAATTCTGTTGCTTTGGCATTCACTTCATCTTCCGCCGCTGCTCCCAAATTAATGTTACTAAGGCGGAAATACTGCTGCAGAAAGTCTTCATATTTCCCGCTGCCGTCAGTATCGCCACTGATTTTGTTGGTTAGGATATCAATTATAATCGCTTCATGCTGATTGATCCTGCTGCTTTTATCCGCACTTACTGTTGCCACCGACTGCTTCATGGTTTTGGCATTGGCTTCCTTTAAAGGCCCCCCGGCAAATAGAAGAAACACTGCCACACACAGGATGGGTATTACAAGATTCTTTAACCTTTTCATGATGATTCCCCCTTTCTAATTCTGTCATCAGGTTAAACGATTACCGGTTAATGCAGATAAAGAACTGCACCAATTGGTTTATCTTCGTATCCTCTAGTCGGACAAGCCCAGACAGCACACCGGACGCATCTTACGCTGCTATAAGGAATATTTCTCCTATGTAATAAAGTAAATATTTACCAGTTGTTACGATTATAAAACACCCTTTTTAAATACTCAAGTTAGAAACTGTATTTTCATACATCTTTTCATCGCAGTAATTTCCATTAAAACTGTGTAATTGAATTCGTTTTACAGCATCTTTTGTCCTTATACTATTTTCTACCCCTTTGTTTGAAAGGAACGACAAAAAAGCAGCAGCTTATGTTCTTTCCTGACGATTACCGTCCGGATAACATAAGCTACTGCCATATTTTATAATTATTCAGGAATATTCAGAATTGATTTATAGATATTCCTGGTATTTTATGATGCTTTTACATTGAATAACTATATAAATTGAAATATGCTTTTTATATGTCCAAGTAAAAAAACATATACTCAGGTATTTTTATGCCTGTACATAATAAAATGATATAGTTACATGAGAGTCAAACGTTCTAGTTGATTTAAGGTGCTAACGTTAATTTATACAATTTCAGGAAAAATACACAAAACAGAAAGAACGAATGCGCCTATGGAAAGGGATTAGAAGTCCTTTTCTCTGAATATTTGGTGCTATATTCAGAGAATTAGGACTTCTTATCCCTTGAAATGAAGCATGAGTCTTTCTGTCTTGTGTATTTTTCCGTCCGTATGACAACAAAAAGAACTTTTGACTCTCTAGTATAGTTATAACTTCATCGTTAACTGTATTCGCTTTTTGGCAGGGTCCACACTCATGACCTTTACTTCTACGATATCCCCTACACTGACCACATCCAGAGGATGCTTAACGAATTTCTTATCCGTTAACTGTGATATGTGTACAAGGCCGTCCTGATGAACACCGATATCCACAAAGGCTCCAAAGTCAATTACATTACGGACGGTACCTTTTAGTATCATACCTTCTGTAAGGTCTTTCATTTCAAGTACGTCGGTTCGTAATATGGGCTTTGGCATTTCCTC